>CAZRFN010000016.1:0-45338 GCA_964599335.1 uncultured Acidibacter sp. | reverse complement strand
AGGGCTTCAAGGCCTACCGTCATCCCGATGGTTCGGTGCAAGTGTTCCGTCTTGCGCGACACATCGAGCGTATGCGCCGCAGTGCTCAGGCACTGATTCTTCCCGAACCCGATCCCGCGCTACTCGCCAACATGGTCAATGCGCTGGTCGATCGCGTTCGCGCGGACGTACCTGAAGCGCCGGGTGCGCTCTATCTTCGTCCGTTGCTGTTCGGAACGATGCCGAATATCGGCGCGGCCTCCACGCCCTCCAACGAGGCCTGTCTCGTCGTGCTCGCGAGCCGCGTGTGGGATTACTTCGCAGGCGGTATCCGGCCGCTCAAAATTTTGGTCGAAGAACAGGCGCAGCGTTGCGCGCCTCACCTCGGCATGGTGAAAACCGGGGGTAACTACGCGGCGGCCATGGGCCCGACACTCGCAGCGCGCAAGGCGCATGGTGTCGATCAGGTGCTCTTCTGTCCGGGTGGAGAAGTGCAGGAGACCGGTGCCTCAAATTTCCTGTTGATCCGACCGGGCCACATCCTGACGCGCAGTCTCGACAGCAGCTTCCTGCACGGCGTCACGCGCGACTCTTTGCTCACGATCGCCCGTGATATGGGGTATCGCATCGAGGAGCGCGTGTTTTCGGTCGACGAAATGATGGACTGGATCAAGACCGGCGAAGCGACGCTCTCGGGTACGGCGGCTGTGCTGTCGAGCGTCGGCACGCTCGTGCGTCATGGCGTCGAGCATCGGGTGGGCGACGGGCAGGTTGGCCCCGAGACCCTCAAGCTGCGTGCGGCCCTCGTGGCCGTGCAGCAGGGCCAGGCGCCCGATCCGCACGGCTGGTTGACCCGGGTCTGAGCCTGCCTTGACAGGGCGGGGCGGGGCCGACCAAACTCCCGGCCCTTTTCGGCCGCCGACTTGGAAAGGTAGCTCAGCTGGTTAGAGCACGGCACTCATAATGCCGGGGTCGAGGGTTCGAGTCCCTCCCTTTCCACCACTATTAAAAAGCGCGGAGTTCCGATGAAGACTCTCAAGAAGTTTTTGGCGTGGTTCCTCGGGTTGTTCGTGCTGGCGGTCGCCGGCGCGTCGATGTGGTTCTGGTTCACACCAGTCGGGCTCAACAACTACGTCAACAAGATCACCTTGCAGATGGCGCTGTCCTCGCCACAGACGCTGACGCAGCTCGGCCTCATCGACGACACGCTACTCGATTTCCACAGCGGCAAACTCGACGACCAGACCGAGGCGAACGAAAAGCGCATGCTCGAGCGGATGCGTCAGGCGCGAGCCGGTCTCGACCGTTACGGACCGGAGGGGCTCGAGGGCCAGGAGTTGCTCACTTGGAAGGTGACGGCATGGTTCCTGGACGACATCATCCGCCAGGGTGAGTTCGAACATTCCGGTTATCGAGTCAATCAGATTTCCGGTGCAACGGTCGATCTGCCGCAGTTCCTGACCGACGGTCACGTCATCAAGAGTGAGCGCAGCGCAGAGCGCTATCTATCTCGCCTCAAAGAATTTGGTCGAGTGCTTCGTGAGGTCAAGGTCCGTGTCGAGGACGATCGCGCCAATGGCGTGGTTCCGCCAGACTTCGTGATCGACCAGGCGCTCACGGGGATGCGCGCATTCGTCAAGGGTGGCGCGGCGAGCAACGCTTTGGTGACGACGCTGCCCGCCAAACTCGAGAAGATCGAGGGTCTCGCAGAGAGTGATCGCCAGCGCATGCTCGCCGAGGCTACCGATATCGTGCAGCGCGAGGTGATCCCGGGTTACGAGGCCATGATCACGCTTTTCGAAGATCTGCGAAAAACGGCTAACCACGACGCTGGCATCTGGCGCATTCCGAGCGGTGAGGCGATTTATTCGGCTGCGCTCAAGTCGAACACCACGACGGACCTCTCTGCCGATGAAATTCATCAGCTCGGGCTCGGCGAGGTGGCGCGAATCGAGACGGAGATGCTTGCGATCCTGGATGCCGAGGGTATTCGGGGCGCGTCGCTCGCCGAGCGACTCAATCAACTCAACAACCGCGCCGATCAGCTCTTCCCGAACGACGAGACGGGTCGCGCGCAGATGCTCGAGTATCTGAAAGCCTTCGATGCGCGGGTGATGGCGGTGGCGCCCAAGTTCTTCAATACGATTCCGCCCCAGCCGCTCGAGATCGTCCGAGTACCCGAGTACTCGCAGGATTCTTCTCCTGGCGGTTATTACAATCCGCCGGCGCTCGATGGTTCTCGCCCGGGTCGCTTCTACATCAATCAAAAAAATACGGCTGACAACCCGAAGTATGGTCTGGCGACCTTGATGGTTCACGAAGGGTCGCCTGGGCATCATTTCCAACTCTCCGCCGCGCAGCTCATCGAGGGCGTGCCGCTTTTGCGTAAGGTGTTGCCGTTCAATGCCTACGCCGAGGGTTGGGCGCTTTACGCCGAACGACTCGCGAAGACCGACATGGGGCTCTACGACCAAGATCCGCTCAGTGATTTGGGGCGACTGCAGGCGGAGATGTTCCGGGCCGTACGATTGGTAGTCGACACGGGCATGCATTCGAAGCGTTGGTCGCGCGAGCAGGCGATCGAATACATGGTGGTCAAGACGGGTATGACCGAGGCCGAGGTGACGCGCGAGATCGAGCGTTACGTCGTGTGGCCGGGGCAGGCGACAGGATACAAAGTCGGCCAGCTCGCCATTCTGCGTATGCGCGAGCGCGCCGAGCGCGAGCTCGGTCAAGCCTTCGACATCAAGGGTTTCCACGATGTGCTGCTGATGAACGGCGGCATGCCGCTCGAGATTCTCGATCAGGCGGTCACCGACTGGATCGCTCGGTCGAAGCCCGCGGCCTGAGGTCTCGGACCTCGATCATCGGTACACTGTCGACCGTCATGGTCACTTGGCTGGTCGCCTTCACCAAGCCTCGCTCTGAGGTTCTGGCTCAGGAGCATCTCGAGCGTCAGGGGTTCGAGGTGCTCTGTCCGCTCATGCGCGTGCAGAAGCAGCGCCGTCTCAAGTGGACCTGGGTCGAAGAGCCGCTGTTTCCGCGATATCTCTTCGTGGGTGCAAAGCCCGATCAGTCCTGGGCGCCCGTACGCAGTACCGTCGGCGTGGCCTCGCTCGTGAAGTTCGGCGGCACCTACGCCACGGTCCCTCAATCTTTGATCGATCTCCTGCGCTCGGGGGCTGAGGAGCCGCAGGTGCATCGGCCTCTATTCCAACACGGGCAGAAACTACGCATCATCGCCGGGCCTTATGCGAGCCTTGAGGCGGTGTTCGAGATGCAGGAAGGTACCGATCGAGCCATGGTGCTTCTCGACTTGCTCGGTCGCCAAAGCCGGGTATCGGTGGATGTGTCGCAATTGATCGCGGAGGATCAACGATGACTCGCGTAGGTATGCCCTTGGCGGCTCTGTTGATCTGGTCGGTCTTCTCTGTGGTTCAGGCTCGCGAGGGCGAGGTGTTGTCGGCTCGAGAGATCGTCGCTCGCGCGCAGGCGGCTGCGGGCGGTGAGACCTGGATTCATCCGCGAACGCTGTTGATGCGTGGTCATGCGGTGTTCTACACGCCGCAAGGTCCCGAGCATCATGAGCGCTACGACATGTGGCGCGTGTATCCCCGTCAGAAAGGGATGGCGCATGCCGCCGACGGCAAGGTACGTATCGAGTCGCGCTTCAAGGGCAAGTGTGTTCGTCTGATCTCGTTCGATGGGCAACGCTCTTATACGCTCGAGGGTCCGCAGCCTCCATCCGAAGCCGATAAGCAGTGGTCCGAGAACTTCGGGTTCGGCGTGATCCGCTTCGCCATCGAGCCCGGCTTTCGTCAAGAGCGACTGCCCGACGATTCTGTCGAGGGCAGACCGGTCTATGTCGTAAGAATCATCGACCCTTCGAATCAGGTGACGCTGTTCTCCATCGCCAAGGACGACTACGCGATCCTGCGTCTCGGCTTCGATACGTCGCGCGGCTGGCACGAGCGGCTCTACTCGAACTTTTTCAAGAAGCCCGGCATTTCATGGGTGCAGCCGGGGCTCGTGCGGCTCTACTACGATGGCGTCAAACAAAACGAAATCATCTGGACGGACTTCGAACTCGATCGGCCGATGCCCGATGCGCTGTTCGTCGTCGCAAAGGGGGACTCATGCTTGGATTGATGCAAGACGAACCGCTGTTGATCTGGCGGTTTCTGGAACACGCAGCGCGTCATCACGGCAACGTCGAGATGGTTTCTCGCCGTGTCGAAGGCGATATCCACCGCTATACCTATCGTGACGCGCTCGTCCGATCAAAGAAATTGGCCCAAGCGCTCGATGCGCTCGGTCTGGCCCAGAGTGATCGTGTCGCGACCCTCGCATGGAATGGTTACCGACATTTCGAGCTTTACTACGGCGTCAGTGGCAGTGGCCGCGTAGTTCACACGATCAACCCGCGCCTGAAGCCCGAACAGGTGGCCTGGATCGCCAACGATGCCGAAGATCGTGTCTTCTGCTTCGACATGACCTTCCTGCCGCTCGTGAAG
Organism: uncultured Acidibacter sp.; assembly: GCA_964599335.1. Lineage (GTDB taxonomy): Bacteria > Pseudomonadota > Gammaproteobacteria > Steroidobacterales > Steroidobacteraceae > UBA964. Next base: position 40,845 of record CAZRFN010000016.1, on the reverse strand, counting down.
GCTATCGCTCCGCATTGCAAAACCGTGCGTCATTGGGTTGCACTCTGCGAGGCAGAGGCCTTGCCAGCTGATTCGGGAATCCCGAATTTGTTGAGCTACGAAGCCTGGATCGCAGCGCAAGACGGAGATTACGACTGGCCGGTATTCGACGAGCGACTCGCTGCGGGTCTGTGTTACACGAGCGGCACTACGGGCGATCCGAAGGGCGTGCTCTACAGTCACCGCTCGACGACTTTGCATGCTTACGCGGGTGCGTTGCCTGATTCCACGTTCCTCTCGGCACGCGACTGCATCTTGCCTGTGGTGCCGATGTTTCACGTCAACGCCTGGGGTGTGCCCTACAGCGCGCCGATGATGGGCGCCAAAGTCGTGTGGCCGGGTGCGGCGCTCGATGGCAAGTCGGTGTACGAGTTGATGGAGTCCGAGCGGGTGACCTGCGCGGCGGGGGTGCCGACCGTTTGGCTCGGCTTGCTCAATCACCTCGCGAGCGAGGGCAAACGTTTCACGAGTCTGCGACGCACGAGCGTGGGCGGGTCGGCGTGTCCGCCTGCGATGATCGATGCCTTTCACAAACTCGGCGTCGATGTATTGCACGGCTGGGGTATGACCGAGATGTCACCGCTCGGCACGGTGGGTGCGCTACGCGAAAAGCATACGAATCTGTCTTGGGACGAGCAGCTGCCGATCCTCGCGAAGCAGGGGCGGGCGGTGTTTGGTGTCGACATGAAGATCGTCGATCCCGATGGCAAGGAGTTGCCCTGGGATGGCAAGACTTCGGGTGATCTTCTGGTCCGCGGACCCTGGATCATCTCGAGCTATTTCAAGAAAGAGCACGAAGACCTGCTCATCGATGGTTGGTTCCACACGGGGGATGTGGCGACGATCGATACCGATGGTTTTCTGCAGATCACCGATCGCAGCAAAGACGTCATCAAGTCAGGCGGTGAATGGATCAGCTCCATCGACGTCGAGAACATTGCGATGGCTCATCCGGCGATCGCGATGGCGGCGTGTATCGCCGTGCCGCACCCGAAGTGGGATGAGCGACCTTTGCTTGTGGCGGTCAAAAAGCCCGGAGTCGAGGTCGATCGTGAGCAGTTGCTCGCGTTCTTCGCGGGCAAACTCGCCAAGTGGCAGATCCCGGACGATGTGGTCTTCGTCGAGGCGATTCCGCTCGGCGCTACGGGGAAGATGCAAAAGAGCGTGCTTCGAGAGCGCTTCAAAGATCATCGATTGCCTGCATGAACATGGATCCGACGAGAGATATCGATCCGCAGGAGACTGCGGAATGGCTGGAGGCGCTGCGTGCCGCAGTCGCCGCGGGTGGCCGCGATCGAGGTCTCTTCCTGCTCACGCAGCTCGAGCAGCAGGCCCAGCAGCTGGGCGTCGTCGCTCACGTCATGCCGTATTCGGCGTACCAGAACACCATTCCCCTCGATGAGCAGGCGGTGCATCCGGGTGATGTCGCGATGGAAGAGCGTCTCACCGCGATCATGCGGTGGAATGCGCTCGCCATGGTGGTGCGGGCCAACAAGGCCTACGGCGAGCTCGGGGGTCACGTGGCCACCTACGCCTCGGCCGCTGAAATCTTCGAGGTCGGCTTCAATCATTTTTTCAAAGGTCCCGACGCGCCGGGCGGCGGCGATCTCGTCTTCTTCCAGCCGCACTCTGCACCGGGCGTGTACGCGCGAGCGTATTTAGAAGGTCGACTCGATCAGCAGACGCTCTCGAAGTATCGACAAGAGGTCGGCGGAGGCGGGCTCAGCTCTTATCCGCATCCGTGGCTGATGCCGGACTTTTGGCAGTTCCCGACGGGATCGATGGGCATCGGTCCGATCAATGCCATCTACCAAGCGCGCTTTCTGAGATATCTCGCGCACCGAGGATTCGCCGAGAACGAGGGCCGCCGAGTCTGGGGAATTTTCGGCGATGGCGAGATGGATGAGCCCGAGTCGATCGGCGCGCTCACGCTGGCGGCGCGCGAGAAACTCGACAACCTGACCTTCATCATCAACTGCAATTTGCAGCGCCTCGACGGGCCGGTACGGGGTAACGGTCAAATCATCCAGGAGCTCGAGGCGCTCTTCACCGGCGCAGGCTGGAATGTCATCAAGGTGCTGTGGGGATCAGACTGGGATCCGCTCTTCGCGCGCGATCATAACCATGCTCTGCTGCGCGCCTTTTCGAAGACGGTGGACGGGCAGTATCAGACGCTCGGTGCAAACGACGGCGCCTACAACCAAGAACATTTCTTTGCGCTAGATCCGGAGCTGCGTGCGCTCGTGGCGCACATGTCGCTTGCAGAGATCGACGGCCTGAAGCGCGGCGGCCACGACTTCCGCAAGCTCTACGCCGCGCTCTCTGCGGCATCGGCTCATCGAGGGCAGCCGACGGTGATTTTGGCCAAGACCAAGAAGGGTTACGGCATGGGGCGTGCGGGCGAGTCACGCATGACGGCACATCAAGAGAAAAAGCTCGACATCGACGCTTTGCTCGAGTTTCGCAACCGGTTCAATTTGCCATTGAGCGATGCCGAGGTGTCGGAACTTCGTTTCTACAAGCCCGCCGAAGACAGCCCCGAAATGCGTTACTTGCGCGATCGGCGTACGGCGCTTGGCGGCCCGATGCCCCGTCGTCGTCGGGAAGGTGAGCGCATCGATATTCCGCAGATCGACAGTTATGCGGCGTTCGCGCTCGAGGCCGAGGGCAAAGAAATGTCCACTACCATGGCCGTCGTGCGCATGGTGAGCAATCTGCTGCGCGACAAGACCTTGGGTCCGCGTATCGTGCCGATCGTCGCCGACGAAGCGCGGACGTTCGGCATGGCGAGCCTCTTTCGTCAGATCGGGATCTACTCGCCGCTCGGGCAGCTTTACGAGCCCGAAGATGCGGGATCGCTCTTGTCGTATCGCGAGAGCCGTGATGGGCAGTTACTCGAGGAGGGCATCACCGAAGCGGGCGCGTTGTCGTCGTGGGTGGCCGCTGCTACGTCTTACAGCGTGCATGGCGTCAGCTTGCTGCCCCTCTACATCTACTACTCGATTTTCGGCTTTCAGCGTGTCGGCGATCTCATCTGGGCAGCGGCCGATCAGCGAGCACGCGGATTCTTGCTCGGCGCCACGGCGGGTCGTACGACGCTCGGAGGCGAGGGCCTGCAACATCAGGATGGTTCGAGTCACCTCGTGGCCGCGACCATTCCCAACTGCCGTGCCTACGACCCGGCATTTGCGGGTGAGCTCGCCGTCATTTTCGATCATGGCGCACGGCGCATGCTCGAAGAGGGTCGAGACGAGTTCTATTACCTGACGGTGATGAACGAGAACTACGCGCAGCCATCGTTGCCTGCGGAGGCGCGTGAGGGTGTGATCCGCGGTATGTATCGCTACGCCACGCGAGGGACTAATCCTTCGGTCCGTCTTCTCGGATCCGGCGCGATCCTGAGAGAGGTGATCGCCGCGAGCGAATGGCTGGAGCGCGAGATGGGGATCTCGAGCGAAATCTGGAGCGTGACGAGTTATAGCGAGTTGGCGCGCGAAGCCGCTGATCTCGAGCGCGCTCGGCGGCTCGCACCCGAGGGGGCTCCGCGATCGTCGCATCTCGAGCGTTGTCTTGCCGGTGAGGCCCCCATCGTCGCCGCGTCGGATTACGTCCGTGCCGTGCCGCAGATGCTGGCGAGCTATCTGCCCGGTCGGCGTTTCATCGTGCTCGGCACCGATGGTTTCGGGCGCAGTGACACGCGTTCGGCCTTGCGTCAATTTTTTGAAGTCGATCGTGCGAGCGTTGCGCTTGCAGCCGTGCAAGGCCTCGTCGATGGCGGACGTCTGCCTCGCGAAAAACTCGTTGAGGCTGCAAGGCGCCTCGGCGCATCGACCTCTGCGCCACCCTGGGCGCGCTGAGTTCCCCCAACACAGCGGGCTTAGTCGAGGCTCAGCAGCGCCGTATTGCCGCCCGTCGCGGTAGTGTTGATCGTCAGCGTACGCTCGGTGACGAAGCGCGAGAGGTAGTGCGGCCCACCGGCCTTCGGGCCCGTGCCCGAGAGCCCCGAGCCTCCGAAGGGCTGCACGCCTACGACCGCGCCGATCATGTTGCGGTTCACGTAAACGTTGCCGGCGTTCGAAAGCGCGTAGACGCTCTGCCGAGTTCCCTCGAGTCGACTCTGGATGCCGAGCGTCAGACCGTAGCCGTTCGCGCGCAAATCGGAGAGTAGTTGTGGCAGGTCGTTGGAGGCGTAACGAACGACGTGCAGCACCGGGCCGAAAGCCTCGCGCGTAAGATCGCGTACCGATTCGAGTTCGATCAGATGAGGTGCCACGTAGCGTCCCGGATCGATCGATATCGGGTAACCGACAGGTTGTGCGCTCGGTACACGTCCCACCTTCACGAGTCGACCTTTTCGCAAGACCTCCTCGACGTGCAGGCGCAACTGCCGAGCGGCTTCGAGACTGATGACGGGACCGATGTCGACCGCGAGATCGCGTGGATCGCCGACCACGAGCGTATCCATCGCGCCCTTCAACATGCCGATGATGCGATCGGCGATGTCTTCCTGGACGCAGAGCAATCGAAGCGCCGAGCAGCGCTGACCCGCGCTGCCGAAAGCCGAGGTGATCGCGTCGTCGACGACCTGCTCGGGCAGCGCGGTGGAGTCGACGATCATGGCGTTGATGCCGCCTGTTTCGGCGATCAGCGGAAGAATGGCGCCTTGTCTCGAGGCTAATTTTTGATTGAGCCAGCGCGCCGTGGCGGTGGAACCCGTGAACACGACGCCGGCGAGCGCGGGGTGCTCGAGTGCGGCATCGCCAAAGTCGCGTCCGACCATCGGCAGCACTCTCAAAGCGTCAGACGGGATACCTGCACGATGAAGCAATTCGGCGAACGCGAACGCGACACGCGGGGTGGTTTCGGCAGGTTTCGCGACGACGGTGTTGCCGGTCACGAGCGCTGCGACGACCTGGCCTGCAAAGATGGCGAGCGGGAAATTCCATGGGCTGATGCAGGCGAATACGCCACGACCGACGAGATGTAATTCATTGGTCTCTCCGGTCGGTCCGACTAGGCTCTGCGGCGCCGCTTGCATCAGGCGCGCTTCTGCAGCGTAGTACCGGCAAAAGTCGGCAGCCTCTCGCACCTCGGCGAGTGCATCGCCGAAAGTTTTGCCAGCCTCTTGAACGAGTAACGACAGGAATGCATCGCGTTGCTCTTCGAGCAGGTCGGCGGCACGCTCGAGACAGGCGGCGCGGTCTTCGACACTGCGGTGTTGCCATGCGGGCAACGCTGAGGAGGCCGCTTCGAAGGCCGGCGCGACGGCGCTCGCGGGTTTGAAGGGCGGCAGGTCGGCGATCGGGTGTGTTTGGCAGATTTTGCGCAGATTCTGGAGTGTGTGCTCGAGCCCGAGGTCGAGGCCCGATGAGTTCCGTCTCGCGCGGCCGAAGAGTTGCGGCGGTAGCGGAATTCCGGGGTGTGCGAGGCTCGAATCTTTGAGTCGCGTGCGCACCTCACCAACGGGATCAACGACGACATCGTCGACTGATACGCGTTCATCCATGAAGCGATTGACGAAAGATGTATTCGCGCCGTTTTCGAGCAGCCGACGCACGAGATAGGCCAGCAGTTCGGCGTGAGGCCCCACGGGCGCATAGACGCGAACGGGAGGGAAGTCTTCGATCTGGCGACGAGCCTCGTCGTAGAGCAATACACCCATGCCGTGCAATCGCTGAAACTCGAGCGAGGGCTGGCCGATCGCGGCTCGTCGCATCGCAAGGATGGCGCCGATCGTGTGGGCGTTATGCGTGGCGAACTGCGAGTAGACAAGTGGCGCGGCGGCGATCAACTTCCGAGCGCACGCGAGATACGCCACGTCAGTCGAGCTCTTGCGCGTGTAGACGGGGTACTCCGCCAGGCCGCGTTCTTGTGCACGCTTGATCTCGCTGTCCCAGTACGCGCCTTTGACGAGGCGTACGGCCAGCGGGCGGCGCAGCTCGCTTGCGAGAGCGAGGACGTGATCGACGACTTGCGGCGCGCGCCGACCATAGGCCTGCACCGCGAGACCGAGTCCCGGCCAGTCGCGCATCACGGGGTCGCGCGCCAAGGCGCCGATGAGTTCGAGCGATAGCTCGAGACGATCTTGTTCCTCGGCGTCGATGGTCAGGCCGAGTCCTCGGGCGGCAGCGAGTCGCGTGAGTTCGAGCGCTCGAGGCAGCAAGCGATCGAGCGTGCGTTTACGTTGCGTGAGCGAGTAACGCGGATCGAGAGCGGAGAGTTTGATTGATATGGCGTGATGCGCATGCAACGACAACGTGTCGCCGGAGGGTCGTGCAGCAGCGATGGTTTCGATCGCCGAGGCGTACGCCTCGGTATAACGTTCGGCATCGGCGTCGGTCCGAGCGCCTTCACCCAGCATGTCGAACGAGCAGAGCGCGAGGGCGGGCTCCGAGGCGCAACGTTTGAGCGCCTCCTCGATGCTTCGACCCACGACGAACTCGCCGCCGATGATGCGCATGGCGCGGCGCAGCGCGTTGCGCACGACCGGTTCGGTCATGCGCTGACTGAGTCCGCGCATCCAATTGCGGGTGTCGCCCGTCATCTCATCGGGCAGTTCGACGAGTCGCCCCGTCAGCATCAGTCCCCAGGTCGAGGCGTTGACGAACAACGAGGACGAACGCCCAGAGTGCGCGTCCCAGTTGCCACTCGACACCTTTTCGGCGATCAAACGATCCGCCGTATCATCGTCCGGGATGCGCAGCAGCGCCTCGGCGAGGCACATGAGCGCGATGCCCTCCTGATTGGAGAGCCCGAACTCCTGCAGGAAGGCATCGAGGTAAGGGCGTTCGTCGGCCCGCCGGCGGGCGCCCGAAACGAGCAGGCGACCGGTCGCGATCGCGGGTTCTCGCCAGTCGCCGTCGAGTGAGTCGATCAGATGCTGGACGTCCGCGGACTCGCTGCGCGGGCGCGGTGAAATGAATGTCATACCTCGTATTATGAGGCCGGGTACAATGCTTTCCCAGATTGCATGCCAGGGGGCTGATTCGTAATGCAGACCACAACCGAGACCACGAGTCGTAAGGCGCTTCTGATCGCGTTCGAAAACGCGGGTTACCTCAAGCCCTTCCTGGCGCTGGCGATCGATCTTTCGTTGTTCGGCGGGGGGCTTGCGCTAGTACTCATCGATTCATCGGTGTGGCTGAAGGCACTGGGTTCGCTGATGGTCACAGCCGGCATCGTCCGTCTGTTTCTCATCGGCCACGATGCCTGTCATGGTTCGTTCTTCAAGAGCAAGTGGCTCAATCAAGTCGTCGGTCGAATTGCCTTCCTTCCTTCGATGACGGCGTTCAGTTTGTGGGACGTCGGTCACAACGTGGCCCATCACGGTTTCAACAATCTTAAAGGGCGCGACCAGGTGTGGGCGCCGTTCTCCAAAGACGAGTTCGATGCGCTGCCGCGTTATCGTCGTGCGCTCGAGCGCATCTATCGCAGCGGTCTCGGCTGGGGTCTCTACTATTTCCTTGAGCTGTGGTGGAAAAAACTCTACTTCGCGACTCGCAAACAGATTGGCGCGAGTCGTGCGAAGTACCACTGGGATAGCGCACTCGTCACCGTGGGCATGATCGCCTGGGTGGCTCTGATCGTCCTCGTGGCTATCGAGACCGGGCAGAGCCTCGGGTTGTTGCTCACGCTCGGCGTGATCGTGCCGTTCGCGCTCTGGAACGTGGTGATGGGTTTCGTGGTGTTCGTGCACCACACGCATCCGAAGATTGCCTGGTTCCTCAAGCGCCACGAGTGGCAGCAATATCGCGCGTATCTCACCGCGACGGTTCAGGTTCGCTTGCCTTTGGGCATCGATCGTCTGCTCCACAACATCATGGAGCACAACGCGCATCACTTGAATCCGCGCATCCCGATGTATTCGCTGCGCCGAGCCCAGTCCTTGCTGACCGAGCGTTTCAACGACCAGTTCCAGGTTTATCGAATGAACTGGCAGACCTATGTCGACTGCGTGCGTCGCTGCAAGCTGTACGACTACAGCAACCATACTTGGCTCGATTTCCGCGGTCAGGTGACCTCGCGGGTGCCTTTGGTCGCGCCCTCAGCCTGAGGTCTGCACGGCGTCGCCGACGCGTAGCACACTGCCAGCGCCGCTCTCGACTCGAGCGTTCTGTCCGAAGGTGACGCCGCGTAGCGCGGCGTCGAACCTGAACTCCTGCAAGACGGGTAGGGGGCTTAAGGCTTTGCGGCCACTCGCTTGATCTATGCCGGTCATGCTGCAGCGTGTGCAGGCTTTCACCAGCCTCAGGCGTGCGTGTCCGATGCGTAATTCTTTGATGCGATCTTCTTCCCACGCATCGGCTCCGTCGAGCACGATGTTCGGCCTGAAACGACTCATCGGCAGAGCCGAAGGCAGTCTCATGTTCAAATCTTCGAGCGAGGCTCGAGTGCAGACGAGCAGGGGATAGCCGTCGGGGAAATTATCCGAGCCGGCGGCCACGATCCGCGCAGGTTCGCCGACTACGGCGCTTGCGAAGCGTGCCGCCTCCCGCCCGAGATCGATCGATTCGATTTCGCGCTTCCAGACCGTGACCTTGCGCCAATCGTCGGGCGCCGTAGTCATGGGTATGGGCCTCTCGAGGCGCAATCGCCCTGCGTTGGGATGAATGAGTGTCACGCCGAGGTCGTCCGGCTCCGCGGTGAGGAGCGCGAGCACGGGGTGGCTGCGTTGGGTGATAAATCGCCCCTCTGCGGTGATGAACATCCATTCACGATCGTGCTGAAGGCCTCGCGGTCCGAGGCGCGCCTCATCGAGGTCGATCACGCGACCCGATTTGACCGGATAGATATGCAGCGAGTGGATGCGAAGAGCTCTGGCGTTCACGTCCTCATGATAGCGCTGCAGTATCGCGCTGCGGTCGCGATCTCGCGGGCTACAATCGGCCTATGAGCACTCTCGCGCAGCGCGCGCTCCAGGACGTCCGCTTCGAATCGACCGTCGTCGAGGCGTTACCGGCCGATCCTCACACCGAGAATGTGCCGCGGCAGGTGCCGGAGGCGGCCTACACCTTCGTGACGCCGACGCCCGTGGCGGCGCCGCGTTTGCTTGCCTGGTCGGATGACCTCGCCGAGCGCTTGGGGCTCGCGCGCCCGTCTTCAGTCGGTGCGGCCGTCGATATTCTCGCGGGAAACAGGCTTGCGCCCGGGATGCGTCCTTACGCGGCCCGTTATGGTGGGCACCAATTCGGTAATTGGGCGGGGCAGCTCGGTGACGGCCGGGCCATCACGCTCGGCGAGCTCATCGCGGTCGATGGGTCGCGACAAGAGTTGCAGCTGAAGGGTGCAGGCCCCACTCCGTATTCGAGATTTGCGGACGGTCGTGCCGTGCTTCGCTCGTCGCTGCGTGAATTTCTTTGTAGCGAGGCCATGCATCACCTCGGTGTGCCGACGACCCGAGCGCTTTCGCTCGTGGCGACGGGCGAGCCGGTGGTCCGCGACATGTTTTACGACGGTCATCCGCAGCCTGAGCCCGGTGCCATCGTCTGCCGAGTGGCCCCCACGTTCATTCGATTCGGGAATTTCGAGATCCACTCTGCCGCCGATGAACATGCGGTGTTGCGTCGTCTCGTCGATCACGTCATCCGAGTGCATTACCCAGAGTTCGATACCGCCGATCCCACTGCGCCGGCGGCGTGGTTCGCCGAGATTTGCCGGCGCACGGCAGTGATGATTGCGCATTGGATGCGAGTCGGGTTCGTACACGGAGTGATGAACACCGACAATATGTCGATCCTCGGTCTCACGCTCGATTATGGTCCCTACGGTTGGCTCGAGGGCTATGACCCGCAATGGACCCCGAACACCACCGACGCCTCAGGTCGTCGCTATTGTTACGGCAATCAACCCCAGATCGGCCTCTGGAATCTCGCAAGACTCGCCGGAGCACTCTTGCCGATCATCGACGATCGCGATGCGCTGCAGCAGGGGCTCGAACTCTATCGCAGCACCTACAGCAGCACGTGGCAGGGTCTACTCGCCGCCAAACTCGGTCTCGACCGTATCGACCGAGAAGGCGATGCGACATGGGTCGATGACCTCTTTTCTTTGATGTCCGCGGTCGAGACCGATATGCCTATCCTCTTCAGAGGGCTCGGCGATCATCTCGACCAAGACGACGAGGGGCTCATCGAGCGAGTGGTCCGACCGGCGTTGTACCAAAGTGCCGACCTCGCCGACGATCTCCGAGCGCGATGGCGGGCGTGGTTCGCCCGATGGCGTCAGCGGGGAGAGGTGTGTGGTCTCGAGACCGGCGAGCGGCAGCGTCGCATGAGCGCGCACAACCCGTGCTACGTGCCGCGAAATTACCTCGCACAACTGGCTATCGATGCGGCGGCAGAGGGCAATGCCGAACCGCTCGAAGAATGGTTGACCGTGCTACGCAATCCCTATGAGCGCCAGTCGGGCCGCGAGTCTTACGCCGCTCGACGGCCCGAATGGGCGCGGCACCGAGCGGGCTGCTCCGCGCTTTCCTGCAGCTCTTGATTGGTCTCGGGTAGCGCTTCTCGCGTACCGCTTGAGTTGGCTCGCGTGGCGCCGGAGCGGGCGCGCGTCGCGGACGTCTTTCTCGCCTCTCCGTTGACTCGGCTCGGCCCGAGGGCGTAGCCTTTCGTCCGTTCGTGAGGTGCCTTCGATGCGATGGTCGTATCGGAGGTGAAACGGGAAGTCGGTGAGTGCGCTTCGGCGCGTAATTCCGACACTGCCCCCGCAACGGTAAGCGAGGCAGGGTGATCTTCGGCCACTGTTCCCACTGCAAGGGTGGGGGCGGGAAGGCGATCATCCTAGGCGCATCAATCAGCGCCACTCGTAAGTCCGGAGACCGGCCTCGCGATATCCATGGCGTGCTCGGTGGGAGCGCGAGAAGGAGTATCGATGAGCGCTCATTTTTCGGCCCGTATGGCCTTGTTCCCGGTTCTTGTGGGTTGTTCGACGATCGCTTTGCAGGCGGCCGATGGCCGATCCTCTTCCGATTCGTACGTCATCACGGCGACCCGCACGTTGCAAAAACTCGAGGACACGCTGTCCTCGGTCACCATCATCGATCGCGAAGACATCGAACGTTCGCAGGCGCGGACGCTCGATGAGCTGCTCGCCGGCGTCGAAGGCGTTGCCATCGCGAGACAGGGTGGAATCGGTCAGCCCACGTCGGTCTACGTCCGCGGCGGCGAGTCCGATCACGTACTCTGGATCATCGACGGCGTGCGCATCGGATCAGTGACGACCGGCATCCCGGCCTTGCAAGACCTACCGCTCGACACCGTCGAGCGCATCGAGATCGTGCGTGGGGCCCGCTCGAGTCTTTATGGCCCCGACGCGATGGGCGGCGTCGTGCAGATTTTCACGCGTCGTGGCGGCGGAGCTGATCGCTCTCTGCGGGTGACGACCGGTTCGAACGGCACTCGCCAGCTCGCGCTGGGTCAGGGCTTTGGTGACGAGTCGGCATGGATCGATCTGCAGGCCTCGCATCTCGAAACCGACGGTATCAACGCCTGCTTGGGATTACCCTTTCCGCCGGGCGGCGGGTGTTTCACGGCCGAGCCCGATCGTGATCCTTATCGAAACACCAGCGTCAACTTGGGTGCGGGCTATCGGTTCGCGGGCGGCGCTACGCTCGAGGCTTATGCGCAGCGCGCGAAGGCGCGAGTGTCGTTCGACTCCTCGTTTCTCAACCAGTCCGATCTCGTCAACCAGGCCGCAGGCGTCAAATTCGTCTCTGAGCCGACGGCCGCTTGGCGCAGCACTCTAACGGTCGGCCGCTCCTGGGACGAGTCGACGAGCTTTAGCGCCTCGGCGAGTTTCACGAGCGTCTTCAACTCGTCGCGCGACACGGTGACGTGGCAGAACGAGTGGCGTGCTGGAGACGGTGATTTTTTGATCGGTGCTGATTTTTTGAGAGACCGTGTCGACAGCGACGTCTCCTACACCCGTTCGTCTCGCGACAACCTCGCCGCATTCGCGCAGTACGCTTTCGGGTTCGGCACTCAAGATCTCGCGCTCGCGGCAAGACTCGACGACAACGAACAATTTGGTTCCAACGCGACGGGTAGCCTGGCCTGGGGTATGCGACTGTCCGAGGGATTGCAGGCCTATGCGAGCGTCGGCAGTGCGTTCAAGGCGCCGTCCTTCAACGAGCTCTATTACCCGGGCTTCAGCAACCCCAACCTCTCTCCCGAGCGCGCTCTGACGACCGAGATCGGTCTCAAGCAGCGGCTGTCGTGGGGGCGTTGGTCGGTCAGCGCCTATCGTAGCGAAGTCGACGATCTCATCGCTTTTGACGTCGCCACCTATCTGCCCCAAAACGTCTCGAAGGCCTCGCTCGGCGGGGTCGAGGGCTCGATCGAATGGCAGGGTGGCCCGTGGCGGATCTCCCAGACCTTGGGATGGCTCTCGGCAGAGGATCGAAGCCAGGGCTTCACTCGTGGCCGCGAACTGCCGCGCCGTCCCGCGTGGTCCGGTCGCTCGTCCGTCGAGTGGAGCAGGGCGGCTCTCGAGTTGGGCGCGAGTGTGCAGTTTGCGAGCCGCAGGTATGATGATCTCGCGAATTCGCGCGAACTCGGCGGGTATGCGACCGTCGATCTGACCGGTGCCTGGCGCGTCTCGAGCGCCACCGAGGTTCAGGTGCGACTCGCCAATGCGTTCGACCGTCGCTACGAGACGGCGACGCTTTATCCGGCCCTGGGTCGGGAATTTTTCGTGACGTTGCGCTATCGTGCGCCGCGTTGAGCTTGTTGGGGAGTTCGGTAGATGATCGATAACACAACGTCAGCCCGTCGCGGGTTTTGGTGGGTCGCGCTGGCTCTGGCGCTCGTCATGGCGGTGACCCGACTCGGGCACTTCGGCGAGTACGGCGGTCCGCTCGATGCGTCTTGGGCCGTGTTCTTCCTCGCGGGCCTGTGGCTGCGCGACCTCCGGCTCTTTCCTGCCTATTTCGTGCTCGGCTGGGTCGTCGACCTCGCCGCCTTTGCGCTCGGCACGCCGACCAATTGCTACACCATCGCCTATCTCTTCCTGATTCCGGCCTACGGCGCGTTGTTCGTCGCGGGACGTTGGGTGGCAGAGGGTGGTTACGGTCGTATTAGCCTCGCGGTGGCGGGCAGCGCGCTGGTGACGTTCATCGTCGCCAACCTCGGCATGTTCTGGCTGGCTCCGTCACCCACGGCGCCGACGCTGACGGCATTTGCTTCTGCGGTAGCCGGTTATTTCCCGGGCTACCTGATGACGATGGCGACCTACGTCGCGGGCGGGCTGGTCGTCGAGCGAGTGCTCGGCGCTCGTCAACGCGCAATCGCCTAAGTCAGTTCTCGACGCTTTAGTCGTTAAAGAGCCAAAAGAAAAAGCGCCGGGGTTTGGGCCCCGGCGCTTTTTTTATGCGCGCCACAAAGCAGCGCGATCGGGCTGATTACTTGCCCCAGGGCAGCGTGGTCGCGATGGTGAAGACGACCTTGCTCTCCGATGAGTTGGCATCACCGATGTCGACGCCTGGCTTGAAGTCGCTACCGTCGACCCACTTGAGGCCGAGGTCGAAGTTGCCGACCGTCTTGGCGACGCCAATGGAGTAGTCGGTGTACTTGTCGTCGCCCCAGAAGTCGCCGCTCGAGCGACCGACATGCAGCGCGAGCGTGAAGTCGTTCGGCAGCGGGAAGTCGGCATTGGCTTCGAGGTAGTTAGCGGCGTCGCCGGAGTTCACGAAGTCTGAGGAGTACCAGTATTTGACCGAGAAGGCCTGGTAGGAGAGGCCGAGGTAGTACTCGGTGTAGTCGATGTCGTCACCGTCATCGAAATAGTTGTAGCGGGCGAGACCGAGGTCGTAGCCGAAGTCGTCGGTGAAGTTGCCGGCGAGGCCGCCGATGAGGTCGAGTTCGAACTCGGATTCGGTGCCATCACCAAAGTCGACGTTGCTGGCCCAAGCGCCGAGATAGAAGCCCGACTCGGTCGACCAGTCGAGGCTTGCCTGCAGGGCCGGGTCGCGCGCCGTCTGCGTGATGCCGCGGAAGTCGTAGTCGGAGGCGAGGGTGATCGTCGAGGACACCTCGGCTTGGGCGGTGGCCGCCGCAGCTCCGAGAGCGAGCACGGCAAGGACGGGGGCAGTCTTCATGTTTGAATGACCTCGGGGTTGTAAAAGGGTTACGGGATCTTCTCAGCAAGCGCCATGCCAGCCTGTACTGGCATGAAACGCCGCTTTGACGCGATTCTATCGCACATTACGCACCGGTTTGGTGCGGGCAAATCTGGGCACGCGGGGCAATAGTGCATGGGCTGATAAACTTCGCGCCATGTCAGCGCAAAACACTTCTCTTTGGCACGAGCGTGCCGCGGGTCTTCGTCCAGCCACCCAAGCCTTCATCGAGGGGCGCTACGTCTCGGCCTTGAGCGGCGCTACGTTTCAAAAGAAAAGTCCGATCGATGGTCGGCTGATCGCCGAAGTCGCCTCTTGCGACACGCCCGATGTCGAGGCGGCCGTGGCAAGTGCGCGCAAAGCATTCGACTCGGGTATCTGGTCGGCGAAGAGTCCGGTTCAACGCAAGCGGGTGCTCAAGCGCTTCGCAGAGCTCATCCTCAAATACAAGGAAGATCTCGCGCTGCTCGAGACGCTCGATATGGGCAAACCCATTTCCGACGCGCTAAAGGTCGATGTGACGTCCTCCGCGCGCTGCATCGAGTGGTACGCCGAGGCTATCGACAAAATTTACGGTGAGGTGGCGCCGACGGGCCCGGGTTCGTTGGCGACGATCACTCGCGAACCGATGGGTGTGGTCGGGGCGATCGTGCCTTGGAACTTCCCGATGATCATGACGGCCTGGAAGCTCGGCCCCGTGCTCGCTTCCGGTAATTCGATGGTGCTCAAGCCCTCCGAAAAATCTCCGCTGAGTGCGCTTCGACTCGCCGAGATCGCCATCGAGGCGGGCATTCCCGCCGGTGTGTTCAACGTGGTGCCGGGTTTCGGTGGAACGGCCGGCAAGGCACTGGCGCTCTCGATGGGGGTCGATGCCATCGGGTTCACGGGCTCGACCGCGACGGGCAAGCTCGTGATGCAATACGCCGCACAGTCGAACATGAAGCGCGTGGGGCTCGAGTGCGGCGGAAAATCCGCGAACATCGTGCTCGCTGATTGCCCGGATCTCGACGCGGCGGCGCGTACTGCGGCGTTCGCGATTTTCTTCAATCAGGGTGAGATGTGTTCGGCCGGATCGCGTTTGCTGGTGCACGAGTCCCTGCGCGAGGCGATGCTCGAGAAAGTGGCCGCGATCGCGCGCGAGTTCAAGCCGGGAGATCCGCTCGATCCGGCGACGCGCCTCGGCGCCATCGTCGACGACATCCAAATGAACCGGGTGCTGGGTCTGATCGAATCGGGCCGTCAGGACGGTGCGCGCGTGCATCTCGGAGGTTCGCAGGTTCGCATCGAGACGGGCGGCTGTTTCATCGAGCCGACCATCTTCGACGGTGTGACACCGGGCATGCGCATCGCTCGCGAGGAAATCTTTGGTCCCGTGCTGTCGTGCCTGTCGTTCAAGGAGCCCGATGAGGCGCTCAAGATCGCCAACGACAGCGAGTACGGTCTGGCGGCAGCGGTGTGGAGCCGTGATCTCTCGACGGCGCATCGCATCGCCCGCGGCTTGCGAGCCGGAACCGTGTACGTCAATTGCTACGATGCCGACGACATCACCGTGCCTTTCGGTGGCTACAAACAGTCGGGCATTGGTCGTGACAAGTCGCTGCACGCCTTCGACAAGTACACCGAGCTGAAGACGACCTGGATCGAGCTCGGGTGAGTTCGAACGTCGTCGATCCTTCGCTCGCCGACGGAGCGCTCGCGTTCGTCGACGTCGAGACGACGGGCGGACATCCGGCATGGCATCGCATGACGGAGATCGCCATCGTCGCGATGCGCGCGGGTGAAATCGAGTGGGAGTGGAGTTCGCTCATCAACCCCGGTACGCGCATTCCACCGTCGATCGAGCGGCTGACGGGTATCACCCAAGACATGGTGCAGGATGCGCCGCGATTCGAAGATCTCGCCGAGGAAATCGAATCTCGACTCGCGAATCGTCGATTCGTGGCCCACAACGTGCGATTCGATTACGGATTTGTGCGTGCCGAAATGCGCCGCGCAGGCCGTCGATTTTCGGCGCCGCTGACCTGCACGGTCCGATTGTCGAGAGAGCTCTACCCCGAGGCGGGTCGACATAATCTCGACTCCATCATCGAGCGCCATGGACTCCAATGCAGTTCGCGTCATCGCGCGTTACCCGACGCCCAGGTTCTTGCGCAGCTTTGGCAGCGCTTGAGGACGGAGTGGTCGACCTCGACGCTCGATGCCGCGATCGAACGCGTCGGTCGACGACCCTCGCTGCCATCGCATTTATCGCCCGACCTCATCGACGATTTGCCCGAGTCGGCGGGTGTCTACCGATTTTTCGGAGAGGGTGATGCCCTCATTTATGTGGGCAAAGCGAAAAATCTGCGCGAGCGGGTGCTCGAGCACTTCATGGGCGCGAGTCGCGACTCGAAATCTCAGCGTCTGACCGCGCAGTTGCGGCGGATCGAGTGGACCGAGACGGCCGGTGAGCTTGGCGCTTTGCTGCTCGAGTCACGTCTCGTGCGCGAATTGCAGCCCGTCTACAACCGAAGGCTACGCGGTGGCGAGGCGTACACCTGGTTGATCGATGACGGAGGTCGTGCGCCACAACTTCATCGGCTCGATGGGCCGATCCCCGCCGGCGTCGACGCGTTCGGGTTGTATCGTACTGCGCGACAAGCGAAGACCGCGCTCGTCAACTTGGCTCGCGACCATAAGTTTTGTCTGCGCGTGCTGGGTCTCGAAGCGGCGGGATCGGGATCGTGCTTTGCGTATCAAGTCGGTCGATGTGCCGGAGCGTGCGTGGGTGAAGAGCCTGCGGTGCGTCACGGGGCGCGACTCAAGCTCCAATTGGCTTCGCTCAAATTGCGCTCTTGGCCCCACGACGGTGCGATCGCGGTCGAGGAGGTGAGCGCGCTCGGCATACGTCATTGGCACGTGATCGACGGTTGGCAATATCTTGGAACGGTGGTGGCTGACGAGTTCGATCAACGTGCCGAGCCGACGCCGCGTCTGAATTCGACTCTCGAAGGCTTCGATGCCGATGCTTACCGAATTCTTTGTCGACATCTGAAGCCGGGCGCGAGGAACCTTCGACCGTGGCCACCTTCCCTATGAGCACCCCTCGCGCATTCGTGGCGAGTGTGCCGCGCGGCTTCGGAGATCTGCTCGCGCGCGAGATTCGCGAGTTCGGTGGTCTCGATGTGCGCGAGCGGGGTAACACGGTCGCATTTACGGGAACGCTCGAGGTTGCGTATCGAATCTGCCTCGAATCACGCGTGGCGAGTCGGGTTCACCTCGAGTTGTTGCGGTTCGAGGCACTCGATGATGCCGCGATCTACGCCGCGTTGCGCAGCGTAGATTGGGCCACCCATATCGATTCGTCAGGGACGATCGCCTGCGAGTGGTCGGGTCGACATCCGGCGATTTCCAATACGCACTTCGGCACCTTGCGCCTCAAGGACGCCATCTGCGACGCGCTGCGTGAGAAGACCGGCAGACGCCCGGACATCGCGACTTTCGAACCGTCGGTGCGAGTGCACGCGCACGCGGTCGGAACACGAGTGACGGTTTCGCTCGATCTATCGGGTGAAGGACTGCATCGTCGAGGTTGGCGGGGCGATACCGGAGAGGCGCCGCTACGCGAAAACATCGCCGCCGGCATCCTGATGCGCGCGGGCTGGCCCGAGATCGCTGCAGCGCACGGTGGGTTTATCGACCCCATGTGTGGCGCGGGCACCTTCGTCATCGAGGCGGCGCGCATGGCTGCGGGCATCGCCCCCAATCATCGCCGTCGTTACTTCGGCTTTCTCGCTTGGAAAGGTCACGATGCTGCGCTGTGGCAACGACTCGTCGAGACCAGCGAAGCGAGAGCCGCGACCGGATTGGCCGAGTGCAAGGCGAGGGGTCTGAGGCTGCTCGGACGCGATCAAGATAAACGATTACTTCGAGACGCCGCGATCAACGCCTCGCATGCCGGAGTCGCCGAGATCACGGCGTTCGAAGCGGGCGCACTCGACACGGCGGAGCCACCGACGCCGAAGGGTTTGCTATGCACGAATCCGCCCTGGGGGGTTCGCTTGGGCGATCAGGCTGCGGCGCGCGCCGTACACGCCGAGCTCGGAGAGGTTTTGCGCGAACGTTTTCAGGGCTGGGAAGCGGCGATCTTGAGTGGCGATGCCTCGCTCGGGCTTGAGCTCGGATTGCGCGCACATCGCGTGCACAACGTGTTCGTGGGTGCGCTCGAGTGTCGCTTGCTACGCGTGCGGGTCGGCGAATCGGCTGCGCGTGACCTGCGTCCGCGTCAGGGTTCGCAGATCGACGTGTCGCTCGCCGAGCAGCCGGGTGCCGTGATGTTCGCGAACCGGGTTCGCAAGAACCTCAAGCAGCTCTCGTCCTGGCAGCGTCGCGAGGGCGTCGGCTGTTATCGGCTTTACGATGCCGACATGCCCGAGTACGCCTTCGCGATCGATTTGTACACGGCGGCAGACGGATCGGAGCGCTGGCTGGTAGTGCAGGAATATCAGGCGCCCGCGCAGATCCCGGAGGAGACCGTTCGCAAGCGTCGCTCCGAGGCGCTCGCGGGTCTCGTGGTTGCGACCGACGTCAAGCCCGATCACGTCCATCTTCGTACTCGTCGTCGAGTCAAGCGAGGCGACCAGTACACCAAGCGCGACGAGCGCGGTGAGTTCCGTATCGTGGGTGAGGGTGGGCTTCGCTTTCGAGTGAACTTCGAGGACTATCTCGATACGGGTTTGTTTCTCGATCATCGATCCACCCGCGCGCGGTTGCGCGAGGCCGCCTCAGGCAAGCGCTTCCTCAATCTTTTCGCCTACACGGGAACGGCGACGGTCTATGCCGCGGCGGGCGGTGCGAGCGCGACCACGACCGTCGATCTCTCGGCCACCTACCTCGAGTGGGCGCAGGCCAATCTCGCGCTCAATGATTTCACCGGCCCGCGACATCGCTTCGAGCGCGCCGATGTGCGTGAGTGGCTTGTTGCTGCAGCGCAGCGTGGAGAGCGATTCGATCTCATCTTCTGCGATCCACCGACGTTCTCGAACAGCAAGCGCATGGAAGGGGTGTTCGACGTCCAGCGCGATCACGTGGGGTTGATCGAAGATTGCATGGCGGTGCTCGCGCCCGGCGGTTTGCTGGTGTTTTCGACGAACGCCCAAAAATTTCGTCTGGATGACGGGCTGATGGCGCGTCATTCGGTACGCGAGATCAGCCGTGAGACGGTACCCCCGGACTTTGCGCGAAATACGGATATTCATCGGGCCTACGAGATTCGGTAGCCGGGTTTGACCGGGCCATGGACGCCCGGGGGTGGCTTCGTGGTCACCGCCCACCCGAGGTGCGTATCGTCCATCGGGTGATGTCCCTCAAGAATTCTCTACTCTTTGCGGTCCTAGCGGCCGCCCTCACGCTCTCGGCGTGCTCCCGCGGTGGCAACAAGGCGCCGGCGGCCTCTTCGCTCACCGTCACGCTGATCGCAGCCGAGCGTCGGCAGATCGATCGCGAGGTCGTGGCCTCCGGGTCCGTCGCGGCCTGGCAGGAGATGTCCCTCGGCGTCGAAGTGGCGGGGCTACGTGTCGCCAACGTACTCGTCGAGCCGGGCGATAAAGTCGTCGCAGGTCAAGCCCTGGTCGAACTCGACCGTCGGACGCTCGACGTGCAAGCGAGGCAAGCGGAGGCGAGTCTTGCGCAAGCTCGAGCCAATGCCGAGTTGGCGATCTCTCAAGAGAAGCGTGGAGCGACTCTCCTCGAGCGCAACCTGATCTCGACCAATGATTTCGAAGTGCTGCGCGCCAATCGTTCGAAGGCCGAGGCGCAAGTGGTCTCTGCCGAGGCCGAGCGAGATGCCTCCAAGTTACGACTCGGTTTCGCAACGCTTCGTGCGCCGGATGCCGGCATCATCTCCACGCGCAATGTTCAGCCCGGACAAATCGTCTCCGGCGGCGGAGAGTTGCTTCGTTTGATTCGACGCGGCCGCCTCGAGTGGCGCGCCGAAGTTTCCGAGAACGATCTGCCCCGCATCAAAGTGGGTGCGACGGTCGACTTGCGTGGCCCGTCGGGTGATGTGGTCACCGGCGTCATCCGCGCCGTCTCGCCCTCGATCGACCCTCAGACGCGTACCGCGCTCGTTTACGCCGATCTCGAGAAGCCCGGCGCACTGCGCGCCGGCATGTTTGCCGAAGGTCGCCTGCGTGTCGGCAAGGCCGACGTCACGGTCATTCCGCGTCAGTCCGTGGTTTTCCGCGACGGTTACCCTTATGTCTTCGTGATGGGCGAGGGCGGCAAGGTGCTGCAGCGGCGCATCGACTCGGGGCCGCCGCAGGGTGAGTTCATCGAAGTGCGCTCGGGGCTCAAAGACGGCGAAAAAGTCGTCGCTCGTGGAGCAGGCTTCCTGAGCGATGGTGACATCGTCAAAGTTATCGACGGTTCCACCTCATGAATCTGTCGCGCTGGGGTATCCAGTACCCTCTGCCTTCGGTCCTGCTGTTCGTCGTTCTGGTGATCGCCGGATTTTGGGGCTGGAGGCAACTGCCGATTTCTCAGCTGCCCGATATCGCGTTGCCGACGATCTCGGTGACAGTGAGGTTACCCGGAGCCTCTCCCTCGACGCTCGAAACTGACGTCACGCGTCGAGTCGAAGACGCCATCGCGAGTATTCCTGGAATCGAGCGCATCAATTCAGCGGTGAGCGAGGGGTCGTCGGTCACGCGTATCGAGTTCGAGCTGGGTCGCGATATCGATCGTGCGCTCGATGAGGTCAAAGATGCGGTGGCGCGAGTGCGTCGTGAAATGCCGCAGGACATCGACGAGCCGACCATCCAGCGCATCAATCTCGTCGGTGGCACACTGATCGCGTTTGCTGTCGAATCCGATCGTCTCGCGCCGGACGAGTTGTCTTGGTTCGTCGACGACAAAGTCACCAAGGCCCTTTATGGCGTGTCGGGCGTCGGCTCGGTGTCTCGCGTGGGCGGCGTCGAGCGTGAGGTGCGAGTCGATTTGCGGCCTGAAGCCCTGCAGGCGCTCGGTGTCACGGCCGGTTCAGTCTCGAACCAATTGGCGCGATTGCAGGTCGAGCGCCCGGGGGGTCGAACCGAAACTGGCGGCGCCGAACAATCGGTGCGCACGGTAGCGATCGTTCGCAACGCGCAAGACCTCGCCGACTATCCGATCTACCTGCCCGATGGCCGTACGGTGCGACTGTCCGCCATTGCTACGGTGATCGACGGCGCTGCCGAGCCTCGCGCGGCGGCACTGCTCAACGATAAGCCCGTGGTCGGCTTCTCGGTTCGCCGTACCTCAGGTTCGAGTGAAGTCTCGGTAGGCGAGGGTGTTCGAAAAAGCATCACGAAACTGAAGGCCGAGCACCCGGAAGTGACATTCACCGAGGTGCAGTCCACGGTCGAGACGGCCAAGAATTCTTATGACGCCTCGATGGCCATGTTGCTCGAAGGTGCATTACTCGCGGTGATCGTCGTCTGGTTCTTCCTGCGCGAATGGCGAGCGACCGCGATCTCGGCTTTGGCGTTGCCCTTGTCGGTCATACCCACCTTCGCCGTCATGAGTTGGCTCGGCTTCTCGCTCAACCTACTCACCTTGCTCGCGCTGGCGGTGGTGATCGGCGTACTCGTCGACGATGCTATCGTCGAAGTCGAGAACGTGGCGCGGCATCGCGCCATGGGCAAGCCACCGATGCAGGCGGCCATCGATGCTGCCGATGAAATCGGTATCGCCGTGATCGCCACCTCCGTCACGCTCGCGGCGGTGTTCATTCCGGTGGCCTTTATGCCGGGCGTCACCGGAAAATTCTTCCGCGAGTTCGGATGGACTGCCGCGGCGGCCGTGCTCTTTTCTTTGCTCGTGGCACGTCTGCTCACGCCCATGCTGGCGGGGCACTTCATGCAGGGCGAGCCCAAGACCGCGACCGATTCGCCGTTGATGACGCGTTATCTTCGTTGGGTCGAGTACGCGATCCACCATCGTCGACGCGTCATTCTTCTGGCCATGGGAACGTTCGTGTTCTCCCTGGTGTTGGTGCCCCTGATTCCGAAGACCTTCGTCCCAAGTTCCGACCAGTCGCGGGCTCAGCTACAAGTCGAGCTGCCGCCTGGCGCCCGCTTATCTGATTCGCTCGAGGTGGCCGCGGAAGTTCGCGCGCGATTACGCGCTGCGGTGCCGGAAGTGGTCAGCACGTTCACCACGGTGGGCGGTGAGGGCGGCGAGACCATGGGTGGAGGGCTCAGCTTCCCCGAGGTGCGCAAAGTCTCGATGACGCTGCAGTTCGCCGAAGATCGCGATCGCACCAGCGCCGAGATCGAAAACGATGTGCGCAAGGCCTTGATGTCTCTACCCGGTGTTCGCGCGAGCTTCGTGGCCGGCGGTCCGGGCGATCGTCTCTCGATGGCGATCGGCGGCAAAGATTCTGAGCAGCTGTCGTTGGCTGCACAGCAGATCGCAGCAGCGATTCGTACCGTGCCCGGCGTCGGTTCAGTCACGACGACGGCGGCCTTGCTCCGTCCTGAGATCGTCATTCGTCCTGATCCGGCCCGCGCCGCTGATCTCGGTGTATCGACCGTCGATATCGCCGATGCGGCGCGTATCGCCACGAGTGGCGATGTGACTCAGCGTCTTGCGAAGCTCAATCTCGCCGAGCGCCAAGTACCGATCCGCGTTCAGTTGGCCGGTTCCTCACTCGCTGATCCTTCGGTGCTGCGCCAGCTGCGCGTACCGGGTAAGTCCGGTCCGGTACCGCTTTCGGCTGTCGCCGACATCACGGAGGGCAGTGGCCCTGCGCGCATCGATCGACTGAATCGTGAGCGCACGGTGACCGTATCGGCAGAACTCAATGGGCTGCCCCTCGGCGATGTCATGGCCAAGGTCCGCGGCATGCCCGCTATGCAGAATCTACCGGCGGGCGTGCGTATCTTGCCAGCCGGTGACTCCGAGGCCTTCGTCGAACTCTTCGTGGGCTTCGCGCTCGCGCTGTTGGCCGGTATCGCGTCGGTGTACATCGTGTTGTTGCTGCTCTTTCACAGTGGCACGCAACCGCTCGTCATTCTGGCCGCCGTCCCGCTCTGCGGAGGAGGCGCTTTCGGTCTCCTGCTGCTGACGGGCAACTCGCTATCGTTGCCTTCTCTGATCGGTCTTCTGTTGCTCAATGGCATCGCCGTCAAAAATTCGATTCTGATCGTCGACTACGCCATCTTGGGTGAACGAGCGGGTCTTTCGCGCGACGAGGCTTTGATCGACGCGTGTCGCAAACGAGCTCGACCGGTGATCATGACGACTCTGGCGATGGGAGCGGGCATGTTGCCGATCGCGCTCGGACTCGGTGCAGACGGCAATTTCCGAACGCCGCTCGGTGTCTCGGTGATCGGAGGACTGATCACCTCGACGCTGTTGTCTCTAGTCGTGGTGCCCGCCGCTTACTCGGCCGTCGCCGAGATCACCGAGAAGCGGATACGCCCGATATTCTCGCGGCTCATGTCGCACGCCGCCGGCCGCTGATCACAGCAAATCGCGCAAGCGGTACCACAGCATCGCGAGCACTAATGCGGGTCGACGCAGTGCCGGCCCGCCCGGGAAATCCCGATGCTTGATGCGTGAGAACACGTCGAACCGATCGTGGGTACCACTGATCGCGTCGGCCAGTAATTTGCCGGCGATGCCGGTGAGTGCGATACCGTGGCCGCTGAATCCCTGCACGAAGTAGACGTCGGATTCGAGACGTCCGAAATGCGGCGCACGGTTCAGAGTGATGTCGACGAGCCCGCCCCATGCGAAGTCGATTTGAGTATCGGCCAACTGCGGGAATACTTTGACCATGCGGGCGCGGGTCGCGCGGCGGGTGCCTAGCGGGTCGATACCGGAGTAGCTCACGCGTCCACCGAAGAGTAGGCGGTGATCCGATGACCTGCGAAAGTAATCGATGACCCAGTTGATGTCCGTCACCGCGGCATTATTGGTGATGAGTGCAGCGGCCCGCTCTTCGCCGAGCGGTTCGGTGGCGACGATGCACGTGCCGACACCGATGATCTTACGGGCGAGCGCCGGCGCGAAAGGGCCGAGCCAGGCGTTCCCGCAAAGTGCGATCGAGCGGCATCGCACGACGCCTCGCGCCGTGCGGACGAGCAGGGTAGAGCTCAGTGAAGTGGCTGATCTCGCTGACCACGTCGCCGCCGATCCTCCGGCCGATTCCGCAGCGGTTGACTTCGCCGAGGTGATTCGCTGGTAGTCGAGCACGCGCGAGTGCTCGAAAATCTTGGCGCCAGCGCGTTCTGCTGCGGCAGCGAGACCCAACGTGTATTTGAGCGGATGAAGATGACCGCAGGCCGAGTCGTACGTACCGGCGATATACCGCTCGGAGGCAACCAGACTCCGCAACTCGTCTCGCTCGACCATGCGTAGCGAGTCGTGTGCGTATCGCGCGTGGGTGATCTCGACGTCTTCTCGCAATTCGCGTTCCTGACGAGGCTTCAGGGCGACATGCATCTGGCCGGCTACGTAGTCGCAGTCGATGTGATGTCGGTCGATCAGTTCGCGCTGCAGTCGCAGAGCCTCGACCGACATATCCCAAATACGACGCGCATCGTCCGCGCCGACCAATGACTCGAGTTTGCTCTGGCCGCAGGCGACACCCGTGATGGCTTGCGCGCCACTGCGTCCCGAAGCGCCCCAACCGATGAGTTCTGCCTCCAGCAAGACGACGCGGTAGCCCCGCTCGGCAAGATGCAGCGCCGTCGAGCAGCCGGCGATCCCGCCGCCGACGACACATACGTCGGCGTCTATTTCACCCTCGAGCAGCGGTCGTGCCGGGTTGGCCGCCGTGCTCGAGGCGTACCACGAGTCGACGTGAGTGCTCATCGGAGGTGAGTGCTCATCGCGTGATCAAATCGCGCCGAGATACCACTGCATTTCGAGGGGTGTCACGTAGGAGTTGAACTCATCGAGTTCGCCTTGCTTCACCTTGGCGTAATGATCGCGGAACGGTCGACCGAGATAGCCGGCGGCAAACTCGCTGCGCGCGAATCGCTCGATGGCGCTCGCCCAATGCAGGGGCAGGCGTTCACCGGACTCCCGATACGCATTGCCGCGGATCGGCTCACTCGGCTCTAGCCCTTCGGCGATGCCGTGATGAATGCCTGCGAGTACCCAAGCGACCACGAGGTAAGGGTTGGCGTCTGCACCGGCGAGTCTATGCTCGATCCGTCGATTTTGAGCATCGCTCAAAGGGATGCGCACGGCCGTACCGC
The DNA here is from genome assembly GCA_964599335.1 of uncultured Acidibacter sp. Taxonomy (GTDB): domain Bacteria; phylum Pseudomonadota; class Gammaproteobacteria; order Steroidobacterales; family Steroidobacteraceae; genus UBA964. Next base: position 15,462 of record CAZRFN010000016.1, on the reverse strand, counting down.
GATTGTTGATCGACCAGCACGGAATCATCGGCACATACGCTTCGGGTCGGAATCGACGATACGAGTTGGGTCCCGGTGCGCACACGGCCATGCCGTCAGCGAGGCTGCGGAGCATGCCTCCGATGGCATGCCTCAAGGTGGAGCTCTCGACGCCATAATGGGGCGCGTCGTCCGGTGCATCGGCGGGGTTGGGGCAGGCGAAGATATTTTGGCCTGCGGCATCGAGCAGGCTCACGTGCACATGCAGACCGGAGCCGGCCATGTCCCGATAGGGTTTTGGCAAGAATGTCGCATCCCAGCCCTGCTCGCGAGCGACGCTGCGCACCACGCGCTTGAAGCGCATGGCCTCGTCGCAAGCTCGTAAAGCATCGGGTCTGTGCTCGAGATTCACTTCGAATTGCCCCGGGCCATATTCGGCGAGCGCACTCGTCGAGGGCAGGCCCTGCAGACGCGCGACTTCGTCGATGCGCGAGAGCACCTTCGAGAATTCGTTGAGATCGGTCATCGAGTTGATCTGCGTACGAAACTCGCGCCGACCCGTGATGGGTAGGGGAGGCGGTTGCGGCATGCCGCCTTCGAGGCGTTCGCGGTCAATGAAATAGAACTCGTACTCGAGCGCGACCACGGGCGTCAGGTTGAGGCGATGGAAGCGATCGAGCACCTTCGTCAACACATGTCGGGGATCGGCAAAGAACGGACGCCCATCGGGCTCGTACATCGCCACTTGAACTTGGGCGACGCCATCGCTCTGCCACGGCACGGGTACCAAAGAATCGGGCAGGGGCTTGCAGGGTCGATCGGCATCCCCTTCGTCGAAGCCGAGGCCGCTCTCCTGGATGGTTCCACCCTGAACATCCAGAGCGAACATCGAACCCGGCAGCATCATGCCTTCGGCATACAACCGCTCGAGGGCTTCGCGCTCGATACGCTTGCCGCGCTCGACCCCGTTCAGGTCGTTGAGGAAGACGTCGACATGCCGGGTGTGCGGATGGCGCTCGAGGAACTGGTCGAGCTCGGGAAAGGCACTCATGGGGACTCGGGGAGGTTAGACCCGGACGTATTGCCCGGGAAGGTGCCCGAGCATACGGGGCCGCCGTAGGCCTCGCAATATAGATTCAATTAAAACAGTGACTTAGATCGAAAACCTCGAAGACTGGACGGTTATACAGGGCGCCTTGTGATCTAATCAGGCGGCGTTTCGGGCCAATCCCGGAGCCGCCTTTCTCATGTCTCTTCGCCCTCTCATCGGAATTCCCGCCGACCGACGCATGGTTGGCCCCCATCCTTTTCACATGGTCGGTGAGAAGTACGCACACGCCGTGGCCCGAGCGGCGGGCGGCTTGCCGATACTTATTCCCGTGTTGCCTGAGCCGCTCGAGACCGCCGAACTTCTGGCTCGCCTCGACGGTCTCTTGTTTCCGGGTAGCCCGTCGAACGTCGAGCCTCATCACTACGACGAGGGTCCGAGCGAGCCGGGCACGCTGCACGACCCCGAGCGTGATGCCACGACCTTGCCGCTGATTCGTTCGGCGATCGAGCAGGGTGTTCCTCTGCTCGGAATCTGTCGGGGCTTTCAAGAAATGAACGTCGCCTTGGGCGGCAAGCTTTGGCAGAAAGTCCAAGAGGTGCCGGGGTTGCTCGATCATCGCGAGGACAAATCGGCGCCTCTCGAGGTCCAGTACGGTCCGGCGCACGAGATTTTTCTCGAGCCGGGGCTCATGCGTGAGTGGGCGGGCGGTGCTGAGCGAGTGGCCGTGAATTCTTTGCACGGTCAGGGTGTGAAGCAATTGGCTCCGAGTCTGCAGGTGGCGGCCCGAGCGCCCGACGGTTTGATCGAAGCGTTTTGCCTGCCCGATGCACCCGCGTTCACTTGGGGTGTGCAGTGGCATCCCGAGTGGCGGGTGATGGCCAACAATTTTTCAGTGGCGCTGTTCGCCGCTTTCGGAGACGCCGCACGAGCCCGTGCGGTCCGACGGCAGCGGGGCGCCTAATAGAGGTTCGAGTCATGACAGATCCCATTTCGCAATTTTTTCGCGATCACAACATCCAGGAAGTCGAGGCCATCGTCCCGGACATGGCGGGTATCGCTCGCGGCAAGGTGATGCCGGCCCAAAAATTTCAGGGCGATCAGGGTATGCGCTTGCCCGAGAGCATCTTCTTGCAGACGGTTACGGGCGACTACCCCGAGGAAACTGCCGCCGCCATGAGCCCGGCAGAGATCGACATCATCCTGAAGCCCGATCCGCGGACGATTCGTCGCGTACCTTGGACGCCCGAACCTACGGCGCAGGTCATCCACGATTGTTTCTATGCGGACGGCCGCCGCGTGAAGATGGCACCGCGAGAAGTCTTGCGGCACGTGCTCGACCTTTACGCCCAGAAAGGATGGGAGCCTGTTGTAGCGCCCGAGCTCGAGTTTTATCTCGTCGAGCCCAACATCGACGCCGACTATCCGCTCAAGCCGCCGATCGGTCGTTCGGGTCGTGCTGAGCCGGGTCGTCAGTCTTACAGCATCGCAGCCGTCAATGAATTCGATCCGCTCTTCGATGACGTGTATCAATTCTGTGAAGATCAGGACATCGCGATCGACACGCTGATCCACGAGGACGGCCCCGCGCAGATGGAGATCAACCTGCTGCACGGAAACGCGCTCGATCTTGCCGATCAGGCATTCATGTTCAAGCGCACCGCTCGTGAGGCGGCACTGCGGCACAAGATGTACGCGACCTTCATGGCCAAGCCCCATGCCAAGGAGCCGGGCAGTGCCATGCATATCCACCAGAGCATCGTCGACAGCAAGACCCGCAAGAACGTCTTCTCGAACGCCGACGGCTCGCCCACGTCGCTCTTCTTCTCGCACATCGCGGGTATGCAGCGTTATCTGCCGGCGGCCATGGCGCTGCTCGCGCCTAACGTGAACTCCTACCGACGAATCACCCGCTTTCAGGTGGCGCCTATCAACGTACAGTGGGGTTACGACAACCGTACGGCCGGGTTACGCGTTCCGGGTTCCGATCCGCAGTCGCGCCGTGTCGAAAATCGCCTCTCGGGCGCAGATGCGAACCCGTACCTGGCGAGCGCGGCGTCGCTCGCGTGTGGCTACCTCGGAATGGTCCAGGGGCTGACGCCCACCGAGCCCATTTCGGGCAGTGCGCACGACCTGCCGTTCTCGCTGCCGCGCAATCTCGACGAAGCGATTCGCCTGCTGGGTGAGTGTGATCCGCTCATCGAGATTCTGGGTGAAAGTTTCGTGTCGGCCTTTTCCCTCGTGAAGCAGGCTGAGTACGAGGTGTTCCTGCAGGTGATCAGTTCGTGGGAGCGGGAGCATCTGTTGCTCAACGTTTGAGGGTTTGCCGTCGTAAGATGTGCCGATGAGCCCGATCCCAGAGCGCAGCACGGCAGAGTGGCAGGCGTTGGACGCCGCACACTATTTACATCCCTTCACCGATTCGCGGGCGCTCGCCGCGCGCGGCACTCGCGTCATCACCCGGGCCGAAGGGGTGTATCTCTACGATAGCGAAGGCCATCGAATTCTCGATGGCATGTCGGGCTTGTGGTGCGTGGCGCTTGGCTATGGGCGTCGCGAACTTGCCGAGGCCGCTTATCGGCAGATGCAACAGCTGCCGTACTACAACAGCTTTTTCCAGTGCGCGAATCCGCCGGCGATCGAGCTCGCGGCCAAGCTCGCCGAACTCACGCCACCTCAGTTCAAGCACGTGTTCTTCACGGGCTCGGGCAGCGAGGCCAACGACACCTTCGTGCGACTCGCCCGTCGCTACTGGGAGTTGCGCGGTGAGCCGCAGCGGCAGGTGATCATCAGCCGCTGGAACGGGTATCACGGCAGCACCATGGCCGGCGCCTCGCTCGGCGGCATGAAGGCGATGCACGCTCAGGGCGGTCTGCCCATCCCGGGTATCGTGCATATCAATCAGCCCTATTGGTTCGAGCGCGGGGGCGATCTCGATCCGGTCGAGTTCGGCCTGCAGGCCGCGCGAGAACTCGAAGCCAAAATCATCGAGATCGGTCCCGAACGCGTCGCGGCATTTATCGGAGAGCCGGTGCAAGGCGCGGGTGGGGTCATCATTCCTCCCGAGACCTACTGGTCGGAGATCCAGCGAATTCTCGACCGCTACGGCATCTTGTTCGGCTCTGACGAAGTCATTTGCGGCTTCGGCCGAACGGGCCGATGGTTCGGGTGCGAGTACTTCGGGACGCGTCCCGATTTTCTGACTCTCGCCAAGGCCATCACCTCGGGATATCAGCCGCTCGGGGCGCTCATGGTGTCCGATCGAGTCGCCGAGGTTTTCATTGAGAAGGGCGGGGAGTTCGCCCACGGGTATACCTATTCCGGTCACCCGGTCGCCGCCGCGGTGGCACTCGCGAACCTCGAGATCATGCAAAAAGAGCGGGTGGTCGAGCGCGTTCGCGACGATCTTGTCCCCTACTGGACGACTCGATGGCGCGAGCTTGCGGCGCACCCGCTCGTGGGCGAGGCGCGAAGCCTCGGGTTGTTCGGGGCGCTCGAGCTCGTACCCAACAAGCCTTCGCGGGCGTTTTTCCCCGAACGGGGCACGGTGGGCACACGTGCTCGCGACATCTCCATCCGAAACGGCCTCGTCATGAGAGCAGTCTGGGACACCCTGATCGTCGCGCCTCCGCTCGTCATCACCCACAGCGAAATCGACGAGCTCATCGCCAAGGTGGTCTCGACCCTGGATCAACTCCAGTTCGATCTGCGACGCGACGGCTGGGTGACAGGCTGAGGGTTGCGGCTCCGAAACCTCTGCCCGGGCTTTCCCGGGGCGGGGCTCTGCGCTATAACTTCGCTCTCTCCCGCATGGTGCGGGAGTTTTCCTTTTCTCCGAGGGAGTCCGCCCAAAAATGAAACAGGTTTTCAGACCGGCTCTGGTTGCGCTTTCCGTCGCCGCACTGCTCACCGCTTGCGGTGGGAAGTCCGAAGAGACGACCGCCGAACCTAAGGTGCTCAACGTTTACAACTGGTCCGACTACATCGAGGCCAGCGTAATCGAGGACTTCACCAAGGAGACCGGCATCAAGGTTCAGTATGATGTCTTTGACTCCAATGAAATGCTGGAGACCAAGCTTCTTGCAGGTAATACCGGTTACGACCTCGTCGTGCCGTCGGCTTCGTTCCTTTACCGTCAATTGCAGGCGGGGGTTCATCAGAAGCTCGACAAGTCGCAGTTGCCCAACCTCGCGAACGTCGATGCGGATATCGCCAAGCGTCTCGAGGCCTTCGATCCGGGTAACGAGTACTCGGTCAATTACATGTGGGGCACTTCGGGGGTTGGTTACAACGTACAGAAAATCGCCGAGCGAATGAAGGACGCTCCAGTCAACAGCTTTGCGATGTTCTACGACCCGAAGGTGGTTTCGAAGTTCGCAGACTGCGGGATCAGCCTGCTCGATGCGCCGAGTGAAGTCATCGGCACCGTGCTCATCTGGTTGGGTAAAGATGCGAACAGCGAAAAGCCCGAAGACTTGGCAGCCGCCGAGGCTGTATTGAAGGCTATCCGACCGTATATCAAAAACTTCCATTCCTCGAACTACATCGAACAACTCGCGAACGGCGAGATTTGTCTAGCGCTCGGTTGGTCGGGTGACGTGCTTCAAGCCAAGACGCGTGCTGAAGAGGCGAAAAATGGCGTTGAGGTCAGCTACAACATCCCGAAGGAAGGTGCTGTGATGTTCTTCGATCAGTTGGCGATTCCCAAGGATGCGAAGCACCCGAAGAATGCCCATCTGTTCATCAATTACCTGCTGCGTCCCGAAGTGGCGGCCAAGAATAGCTCGTACATCTCTTTCGCCAACGCCAACAAGGCTGCGACGCCGCTGGTGGATGCGGCGGTCACCGGAAACCCGAACGTTTATCCGCCGGCTGACCTGATGGGCAAGTTGGTGCCTGATATGCCGGAGTCTCCGGAGTTCTCGCGGTCTCTCAACCGCGCATGGACCAACATAAAGACTGGAAAGTGAACCTTACCTGAGGCAGTGCGGCCACCTTCGGGTGGCCGTACTGCTTCGGGGTGCTACGTACTGATCGGGGTCAACCATGGCCGAGAAGACCATCGACCGCTCCCACGAATATGTTCGTATCGAGGGCGTCACCAAACGCTTTGGTGATTTCGTTGCTGTCGATAATGTCTCGCTCAATATCTACAAAGGTGAGATTTTTTGTCTGCTCGGTGGTTCGGGCTGCGGCAAGACGACGCTGCTACGCATGCTGGCGGGCTTCGAGTCACCGACCTCTGGGCGAATCTTGATCGATGGTCAGGATATGGCGAGCATCCCGCCTTACGAACGACCCGTGAATATGATGTTCCAGTCCTACGCACTCTTCCCGCACATGTCGGTCGAGAGGAATGTCGCATTCGGGCTCGAGCAGGAAGGTCTATCGAAAGCGGAAGTTGCGAGACGAGTCACCGACATGTTGGATATCGTCAAGCTTGGTGAGTTTGCACGACGCAAGCCTCACCAGCTTTCTGGCGGACAGCGGCAGCGAGTAGCTTTGGCGCGGGCGCTGGTCAAGAGACCGAAGCTTTTGCTCCTCGATGAGCCGCTTGGTGCCCTTGATAAAAAGTTGCGCGAGCACACCCAGTTCGAGCTCATCAATTTGCAGGAGCAACTAGGCGTCACCTTCGTAGTCGTCACTCACGATCAGGAAGAGGCGATGACGTTGGCATCGCGAATCGGCGTCATGAACAAGGGTCAAATCGTTCAGGTCGGCACGCCGACTGAGATATACGAGTTCCCGAACTCGCGTTTCGTCGCCGACTTCATCGGCTCGGTCAATATGTTCGAGGGTCAGCTCACGGAGGACGAGCCGGGTCATGTGCGTATCCGTTGTCCCGAGCTCGACGCGACGGTATTCGTGAGTCACGGTATCAGCTCCGCTCCAGACGCTAAGGTCTCTGTCGCTATCCGACCGGAAAAGATCGAAATGACACGCGCAGCGCCGGAGGGCACTGAGAATCGCGCCCGAGGCGTCGTCAAAGAAATCGCCTACATGGGCGATATGTCGGTATATCTGGTCAAGCTCGATTCGGGGCGCATGGTTCGCGTCACGATTCCCAACGTTGAGCGCCACGCTGACGAGCGTATTGTCTGGGATGAGGCCGTTCATTTGTCTTGGCATGCCTCTAGTCCTGTGGTGCTCTCGCAGTAGTCATGGCGAACAGTTCCGGCAGTTCGGTACCTCAAGGTCTTGCCGACGGACGGCTGGGCCTTTTGTATGCGTTGCTGCGTCAGTTCGGGCCTCCGCGTTGGTCGCGCTACGTGCGCGAACACTGGTCTGGCCAGAGGCTGGTGATTGCCGTTCCGTGGGTTTGGTTGTTTCTGTTTTTCGTCGTTCCTTTCTTGATCGTATTCAAGATCTCGTTTTCTGAGATCCGCCTTGCGATGCCGCCGTACGCTCCGCTTTTCGAGTGGGTCGAGGAGGGTAGGCGTCTCGTCACTACTCTCAATCTCGGTAACTACGCGTTTGTATTGAGTGACGGTTTGTACGTCAGCACCTTTCTTTACTCCCTAAAGGTTGCGGCCGTCTCTACCGTTCTCTGTCTCCTCGTCGGGTATCCGATGGCTTATGGCATCGCACGTTCTGCGCCGACTACACGCAGCCTGCTTTTGATGCTGATCATCTTACCCTTTTGGACGTCTTTTTTGCTCCGTGTCTACGCATGGGTGGGCCTGTTGAAGACGGACGGCGTCATCAATAACGTGCTGCTATCGATTGGCGTCATTGATGCACCGCTGACCTTGCTCTATACCGATTTCGCGGTGTACGTAGGAATTGTCTATTCCTATTTGCCTTTCATGATCTTGCCGCTCTATTCGAACCTCGAGAAGCACGACATGACGCTGCTTGAGGCGGCAGCGGATCTGGGCGCTCGACCCTTCAAGTCGTTCTTTTTGATTACTCTACCGCTGTCGGCCCCGGGGGTCGTTGCAGGGTGTCTGCTGGTGTTCATTCCGGCGGTAGGGGAGTTCGTCATTCCTTCGCTGCTCGGGCGCGCAGATCAACTCATGATCGGCCGGATCTTGTCCGATGAGTTCTTTGCCAACCGAGACTGGCCGGTTGCGAGCGCGGTCGCGATCGTTATGTTGCTTGCGTTGCTATTGCCGATCATGGTGTTCCAGCGTTACCAACAGCGGGAACTCGAGGCGGCTAAGCGATGAGGTCTTCACGATGACATCGCGTGGCTGGTTCCGTAACGGCGCACTCGTATTCGGGCTCGCATTTCTTTACATCCCCATCCTCTCGATGGTGGTTTTCTCGTTCAACAACTCGCGCCTCGTCACCGTTTGGGACTCTGCCAACTCGCCCACACTCTCGTGGTATCGGAAGTTGTTCGCCAACGAGCAAATTCTCGAAGCGGCGCTTCTGTCTCTACAGATCGCGGCGATGACCGCCACGGGCGCTGTCATTCTTGGCACGTTGGCGGGACTCGCGCTGGTACGATTCGGGCCGTTTCGTGGTCGTGCGATGCTATCGACGATGACGACTGCTCCGCTCGTCATGCCTGAAGTGATCACCGGTCTTTCCCTGCTGCTGCTTTTCGTCGCCCTCGAACAACTGACCGGCTGGCCGGAGGGGCGGGGGGTTGTGACTATCACCATTGCGCACATCACTTTCGCGATGGCCTATGTCACGGTGGTCGTTCAGTCGCGACTCGCCGGCTTCGACGACTCGTTGGAAGAGGCCGCACTCGATCTCGGAGCCAAGCCGCTCACGGTGTTCTTCCGCATCACGCTGCCGCTGATAACGCCGGCGCTCGTGTCGGGTTGGCTACTCGCCTTCACTTTGTCCTGGGATGACGTGGTCATCTCGCAGTTCGTATCGGGGCCTAATTCGACGACGCTGCCGATGGTGATCTTTTCTAAGGCACGACTAGGCGTCAGCCCCGACATCAACGCGCTCGCCACCATCATGGTGCTCATCGTCGCGGTCGGTGTCGTGCTATCGACGCTCTACATGAAGCGCGAAGAAAAACGTCGGCTGCGTGAGGAGCAGATGGCCCGCAGTGGCAGCTGACTTATCGAATGAAAGACGAAACACGGGTCAATCACCCACCGGCCATCGAACTGCCGGAAGATAATCATCCTCTTAACCTGCCCATCTTCCAGAATGTGAAGTGGGAGACCGAGACCGTCCTTGAGGCCGAGCGGATCGCGCGAGGCGAGCGGTCGGGCTTTTTCTACTCGCGACTCTCCAACCCTTCGGTGCGGCAGCTCGAGCTGATGCTCGCGCAGTTGCAGCGTCGAGACGAGTGCATGGTGACCGCCTCAGGGGTGAATGCGGTGGCGCAGACGCTCGTCGGGCTCACTCGGTCGGGTGATCACGTGGTGTTCTTCACGGAAGGTTATGGCCCCACGCGTCAGATCATCCGCGGGATGCTCGCGCGCTTTGGCGTCACGCACAGCATGCGCTCGATCGACGATCTGGAGGGTCTGGAGGGAGAGCTTGCCGGTCGTAAAACGCGACTCGTTTGGTTCGAGAGCCCGACGAATCCGATCAATAAAATTGCTGATATCGAGGCGATCACCCGAATCGCCAGAGCGCACGGTGCGCTCACGGTGATCGACAACACCGCCGCAGGGTTTCATCAGCACGGGGAGTTCGATATCGACATCTTCGTACACAGCCTGACGAAGTTCGCGACAGGCGCGGGCGATGTCATGGGTGGCGCGGTCATCGCGAGGCGCGAGTTGATCAATCAACTTCGTGGTGACTTCCGGTTGTTCGGTGCGCACCTCGATGCGTTGTCGGCATCGATCATGGTGCGGGGTCTCAAGACCTACTTCGTGCGATATCGGCAGCAGGCGTCGAACGCGCAGGCTGTGGCGGAGTTTTTGGAACAACATCCGGCGTGTACGCGGGTGCGATATCCGGGGCTCGCTTCGCAGCCTAAGTCGGAGCTCGCCCGGCGCCAAATGCGCGAATTCGGGTCGGTGATATGTTTCGATCTCGTGGCGGGGTACGAAGCGGGTCGGCGATTTACCGAAGCGTTGCAGTTGTTTGCACGTACGCCGAGCTTCGGCTCGACCGAGTCGTTAGCGATGCCGCCGCAGATGATGCAACCCAAAGATCTCTCCGCCGAGGACCTCGTCGTCTCGGGTGTCGGGCCGGGGACGGTTCGACTCTCGATCGGACTCGAAGACATCGACGACTTGAAGGCCGATCTAACGCAGGCTCTTGCGAAGGTGAGCGCGTGAAGGTGCGACTTGCAGTGATGTCGAATCGGGCATCGGTCATCGCGGCGCTTGCTTTGCTCCTCGTCGGATGCGCGTCAAAAGATGAGGCGCCTGTCGATGGTGATTTTCAGCGGAACCTTCAGACGCGACTTCTCGATGCGAAGCCGGGCGAGATTATCGAGATTCCGGCGGGGCGTTACTCGCTCGATCGTAGTCTCAGTCTGCGTGTGAGTGGCGTCACGATCCGTGGCGCCGGCATGAACGAGACCGTGCTGTCGTTCAAGGGGCAAAAAGTCGGAGCCGAAGGACTGCTGGTGAACGCGAGCGATTTCACGCTCGAGAATCTCGCCATCGAAGATACCCGCGGGGACGCCGTCAAGGTGAACGAGGGCGAGCGGATCACGCTGCGTGGCTTGCGTGTCGAGTGGACCGGCGGACCGAGCACCTCGAACGGCGCATACGGACTCTATCCGGTTCGTACACGACAAGTATTGATCGAAGATTGCCTCGTCATCGGGGCGTCCGATGCGGGCATCTACGTCGGGCAGTCAGAAGATATCGTTGTTCGGCGCAATACGGCGCGCCTCAACGTGGCGGGCATCGAGATCGAGAATTCGCGACGCGCCGACGTCTACGACAATATCGCGACCGAAAACACCGGTGGTGTGCTCGTCTTTAATATGCCGAACCTCCCGCAGCGCGGTGAGGGCGCTCGGGTGTTTCGTAACAAGATTTACGCCAACAACACCGCGAACTTCGGCGCCAAGGGCACGCCGGTCGCGAGCGTTCCGGCAGGCTCCGGCGTCGTCATCAATTCGAACGATCAGGTCGAAATCTTCGATAACGATTTTGCCGATAACGCGACGGCGCACGTGATCATCTCGAGTTATTTTTCGACGGGCTACATGACGGAAAAAGGCGTGGCGGAGGTTTTCGATCCGTATCCGGAGGCCATCCATGTTCATGGCAATCGCTACACGGGCGGCGGCGACGCTCCCGATGGGCTCGACCTCAAGGCCTTGAAGCTAGCTGTCTTTGGTCTCGGCGGCCGTTTCCCGCCCGTATTGTGGGACGGCTACGTCGACTCAAAGAAAACTCGTGGCGGCAAGTTGCCCGAAGATCTTGCGATTTGCGTGCGTGATGCGGGCCCCGTACTCAACGCCGACGGTCCCGGAAAATACCGTAACCCACGTGTCTCGGCCGCAGAGTACGACTGCCGGCTCGCGCCGCTGCCGCCCGTGGAGCTCAAGTTGTGAGGCTTGGCGGTGGCCTGCGTTCGATGAGATCGCTTGCTGTCGTGACGTTGCTGTGTCTGCTTTTCGGTTGCTCGCTGGATCCGACGAGCCCAGTGTTTCACGAGGCCACTGACCCCGACACGCTCGCGGAGTGGGGCGTCTTCGGCATCGAGGACGGTCGACTCGTGCCTCGCGAGGGTGTGGTCGACTACGAGCTCAACACGCCGCTCTTCAGCGACTACGCCCACAAGTTGCGCACCGTGTGGATGCCTCCTGGAACTCGAGCGAGTTATTCGTCGGAGGGCGCCTTCGAGTTTCCAGTCGGCACGATCATCACCAAGACTTTTTATTACCCGCTCGCGACCGAAGGCGATCGGGCGCGAGTGCTACGAACCTCGACGGCGAAGGGCCTCGAGCCGGGCGGTCGTCTCGTACTCGATCAAGTCCGTCTCATCGAGACGCGGGTGATGGTGCGTCGCGCCTCGGGGTGGGCCGCTTCGACTTACGTCTGGAGCGATGCGCAACGCGAGGCGCGACTCGAGCGTGCGGGCGCGGTACGACCGCTCACCTTGGTGAATGACGCCTACGCGGGGTCAGGGAGCCGGCCGGTCGATTTCGACTACGTAGTGCCGGACATCAACCAATGCGCGGGATGCCATGCCACCGACGTGAAGCGAGGGAGCCTGTCGCCAATCGGACTCAAGGCCCGTCATCTAAATCGCGAGCACGATTACGGCCTCGTCGGCGGTCGCGTGAATCAACTCGAGTATTGGGTGCATACCGGGCGCTTGACTGGTCCTGGCGCGAGTCTTGGCAGCCTGGCTGCGATGCCGCGGGCGGTCGCATGGAATGACCTCAGCGCGCCCCTCGAGGCGCGTGCGCGGGCTTACCTCGACATCAACTGCGGACACTGCCACAACCGCCTGGGGCCGGCAGACACCTCCGGATTGTCCTTGGAGGCGTCCGAGACCTCGCCGGTGGCGCTCGGGGTCTGCAAATCCCCGATCGCGGCAGGGCGGGGAACCGGAAACAGGCGCTTCGGGATCGTTCCGGGACAGCCGGACGAGTCGATCACGGTCTACCGCATGGCTTCGACCGATCCGGGCGCGATGATGCCCGAGCTCGGGCGTGCGCTCGCGCACGACGAGGGGGTGGAGTTGATCCGGCGTTGGATCGCTGCGTGGCCCGACGCCCGCGGCTGCGATCAGCGGATGTCGAACTCGGCGCGCCACTCGGCGAGCGCGGCTCGGTTGTCGAGATCCCAGGGGTGAAAGCCCGGTCGATACCAGGCGAAATAGCTGCGCCAACCTTGTCGGAAAATCCCCGGATCGCGCCAAAGAAATCGTGACACGGCTTTCCGAGCCTCGGCCTCGCTGTAACCGTCGGCTTGCAGCAGGCAGGTCGCGTGGTGGGCGATGTTTCGGGTGAAATGGAAGGTGATGTACATCATCGACCAGCAACGCAGCAGATAGCGCTTGAGCGGCGACCAGTGTCGTGTCGCCTCGAGAAAGACGTCGAAGGCGACCGCTTTATGCTCTGTTTCTTCGAGCGCATGCCAGCGCCAGAGCCGTGCGATCTCGGGGTCGGCGTTCGCGAACAAGCCCCGATTCTGCATGTGCATGTCAGCCATCATGGCCGTGAAGTGCTCGAGCGCGATGGTCGACAGCAGCATCGCGTAGGGCCCTTTCGAACGATTGAACGCAATGCGATCACGGATGCGTCCGAGGATCTCGTCGACGGGGTATCTGCTGCGATCGATGATGGCGTTCAGGGCGTGATGTTCGCGCGAGTGCATCGCCTCTTGTGCAAGGAAGTGTCGAACATCCTCGGCCAATCGACCCGAAACCTTGCCGCGGAAGTGACGCACCGCGTCCATGAAAAGTTTTTCGCCGTCTGGGAAAGTCAGCGAGAGGCCGTTGAGCACGGCCGTTCCGACCGGATCGCCTCCGAGCCAATAGCGGCCCCTCGCGGAATCCATCGAAAAATGGATATCGCGAGGCTTGACTTCGATATGGCTGGAATCAGGCATGGGTCGATCCTAACGCCGGTCGTGCCCCGCTGCCAACGCGTCAGGACGAACTCGGTGCGTTGAGCGACTGTCCGAGCCGTCGTGGTCGATAGGGCAGGATCTCGAGGACCACTCCGTCTTTGACGCGCTGCTGGATGCCACGCCAGAAATCCGCCTCGAGCAAATCGCCGTGGGTGCGCCGGAAGAGCTCTCGCTGGGCGTCGCTGAAGGCGAGGAAGTTCAGGAAGGTTTCCGGGAAGACATCGTTGTCGGCGACGTAAAACCAGGTCTCACCCCGCATCTCGTCTTCGTCGTTGTCGGCCTGCGGCATTTCGCGGAAGCGACAGTCGGTGACCTGACACAGTTCGTCGTAGTCGTAGAAGATCACCCGACCATGGCGGGTCACGCCGAAATTTTTGAGCAACAAATCGCCGGCGAAAATATTGGAGAGCGCGAGATCGCGTATCGCCTGGCCGTAGTCGACGACCGCCTTGTCGGCCGCTTCGGCGGGAGCCTCTCTGAGGTAGAGGTTGAGCGGTATCATGCGTCGCTCGATGTACATGTGGTCGAAGACGAGATCGTCTCCCTCGACATGCACGGTCTCGGCGGTTTCCGAGAGCAGCTCTTCGATCAGCTCCGCCGTGAAACGCGCCTTGGGAAGTCTGACTCGTTTGAATTCCTGGGCATCGACGAGCCGACCTGCGCGGTCGTGACGGAAGACGAATTTGTACTTGTCGATGACATCTTGCCGCAGCACCGTCTTAACGGGCGGGAAACGATCGCGGATCAGTTTGAACACGACATCGAGCGAGGGTAGCGTGAAGCAGATCATCACGAGACCGCGCTCGCCCGGCGCATGCGCGAATAAATCGTCCGACTGTTGCAGGTGCCGTGCGAGCTCGCGATAGCGTTCTGCTTTGCCTTGGCGCGCGCGTCCGAGCACCGTGAAGAGCTCCGACAGAGGTTTTCGAGGCAGCAGATGGCGCAGGAAGACGACGGCTTCTACAACGCGCTCGATGTCGGCATGAAAATATGAGCGGGTGAATCCGAAGACGATGCTGAGTTCGTCCTCATCGAGCATCACGGCATCGATGAAGAGACCTCGGTCGGTATTTTGAAGCGCGAGTGCCAGCGGCAGTCGCAGCCCGTCGGCGACGAGTTGACCGACGACATAAGCTCTGGTGCTCTGGAAAAATAGCGGCTTCAGGATCTCGATGTGCCGCAAGGCCGAATCGACTTCGACGCCCGCCGGCAGGTGTCCGCGAATTTGCTTGGTGATCTCGAGCGTGACGGTGCGCACGCTTTTCTCGAAGTCGATCCAGGGACTGCGCAGGCGGAGATCGCCGAGCATGTCTTCGATGATGAGACCGAGGCTGCCGCGGTTCGAGTAGAGCTCGGTCTCCGCGTTGTCGCCGGCGCCCTCGAGAGGATCGAGATCGACGCCCACGAACTCGATATCGGTTGCGACGCCTACGGTGCCAAAGACACGACGAGAGACGGAGCTGAAAAAGGTTCGGGCAAATGCGGCATCGGGCAGGCCTGCCGTGCGCGAGTGAAATCGATCGCGCATCGCCGACCAGAAACGCCGGTCGAGCGCGACATCACCGAGTTCTTGCCGGGCACTCGCGACGGTGCGATTGACCCAGCTATCGTAGAGTTCGATGCGTTCGACAGCATCCTGCTGGCTGCCGTGCCAGTCGCGAGCCTCGAAGCGCGCAGGCGCGCGCCGCGTGATCTCGCGGAACTCGCGGTTGTAGGCCGCAAAGGCTGCGGCGATCCGCCGAGATCCTTCTTCGATCAGGTTCTCGGCGGTCACCGCGTGACCTTTAGAGATTGCTGATCAGCGCGTCGGCGAACTCGCTGCATTTGACTTCCTTGGCTCCGTCCATGAGTCGCGCGAAGTCGTAGGTCACGGTCTTTTGACCGATGGTGCGATCCATGGCGGTGATGACGGCATCGGCCGCCTCGGTCCAGCCCATGTAGCGCAGCATCATCTCGCCCGAGAGC
>CAZRFN010000015.1:0-46188 GCA_964599335.1 uncultured Acidibacter sp. | reverse complement strand
TAATCGACGGCATTCACGCCAATGAATATGGCCTCTGCCCCCAGCACCTCGGCCCAGCCGAGCGCGAGCGAAAGCATCAGGGTGTTTCGCGCTGGAACATAGGTGATGGGTATTCCCGCAACGGGGGATGTCGGCACTGCGATCGAAGAATCGGTGAGCGCCGAGCCGCCGATGCCCGCGAGATCGACGCCCATGATGCGATGCTCGCGCGCACCGAGCGTCGTCGCCACCCGCGCCGCGGCGGCAAGTTCAGCCGAGTGTCGCTGCCCGTAATGCACGGAGAGCGCATAAGCGTCATAACCCTGCTCGATCGACATGGCGAGAACAGTGGCTGAATCGAGCCCACCCGAGAGCAAGACCACTGCTCTCGGTTTCGAGATCGACGAAAACTGCGATGTGGCGTTCATCGTCCGGGCACGTCGCCCCAAAGATATTTATGAAGCTGAACCTGAAACCGTACCGGCAATCGATCTTCGAGAATCCAATCGGCGAGGTCACGCGCCGGCAACTCAGCGTGGCTCGGCGAGAACAACACCGTGCAGCGCTCGGAAAGCGCTCGCTCACGCAACTGCGAACGACTCCACTCGTAATCGGTTCGATCAGCGATCACGAATTTGATGAGATCTTTGGGCTGCAGTCGATCGAGTTCATCGTAGCGATTGCGCGCCTCCTCGCCGGAGGCTGGCGTCTTGATATCGACCACCTTCACGACGCGCGGATCGACTCGTTCGAGCGGCATCGCGCCGCTGGTTTCGAGCGATACGCGATAACCCGCATCACAGAGGGCCGTCATCAATTCGAAGACGGCCGGCTGGGCTAGCGGCTCGCCTCCGGTCACGCAGACGTGAGTGGCCTCGAGCTCTTTGACGCGAGAAAGAATGTCGGTGAGCGTCCACCACTGACCGCCATGAAACGCATAAGCGGTATCACAGTATTTACACCGCAGCGGACAACCCGTGAGTCGAACGAAGATCGTCGGTATGCCGACAGAGTCCGACTCGCCTTGCAGCGAACGGAAGATCTCCGTGAGCTTGAGCCGACTCGCGTTCAAAGTATTGTTTAGCGCAATCGAGCGAGTTGCTCGCGCGCCGTGCGTGCCGCGTCGTTTTGCGGGTATCGCCGTAGCACCTCGTTGAACGAGGCGCGGGCCGCGTCGTTGCGGCCGAGACTCAACTCCGAGAGCCCCTTCTTGAGTAGCGCATCAGGGGCCTTCGACGAATCAGGAGAGCGGCTACCCACTGCGGCGAATGCATCGATGGCCTTGGCGTAGTCGCGCGTGACGTAGTAGGTCTGTCCCAGCCAGTACTGCGCGTTATCGGCGAGCGGATGCGTCGGAAACTGCGTCACGAACCCGCTCATTCCCGAGATCGCGTCGGGATAGTTCGAGGCCTTGAGGGCGTCGAACGCCCGACCGTACAACACCTCGGGATTTTCGGTAGGCACGGGCGCTGAGGTTGACGCCGGAGCAGACGACGCCGTCGGCGCTGCAGGCGGAAGCGATGCCATCGCCACCGTTTGGCCTGCTACGGCGGCCGCCGCATCAGCGGCCTGCTCGCCCGCAGGCGCCGCTCCAGAGGGCTGCGCCGTCGCCGCCGAAGCCGCCGCGGCGAGACGAGTTTCGATCGCTGCGATACGACGATCGAACTCGGTCGCGAGGTCAGCCTGCTGCTTACGTCGGTCTTCGTTGTCTCGCTGCAGGATGTCGAGGTCACCCCGCAAGGCTCGGGCTTCCGCCTCGAGCGCATCGAGACGCTGCGACAACTCGACAAGCGCCTGACCCCTCACCGCTTCTTGCAGCTGCGTCATCTGCAGCTCGAGGCTCTCGAGCCGCTCACGCGTCGATTGCGCATGGGCCGGAAGGGCCCACAACACAAGCAACGCCGCCGCAAGACACGCGCGCATCACGTGGGTCAGCCTCCGGCGACGTAAACGATTTCGACGCGGCGATTGCGCGAATAGGCAGACTCGTCCTCGCCAGCGACGGCAGGACGCTCTTCACCATAGCTCACCGTGGTGAGCCGCGAGTCGGCGACGCCCTGAAGACCGAGCACACGCCGCACGGCTTGCGCACGGCGCTCACTGAGACCGATGTTGTACTCGCGCGTACCCCGCTCGTCGGTATGACCTTCGAGACGCACCCGCAAACCCGGGCGGCTCCCTAAAAACTGGGCATGAGCGGCGAGTAAAGCTTGGTCCTCGGCGCTGATCGCGTCGCTGTCATAAGCGAAATAGATGACCGTACGATTGGCGAGCTCAGGAGGAAGCGCCACGACGCTCTCGCTCGACATGCCGACCTCGCCGGCCGATACGGGACCGGCCGAGTCATCCGGCTGAGCGATGGCTGAGGCGTCCGATTTATTAGCGAGATCGGCACCAGAATCTTGTTTCACCGGAGGCGCCGACTTACAGGCGGCAAGCAATCCGAGCAGAGCCATCACAGCAATCAGTTTTTTCATCGTTTTCGAACTCCTCAACTTGAAACGAATTATTGCACGGCTACGACGTCGGGCAGGAAGGGACCCCAGGCGGGCTCACGCACCTCGCCGCGGTCTGCAGCGAGCCGCTGCGCGATGAGACCATCGGCGCTCACGGTGGCCAGCACACCCTGGCCGCGTTCCCGCGCGGCATACACCAGCGTGCCCCCATCAGGCGAAAAATAGGGCGACTCATCCTGTCGGCCCTTCGACAGGACGCGAACATTTCCGTTCCCTAAGTCTTGTACTGCAATGCGATAGGCGCCCTCTTCCCGCGTCACCATCGCAAGCAAGCGCCCATTAGGGCTAACCCTAGGTCTGGCGTTATACGAGCCCGAAAACGTCATGCGTTGAGGCCGCGAGCCCGGCTCGATACTCAAGCGATAAATCTGCGGGCCACCCGCGCGGTCTGAGGTGAAATACACCTGCGTACCGTCCGGCGACCACACGGGCTCCGTGTCGATCGCAGGATGATCGGTCAGCCGAGTGAGCGCGCCCGAGGCGATATCGAGGAGGTAGACGTCGAGGTTCCCGCCTGACGACGACAGCGTGAGCGCCAAACGACTGCCATCGGGTGACCATGTCGGCGCGTTGTTGACTCCCGGTCGCGACGACACGCGGCGACGCTCCGCCGTGCGCACGCGCTGCACGTAGACCGACGCTGTTTTCGTTTCGAAAGAGACATACGCCAGCCACTCGCCATCGGGTGACCAAGCGGGTGACATCAACGGAAGGCGGGACTGCAAAATCACTTTGGCATTTTCGCCATCGGAGTCGGCGACGATCAGCTGGTAACGCTGCGACGGCGGCTGCCCATCCACCGACACATATGCGATGCGCGTCGCAAACGCGCTACGCGCGCCGATGATTTTTTGATAGAGCCTGTCGCTGATGCGATGCGCGGCGTTGCGCCAAGCCGCAGGTGGGGCACTGATACGTTCGACCAGCAAACGCTGCCCCGTCAGCAGATTGAGAAGCTCGAAGTCGATCGTCGTACGTCCATCTGCTCCTACGTTCGCACGCCCTGTGACCAAATAGTCAGACGCCGTACGCTCTCCCACGAGAAAGCGCCCACTGCGCATCAGGTTGCGACGAATCACCTCGGCAGAGGGCTTCGGATCGGCTGAGAAATCTTCGATGGCGATGGGAATCGGCGCCGTGACCCCCGAGGTGATGTCGACCTGCAGTTGAGCCTCGGCGACCGGAGTCGCGGAGAGACCAATGAGCGAGACGCACAACACCGCCCACACACCCCTTGCCAGTTTTTTGATGTCAATCATTGGGTCTGAACCTCAACTCGATGTTGCGCTCGAAGAGCGACGGCTCCGGGGGCGGCGGCAGTGGCGACGCCCGAAACACCGCCGCCTCAAGCGACTGACGCACGGCCTCGTCACCGTTACATTCTTTGACCTCCGCGCGGATCACCGTTCCGCCCGCCGCCTGCGTCACTGCGACTCGACAGTCGAGCCCCGCTTGAGCCGAAGGCGGTCGTATCCACGCGCGCTGCACTCGCGCCTGAATGGCCGCGGCCCACTGCGCCGAAAGCGATGCAGCCCGAGCGGCTGCCGCGCGTCGTGCCTCGGCCGCCTCAGTTGCCGCAAGCTCCTCCGTCAGCGCGCGCTGCAAGGCGGCTTCGCGCTCGGCTCGAATACGGGCGTCATCCTTGCGACGTCGATCCTCTGCTTCGAGCTCTTCTTTCATTCGACGGGCATCGGCATCACGACGCGCTTGCTCTTCGAGTCGCGCCCTCTCCGCCTTGAGCTGCGCCTCTTTAAGCGCCTGGGCCTCTTTCGGACGTTTTTCGTTTTCGACAGGCTTGGGCTTGGAAGGTTCCGGCTTCTTCGGTGGAGGCTTGGGTTCAGGTTCAGACTCCGGCACCGGCTCGGGAGCCGGCTCAGGCTCTACCTTTTTTGGCGGCGCCCGTCGCGTGAGTCGAGCGAGTTCATCGGCATCGATCGCCACCGCTTCGATGGCCATCACCTGCGGCACCTCAGACTCGGCACGCCAGTTTTGAATGCCCAGCACGACGATTACCGCAACCAATGCGGCATGCAGCGCGATAGAAAGAAAATAAGGTCGAAAGCGCGACATCACGCTCGACATGCGCACCTCAAGGCGCACCTCGAACCGTCACAGGGTCCGTCAGAAAACCGACCTTCTGAGCGCCTGCGCTTTGTAACAGCACCATCGCCTCGACCACTCGGCCATAGGGCACTTCGCGATCACCTTTGACGAAGACCGGCACACCTGGCGCGCTTCGCAGCACCGCCGCGACGCGGGCCTGCAACAGGGTGTCTTCGAGCGGTTTCGACGGGTTGTCGCCTTCATTGAGATAGAGGCGCCCCCGACGATCGACCGACACTACGAGCGGCGGTCGGTCCTGAAGATCTGCAGGGTCGATCGCCTGAGCCGCGGCGTCAGGCAAATCGACTTTGACGCCCTGCGTAAGCAACGGCGCCGTCACCATGAAAATGATGAGCAGCACCAGCATCACGTCGATGTAGGGCACGACGTTGATCTCGCTCATGGGTTTTCGACTTCGACCCGGTTGCGGCATGACGCGCCTCCGTCTCAGCCCGTATCACGCGTCGCATGACGCTGCAGGATGGTCGAGAACTCTTCCATGAAAGCGTCGTAGCGAGCTTCGATCCGCCAGACCTGATCGGCGAACCGGTTGTAGGCCACGACCGCCGGAATGGCGGCAAAAAGCCCAATGGCCGTCGCGACGAGGGCCTCCGCGATACCCGGCGCCACGGTGGCGAGCGTCGCCTGCTGCACCGAACCGAGACCCACGAAGGCATGCATGATGCCCCACACCGTGCCGAAGAGACCGACGTAAGGACTGGTTGAACCCACCGTCGCCAGCGTCGATAAGCTCTTCTCGAGATATTCGATTTCTTTGATCTGCTGCGCTTTCATCGCCCGGCGTGCGCCCTCGAGCAGCAAATCGACGGCGCTCTCGCCTTGCTGACGCAAGCGAGCGAACTCACGAAAACCGGTGCGGAAGATGCTGTCGATGCCCTCGGGGTTTCCGCGGGCCTCGATGCTTTTGTAGAGATTAGAAAGATCTCCACCAGACCAGAAGTCGCGCTCGAAGCGTGCGAGATCGTCTTTCGCGCGCGCCAGTACGGCCCTCTTCTTGAATACGATGCTCCAGGAGTAGACCGATGCCAATACCAGCAAGAGCATCACCGCCTGCACGATGACGGTGGCCTCTAAGATGAGCTTCAGAATCGATAAGTCATTCACGGAAGATACTCCCCTATGCGGCGCGGACGCAGCGTCTTCGCATCGACACACACGACACGGACCCGGGCCTCGATGAGGAGTTCCCGTAGGCCGCCTTCCCCCGAATCGCGCCAAATTTTTTGATCGAATATCGCCGTGGTACGACCCTCAGGCTGCATATCGCAGGTCACGACGAGCGCATCGTCGAGTCGCGCTGCGGCCTTGTAGTCGATCGAAAGTCCAAGAACCATGAACTGTACGCCTCGGGTCGCCGCGAGCTCCCGCTGGGCAATCCCCCGGACTCGCAGCCACTCCGTTCGACAACGCTCGAGAAACCGAAGGTAATTGGCGTAATAGACGACACCGCCGGCGTCGGTGTCCTCCCAATAGACGCGTACGGGCCACTCGAACGCGCTCAAACGCCCTCCTCGAAGAGCGGCATCGCGCCCGTCGGTCGCTGCGGAGGCGTCAGACCAAAGTGCAGATAGGCCGTGCGCGTAGCCACCCGACCTCGAGCCGTACGCATCAAGAACCCTTGCTGAATGAGAAACGGCTCGATCACGTCTTCGAGCGTGCCGCGTTCCTCACCGATGGCGGCCGCCAAACTATCGATGCCGACCGGACCCCCATCGAACTTCTCGATGATGGTCGTCAGCAACTTTCGATCGAGCATATCGAATCCGACCGGATCGACTTCGAGTAGATCGAGTGCCGCGACGGCGAGCGTCGATGTGATGGTTCCGTCGCCCTTGACCTGCGCGTAGTCGCGGGCACGTCGCAGCAAGCGATTAGCGATACGCGGTGTGCCGCGCGAGCGCTCTGCGATACGTAACGCACCTTCCGGATCGAGCGGCACACCCAGAATTCCGGCGGAGCGTTGCACGACACTCTTGAGGTCTTGCACGTCGTAGAACTCGAGCCGCTGCACAATGCCGAATCGATCGCGCAGGGGTGAGGTCAGCAGCCCTGCGCGGGTCGTCGCACCCACCAACGTAAATGGCGGTAACGATAGCTTGATGGATCGCGCTGCAGGGCCTTCGCCGATCATGATGTCGAGTTGGTAATCCTCCATCGCGGGATAAAGGACCTCTTCGACGATCGGCGAGAGCCGATGGATTTCATCCACGAACAACACGTCGCGCGGCTGCAAATTGGTGAGGATCGCCGCGAGATCGCCAGGCCGCTCGAGCACGGGACCGGACGTCTGCCGCAAACTGACACCGAGCTCGGTGGCCAGAATGTTGGCGAGCGACGTCTTGCCGAGGCCCGGCGGTCCGAAAATCAAGACATGATCGAGCGCTTCGGATCGCGCACGCGCCGCACCCACGAAAATCTCGAGCTGCTCTTTGACGGGACGCTGACCGACGAAATCCGAAAGGCGCTTCGGACGTATCGCCCGATCGATCGCCTCTTCTTCGCGACCGCCCTCGGCGCTCACTATGCGTTCAGTCATCGGAGCGCTCCCTGCAATGCACGACGGATGAGTTCTTCGGTGCCCTCGGTGCTCGAACCCGCAGCCGCCTTGATGAGCCGAGTGGCTTCGGCGGGTTTGTAGCCGAGCGCCACGAGCGCTGCGAAAGCCTCACCCTCTGCGCCGCCGACCGACGCCTCTGAAGGAAGCGCAATACCGAGCTCATCGGTGGAGAGTCGATCGCGCATCTCGATGACCAGACGCTCGGCGGTTTTGCGACCCACACCCGGAATCTTGGTGAGTGCCGTCACGTCATTGGACGTGACGCAAGTGGCGAAACCCTCGGCCGTCGTGCCCGAGAGAATAGCCAACGCGATCTTCGGACCGACCCCCGATACTTTGAGCAAGTTGCGAAACAGATGTCGCTCGGCCGCAGTCGCGAATCCGTAGAGGATATGCGCGTCTTCTCGCACGACGAGATGCGTCAACAATCGCACCTCCTCACCCACGGCCGGCAGTCCGTAAAACGTCGACATCGGCGCTTCGAGCTCATAACCGACGCCACCGACCTCGATGAGCAACTGTGGCGGTGCCTTGACCGCAATGCGACCCCGCAACGAGCCGATCATCCGGCGACTCCCTGATGACCCGCGATGAGACTGGCAAGCTTGCGCTGTTGCGCGTGGCAGAGCGCAACCGCCAGCGCATCGGCTGCGTCAGAGGTGAGACGACCCTCTACTTTGAGCAGCGTACGCATCATGTGAGCGACCTGAAGCTTATCGGCACCACCGAATCCCACCGTCGCGAGCTTGATCGCGCGTGGCGCATACTCTGCAATCTCGAAGTCGCCGAGCGCCGACAACGCGGCACCGCGTGCTTGCCCGAGCTTGAGCGCGCTGTCGATGTTGCGATTGACGAATACTTTTTCGATGGCCACTTCTCCGGGTGTGTATTCGAGCACGAGTGCACGAACGCCTTCATGAATTCGGGCGAGTCGAGCGGCCATCGGCAATCCGTCGACCTCAATACGCCCATGCGTCACGCAGCGACAATCGGGTCCGCTGACATCGATGATGCCGTAGCCGAGACGCCGCGAACCCGGGTCGATCCCGAGGATGCGACAGTTCTGCGAAACGAGAGTCGTCGAGACCTCGACCGAGCCGGAGGACTCCGGATCGTAGTTACGCCAGGACTTAGACCGATATCGCGCCATGCGCTCGCGACCCCGAGGATGCGCTGGAAAGCGTCCGGCCTATGATAGCCGGAAACCTTCAGCGATTCGGCATGTCGATGGCGCGCTTGTCGGCCGCGAGAGCCGCCTCGTGCAGAGCCTCGGACAAGGTCGGATGCGCATGAATCGTGCGCTGCAGATCCTCGGCGCTCGCCGAGTACTCCATCGCGAGAACGGCCTCGGCGATCAGCTCACCCGCCATCGGCCCGATGATGTGCACGCCCAGAATCTGGTCGTCGTCCTTGGCCGCGATCAACTTGGCAAAGCCCTGGCTGGCCTCCATGGCCCGCGCACGACCGCTCGCCAGGAACGGGAAGCTGCCGACCTTGTACGGCCGACCACTCGCCTTGACCTGCTCCTCGGTCTGACCGACCCAGGCGATCTCGGGAGCGGTGTAAATCACCGAAGGAATCGTCTCGTAGTTCACGTGGGCATAGAGACCCGCGATACGGTCCGCGACCGCAACACCCTCTTCCTTGCCTTTGTGCGCCAGCATGGGGCCGCGTACGCAGTCTCCGACAGCCCACACGTTCTCGACGCCGGTGTGGCAATGATCGTCGACTTTGATGAAACCACGCTCGTCGATGACAACCCCCGTGCCTTCACCGAGCAGATTGGCCGTATGCGGCCGTCGGCCGATACAGACCACGAGCTTGTCGACGTTGAGCGAGTGCGAGGCGCCGGCCTCGTCGGTGTAACTCACCTGCACCTCACCCTTGACGACCGTTGCACCCGACACCTTGGCCCCAAGTCGGATGTCGAGGCCCTGCTTCTTGAAGTGCTTCATCGCCTCTTTCGCAAGTTGCTGATCGGCCATGGCGAGGAAGCCCGGCATGGCCTCGAGCACGACGACATCAGCACCGAGTCGACGCCACACGCTGCCGAGTTCGAGCCCGATCACACCTGCGCCGATCACGCCGAGGCGCTTCGGGACGGCGTCGAATTCGAGCGCTCCCCAACTGTCGACGATGTGCTTACCGTCGAAAGCCGCCGTCTTGAGCGGCGTCGGCTGGGAACCACTCGCGAGCACCACGTGCTTCGCGGAGAACGTCTTGACGCTACCGTCGTGGGCTGTGAACTCCACTTTGCGACCCGCGAGCAACTTTCCGTGCCCCTGCATCGCCGTGACACCAGCTGCTTTCAGCAACTGCACGATCCCGCCGGTCATGTTCTTCACGATGCCAGCTTTGCGTTTCTGCATCGCCGCGATGTCCATCGCGACCGGACCCGTCTTGATGCCGTGCGAGGCAAACTCCGCCTGCGCGCGATGGAAGAGCTCGGAGGACTCGAGCAAGGCCTTGGACGGAATGCACCCTGCGTTGAGACAGGTGCCTCCGAAGGTGGCACTACCATCGTAGTTTTTCCATTCGTCGATGCAGGCGACCTTGAGGCCGTTCTGACCGGCACGAATGGCGGCCGGGTAACCGGCGGGACCGCCGCCGATGACGATGACGTCGTAATCACTCATGATTTCTTTCCGCTGATGTCAGAGACCGAGGAGGATGCGACCGGGATCCTCGAGGCAATCTTTGATCGCCACCAGGAACTGCACCGCCTCACGACCGTCGATGATGCGATGGTCATAGCTCACGGCGAGATACATCATCGGTCGAACGACGACCTGGCCGTTGACCACGACCGGACGCTCCTGAATCTTGTGCATACCGAGAATCGCACTCTGCGGCGCATTCACGATCGGCGTCGACAGCAGCGAGCCGAAGACCCCACCGTTCGTCACGGTGAAGGTGCCGCCCTGCAACTCCTCGATCGTCAGCGACCCCGAACGGGCACGCGTACCGAAATCTGCGATCTGCCGCTCGATCTCTGCGAAGCCGAGATTTTCAGCATTGCGCAGCACCGGCACCACGAGGCCGCGATCTGTCGAGACCGCAACGCCGATATCGTAGTACTCGTGATAGATGATGTCGTTGCCATCGACGGCCGCGTTCATCACCGGCGCCTTGCGTAGCGCTTCGATGCTCGCCTTCACGAAGAACGACATGAAGCCGAGCTTTACACCGAGCTCCTTCTCGAAACGATCTTTGTGACGCGCACGAAGCTCGTTGATTGCAGTGAGATCGACTTCGTTGAACGTAGTGAGCAACGCTGCCGTGTGCTGAGCCTGGACGAGACGCTCGGCGATACGCTGACGGAGCCGCGTCATCGGCACGCGCTGTTCGGCGCGCGGACCAGACGGCACTGCCTTGCCCGCTGAAGCGCTCTTCGAGGGCGTCGCTGCGGGGGCCGATTGTTTTGCAGCATGCGCGACGACATCGGCTTTGGTCACACGACCATCGCGACCGGTCCCACTCACCGCTGCCGCCTCGACCCCCGTCTCCTCGACGACACGACGAGCGGCCGGTCCAAGCTTGGCACCAGACGCCGACTTCGCCGCCGTCTCGGTCTTGGCTGCAACAGTCTCAGCCTTCGACGCCTTGGGTGCAGCCACCGCAGCCGCACCGGGTTCGAAAATCGCGAGCAAATCGCCGCTCTTTACCGTGGCGCCCTGCTGCACTTTAAATTCTTTGATAACGCCAGCGGCCGGCGCCGGAACCTCGAGCACCACCTTGTCGGTTTCGAGATCGGCCAGATTCTCATCGCGGTTGGCCGCTTCGCCAGGCTGCTTGCGCCAAGCGACGAGCGTCGCATCAGCAACGGATTCGGGAAGTTGGGGAACGCGGATTTCTATGGTCATGATGTCGATTATTCCTGATCAATGCTTGCCAGCACCCGCCGCAGAGCGCACGGGCTTGGTGTTTTCTTCGGTGAGTCGGCGAGTGACGCGAGTGTCGCCCGCTCGTGCAACCGATTGCAGCGCAGCCTTGACGAGACCCGACTGCTCGGCATCGTGGATCTTGCCGATACCGGTCGCCGGGGCTGCCGCCGGAGCGCGACCTGCATAGAGCAACACGCGCTTACCTTCGAGCGGACGCTCCAAACGATGTCTGATTTGGTACCACGCGCCCTGATTTTGCGGCTCTTCCTGACACCACACGATCTCCTCAGCATTCGGATACCGCGCAATCGTCGCCGCATATTCTTCGGCGGGGAACGGATAGATCTGCTCGAGCCGAACCAACGCGACATCGTCTTGAGCCGATGCGCGACGCGCCTTGAGCAAATCGAAGTACACCTTGCCGCTCGAGAAGACGACTCGCTTTACCTTGGCACGGTCGATCGTATCGATCTCGTCGATGATGTTCTTGAAAGAGCCCGTTTCGAGATCTTCGAGCGCCGACGCAGACAGGTCGTTACGCAACAAGCTCTTCGGCGTCATCACGATCAACGGCTTGCGGAACTCTCGCAGCATCTGACGACGCAGCATGTGGAACATCTGAGCCGGCGTGGAAGGCACGCACACCGACATGTTGAGTTCCGCGCACAACTGAAGGAATCGCTCGAGACGGGCAGACGAGTGCTCAGGGCCCTGACCTTCATAACCATGCGGCAAGAACAGGGTGAGCCCGCAGTAACGGCTCCACTTCGCCTCACCTGAGCTGATGAATTGGTCGATGATCACCTGCGCGCCGTTGGCGAAGTCGCCGAACTGCGCTTCCCAAACCACGAGTACGCTCGGGTCAGTTTGCGAATAACCGTACTCGAAGGCCAACACGGCCTCTTCAGAGAGCACTGAGTCGATGACCTCGAATCGCGGCTGACGCTCGGCGATATGTTTGAGCGGTACATGCGCGACGCCGGTATTTTGATCGTGCAACACCGAATGCCGGTGGAAGAACGTGCCGCGTCCCGAGTCCTGCCCCGAGATACGAACCGCATAACCGTCTTCGAGCAAACTCGCGTAGGCGAGAGACTCGGCACAACCCCAGTCGAGCGGCAGTTCGCCAGCGATCATCTTCGCTCGATTGGTGATGACCTGCTGCACGCGCGGATGCAAGGTGTGCCCCTCGGGCATCGACACCAGTCGCGCACCGAGTGCCTTGAGACGCTTCATCTCAACGCCCGAGCGAATGGGCGACGTCCAGTCGGCGCTGCGCATGTAAGCGCTCCAATCGACCGTATATTTGTTGCCGATCATGCCGAGCGAGGCTTTCGCCTGCGGCCGTCCCTCATCGAGACCCGCGCGATACTGCTCGATCAATCCATCGGCATCGAACTGCGTGATCACCCCTTCGGCAACGAGCCGATCCGCGTAGATCTTGCGGGTGGTCGGATGCTTGCGGATGGCGTTGTACATCACCGGCTGCGTGGCCGCCGGCTCGTCCGCCTCGTTGTGTCCCAAACGTCGGTAGCACACAAGATCGATCACCACGTCTTTGTGGAAACGCTGGCGATACTTCATCGCAAGACGCGTCACGAAAACCACAGCTTCCGGGTCATCGCCATTGACGTGGAAAATCGGCGCCTCGAGCATCTTCGCGACATCCGAGCAATACATCGTCGAGCGCATGTCGGCCGGATTCGAGGTCGTGAATCCCACTTGGTTGTTCACCACGATGTGAACCGTACCGCCCGTGTAATAGCCGCGGGCCTGCGACAACTGCATCGTCTCCATGACGACGCCCTGACCGCCGAACGCCGAATCGCCGTGAATGAGACAGGGCACGACGCGCTCGCCGAGCGTATCGCCACGGCGCTCCTGACGCGCCCTGACCGAACCCTCGACCACCGGATTGACGACTTCGAGATGCGAAGGGTTGAACGCGAGTCCGACGTGGACATTTCCACCCGGCGTACGCAGATCGGCCGAGAAGCCCTTGTGGTACTTCACGTCGCCCGATCCCTTGATTTGCGAAATATCGTACTTGCCCTCGAACTCGCCGAAGAGTTCGGACGGCGCCTTGCCGAGCACGTTGACGAGCACGTTGAGGCGTCCGCGATGGGCCATACCGATGACGAATTCTTCGACACCGAGGCTGCCGCCCGTCTGGATGAGATCATCGAGCAGCGGAATCAACGAGTCGCCGCCCTCGAGCGAGAAACGCTTTTGACCGACGTATTTGGTGTGAAGGTATCGCTCGAGACCCTCGGCAGCCGTCAGCTCCCAAAGGATGTTCCGACGCTCTTCAGCTGAAAAGCGATAGTGCACGCGCCCCGACTGGAACTCGTCCTGCAACCACAAACGCTCGTCCGTGTTCGAAACATGCGCGAACTCCGCGCCGACCGAACCGCAATACACATGCTCGAGCGTCGCGATGATCTCGCGCAGCGTGGCTCGGCCCGGAACATTTCCGACGCGGCTACCCGTAAAGAACGGCGTATCGAGATCGCCCTCCGTCAGCCCGAAGTACGAGAGACCCAAAACCTTCGGTCGCTCTCGCTGCATGAGGTTGAGTGGATCGAGCTTGGCGATCAGATGACCGCGGTTTGCGTAGATCTGAACGAGGCGCGACACCGCGCCCTGTTTCGCACCCGCATCGCCATCGAGCGCTGCCGCAACCGCAACGCCAACCTGCCGGGCGGCTTGGGCTCGCTCCGCGATCGCATCTTGGATCGCGCGGTGCGAACGCTCCGGCCCGGTGGGCTGTGGCATGCGAGCAAAATATTCGCGCCAGGCGGCAGAGACCGACGCCGGGTCGTTCAAATATTGCTCGTAGAGGGACTCGACGTAGTCGGCATTGCCGCCGTAAAGCGGAGAAGAAGCGAGTTGATCGCTGCGCGAGGCGCCCATGTTTGAAACAAACCCCCGGAACCGTCGAAAGCCGGACATTCTACCCGAAGGGTGCGACTGATTCGGGACCGCTCCGCGGCGTTGATAAAGGTAATGGCGCCCCCGGCCGGAGTTGAACCGACGACCTTGGAGTACCCCATCTGAGCGGAGGCGTAGGAGGTAATGGCGCCCCCGGCCGGAGTTGAACCGACGACCTACCGCTTAGGAGGCGGTCGCTCTATCCACTGAGCTACGGGGGCACGCCCGGCATCCGAGGGAAATGGTGGAGCGGAGGAGGATCGAACTCCCGACCTTCGCATTGCGAACGCGACGCTCTCCCAGCTGAGCTACCGCCCCACACGAGGGCGGCGATTCTAGCACCACCCTCCCCGCATTTTTATATCGTTCCGATATAATTTATCTCATGGATGCCAAAACGCTCTGCCTGGGGCTGCTCTCGTTCGGGGAAGCGAGCGGATATGACCTCAAGAAACACGCCGAATCTTCGGGTGATCATTTTTTCGCCACCGGATTCGGCTCGATTTACCCCGCCCTCTCTTCTTTAATGAAGCACGGGCTCATTGAGCCGACCGCAAAATCCACTGGAGGACGGCAAGATCGGAAGATCTATCGGATCACCTCAGCGGGCCGCTCGGAACTCATCCGAATGCTCTCTATGGATGAACCCCGTCATTTGCTACGGTCCGATTTATTCGCGCTGCTTTATTTTTCTCACCTCGTGACGCCCGAGCGCATCACCCAAGTGATCGACGAACGACTGGCGGTGATGGCCTCAGAACTCGCCGGAACACAGAACCCCAATACGCCGCTCAAGCATCCGAATCCGGCGAGCGCGCAATTCGTCGCCGGCCTGAAGAGCGCGCTCTTCGATACGACGATCAAATATTTTCGGGAAAATCGGGCATTGCTCGAGCGCTGAGCTCGAGCGCCAGCAGAGCGATCGCTCAGTATCGCAGTCGCAGCAACGAAGAGGCTGCGTGACGGCCGATCGTGACGATGAACATCGCGTCGTACTCGTCGTCACGCAAGACGACGGACTCACGGCCGCTCGTCAGCACCGAAATCATCTCGGGTACGGTGTTCGAGTGGCCCACCACGAGAACCGTTTGCCCCGCCGAGTTTTTCAGCACCTGCTCGATGAGCGGCACGACCTCTCGGCCGGGGTATACATCGGCGACGAGACCGAGCGAGTCCGCAATAGGTTCGGCTGTCTCCTTCGCACGACGCGTATCGCTCACATAAACCGCCTTGATACCGACATCGCGCAACATCGAACCGAGTTTGCGTGCTCGCTCTTGACCGACGGGGCTCAGCGACGGATCTCGAGACGCGTCACTCGACTTTTCCGCGTGGCGCACCACGATGATCACGGTGGGCTGTGAGGTGGGCGCATCCTCGGCGCGAGCATCATGCACCGGCACGAGGGCCGAAAGCCCGATCGCGACGATCAGCAACAGCAAACTCTTGGGACGAACCAGTGCCATGCCTGCGAAGTGTAGCGACTTCCCGTTATAGTCACAGGGTGAACCCGATCGTTTACGCCATCCCGGTATTCATGGTTTCGATCCTGCTCGAGGCCTGGGTCGCGCATCGTCGCGGGATCACCACTTATGATATTCCCGATGCCATCACGAGTTTGAATTTCGGAATTCTGAGTCAGGTATCCGGCGTCTTCGTCCGAGTGTTCACCTTCGGAATCTATGTTTGGACGTTCGAAAATCTGCGTCTCGGCACACTACCCGCGGATGCGATCTGGGTTTGGGTATTGGCGCTGATCGCTTACGACTTCATTTATTACTGGGTCCACCGTTTCGGGCATGAGATCAACCTCATGTGGTCGGCCCATCAAGTGCATCACTCGTCGGAATACTTCAACCTGTCGACCGCCCTGCGCCAGACGTCGACCGGTGCATTCGCCTCTTTCCCGTTCTACCTGCCGATGGCGCTGCTCGGCGTTCCGCCCATCGTCTTCGGAACGGTCGCACTCATCGATCTGCTTTATCAGTATTGGGTTCATACCGAGCTCGTACGAAAACTCGGATGGGCAGACCGAATATTCGTAACGCCCTCGAATCACCGCGTTCACCATGGTCAAAACGATTACTGCATCGATAAAAACTATGGCGGCATTTTCATCATCTGGGATCGCCTCTTCGGAACATTCACCGAAGAACGTGATGACGAGCCTGTGGTCTACGGCATTCGTAAGCCGCTCGCGAGTTACAACCCCGTTTGGGGCAACTTCAACGTCTACGCTGACGTGCTTCGAAAATCTTTGAATACGAGGTCAGTGCTTGCTGCCGCGCGAACCTGGTTCGATCCACCCGGCGGACGTGGAGTCGCCCTGCCCCATCTTGATCCGAAGAGTGTCAAACGATTCAGCACGGCAACATCTCGAAGCATGCAGCAATATGCCGTCGCTCAATATGCGCTGCTCGCCGTCATCGTGACTTACTTTCTCGCGATCGCGCCTACGCTTGCCTCACAACATCGGATCATGTGGGCCCTCGTCATCGTGCTCTCGGCGATGAGTCTCGGGTGGCTACTCGAAGGCCGACGTTTCGCGCGACTCTTTGAATCGGCAAGACTCATCACGCTGGGCGTGCTGCTCGCTGTTTTTGCGCTACCGAACCTTTGAAGACTTTAGAGAGAGGGGGGGGGGGATATCGCGCCCTCTCTGATCTCCGTTGGCGTCAGGCCATATCGCTCGCGGAAGGCTTTCGAAAAGTTAGCGGGCGTCGAATATCCCAACGCATCACTGATGTCGGAAATCTGCAGCGTGGTCTCGCATAGCATTTCGTAAGCCCGACGAAAGCGCTCTTCTCTCAACCACGCGAAGACCGCCTGACCACACAAGGCCTGAAACGCCTCGCCTACTTTTCTACGATTGCTCCCGACACGCAACGCGAGTTCATCGAGTGAAGGCGGCGACGCAATCGACTCGCGCAAAATACGCTGCGCAGCGACGACGAGCACCTCATCGGGAGTCGACAGAGGACGAGCGTCTTCCGCTTTTTCATTTTTTCCAGACTGCTCACGCACTCGTCGCGCTGCGAGGCCGAGGTGAACCCCCACACGAGCTAAGACCTCCGTTTCATTGAAGGGCTTGGTGATGTAATCGACGCCACCGACCTGAAAGCCTTCGAGTCGGGTGACAACATCCGTCGCCGCGGTCAGGAATATCACCGGGATCGCAGCAGTGCCGGGATTCGCCTTCAGTTGTCGGCATACGGTAAAGCCGTCCGTGCTCTCCATGTGAATATCGAGCAGGATCAGTCCGGGGTTGAGTGCGACGGCTTGGCGATACCCCTGCTCGCCATCGCGCGCGACGCTGAAACGCAAATCGCGTAGCGTCATCAGTTCGAGCAACAGTCGAAGATCGGTGACCGAGTCGTCGATCAACAGTACGTCGATGCGCGAGCGCATCACGACCTCGGCTCCGTTGCGAGCTCTTGAAGCGTCTCGAAATCGAGATCTGCCACCGACGCCTCGACTCGATCCGCAAAACCGGCGAATTCGGGTGCGCGCTGTCGCAATGCGCGGGCCCACTCGCGCATCTCAGTGATCTCACCGAGTTCTACCATGTTGCGCAAGGCAGCCAGATCCGCCGCCGCAGGCCGGAGATTCGCGGGCGAATCGAGGCCGCGTGCCACCGGGGGCGAATGAGTCCATCGCAGTCCCAACAAACGCCCGACGCAGGTCAAGAACTCGTTGTGGTTGATCGGTTTCAGGAACTCCGCCGCGAAACGGATGTCCTCCGCGACCCCTTCTGGGCGACTCGCCGGCGCAGCAGAAATCATGATCACCGGCGTATCCGGGCGATGCCGATAGATCGACTCGAGCACCGCCCACCCGTCGCCATCCGGCATGAATTGATCGGTGACTACAAGATCGAGCACCTCGAGCGATTTAAAGAGCGCGATGGCGGCATTGCCACATTCCGCTTCATGAACGACGAACCCCGCTCGGGCCAACAAGCCCGCAAAAATGGCACGGCCACCGGGATCGTCATCGATCACGAAGGCGACACGCGGACGGCCCGCATAACCCCGCGCCTCGATGGGTCTCAGCTCGACTTCGGAGTCCGCCGGCATCTTCAACTTTGCGGACACCACGGGAATCGAAAAGCGGAACGCGCTTCCGCCACCCGGCGTGCTCTCTACATCGATCTCACCACCCATGAGACCGACGACCTGCTTGACGATCGCAAGCCCCATGCCCGCTCCTTTTCCGCCGTAACGCTCGGCACGACCCACGCGTTCGAAGGGCAAGAAAATGCGTCGCTGATCGGCCAGGGCAATGCCCTCGCCCGTGTCGATAACTGCAAAACCCAGGTCGAAAGCGTCCTCAGTGGTTGAGCGAAGGAAGTACTCGACGGTGATGGTCCCATCACGGGTATGTCGAGCCGCATTCACGATGAGGTTATCGAGCACCTGGCGTAACCGACCCGAGTCGATACGCAGTACGGCCCCGTCGATCGGGCCGCTGTCAGAGCGCTTTTGAAGAACGAAGGTATTGCGATTTCGGGCTGCGATGATCTGGGATGAGGTTTCGATTTGATCGAGAAACTCGACCAACGACACCGGCTCGAGTCGCAAGGTCAGCGCTCCCGCCGATCCTTTGGCGTAATCGAGAATTTCATCGATCAGACGTAAGAGATGACGACCACTATTGACGATCGTCGACAGTTCGGGGGCCGTGCGCAGCTTTTCCGAAGATCGCATGAGCAACTGGGCATTTCCGAGCACCGAGTCGAGGGGCGTCCGCAACTCATGACTCATGCGGGACAGGAATTTGATCTGCTCGTTGGTCGCGAGCTCGGCATCGGCAAGTCGGCGCCCTAAAGACTGGGATTTTTCGATCAGCGCCATCAAGACGAGAGCAACCACGATCAGCATCGCCATCGGTGCAAGCACAATATCGATCAGATATTCGGGAGCATTGACTTTCGCTACGGGCGTACGGACCGCGACGCCACAGGTCAAAGCGATGAACGCGATAAGGACCCAACGTGCGAAGGCCTCTCCTTCACGCCACGCTCGATAAGTCACCCAAGACAACAACACGAGCAGCGGAACTGCCAGGGTGCTCCAAATAACTAGACCGAGCCGATAATCGATGAAGATACCCACGAGCTGAAACGCGACGATAGCGATGGTGAGAGTTCGAATCGCGAGGTGCTCCTCAGCCATATTTCGAATACTCAGCATCGACTCGTAGGCGTATCCGACGATACCAATCGTCGTGATCATACCGGCGATCGATATCGTCTCGACAGGAATCGGCAGATCGTCAGGCCAAAGAAATCTCAGAAAAAGACCGCTAGACACCATCGCCTGAATGAACTGCCCCACCAACGCTAGAGCGAAAAACCCGAATTGCTTTTGCCGCGAAGTCAACAGCATCAGCAGAGACAACACCAATCCGAATAGCAGCCCTCCCGTGGCCACGGCCATCCAGACGCTGGTCGCCTGCCTGAAGCCTCGGTAGGCGGAAGGATCCCAAAGACGAGTCTCGAGGTTGACTCTCGCGAGGCTTTCGACACGGACCCAAACCTCGGCGGTACCGCCCGCTGCCACCCGCACTGGAATGAGATCGTAAATACTGGCGATGACGTTGCGCTCGGCTCGGGGCACTCCATAACCCGTGTGATCAGCACGCCAACGACCGTCGATCTCTTGCTGAAACACCGTGACGTCGGTGAGTCGCGGATGACCGACCTGCAACCATGGCTCGAGGTCGTCGGAAGAAGAGTTTCGCAGAACTAAACGCATCCAGACCGCATCGTCGATGAAGCCCTTATTGCGCGCGTGTCGCGTGAGCGTCTTGAGCTCGCAGGCACCTGCAGCAATCGCTTCTCGGGTCGTCGCCAACGGTGCGCGACACCATTGGATGTCCTCGATGATCTCGAGGTCATGGCGGATCGAAGCAACGTCTATTTCGGTCGGGGACGACAAGGCTCTGAGCGGCAGGACGGCCCAAACCAACCACGCAGCAAGCACCCATCGTGTGCGAACCCGCATCGGCATCGGCAGCTTCACCCCCCTTGCGTTGCTGCAGCACCACACAACCGAATTGTCCTATATAGATACGACGTCTAAGTGAATATATTCCAAAATGAATCAGTCTTTGATTTAAAAGTGCGGCTAGGAATACCGCCCGTGCGCGGGGGAATCTCGATACCAGTCAAATCGGCCTACCATCGCTCGATATGAACCGCTCCTCACTCTCGAAAAAAGCGCCCTTGGACACCCTCTCGCTGATCCCCGAGCTTCATCCCAGCGCGGCTGACGAACCCTTGATGACCCTCCACCAGTCATCGCTCCGGATTCGTGGAGTCCTGCACCTTCTCCATGAGGCCCTGCAGAACGGTAACGGCATTTCACCGAGCCATGCCGCCGCCGTCTGCGCGCTGATAAAGAATGCAGAGGCCGATCTCTCTGAGATGGATCACTCGATCGACGAGCTCGTCGACGTGCACCTCGGTCGTACCAAGCGCTGACCGACTCCGCGCGGCGGGATCGGGTAGTCTGCGGAGATGGTAAAACTGTCCCGGCCCGCATCGATCGCGATCCTTGTCCTAACGACCACGGGCCTCCTGGCTTGGTTTTTCCGCGGGGCGATCGCGGAACAACTCATCCTGCGATTTGTCGAGCGCACGGCGGCCACGGCAGACCCAGCTGCAGGGCTGACCGACGGTCTTCACGTCGGGTTGTGCGGCACGGGCTCTCCCATGACCGACCCCCGACATAGCGGTCCATGCACGGCCGTACTCGCCGGTGACCGGCTCTTCATCGTCGATGCGGGACCGGGAAGCGCCGCTACCCTCAATCGCATGCTGCTGAACCCCGGCCGGGTCGAAGCGGTTTTATTGACGCATTTTCATGGTGATCATGTCGGAGGACTCGGCGATCTCGCGTTGCAACGCTGGGTCGCCGCCTCCGCCGAAACCCCGCTCGAAGTTCACGGACCGACGGGGGTTGGGTCCGTCGTCGAAGGCATCACGCTCGCCTACTCTCAAGATAACGACTACCGAATCGCCCACCACGGCGAACGAATCGTTCCCTCGACAGGTCGAGGTCTGATCGCCAAAGAATTTACGATGGGAACGGACGAGCGCACGGTCATCATCGATTCACCCGCTCTAAAGATCACCGCGTTTCTCGTAGACCACGGCCCGGTAAGACCCGCCGTGGGTTACCGATTCGACTACAAAGGACGCAGCGTCGTCATCAGCGGTGACACTCGGGCGAGTGCTGCCGTCGAACGCGAAGCGAAGAATGTCGATCTGTTGATCCATGAGGGGCTCTCCCCACGTCTTGTCGCCTTGATGGAAAGTGGTTTCGCGCGTCATGCGCGCACTGCTTATGCGCAAGTCATGGCCGATATCCGCAACTACCATACCTCCCCCGAACAAGCCGCCGAGATCGCGCAACGCGCGGGGGTACGAATGCTCGTGTTCAACCATATCGTTCCACCTCTCCCCAGTCGGATGTTGGACGCTCGATTTTTGGGTGAGGCCACCTCGCGTTACGACGGCCCCATACGCGTCGGAGTCGATGGCGACTGGTTTTCCTTGCCGATCGGCTCGACGAGCATCGAGGTCGATTCTCGACCGTGAGCGCCTTGCGCATACAAATCGGCCGGGGCGTCGCGCGTTTTTTGACGAGCGAAAAACGACTCGAAGCGCGGCGTCATCTCAAATCTTTGAGGCGCCGCATATCCGGTAGCGCCGCTACGGTGCATTATTTTCATCAGTTCGATGACCCCTACAGCGAACTCGCCGTATCTCAACTCGACCGACTTCGGAACCACTACTCGATCCACATCGAGTGCCACGCCGTACCGCCGCCCGATCGATCTGCAGCGCCCGAGGCCGAGGCGCTTCGCGACTGGTCACGACGAGACGCCGCCAATCTTGCGAGGCGACTGGGTCTCGCACTCCCCGGAGGCGGCGCAGCGCCGAGTGGGCTTCACTCTGACGCCGAGTCGCTCGAACGCGGCCGAGCACTGCGCGCCCGTAGAGGTCATTACCTCGGGGCGATGTTTTATTTCGAGGGCGAATGGTATTGGGGCGTTGATCGACTTCACTATCTCGAATCGCGATTGCTTAATGCGGGGCTCGCCTCGACCGCGCAGCGTCCAAACCTACTGACGCCTCCGGAGCTGCGATTCGTGCCCGTCGACCGTCCACCGCCGACAGGACGACCCGCGCCTACGATCGAGTTTTTTTGCTCGCTACGCAGTCCGTACACCTGGCTCGCCGTCGATCGCATTAGACGACTCGCCAGACATTACGGCGCCACACTCGAACTCAAGTTCGTTTTACCGATGGTGATGCGAGGTCTACCCATCCCGACTGCAAAAAGGTTTTACATCCTCGCAGACGCCAAGCGCGAGGCCGTCCGGCTGGGCCTACCCTTCGGCGATGTGGCAGATCCGGTTGGGCGACCTGCCGAACGAGGGCTCGCAGTACTGCATCAGGCGATTCAACGAAGTGTCGGCGAGGAATTTCTGGAGTCATTCCTGCGCGGCGTGTTTGCAGAGGGCGTCGATGCGGGCAGCGCGCAAGGTCTCGAGCGCATTGCACAACGTGCAGGAATCGAACCTTCGGCAGTCAGCGCTGCGCTATCAGATGAGTCATGGCGGAAGATCGCCGAACGCCATCGTAACGAGCTATCCTCCGCTCACTTGTGGGGCGTTCCCAGTTTTCGTGTGTCGGGTTTGCCGGCGTACTGGGGGCAAGATAGGCTCTGGTGTCTCGAGGACGATCTAATCCATCTTCTGACATGACTCGTCGATTTCGCTTAGGTTTGATTTTCGCTGTGATCCTCGCGTCGCTCGTCGTCGTATTTTTCTGGATGGGTGGGCGAGCAGGCGTCGCTTTATGGGTTGCCAGAGTCGCCTTGCGCCAAGAGAGCGCCCCATTCCGCGACATCACGTGGCAACGCGGCTCCGATTCGGTAGGCGCCGACTCACCATCGACCGTCTCGCAACGCAAGCCCAATGTGATTCTCATCGTCGTCGATGATCTCGGTTATGACGATCTGACCGTACTCGGCCGGGGTGTCGCCGACGGCAAGGTCGAGACGCCGAACATCGACGGTCTCGCTCGTGGCGGAGTTCGATTCGATGCGGCCTACGCGGGCAATGCAACCTGCGCACCCTCTCGCGCAGCCATCATGACGGGACGCTATGCCACGCGCTTCGGGTTCGAGTTCACGCCGACACCGAAGTCCTTCATGAAGCTGATCTCCTCGGGAATCAATCGAAATCCTGAGGGCCCGCCGCCCAAATATTTCGCCGAGCGCGAAGCGGGCCAGCCGCCTGTCGAGGAGATGGGCCTGCCCACGAGCGAGATCACCATCGCGAAGCTTTTACAGTCCGAGGGCTATCACACGGTTCAGATCGGCAAGTGGCATCTCGGCGATAGCCCGAAATATCGAGCTTATGCGCACGGATTCGATGAATCGTTGAGCCTGCAGTATGGCGCCGCCATGTACTTACCCACGGATGACCCACGGGTGGTGACGGCGGTTGCGCAAAACGACCTGATCTCGAAGTTCATCGTTGCCAGTGAGCCGTGGGGCGTTCGATTCAACGACGGCGAAGTCTTCAAGCCCGATCGATATCTCACCGACTACTTCACTGATGAAGCGATCAAGGTGATCGATGCCAACCGTCATCGGCCTTTCTTGCTCTACCTCGCTTACAACGCACCGCATACCCCGCTTCAGGCAACCCGGGAAGACTACGACGCCCTGCCGTTCATCGAAGACCACACGCTCCGGGTGTATGCCGCCATGCTGCGTTCGCTCGATCGGAACATCGGGCGACTGTTGGACTCGCTACGCGAACGCGGCCTTGAGAACGACACCTTGGTCATCTTCACGAGCGACAACGGCGCACCGCACTACGCCGGCGTCGGTCATCGCAATCAGCCCTTCAGAGGCTGGAAGGCCACTTATTTCGAAGGTGGCATTCGCGTGCCGTTCTTCATGCGCTGGCCGGCAAGCCTGCCAGAGGGTCGAGTCGTTGCGGGGCCTGCCGCTCACTTCGACATCTTCTCGACGATTGCTGCCGCAGCCGGTGCAAGTCCGCCGAGCGATCGAATCATCGACGGTGTGAACCTACTGCCGTTCGCTCGAGGCGAGATGAACGGAAGACCTCACGAGGCACTCTATTGGCGCACGGATGACTATCTGACGCTGCGTCTCGGCGACTGGAAACTTCAGACGAGTCGCCTCTCCCAAAAAAGCTGGCTCTTCGACCTCGCAAACGATCCCACCGAAAAAACCAATCTCTCGGAACGCGAGCCCGCACGATTTGCCGACATGGCTGCAAAACTCGCGGCATTCGATCGCCAACAAGCAACGCCGCTCTGGCAATCTCTCGCCGCAAATCCGGTGCCGATCGATCGATCGTTACAAGAACCGACCAAGCAAAAAGAAGAGTTCGTTTACTTTTCTAACTGACGAACGGCCGCGAGAATCTCTTTCAAGGCACCGATGGGCAACTGACCGGGCGCTGAGCTTTTCTCGCCAGCGGCAAACGTCAGTGCAGAACCGAAAAGATTGCCAAACACACGCGAGATCACGCCGAGCGAGCCCATCGCCATCGTGATGAGCGGCAATGACAACTCGCGAGACGCTCGCTCCGTCGCAGACAGCAGTCGGATCACGTCCGCCACCGTTTCTGGCATCACCGCCACCTTGGCGACATCTGCTCCGACATCGGCCGCCCTCGCGAGCAAACCAATGATCTCTTCTTCCGACGGCGTACGGTCGAAATGATGCGATGAGACGATGACCTGAGCACCGCTCTGGTGAGCTCGGTCGATCACCAACTTGATGATGGTCGCAGGCAGCGACAACTCGACGTCGATGAACTCGAAACGCTTCGATTCGGCAGCTCTTGCGAGCCACTCGCCGACTACAGACGGCTCGAGACCCGTCTTTGCACCACCCTCGAGCTCGGAACGAAGCGTGAAGATCAAGGGGAGTTCGCCCGCTGCCTTGCGCAATCGTGCGGCCGCTTCAAAGACCGTGTCTACGGAATTCACCGCTCGAAAATGATCGACCCGCCACTCGATCACATCGGGTGACAGCGCCAAGAGCGCACGCACATCGGAGTCGAGCGTTGTGAGATCAGCCGTCATCAGCGACAGACAAATGGCCGGCTCTCTCCCGTTACCGAGAGTGCTTCCGCGAACCGAAAGAGGACGGAAACTCGTCATGACAAGATATTGAGGAAGGTGGTGATGATGACCGCGTTGGTGAAATCGATGAAGAACGCGCCGACGATGGGCGCTACTAAAAATGCTCGCGGCGCAGGACCGAAGCGCTCGACGAGCGTACGCATCACAGCCATCGCATTAGCTGTCGTACCAAGCATGAATCCCGTGAATCCGCCGCTCATCACCGCTGCGTCGTAATCTCGACCCATCACCCGGAACACCACCCAAGCACAAAACAACGCCACGGCGATCAACTGCAACACGAGGTTCACGATCAAAGGCAAGGCCAAGGAGGCAAGCTCCCAGAGTTTGAGATTCATGAGTGCGACGACGAGAAAGAGCGTCAGACATGCTGCGCCGACTTTTGAGGCGAGATCGTGCGGTATGCGGATCCAACCCGTCCTGTCATCGATATTGCGGATCAAGGCTCCGACGAGCATCGCGCCGACGTATCCTGGAAGCGTAAGCCCTGCCTGAACGAAGCCGGCACTCAACACACCGCCGAACGCCATGGCGACAAGCAACACCGTCAGCGACTTAAGAGCCTCGCGGACACCGTCCTCGTCACCCTCTTCTTGATCGGCCCGCTCGGGACGGCGCGTCGTGACCTCGATGGATTCAGACCTATCGCGCATTGCCCGACGAACCGACTTCTCGAGCCCATGCCGCACGAGTAACCGAGTCGCGATGGGCCCGCCG
The DNA here is from genome assembly GCA_964599335.1 of uncultured Acidibacter sp. Taxonomy (GTDB): domain Bacteria; phylum Pseudomonadota; class Gammaproteobacteria; order Steroidobacterales; family Steroidobacteraceae; genus UBA964. The sequence continues at coordinate 20,280 of CAZRFN010000015.1, read as the reverse complement.
AACAAACCGCCGAGGACGATGCCGGCCATGGCCGCGGCGATGGCGAGGCTTTCCGCGGCGGGGACTCCCGCTGCCGCGAACTGAGGTGCGAATGCGAGCGCTGTCGCCGGACCTCCCGTGAGCGCCGTCGAGCTCATGAGCACCCCGAGTAGCGGGGTTTCACCGAACGCCACGGCGACTCCGATACCGATCAGGTTTTGTGCCACCGCAAGAATGCTCGCGAGCGCAAGAAACAGAAGCGCTTGACCACTACCCGCCCGCAGCAGGGACACACTCGCGCTCAAGCCGATCGAGGTGAAGAACGCCGTCATGAGCGGCGTCTGAAGACTGGTGTCGAAGCTGAAGGTCGCCGTATCAGTGACTCGTAACGACGTGATGAGCAATGCGACCAGCAAACCACCGACGACCGCCGCCGGAATGTTGTATCGCCCGAGCACCGGGATCGCCTTCACGAGCGAAAAACCCACGAACAGTGCGACCCCGCCCAAAGCAAGGGTCTGGATCAAATCGAACTGAATCATGGGTGCCTACCCTAGCACGCCCACGCCGATGAGCCCTATCGAGCCCGTGTCATCGCCGCTCAGCAGGTATCTCAGCGCTGACGTTTGACGTCTTCGGGCTCCACCGACGAGGCCTCGTGTCCCCAGGCAGTTCTCAGATAAGACGCCAGAGCGGCAACTTGTGCGTCATCGAGCTTTTGTTGAAAGCCCTTCATCGACTCCCAGGCGCCAAACGGCGTAGGCAGCCGCGTATCGGGGTGAGCGCCGTAGAGAATGACGTTGATCAGCGAAGACTCATCCGCAGACTGAACGATTGCGCTGCCCACGAGCGGCGGAGCTTTCAAGAAAGCGCCTCGCCCAGACTCTTTATGACATTCCGAACAGTACTCTCCATAGACATCCGAGCCGATCTTTTTTATGCCCGCCGACGGCAGCGTGGCCGCCGTCTCTTCGATCGGCGCCAGGCTCTTCAAAAATTCGGCGATCGCCGAGGCATCCTCTGGCGTCAGATTTTGTGTGCCGCCCGCAATCACCTTGTTCATAGGTCCGAAAGAACCCGCTTTCGACGAATGGCCGGTGCGAAGATAGTTCGCGATATCTTTGGCGGACCACGCCTGCAATCCGGCTTTGGCGGGAGTCAAATTGACCGCAGACCATCGACGGATCTTCCCTGGCTCCACCTCATCGAACAGAAATCCTCCACTCAGTCGAGCACTGCTGCGCTCGGCCAACAAGAAGTTCCTTGGCGAATGGCACGCTCCGCAATGGCCCAAACCCAACGTGAGATAGGCACCACGATTCCATGACTCCGATTTCCATTCGTCATACTCGAACGACTCCGGATCGCCATGGAAAAACTTCCACAGGGCGAGCATTGGCCGCAGGTTCAGCGGAAACGGCAAGTCATGTTCCGGAGGCTTGAGACGAACGGGCTCTGACTTCCGAAGAAATACGAATAACGCGAAGATATCGCGGTCAGTCAGAGTCGAAAAATGCGTATAGGGAAAAACGGGATAAAGATGTCGCCCGTCCCTCGACACGCCCTCCCGCAGCGCTCTCGAAAACTCGCCGAGCGTCCATGCGCCGATGCCCGTTTCGGAGTCGGACGAGATGTTGCTCGAGTAGATGTTGCCGATCGGTGAGTCGAACCACCCGCCCGTCACTGCAAAGGCAACACCACCCCCGAGGGCGGGCCCATCTTTGGAGGTATGGCACGACACACAATTGCCAACCGAAGCGAGATATCGACCGTGCTCGACGTCGAGCTCCGATACGTTGCGCACATCACGCTCGAGGATAGGGGCCTTCTCTGCGCAAGAAACCAAGCAGAGAAGCAGCAACCCCAACCCGACGTGTAGCCGCACGAACAAGATACCTACTTTCGTCGGTAGACGTCGTGACACTGACGACACGGCAACGCGTCGATGACCATCACGGCTGCCGCGTCCTTGCCATCCTGACGCGCCGTCCGAGAAGCCTTGATCGCGTTATCCGAGAAGTCCTGCATCGTACGCAAAAACCGAGCTTTCTCCTGCCAAACCTTCGGCAGCGTGTCGCCACCCGGAACCCCACGGTCGAACGCGCCTGAAGCTAAACTCGCAGTCAAAGAAACGACTTCGAGATGTGAGGCGAAGTTATCCTCAGGAATGGTGCCAGAGAGAATCTGACCGATCGCTGAGGTTTGAGCATCGATGACCCGCATGAGCTGCTGTCGATACTCGATCGAATCAACCGCCTGAGAGGATTTACTCGCGGTGGACGCCGTCTTTGCCGCAGGCTGTCGGAACGCCTCGTGACAACCCGAACAACCCAGGGCCGTCTTCGGATCATTCGCTCCGGACAAAGGCCCTGAAGCCGCCAACTCCGACAACTGCATGAGCCTCGCGCTCTGTGCGTCTGCGCGTTTTGAGAAATCGGGCCATTTTTTCCAGACATCAGGCTTCGCGTATCCGCCTTCGATCCGCGGCTCGAAGGCTTTTTTGATCTGACCCGATGTCAGAGCCAACGACTTGAGATGCCTTGAAATTTCGGATTGCGGCGCGCCGAGTTTCAACGCAGCTTGATACGCCGCGACACCCTCATCGAGGGTTTTCATGACTGATTTTCGATACTCGATCTGTTCGCCCGGCTCCACCGACCAACCGATCGATGAGCAGCTCGCCAACAGAATGATCCACTTTCCAATCCGCATTATCCCCTCCAGGCTCACGGAAGAACCGGAAACTCCTCGCCCAAAACCGTAATGGCTCCGAATCCACTGACCTTCGCTTCGATGCCGTGGCCCTGCACATCACCGGGCGACTCATCGGCCGCGAATGTGTAGACCGGCCGACCGTGATAGGTCCACGCTCGAACTGTCGGAACACCCTCGCCGTACGCTCCCGTCGGCTCGACAAATTGTGGATAAGGGACTTCAGCTATCGCCCAAGCTCCCGCTGATTGCGCATTCGCGTCGGCGAGCACGGGCTTCCACTCTCGTGCACACGATTTCGAGTCACCGCAAAGCGCCGACCAGTGCGCTGCCGGATCACCCACCTCATCGCAAGACAAACGGTCGGGTACCTGGTCGTGGCAGTACATGGCGTACAACGTTCGCCCCTTCGAATCGGCAAACACCCAACCGATTTCCGGCACCGACATATGCAGGGTCAAGAATTTCGGACGGGGACTCGCCGGTTGAACCAGCAATGGTCGCCACGCCTTAGACGCCACGAGGGACTGGATCAACGACGTCGCCGAATCACTGGTCACTCTGTACAGCGGAGCACCGCGGAATGCCCATTGCTTTCGACCATCTCGCGTCGGCAAAACGTCCGGTCCCGCAGCCATCTCAGGCGCGTAAAGTGGCGTCATACCCGACACCACACGGCTACGCGAGGTCGATGGCGTCAGTAACAATCGACCATCTTCGGCAGAAGCCAACATCAATCCATCGACCTTACGCATCAGCCTCGTGCCGGGCGGCAAACGAAGCGGAACAGGCAGCACGCGCCATGCTCCATAACGACTCATCCCCATCGTCCCGTTGATATCCCCGGGATGTTTATCGCGAGGAGAGAGATAGACCGGCTGACCCTCGTAAGCCCACTGATGTCGGCCATCAGGTCGAGTGACGACCGACCAGGGTCGAGTCGCAACCGCATCCGATGCCGCCGTCAGCGGCGTCCATTTTTCGATGCACGTCCGCCGACTGTTCGCTCGCGGTAACGGATACCCGTCTGCACCACCCGTCTTTTGGTATCGAGTGTCTGTGCACCCAAACACTCCATTCGGAGCATCGAGGGCGTTGACGTAGAGGGTCATACCCGAAGACGTAACGTAAATCGGACCAACCGAATCGGCACGACCCACCGCGACTCCCGATGGCGGAGGACCCTCCGAAAAGTCCGTCGCACCGAGCGCACCCACGACCAGCGGTGAACCCATCGCCGTAACGCTCGCGACGTTTGCGAAGATCAATACGAAAAGAAATTGGACCACTCTCGCGCTCAAACGAGAATCTCCGTGATTTCACGATTCGTCCGCAGCGAACCCACGCCCCATTCGGCGACCGGAAGTCCCATGACACGCTGCACCGTGTAGCCGAGACGGGTGGCAACATCGCCACCACCATCGACGTGCAACCCGGTCCGCAGACGACCGCCGGCCCGGCCGACCGTAAACATCGGTGTGCCGTTGAGCACGTGGGTCTTCGCGTCCTCGTTGTCCGAGTGTGCATAAACCAGCACGTTGTCGATCAGGCTACCGGCGCCCTCGGTTTGGCGAGCCAGCGCGCCAATGAAATAAGCAAATGCTTTGAAGGACTCCCGCAAGAACCAGGAGCTTTGCAATTGAATACCTTGCTTCGGATCGTAAAGCTCTTCGTGAGTGATGTTGTGGTGAACGCTATCCAAGCCTTCTCGGGTGATCAGCGATGCTGAGTTCGAATAGAGCATGTTGAAGACGCTCGTCTTGTTACAGGCCAGAGCGAGCACGAGAAGATCTGCCATGGCGGTATGCCGTGACTCGACCAGCCGATAATCGAGTCCAACGCCTACGCTATTGGGCTCTCCCGGCGCCTTCGGGCAAACGCCCGAGACGTCCGCCGGAGCAAGCTGCCACTCGAGACGTGTCTCGAGCTCCCTGACCGAGGTCAAGAATTGATCCAGCTTTGATCGATCATCGGCACCCAGTTGTCGACTCAAGCTTCGCGCGTCTTCGGCCACTCCTGAGAGCACGCTGCGACGCAGCAGCATTCGCGGATCTGCCGCAGCGCCAGCCTCCGGCGAAACCTTGGTAAACATCTTCTGATAAAGATCCACCGCCGAAATCTCGGGTGGATTCACCGAATCCGAATTTCGGAAACTGTAGCTGTCTCGAGGGTTGCCGGTTGCCGCCACGTTGATCATGCGAAATGGCGTACGACCCCCTATCGCCTCGGCGATAGGGTTATCCAAGCTTTCTCCAGGCAGGTCGCTTCTCGACTTCGGCGTCGCGCCGCATCGAAGCGCGACCCATCCAGAGTAATGACAAAGATTGGGATTACCGTCGATCGGCACCGAGAAACCGGTAAACAAATTGAGATGACGCCGTAACGGCTCGAGCACCGAGATTTCCTCGGGGAAATCGAAATCGGCGCCGATCTTTTTGGGGACGAAAACTCGGCGATTCATGCCAAGCCCCCAAAACCAGGTGCCGAATCGTACCGGGAGGGCCTGACCCGTCGCCGCCAGCGCAGCCCCGCTATCGGAAAGAAAGCAGTTGAGCAGTGGCAGCTGCACGGACACGGCGCTCGCGCCGACGAACCCGCGAAGAACGGACCGCCGGGAAAGTTTCGACTCCTGCTCCGAGAGTCGTCCTGATTTAATTAGCACGTGCAACCTCCTGCCTCGGCAATGGTTGGGTTGTTGAGACAACCGAAAAGAACTCTTCGCTTGTCGAGATGGATCTCAAAAGTTCCTTGAATCGATATCCGTTTTCGACGAACTCTCCGCCGAGTCGCGACATCAGCTGCTGATCCGCTTCCGTGAGCTTGCGACCCGCTCCGAACGAAAACAGTCGCTTCACGACACAGGAAGACACGGCCGGATCGCCCTTGAGGGCCTCACCCAACTCGTTGGCATCTCTTACCGAAACACCGGCAACTTTTCCGCGGGTGTCGATGAAGGCGCCATCTTCCGTCTCACGGTACTGGCCTGCGCCGTCGAAATGTTCGAGCACGAGTCCGATCGGATCTGTGAGCCGATGGCACGCCGCGCATACCGGATTCGTCGCATGCGCATCGAGACGCTCACGGGCCGTCTTGAATTTATGCTCTTGATCTTCAAACAAGGAAAAATTGACGTTCGGCGGCGGATCAGGAACACGCTGACAAAGCAGCGTTTCTCGAAGTCCGCGACCGCGATTGGTCGGCGAGGTGCGGCCCGGGTGGGCGTATCGAGCGAGAAAACCCGCGAGCGTCAAAACCCCTGCTCGCGGACTTCCCTCCGGAAACTCGTACTCCATCCATTGATCAGGCGCCACACGAACCGGAACTTGGTAGATCGCCGCGAGGTCGCGACTCATGAATGTTTTTCGCGTGACGAATAGATCTCGATAGTCGAGATCACGGACCACCGTATGGTCCACCAAAGTTCGCAGGAGTTGCTCTCTGGCCTGACTCACCACACGACTTGTAAACGCCGGGTAAATGATCGGATCTTTCGCGATGAGATCGAAGCCTTCGACGGCCAGCATGTCCGAAAAGAAGGCTCTTGCACCCTGCTGCAGCCGATCGGAAGCGAGCATTCTTTTCACTTGTCGCTCGATGCCGCGGCGGTCGTTCAGCTCGCCGCGAGCCGCCGCCCGCAGCAAGAGATCGTCCGGGCCCGAATTCCACAGGAAGAAACTCAGCCTCGAAGCTCGCGACGGCCCGTCGAGCCGCCATTGCCCAGGCCTCGAGGGATCAGGCTCCACCGTTTCACGAACGTACAGAAAGTCTGGCGACGAGAGCATGTACGCGAGCGCGGCGGCGAGTCCCGAATAGAAATCTCGACTTTCATCGGCGGCATCACCCGCAATTCGGAGAACTCGATCGAGTTCTCGACCGCTGATCTCACGGCGATAGAGCGCTCGACCAACACTTGAGAGGAAGATGCGCGCGCAACCCTCGTCGCGCTTCGTGGAGTCGCCTGGGCGACAGGGAATGAGGCGATCGCGATACTCGGGATGAATGACTCGCAGCGCGACGTCTTCCGCGCTTCGAAACATTGGCTCGAGAGAGCCTGAGGTGACGCCGGCGGTTCTAGCGCCCGCGCTCAGCAGACCATCGACTCTCTGCACCGGCGCAAATCTGACATTCGGCACGACTGCTGCTCCGAACACGGCAGTAATGCTGTCGGCATACTGAGACTGACTCAGCAAACGCAGGCTGGACGAGCCCTCGGGAGAAGCCGCCTGCGACAGGCCGAACCCGAGTACGCAGATACCAGCGATCAGGCCAGTCTTTAACTTGCTCATTGGTCAATATCCCCGCAGATCGAAAAGCGCCTGATCGAATTCGGGCTCCGCATGCACGATGAATGCGCGCACTGCCTTCAATTTCATTGATGAAGAGATCGCCGAACACCGCCCCGTATTCGGATCGCGTCGGCCATCAGCCATCGCTTCGGTCGCGGCATACATGGCCGGCGGACTCCACGCGGAGTTATCGACGGAGACTGCGAGACCACGTCGATACATCAGCCAGTATTTCTCGAGGTCCTGATAACCCCCCATCAAACCCTCGGCCGCATCGGTCGAGAGACGCAACCTCAGATGCATGTCGTACCAGTCGCGCGTTCCGGTACGCACATTCCACCGCATGGGAAAGCGCGCATGCTTGACCGGCGTGATCGTGAGAACACCTCCCTCGATCTTCCCTGTCGTTCGCGCAATCACCGGAAAGCGCGTATCGACTCGATGAGGAAGACCAGGCAGAAATTCGCCGTTATTTTTCTTTGGGATATCGTCGAGGCCCTTATACAAGGCCACTTCGACTTCGGGATCATCCGTAACGTCATCGACTCCGGAAATCTCGAGCAACATTCGGTTCGCCGTGTAGGTCGGAAACTCCATCATCCGATAGCCTGCGGCAGCGCCGGAAGATCTCCACCCTTTCGCGCAACCCATCACGCGATACAACTGGTTGTCCACGGGTAGACCCGTCTCCGGATCTTTGAACTTGACATGCCCGCAACTGTTTGGAGTCTCTTGACCGTCTTCGGTGCCGTCGAGATTGAAGCCGAGCGCCACGTCGCTCTTCACAAATCGAATGGGAAGAGGATCCTTGATGGCCCACGGCACGGCGGTGGAATTCTCACCGTTGGGTCCGCGGTTCCAGCGATGACCAAAACGATTTCGACGTTCCTCCCGCTCCGCGGGATTCATCGCTTCCCAATTTTCTTTTTCGGTGAAGTGCAGCCCTTCGGGACACTCGAGACCGGCGTCTGGACTTTCCCAGTGCCCGGGTGCCTCCGTAGTCACCACGAAGCCGATCACGCGACCCGTCTTGGTCGAACTGTCTTGTCCTTGCGCCACGCTTGCCAGGCCGACCGCCAACGACAGCAGCCCCACCGCCGCGAACCGCAATGACTGAACCCACCCTGCTCGCCCGTAAATCGAAAGCATCTCGCCCCCCGTGGCAGCCGCCTTCCTCCCGAATATGTGAGGCCTGTGCACCGTTGTGACCTATCTAAAGATAGGGTCGTTGGTCCATACTCGTCACAGGGGGTCAGATGACTATTCGGTCAGAGACAACGCGCCATCGCTGCCTGAGTCCGCCGCCGGTATCGGCCCATCACGTTCGCCGACACAGGCTTTCGGGATGGATCAACTCACCCCTGCCCTCTGCGGTGATCGCAACCGCGCCAGCTTGGTTCGGGAAGACGACTCTCCTGCGGGAATGGCACGACCGATTGAAGGAACTCGGGGTCACCACCCTTTGGGTTTCGGCTAAAGAGCTCGCGGAGGAACGCACCTCCCTGACCGAAATTCTCTTGCCCTCACTGGATGCGACCGAATCGACACGGAAGCTCCGACGAAAAACCCCGATCGAGAGGAACTCGTCGCTCGAGGCATGCACCGCCTTACTTCAAAACACGGCACGTATCGCGCTTCTGATCGACGATGCCCCATCGTTGCCTCAGTCGATGCAATCGGAACTCTCAGCCCTCATTCGTCATTCATCAGAGAGCTGCTTGTTCGTGCTATCGAGTCGCGGCGAATTGCCCGCCAATCTCTCCGCAATATGGGCTCACGGCCGAAGCCTTTCATTCACCGAGCGCGACATCGCTTTGGACATCGACGAAGTCGACTCGATGGCCGGCGCAGCGGGCGCAGGACTCACTCGTCACGATTGCGAGACCTTGCTCGATAAAACGGGCGGCTGGGTCGGCGCAGTGAAAGTCACCCTAGATGCCAACGCGTCCAGCCGAACTAACGGTGAACGCCCGCTCGAGAGCCTTCGTCGAACGCAAAGCGTGCTGTTTCGCGTCATCGAGGACGCCACTCTCGAAAAACTTCCCCGAGCGACCCTTAAGTTTCTCGAAGAAATAAGCATCTTGGAGACTCTGACCGTTTCCTCTTGCGGCGCGGTATCGGACGCCCATGACTCGGACACGCACCTTCAGACGTTCAAGAAGATCGGCGGATTCATTCGCGAAGATCACGCCAAACCAGACACCTACCGACTAAATCCGCTCTTACGGGAACTCCTGAACCGACGGCTTCAGTCACGACCCTCGGCTGTGAAAAATCTGCTGCATGAGCGGGCGAGTCGCTGGTACGCCGACAACGGATCAATCGCCGACGCTCTCGATCACAGCATGCTGACCGGTAACCTCCGCTTTCATGCCGCAAACCTCGAGCGCTTTTGTGAGGACATGGTTTACCGCGGTCAAATTCATCTGCTCGAGAAATACACCGCAGGCCTTCCGACGAAAACGCTCCATTCACTGCCGCACCTTTCGCTGGTCATCGCCTGGTGGAGAACACGTCAGTACCGATTTGTCGAAGCCGAAGAATTGCTCGACTCCGTTCGAAAATCGATCTCGCGGGATACGCGCTCGAAACACACTCGACGCCTTCAGAGAGGGGAACTTGCGCCCCTGCTGAAACACCGGGAGCTGACGCTACGATCGGCCCGCAGTGCCATTCCCATCAGCGACGAGGAGTGTCAGCGACTCATCGCCGATTTTTCCAGCACGAACAACGACGGCCTCAAACTGAATCTCTACGCGCAGCTGTTTGCATCGTATCGCCGTCAATATCGAATCACGGAGATACTCAAACTCGAAGCACAGGCCTCCGAGCTTGCCGAGCGATGCGGAATCGTGACGTTCACGCCATGGATGAGAGCGGAACTCGGAGCCGCCCACGTGGAGTGCGGGCGCATCTCGGTGGCGCGTCGACTGTTCGAGCGCAGCCTCGAAGACGCCCTACGATTCGAAGGCGTGGGACCGGGTCTGTCGGCGCTATCTGGCTTGTATCTTGCCGACCTTTGCTACGAAGCCGACGACCGAGTTAATGCGTCTCGCCTGATAGAAACGCACTTACCGGCCGCTCGAGAATTCGGCTTGGTCGACCAGCTGGTCACGGCGTATACCGTGCAAGCCAAGCTATTCGTGGCGGAGCGCGATATCGACCGCGCCCTGTCGACCCTCGAGGATGGAATGCGATTCTCGGAAGAGCGACAGCTCGACAGACTTCGCCGATGTCTGCAAGGAGAAAGAGTGCGTCTACTCAGTGCAGTCGGAACACCCACCACCCTTGATGAAGTCGCGGCGTCATCTTTATCGAGGAGAAACGCCAAGGACTCCGATACGGAGATTCACGACGCGGCCCGAGCTCGCATCCTGCTATCGAAGGCACGACACACGGAAGTCTTGAGACTCGCCAACAGCTGGATTTCTTTCTGCACCGGCAATCTTGCCGTACGTACCCTGACCCGCTGGCAGCTTATCCGGACGCATGCACTACTTCTTTCGGGCGATATGCAAAACGCACGTCGCTCTCTTCGTGAGGCATTAACGGGCGCTGCGAGAGGCGGTTTTCTACGCAAGATCGTCGACTCCGCTCCACCCGTACGCACACTTTTACTGGAGAGCTACCGAGCCACCGCCTCTCAAACCAACGAGATCGACGTCTTCGCAAAGAAAGCGATAAATATCATCTCCGCAAACACCTCCGCCGAACGAAAAGATGAAGATCAGCATTTAGGTGCAACAGGCGCGGGTGATGCACCACTCACTCCCAAAGAGCGTGAGATACTCACCTTGGTCGCCGGAGGCTTGCAGAATCGCGAGATCGGCGAACGCCTAGGAATCACCGAGGGGACAGTCAAATGGCATATGCAGCAAATCTTCATGAAGCTCGGCGTACGACGACGCGCGCAAGCGATATCGGTTTTGCATGGCTCCTCTTGATTGTCCTGACGATCACGTCCGGAATACAAACGGCTGTTGCCGATGAAGGCCCGCCCTTCGAATACATGGTCACGAAAATCGATGTCAGCGACCTCGATAAATCGATGCGCTTCTATTCGGAGTTTTTGGGCTACAAGGAAGTCATTCGAACGCGCCCCACCGCCGAAGGCGCTGTACAGGTTTACACCACACGCGGTGGCGAAAACTTTCGAGACGGATTGACGTTCGTTTACACGCCCGGCCGAACGATTTCTGCGAATAACCCGGGGCTTCACACTCTCGTGTTCTCAATCAAAAATCTCGATGAGACCCTCGGCAAAATGATCGCGGCGGGGCACAAGGTTTTGCGCCCTCCGAGAGAGACCAAAGCCTATGTTTCGTCTAAATCGTCGAGCGTGGTCATCGCCTATGTCGCCGACCCCGACGGCTATCAACTCGAACTCGTCGAGTGGAAGCCCTGAGGCAGCGCAGCACCACCCGCCGCAACTCAACTAGTTGACCGTCGCCGGACGACTCGCTCGTAACAACGCCGCATCTTCGGGGAGCAGAAACCGTTCTTTGACGGCTTTAGAAATCGCAGCGTCGAACTTCGACGCAAAAGCACCCGCAGCCGGATACATCTGGCGAAGCTTCTCGGGCTCGAAGGGCACGAACCCACCGTAGAGGCGACAAAATCCCGGGCCGGAGTTCGACTCTTTGTAAACGCCGCGGGGCGCGTCGAGTTCGGGCGGCCTGACTCCCCCGACTACGTTCCCGACGGCATCCTTCACCATCACCGTCTTGCCATTTTCTTCGGTCAATGAATAAAGACGACTGGCTGGCGGGGCCTTCCCTCGAGACCAGCGATCGAGAATTTCGAGCGCCGCCGACTGGTAAAACCCCGTGCGCACCGGGTTGTAGGCAGCATCGGGTTTGGGACAAAAACTCGGCGGGAGGCCAAGGTCTCTCGCCAGCGCAAAGCCGCCCACTTCATCGAGATGCGCATCGACGTGAGAACCACCAGCGACTTCGTAGGTTCTCACCAACGGAAACTCTGCATCGTCCTGCCGAACTCGATAGGAACCGAAACCGATGACTTCCGTTTGCGTTTGAAGTCTCACGACTGGAACGTCGACCCGAATCAGATTTCTCGGATCGCCCTCGCCCAGACTCTCAGTTTGTGGGGTCGCTGCGGTTACGTCTTTAGCCCGAGAACCACCCGCACCGAGGTAATAGCCATCGTAGACCGCTCGGCCATCGGGCATCCGCTCACGATTATGAAAACTGTTTGCGTAAGTGACCTGATACGCCACCGACTGCGAGAAACCCACCATGAACGATCTCTTCACGGCGTACTGACGTAACGGATTGCTTGACTCATTCGAGCTTTTCACCCACTTCCCGACGTGGGTCATCATGTCCCACACCTGGCCGAAGTGAGGCATCGACAGCGACGCATACCGACCGGTATCGCGCGCCGGATATTTATCTCGACCCCATTTGTCGCGCAGGAAATCGACGGTCACCGGCTTGGTGCTGACGCCGACCCAAGCGGCCCCGCTACGCATCAAGTAGTCCGCCGCAGCTTGCCAGGTCGGATCACCGTCCCAACCCGCCGTCGCGTTCAGGACTTCGATATAGACCGTTCCGTTGAACTTCGAAGGGTCCTTCGGATAGCGAACCAGCACGCGGGTGACGTAAGGAACCGAGGGCGTTCGAACCTGAACGGCGGGATCACCCGCGCGGACGTACTCGTACACATTCGCTTCGCCTCGGGCGAGATACTCCTCTTCGGCGTAGCCCTTCTTTCCGAGATCTTCATACCAGCCGATGAAGGGTGTTTGCGATGTCTGCCCGGTCGGCAGTCGATCGTACTGGGGAGTTCCCGCAAACACAGTCAGCGGACACATCATCAGCGCCACGAGGCCGTACGCGATTTTCAATCTGCTGAGCGTCATTGTTCAAACTCCCACACAAAAAATTTCAAAAAAAAAGGGTCGGGCGATATCAACTTTTTGACAAAGCGTATCGCTCCGACCCTCGATAAACGATCAGGCGTCAGAACTTGCTGCGCACACCCACCGTATAGGTCGTCCCGATGAAGTCGTAGAACGGCAAGGTCGGGAAATTGAATCGCGGGGCGGCAGTATTCGGCACCAGCGGCGGTTGACGATCGAACAGGTTCTTCACCGTCACGAAGGTCTCGAGCGATGCATCCCGCCATTCGAAGTCATAACGCGCCGTCACGTCGGTGTAGTACTGCGCGGCGATGGGCGGCTCGGCCCAGATCGCATTCGGAGACTGGCCGAGCGTGATCTCGCCGATCATGCGCTCCTGCACCGAGATCGAGAGCGGGCCGCGGCTGTACTGCAGCTGCAAGATCGCCTTGAGGTCGGGAAGGATGTTCGTTCCGGCATTCTTCACGACCGCCAGGAACGGGCTCGCCTTCGTGTTGTACTCATCGACTTTCGACACGAGCAGTCGCGAATTCAAGCGACCGCCCATGAACTCCGTCGCATAGGCCAACTCGACGTCGACACCCTTCGTGGCAATCAACGAGCTGTTGGTTGGGCCGATACGGATCAGAGTCGGGAAGTTGCCTGTGGCCGTGCTCGTCGCGGAGATCGGTCGATCGATCTGACTACAAATCGGATCCGTGCCGCCGCTGAAGAAACACTGGTTGACGATGTTTCCCGCCGAGAGGGTCGTGATCGCATCGACGATTTCGACGTCGAACGCGTCGACCGCGATGCTCAAGCCTTCGATGAAGCTCGGCTGCAACACGACACCGTAACTGATCGAATCGGCGATTTCCGGCGCCAGCTTGGGGTTACCACCGCCAGCCGTCAGGACAACGTCCGATCGACCCGTCAAAGGATCGGCAAGCGTCGTGCGACCTGCGGAGCCCGAGGCACCGAGATCGAACAGCGAGGGTGCGCGGATATCACGTGACTTGGTCACGCGGAACAACACCTCTTCGACCGGACGCCATGTCGCGCCACCCTTCCAGGTCTTCACGTTTCCGCTCGTGCTGTAGTCCGTGAAGCGAATCGCGCCATTGATGTCTAGGCTCTTCGCAAACGGCGCATCGGCGAGCAACGGAATGTTCGTCTCTGCGAAAGCTTCGCTAACCGACAGATCAGCCTTCGCACTCGCACGGTTAGAGAACCAGAATCGCGGTTGAGTGAGCGCGAGACTCCGCAAGCCGTCAACCGGTCTGACAATCGAAGGATCAGAGTTGCTCGTCATGACGAGCTTCTGCTTCCGGTATTCGCCACCGATGGCGAACGCAACCGCACCTGCCGGCAACTCGAACAGATCGCCTTGGAAAGACAGACCAACCTGGTCGAGCTTGGTTTCAGTGCCGTAGAGCGACGTACCGTGGATGTAGTCCACTGCCGCCTTCGAGGCCACATTTTCACCGAGGATGTTGAAGGGAACGCAGCCAGGGTGGAGACCAGGGTTGGTCACGGTCACACGACACACGATGTTGCCCGAAGAATCCCGAACGGCATCAACAGCCGCATGGAATTTTCGAAGTTCAGGCGTGTTGAGTTCAGCAGCTTCTTGCTTGGTATCGCCGTGTGCGTAGGTCAGATTCCAGCCGATGCTGCGATCTGCGACGTCGAAGCTACCCTCAAGCCCCGCCATGATGGTGTAGTGCCGCGTATCGTCCGTCGCCGGAGAAATCGGCGAGTCCGTCACGTACTTCTGCAGCGCGAAAGAGGCGATGTTTTGCGAGGTCATCCGAGCCTGAATATCGGTCGGAATGAACGGGTTGCCGCTATAAATCGTGTGGCCAAAGTCGAAGTAATTGAAGCCACCCGTGATGCTGACTTCAGCCTTCGAATAAAGACCGAGCACATGAGCCTTCACGTTATCGGTCAAGGCGTATTCATATCGAACCATGCCCTGCGTCGATACGGCGTCTTCTGAAACGCTTTGCTCGCGCTGCAGGGCTACGCCATCTCCACCGACGCTGGTGTTCGATGCGCCGGTCGCTCTGCCCGCGACGAATGGACGCCACTGACCGGAAGTCGTGAAGTACGTTCCCGCGAGCGGGCCGGCCATGATGTGGCCACCGACGCTCAGGTTGTTCCAAACTGCGCCGCTGTAGATCACGAAAGGATTATTGGCCGTGCCTTGTGCACCACCGCCCGGCGTACGACCGGCGGCCACGTAGGCTTCTTGCCCGAGCGGACGATCTCCGAGCTCGATCCCTTCGTTTTCGAAGCGTTCGACACTGACGAGCAAATGACCCCGCTCGCCCACCTTCGCACCGAAAGCACCGCCAACACGATAGTTGAACGAGTCACTGCGGCTCGACATGCCGGCCGATGTATCGACCTTCACGCCTTCGAAGTCGTGATCGAGCACGTAGTTGACGACGCCACCCACCGCATCTGAACCATAGGCAGCGGATGCGCCCGTGGTCACGACGTCGACACGCTTGAGCAGCATCTGCGGGAAAATCTCGGAATTAACGCGCCCGTCGTAGGTGGTTGGCGGCATACGAACGCCGTCCAACATGATCAAGGTACGACCTGCGCCGAAATTTCGAAGGCTCAGGAATTGACCTCTGCCCTCTCCGATGCCGAGCTTTCCACCCGACGAGAAGTTTGCAGAGCCAAGGAACTGCGGTAGTTCCTGCAGTGCGTTGACGACGTTGGTAGGCACCGCGTTGACCAAAGATTCGACGGTAGCCACTGTTACGGGCGTCGGCGCCTCGAAGCCATCGGACTTAAGGCGGGTGCCCGTCACCACTACTTCTTCGAGAGAAGCAGCGCCTTGTGAGGCACCAGAGTCTTGAGCCATCGCCCCGGTTGAAAATCCAAGCGCTGACGACACGAGCGCTGAAAGCACCGGAACTCGCAAAGCGAATTTCATACGTCGACCCCCAAAAAAATATAGTTATTTCTGCTTTAGGGGGAGACATCGAACACGCGACCAACTGATGCGCGTATGCAACCGAACTTCCCCTTGACCCGAACGTATCAGTTACGATTTCAAGAAACAAGCATGCTTGTCGAAAACATTCTTGCTTGTTTATTTACGAGCCAACCCTCTCGCCAGTTCGTCTCGAGGTGCTGCAAATGAACACTAGGCTGACAACTTTTTTGCTCGCGGCTTTGGTTTGGAATTCGCCGATCGGCTTTGCTCAGCCCTCATCGCCCGCGTACTCGCCAGTCGTTGCGGCGAAATATCCACGTCGAGTGTATTGGGGTGATCTGCATCTGCACACGCAGTGCTCTGCCGACGCATACAGCCTCGGAACGCGTCACATGACACCTGCCGATGCATTCCGGTTCGCGCGCGGCGAAGCCGTCAAAACCGAAACGGGACAACCGACACGACTGAAAAGACCGCTCGATTTTCTGGCGGTGACAGATCATGCGGAATATCTCGGCGCGTTTTTTCATGCAGGAAAACGCACACCGGAAGTCATGCAGACTTCCGTGGGGGCCCGATGGGCGGGCTACTTGGCGAATGGTGAAGACCGGAAACTGTTTACCGAGTTTGCGGATGCCTTGGTCGGACGCGGCGCCAGAGAAGACTCGCGTCTGCCGGATTTCTTCAAACGGTTCGTCTGGCGCGAACTCGTAAACGAAGCTGAGCGTTTCAATGAGCCCGGTCGCTTCACGACGATCGTCGGATATGAATGGAGTGCTGCGGTCGACGGAAACAATCTTCACCGAGTTGTGCTTTTCCGCGATGGGCCGGAAAAAACCCTCAAGCACATCCCCTACTCATCGTTAGACAGTATCGACCCCGAAGATTTATGGAAAGCACTCGAGGGATACGAAAAAGAAACATCGGGACGAGTCTTGGCCATCCCTCATAACGGCAACGGCAGCAACGGAATGATGTTCGCGGACACCACGATTGCGGGTCAGCCGCTGTCGACCGATTACGCCGCGCGCCGCTCGCGATGGGAACCGATCTACGAAGTCACTCAGGTGAAGGGTGACGGCGAGACTCACCCCTACCTCTCACCGAACGACGAATTCGCCGACTACGAACGATGGGATAAAACCAACATCGGCGGGACTCGAAAAAAAGAACCTTGGATGCTCGAGTATGAGTACGCTCGATCGGCCTTGGCGCGCGGGCTCGTGCACGAGTCTCGTCTAGGCGTGAACCCTTTCGGCTTCGGAATGATCGGCAGTACCGATTCCCATATCGGAATCTCCACCACGACCGAGGATAACTTCTTCGGCAAATTTGTTTCCTCGGAACCTGGCATCAACCGGATGGTGACTCAAATGGCGCCGGGCTTCCCCGTACCGGGTTCGGACTTCGCCGCGTCCGGCCTTGCAGCCGTCTGGGCGACAGATAACACTCGCGAGGCGCTCTTCGACGCGCTGACGAGAAAAGAGGTGTATGCGACGACAGGGAACCGAATAACGGTCCGCCTTTTTGGTGGCTGGGATTTCGCCCCCGCCGATGTGAAGCGCGCCGACTATGCGGCTGTCGGCTATTCGAAGGGCGTACCGATGGGCGGCACTCTTAATGCCGCCCCGCGCAGCAAAGCACCCGTCTTGATGATCACTGCAACGAAAGATCCGGACGAAGCCAATCTGGATCGCATTCAAGTCATCAAGGGGTGGCTCGACGCCTCCGGCAAAACGCACGAAAAAATTTATGATGTCGCGCTATCAGGAAAACGACGCGCGGCAAGCAAGGCTGGAAAGACGCCGCTCGTCGGTTCGACTGTCGATATTGCCAACGCCACCTACTCCAATTCGATCGGCGCAGAGTCTCTGGATGCCGTTTGGCGCGACCCCGACTTTGATCCAACGCTTCGCGCCTTCTATTACGTACGCGTGCTCGAAATTCCGACGCCGCGGTGGACTGCGTACGATGCGAAGCGACTCGGAGCCACTATTCCGAGCGGTGTGAAGAGCATCACGGTCGAGCGCGCCTACACCTCGCCGATTTGGTACAAACCATGACCGAAGCGTCTCGGTCACGAGACCGATTCATGAACCTGCTTCGTGAACCGTTGATGCATTTCATCATCATCGGAGCCGCTCTCTTTGCACTGTTCACATGGCTCGCGCCGGACGGCGAAAGAGAATCCCGGCGGATCGTCATCACGCAAGAGCGCCTTCTCGAATTCATGCAATACAGGAATCAGACGTTCTCCGATTCCGCGCGTGATCGACTCGAGGAAACGCTGCACTCGATGACACCTGCGCAAAAAGCCGCGCTCGTCGAAGACTACCTTCGAGAAGAGGTTCTTCACCGAGAAGCCCTCGCCATGGGGTTGGACTCAACGGACTACGTCATTCGGCGCCGACTTGCACAGACCATGGAATATGTACTGCGAGGCACTCCCGACGAGGACATGGCAGCGCCCTCCGACGAAGAATTGAACCGATTCTTCCTCGAGAATGTCGATCGATACCAGAGCCCGGCACGGGCGACCCTCCGACACGTCTTCTTCGACGCCGCAATCGATGAGCGCGAAGCAGAGAAAAGAGCCCGCTCTACACTCGCCGCACTTCGATCGAACGCCCTCGATTTCGAAGGGGCCCTCAAAATCAGCGACCGATTCCCCTACTTTCACGACTATGCGGATGAAACGCGACAACTCGTCGAAAGTCATCTGGGCCGCGAGGTTGCCGTCGTCTCATTCGAGAAGCCTGTCGACGCTTCATGGCAAGGACCGTATCGCTCCCGTGGGGGTTTTCATCTGGTCCAGGTGACTCGGCGATCCTTGCCCACAACTCCAGATTTGAAAACGGTGAAGGACGTCGTGGCCAACGACCTACGGAATGCCAAAGTCGAAGAACGACTTGAGCGACGTATCAAGTCACTCATCAGTGAGTACCATGTGGAGTCGACCCTGCAGTGAGACTGCTTCGGATCACCGCAGGCCTGATCTGCCTCTGTCTGAGTACGACGTTGGCGCACGCCCACGACTATCGTCCGCTGCTCGTCAGAGTCAGTGAGGAGCCGGCGGGACGATACGTCGTAAGCTGGCAACCCTCACCGACCCTAGACTTTGCAGATCAACCACTCGTCGAACTGACGGGCATTGGCTGCAAGAAAGATCTCGGCGAACGATCGGGGCGCGCGATCCACAACGCCAGCTACCTTTGTACCGATCCGAGCTCACCGCTGAGCCTCGAACTGCATTACCCCAACGATAATCCGTCTCTATCCACACTGCTTACCCTGACCCGAGCGGACGGCACCGTCGCGAGAATCACTGGCTCTCCGGGGATGAGTTCGATCAGCCTTTCGGATACGCAAACCGAAGCATTACAAGCTCGATCGTATGCACTGATCGGCTTTGACCATATCCTGCGAGGCGCCGATCACCTGATTTTTTTGACGCTTTTATGGCTCATCACGGGCACTGGGTGGGTCTTGATACGCGCCCTGACCGGATTCACGCTCGGTCACTCGATTACTTTGGCTCTGTCTACGACAGGCGTCGCAACACCCTCGGAGCCATTCGTCGAGTCGATGATCGCACTGAGTATCGTACTCGTCGCAGCAGAATCTTTGAGCAGTCGACGCGAGACGCTAACCCTTCGCCACCCGGTCGCCGTATCCACTCTGTTCGGCCTACTGCACGGCTTCGGCTTTGCCGGCTATCTGCGGGAGGTCGGCTTGCCTAAAGACGACGAGCTTTCTGCGCTGCTGATGTTCAACATCGGTGTCGAAGCGGGTCAGATCGCGTTTATCAGCCTCGTCGTGCTGACGGGTCTGGTGATCGCGCGAGCAATCCGAATGCTCCCCGGGGGAGACGGCCGCCTCCTAAGCGCCACGCCTGACGGAAAACTCAGAACCACCGTGTCTTACGCCGGCGGAATCATTGCCGCTTACTGGTTTTTCGAGCGCGCCTGGGCGGGGCTCTCGCCAATCACCCTTGCCGGGTGAACCCATCAGTCTTCGAGCAGACTACGCAACATCCACGCAGTTTTTTCGTGGACGTCGATACGCTGGGTCAGCACGTCGGCAGTCGGCTGGTCCTTGGCGTTTTCGACGAGGGGAAACAACTTACGAGCGGTGCGAGCGGTCGCCTCCTGCGCCGCAACGAGATGACGAATCATGTCGTCTGCCTTCGGCACGCCCTCGACCTCGGCGATCGAAGCCAGCTTGACGAACTCGCGATACGTGCCCGGTGACGTTCCAATGAAAGTTGTGCGTCATCAAGTACAGGGTGTAGCTATCGGCCAGTAATACCGATAAACCTTGGGCGATTTTCTTTTGTTCGCCCTCGGAGATTCCGATATCGACTTTCGGTGGAATGGATTTTCTCGCTTTCATGGTGTGACTCTCCGTTGTTTGACGTAGTCTCAAACATCTCAGCGGATGCTTCCAGATGAAAGTATCTATCGCTCACATAGCCATCATCGATCGTCTAA
>CAZRFN010000014.1:0-46218 GCA_964599335.1 uncultured Acidibacter sp. | reverse complement strand
CGCGGGCTGTGGATCGAGACCACGACCTGGTCCTTGCCCTGCAACACGGCCGTCGCCACGACGCCCGCCGGCAAAGCGATGTCCGAGATGGACTTGGACTCGTTGAGCTTCATCTGCGACAAATCGAGCGTGATCTCTTCCGGCAGATCTTTCGGAAGACAGGTCACTTCGATGTCGGCGATGCGATGCGACACGATACCGCCCTGGGTCTTCACGCCAGGAGAAGCGGCCTCACCCTTGAAGTGAATCGGCAGACGGATACGGATCTTCTCGTCTTCGAGCACGCGCTGCAGATCGAGGTGCAGAACCCGCGGCTCGGCCGGATGCATCTGAAGATCTTTGACGATGGCAGCCTGCGTCTCGGTGCCGACCTTCAGGCCGATGATGGTCGAGTAGAACTTTTCGTCCTCGACGAGCGTCATCAGCTTTTCGTGGTTGAGCGACAGCATGCGCGGATCGCGCTTGCCACCGTAGAGAATGGCCGGGACTTTGCCGCTACGACGCAGGCGGCGGCTCGCACCCTTGCCTTCGTCGTCGCGGAATTCCGCAGCGAGTTCGAAAGAGATTTTCATTGACTGACTCCTAGTTGATGTTTTTCCGTTCCGCGACCAGAACGGACTCAATCGACGTACAGCGAACTCACGGACTCTTCGTCCCGAATTCGACGTATCGTCTCGCCGAGCAAAGCCGCAACCGATAGTTGACGGATTCGCCCGCACGTTCTTGCTGGCTCGGAGAGCGGGATGGTGTCGGTCACCACGAGCTCATCGAGCGCTGATTTGCTGATCTTCTCTACAGCACCGCCGGAGAGAATGGGATGAGTGATATACGCGACGACGCGCACGGCGCCCTCGTCCTTGAGCGCCTGCGCGGCAAGGCATAGCGTGCCCGCGGTATCGACCATGTCGTCGATGAGCACGCAGGTTTTACCCTTCACTTCACCGATGATGTTCATCACCTTCGATTCGTTGGGTCGTGGGCGACGCTTGTCGATGATCGCGAGCTCGACGTCGTCGAGTCGCTTGGCAAGCGCTCGTGCACGCACGACACCGCCCACATCGGGCGACACTACGATCATGTTGGGATAGCGTTGCCGCCACGCATCGCCAAGCAGCACGGGCGACGCATAGACGTTGTCGACGGGGATGTCGAAAAAGCCTTGAATCTGCTCAGCATGCAGATCGACGGTGAGCACACGATTGATGCCGGCTCCCGCCATCATGTTGGCGACGAGCTTCGCGGAGATCGCCGAGCGCGTAGCGCGCGGTCGTCGGTCTTGACGCGAGTAACCCATGTAAGGAACCACCGCCGTCACGCTCTTCGCCGACGCGCGTCGGCACGCATCGGCCATCACCAGCAGTTCCATGAGGTGATCGTTGACGGGCGGACACGTCGGCTGCACCAAAAAAATGTCGCGTCCGCGCACGTTTTCCATGAGCTCGACGTTCACTTCGCCGTCGCTGAAACGACCGACGACAGACCGCCCGAGCGGCACCATCAGGTGTCGCGCGATCTCCTGGGCCAACGCGGGATTCGCATTGCCGGTGAACAGAGCGAGGGTCTGGCTATCCAAGCGTGCCTCTGAATCAATGCCGCATCACGCGGGGCGTTCACCGAGTGGCTGGGGTGGAAGGATTCGAACCTCCGAATGGCGGGATCAAAACCCGCTGCCTTACCACTTGGCGACACCCCAGCAGACGCGGTGCCTGAAAAATCATCTCGGCGTGGCACGATCCTGCAGTCGGGAGAACACGGGCGATCGCGACAACGCGCGTACCACCCACACTCGCCAGAGATCCGGCACACGAGCTGCGACCCGTTCGGCCTCGGCCGCGGAGTCGAAACTCGCAAAGATGCAGGACCCTGTTCCCGTCAGCCGCGCCGGAGCGAACCTCGCCAACCAGTCGATCGCCTCTGCAACCTCGGGGTAGCGTTGCCGCACCACCGGTTCGCAGTCGTTTCGACCCCCCGACGCCAAAAGGGCCGGTATTGTGAGGACGGGGGAATTTCGTGTCAATTCAGGCGCCTGGAACACCGCAGCGGTGGGTACGAGGACCCCGGGGTGCAGGACGAGAAACCAGCGTTCGGGCAGCTCCAGGGGCGTCAGACGCTCACCCACGCCCTCCCCCAAGGCACAGCGGCCCCGTACGAACACGGGCACGTCCGCGCCGAGTTCGAGGCCGATCTGGGCGAGTTCGTCCTCCGACAAACCGAGCCCCCAGAGATGGTTGAGGGCGAGCAGCGTCGTGGCGGCGTCAGAACTGCCCCCGCCGAGACCGCCCCCCATCGGAATCCGCTTGCGGATGCGAATGCAGACGCCCGAGGGTGGCTCGGGTAAGCCTTTGGCACGCGAGGCCGCCACAAGCGCCCGCGCGGCACGGACACAGAGGTCTTTGTCGGACGGAATGGCCGCGAGCGCACCCGAGTGCGCGAGCCCGTCGTCACGACGCTCGATCACGCCGACGGGCGCCGCTTCGAAAGCAAGTTCGTCACACAACTCGATGAGCTGAAAAATGGTCTGCAGTTCGTGATAACCATCGGTACGTCGACCGGTGATGTGTAGACAAAGATTGAGCTTCGCCGGTGCGGACCACCATGCCGGATGTCCTGCGGTCGACCACCCTTGACCACTCATCGCGCGCCTCCGCTCCAACCTTCGATGACGAGCCTCACGCGCAGCGACTCGCGACTCGCCTCGATGCGCTGCGGAAGCTCGTACTCGGCTCCCGGTACCGGCGCGTAATTTTTGAAGCTCACCGTCCAACCTTTTTGTTGAAGACCATCGAGACGGGCAGCATCCGCTGCCATGCGCTCTTCTCCACCCTCACGAGGGTCGGGTACGCCGAGCATCCAGTAACGCAGGGATTCGACAGGCAAGACGAAACCGAGTTGCTGCTCGAGGGCGAGACGAGAAGCCTCATCGACGGCACCCTCGGAATTGAACTCGAGGCTCAGCCCTCCGACACCGAGCGGACCTTGAAGTTCGAGCGTCGAGCGATGCGCCCGCTGCGCCCAACGCCACGAACCGGAAAACCCCTCGCCGTCTCGCGCAATCGCGACGCGGCCGTGCGACTCGAAACGACCCCAGGACTGCAAGGTCTCGCGACGCGCCTCCCAAGTGGCGGGCAGCATCGAAGGCAAGGCCTGAACCCGGACGAGACTAGCGCAGCCGACGAGTGAACTCGCGAGCATCAGCAGCCATAAAACGGGAGCGCGGATCGAACGGATCGAGGACATGCAGAGGGCCACCGACATCCTTAACGGGACTCGGCTTTGCGCACCTCGTCGGCGAGGCGCTCGATCGTGGCGCGCAAGGGCTTAGATTCAGGCGCGATCACCAAAGATCGAGCCCAGACCTCCCGCGCTCTGGCCTTCTCACCCAATGCCCAAAGCACCTCACCGAGATGCGCGCCGATTTCGGCCTCGCGCGACAGTCGCCACGCTCGCTCGAGAAGAGGTAGCGCGCCCTTCTTGTCGCCACGACGGAAACGAGCCCAACCGAGACTGTCGATAAAGGCAGCGCTATCGGGCCGTTGTGCAACGGCGTCTCGGATCAAAGATTCCGCTCTCGCGAGCTGACGCCTTCGATCGGCGAGCGTGTAGCCGAGTGCGTTTTGAACATTACCGTCGCCCGGACGCGCCTTGAGTAGCGCCTCGAATACTTTGACCGCCTCGCTCGTTCGGTTGTCGGCATCGAGCAGTACGGCACGCTGATAGAGCAACTGAGGATGCTCGGGGAAACGATCGAGCGAGTGATCGAGCGCCTCCAACGCCTCCTTGGCGAGACCCGCATCGAACAGCGCTCGCGAACGCACGATCTCGACCTCGATCGCATCGACTCGTCCGCCACGCAGCGCCTGATCGAGCAGGGCCATGGCCTCTTCGCGATCACCCCTCGAGAGCAGCAACTGCGCCGCACGGACGCGCGGAGGCAGCCCTGCCCCGGCTGCGATGAGTTGCCGATAACCCTGCAAAGCGAGATCCGGCAAACCGCGACGCTCGGCGATGATGGCGAGATAGTAAAGAGACTCTCCCGAACTTCGATCGGCCGCGAGACGCGCGCCAAAACGTCGCTCCGCCTCCGCCTCATCGCCCGTAGCGAGCGCGAGCAGCGCGAGTCGACGATCGGCCTCTGCTGCCACACGTTCGTTGCCCGGCGTCGACTCACGCTCGATAACCAGCAACTCTTCTCGGGCTTCATCCAAGCGATCGAGCGCCGTCAACGTTTCGACACGAGCAAAGCGATGGTTCTCGGGGTCGCCTTGAACGAGCAGATCGGCCTCGCTGAGCGCCGTCTCCGCTTGACCCATCGCAGCGAACGCAGCCGAAGCCATGCGGAGGGTGCGAGCGTCGCTGCCCGCCCCTTTCGCGCGCGCCGCCTGAACCAGCGCAAGGCAGGCGTTGAGATCGTCGGCATTGCAGGCGATGCGTGCGAGCGCCGAGAGCGTTTGTCCGGACACTGCATCGCGGGGAACGACCTCGCGTAGCACCAACCACGCCGCATGAGTCGCATCACCCTCAGCGAGCTCAGGCAGTAAATCGGCGAGCGCCCGATCAGGCTCGACATCGGGCTTGGCGAGCAAGGCGCCATACACTCGGCGCGCGAGATCGAGTCGCCAGGCCTCGAGAGCGACCAGACCAACGAGCCGGAGGGCCTCGACATTTTCGCCATCGAGTTCGAGCAATCGATCGGCGGCCTTTGAGGCTGCCGGCAGGTTTCGACAGGCGCGAGAGATCTGGAGTGCGCGCTCGATCACTCTCGGATTGCGTTCGCTCATGCCAGCCGAGAGATAACCCTCGACGGCCCCGCGGCAGTCGCCCTTCATCAAGGCCTGGTCGGCCGCCGTCATGTCGGACGGCTGCTGCGCCATCGCGCCCGGCATCGGCATCAGGCCGAGGAGCATCAAGGGCGCGAAAATAGAGAGCCGGGACATCGTCCCCCGACTATATCGGAACAGGGCGGCTTGTCAGCACTCCTCCGCACCCCGAGAATCGCGCCACCCGCCGCCCGGCCGGCGGGGCACTGTCAAATGAAAGACTCCATCCGTCACAGACTCGATCGCCAGGCAGACCGCTATGAAGAAGTGGGTCGGCTGCTGGCTGATCCTCAAATAGACGGGGGCTCCAATCAGTTTCGGGAGCTGTCGATGGAGTACGCGAGGCTGACCCCCCTCGCCGAGCGGTATGACGCCTTCCGGAACTTGGAACGCGAGCTCACGAACGCGCGCGCCCTGACGGAGGATGCAGACCCCGCCATGCGAGTCCTCGGGGAGGACGAGGCGAAGCGACTCGAGACGTCCATCGCCGAGGAAGAGCTCGCTCTGCGCAGGATGCTCGTGCCGGCCGACCCTCGCGATGGTCAGAACGTTTATCTCGAAATTCGCGCCGGTACCGGCGGTGACGAAGCGGCCATCTTTGCGGGCGATCTGCTCCGCATGTACAGCCGATACGCAGAGCGACAAGGCTGGCAAATCGAAACGTTGAGCGAGAGCCCCGGCGAACACGGTGGCTATCGCGAGGTCATCTGCCGCGTCATCGGCTCTAGCGTGTTCTCGAAGCTGAAATTTGAATCGGGGACGCACCGCGTGCAGCGCGTTCCGGCAACCGAAGCTCAGGGACGCATACACACCTCGGCCGTAACGGTAGCGATCTTGCCGGAGCTCGATGAGGTCGAAGACATCGAGATCAACCCTGCTGACCTACGCATCGATACGTTTCGTGCCTCGGGTGCGGGCGGTCAGCACGTCAATAAAACCGACTCGGCGATTCGCATCACCCATCTGCCCACCGGCATGGTGGTCGAATGTCAGGACGAGCGTTCGCAGCACAAGAATCGCAGTCGTGCGATGTCATTGCTCAAAGCGAGACTCAAAGCGCAGGAGCAAGAAAAACGGGAGGCTGCTCAGGCGCGCG
This sequence comes from uncultured Acidibacter sp., assembly GCA_964599335.1. Lineage (GTDB taxonomy): Bacteria > Pseudomonadota > Gammaproteobacteria > Steroidobacterales > Steroidobacteraceae > UBA964. The sequence continues at coordinate 40,305 of CAZRFN010000014.1, read as the reverse complement.
AGCGAAAACTTCAGGTGGGTAGCGGTGATCGATCGGAGCGCATCCGTACCTATAACTTCCCGCAGGGCCGCGTGACCGACCACCGCATCAATCTCACGCTCTATCAGATCGATTCGATCATCGACGGACGACTCGAAGATCTCATCGAGCCGTTGTCACAAGAGCATCAGGCCGAGCTACTCGCCGAAGAAGGCATTTGAGCGCGTCGGTTGCGCAGGTCGGCATACGCGGCGAGTCCGAAAGCAATGAAGAGCGGCTGAAACACGGCGCTCAAGAGACCTGTCACCCCACTCATCACCCAAGCGTCGGCACCGGAGCCGGTCGGTCGGAGAAACTCGATGAAGAACAATGCGACGAGCGTGCCCATCACGAACAGACCGAGCAGCGTCATGATCACGACCAGTAAATTGGCTGCGAGCGGACGCCATGACCCACGCGCGAGTTGCAAGGCGCCGTCGAGCGCTTCGCGAGGACTCGCCGATTCGAACACGACGAGTGCGAGTGCGGGCCAGAACGCCACCATCAAATAAATGCCGGGTATGACGAGCAGCAGAGCACCGAGCGTTACGGCACACACGCCGACGATCAGCGCACCGAGCGCCATTGGCAGACGAACGAGCGCAACACCGAAATCGGCAGCCAGTGTCGATGGGGCGAGCGCAGCCCGCTGGCGCAGCATGATGGCGAGCCAACACCAAAGAGTACCGACCGCCGCGAGCATCATCAGGGCCCACCACGTGAGGTCCTTAGGGTCTGCGAGCGAAAGCGACTGTTTCGTCGAAAGCAGATAGGCCGACGGCAATTGTCCAAGCAGCACGGCGAAGAGCGATAGCGGCAGACAGCCGACGAGCGAACGACGAAAGAGGACAAAACCCGCATCCAGGGCTTCGCTCAATGTCGCCGCTCGCGGCGGCAACAAACGATCGACGGGAAATGAACTCTCTTTCACGCCCGCAATCTAGCAGAGACTGCGCCCGATCGTGCCAAACTAGCGCTCCCATGCTCAGCGATCCGAAAAGTTCTGCGCATCACCCCGAACTGCCCTCGCGGCTTCGCGAAGCCGTCGCGGCCGCCGCCTCGGCACTCGCAACGACGCTTCGAACGCCGACCGAAGTGCCGGAAAGCGACGCACCCCACCTCGACGCCTTGCGCGAAGCCGAAGCCTTGGTCTTGTCTCGTCTCGGACTGCCGCGCAGCACCCTGTACGCCGATCCCGATCGACTGCTGTCGAACACCGAGCGAGCCCACATCGAGGAGTGGCTCGCAAGACGATGCCGCGGCGAACCGCTCGCGTATCTGATCGGCGAGCGAGAGTTCTGGTCGCTCAACTTCGAAGTCAGCCCAGCCGTGCTTGTGCCGCGACCCGAGACGGAACTACTCGTCGAACGGGCGCTACGTATCGGCGATGCGCTCGAACTCGCAGGCCAAGCGCTACCCAGCGTGCTCGATTTGGGAACGGGCTCGGGCGCCATCGCCATCGCCCTCGCGCATGAACGCCCCGGCTGGCGAGTGACCGCCGTCGAACGATCGGACTCCGCCCTCGCCGTCGCGCGACGTAATGCGTCGCGTCATGCCGTGACGAACCTCCACTTGTTGCAGGGCGATTGGTTCGAGCCCGTTGCCGACCGGCGTTTCGATATCGTGGTGTCGAATCCACCCTACGTCTCGGCGGACGACCCGCTACTCGGTGGCGACTCGCTGCGTCACGAACCCCGCGAGGCACTGACACCGGGAGCCGATGCCCTCCGCGATCTCGCGCATCTCATCGACGAGGCGCCTCGGCATCTCGAACACGGAGGTCGCTTGCTGCTGGAACACGGCGCACGACAAGGTGAAGCGCTGCGGTCAAAACTTGTCGCCCGGGGTTTCGCTCACGTAGTCTCCCACACCGACCTGTCGGGTCAGGAGCGCGTGACCGAAGGTCAATGGCCCTGACGCTCAGTCACCCCAAAATTTTCACCGTCAACGGAAGTTACGCATGCTCAAGTTCAAAACAAGTGCCGGAGAGTTCACCGTCGAGCTCTACGAAAAAGAAGCGCCAGAGTCCTGTGCCAATTTTTTACACTACGTCGACGACGGTCATTTCGACGGCACGATTTTTCATCGCGTGATTCCGGGTTTCATGATTCAAGGTGGCGGGTTCGCGCCCGGCATGGACCAGAAAGACACCCGCCCGCCCATTCGCAACGAGGCGACCAACGGACTCGAAAACCTTCGCGGCACTCTGGCCATGGCCCGCACGAGCGACGTTCACAGCGCGACCTCGCAGTTTTTCATCAACCTCGTCGACAACGATTTCCTGAATCACCAGCCGGGTAACTACGGTTACGCCGTGTTCGGACGCGTGACCGCGGGGATGGATGTCGTCGATGCCATCGCGGACGTTCCGACCACGCGTCGCCGTGGACACGGAGACGTTCCTGTCGAGGACGTGGTGATCGAATCGGTCACCCGAGAGAGCGCCGCCTGATTTTCGCCCGAGTCGGTCGTTGGCTGCTGCGCGCCGCACTCATCGCGGTCGGTGCGTCGATCGCGTTCGTCGTGCTGCTGCGCTGGGTACCCCCTCCGACTTCGGCCTTCATGATCGCAAGTCGCGCAGCAGCTTTGGCACAAGGCGATTTTCGCTACTCGAACGCCTACGACTGGGAGCCGCTCGAACGCATCTCCCCTCATGCGGCGATGGCGGTCATCGCGTCCGAGGATCAGCAGTTCCCTTTTCATGCCGGCTTCGATTTCGAGTCGATCCGAAAGGCTGTTCAACACAACGCAAAAAGTAAGCGCAAGCGCGGAGCGAGCACCATCTCGCAACAAGTGGCGAAGAATTTATTTCTTTGGTCGGGTCGAAGCTGGGCGCGCAAAGGCCTTGAGGTGTACTTCACGGTGCTCATCGAGGCGGCATGGCCCAAAGAGCGAATCCTCGAGGTGTACCTCAACCTCGCCGAGTTCGGGCCGGGCACTTACGGAGTTCAGGCGGCTGCTCAAAGATTTTTCGACAAAGACGCTTCACGTCTCACGCGCCGCGAGGCGGCGACACTCGCCGCCGTGCTCCCGAATCCGAAGCGATTCCGGGCCGACCGACCGTCCAACTACATTCAGAAGCGACGCGACGCCATCATGGGGCAGATGCGCGCACTCGGCGGGCCTTCGTTTCTGAAGCAGCTCGACGACGACGATCCGACCGAAGCGCGCAGTCGCTGAAAACCCGGGACGCGACCCGCTCCGTCAGCTCCGGTCGTAGCCAAGATTCGGCGCAAGCCAACGCTCAGCCTCCTCGACGCTCTGCCCTTTACGGCGGGCGTAATCTTCGAGCTGATCTCGATCGATCTTGCCGATCGCAAAGTAGTGCGACTCCGGATGAGCGATGTACCAACCGCTCACGGCCGCCGTCGGATACATCGCGAAACTCTCGGTGAGCCGGATGCCGGTGTTGCGCTCGACGTCGAGCAGCTGCCACAACTTGCCCTTCTCGGTGTGATCCGGGCAGGCCGGATAACCCGGCGCAGGCCGGATGCCGCGATACTCTTCGCGGATCAATTGCTGGTTCGTCAGTTGCTCCGCGGTATCGTAACCCCAAAGCTCGCGCCGCGCACGTTCGTGGAAATGCTCCGCGGCCGCTTCCGCAAAACGATCGGCCAAGGCCTTGAGCATGATGCTCGAGTAGTCGTCGTGTGCCGCTTCGAAACGCGCGACATGTTCCTCGATACCGATACCCGTCGTCACGGCAAAGGCACCGATGTAATCGCGGACTCCACTGTCGCGCGGGGCGACATAGTCGGAGAGACACTCGTGAGGCTGGCCGGCCGGCTTGCCCTTCTGCTGGCGAAGATGATTGAGCGTCATCAAGACTTCGCGGCGATCCTCACCGGTGTAGACCTCGATGTCATCGCCCACCGAATTCGCCGGGAAGAAGCCGAGTACCGCGCGAACCGATAGCCAATTGCCCGCGATGATCTGCTTGAGCATGCGACGCGCATCGGCGTAGAGGTTGCTCGCTGCTTCGCCGACGATCGGGTCGGTGAGGATGTCTGGAAACTTACCCGCAAATTCCCAAGCATTGAAGAACGGCATCCAGTCGATGTAATCGAGCAGGTCAGTGAGCGGATAGTCTTCGAACACCTGTACGCCAGGGCGCAAGGGAGCAACAGGTCGGTACGCCTGCCAATCGATGCGTCGACGATTCGCACGCGCCGCAGAGAGATTCGCCTCAGGCTGTTTCACCGTCTTTCCGGCGTGTTGCTCGCGTCGACGCTCGTGCTCTTCGGCGATCTTCGCGGCGAAGGCAGGCTTCGAGGTCGGCGTCACCAAAGATTGGCACACACCGACGGCACGCGACGCGTCTTTCACATACACCACAGGCTCACGGTACTGCGGTGCGATCTTCACCGACGTATGCGCGGGCGACGTGGTCGCACCGCCGATCAGCAGGGGCACGGAAAACCCTTGCCGCTGCATCTCGCGTGCGACATGTACCATTTCATCGAGTGACGGCGTAATCAAACCCGACAGTCCGATGAGCGCCGCATTCTCGCGTCGCGCGACATCGAGAATTCGCTCCGCAGGTACCATCACACCGAGATCGATGACCTCGAAATTATTGCACTGCAGCACGACGCCGACGATGTTCTTGCCGATGTCGTGCACATCGCCTTTGACGGTGGCGAGCACGATCTTGCCGTTGCTGCGCGCAGCGCCCGACTTCTCGCGCTCGATGAAGGGCACGAGATGCGCCACGGCCTTCTTCATGACTCGCGCGCTTTTGACGACCTGCGGTAAGAACATCTTGCCGGCGCCGAAGAGATCACCGACCACGTTCATGCCATCCATCAACGGACCTTCGATCACCTTGATCGGATGGTCGGCTTCGAGTCGGGCGGCTTCGGTATCCTCGACGATGAACTCGTCGAGCCCTTTGACGAGCGCGTGCTCGAGCCGCTTCGAAACGGGTAGCGAACGCCATTCGAGATCGGCTTCACGCTTGGTACCCGCCTCACCCTTGAAGCGGCCCGCGATCGCGAGCAAACGCTCCGTCGCATCTTCACGGCGATTGAGAATGACGTCTTCGACGCACTCGCGCAGTTCGGGCTGGATGTCGGCATAGATCGCGAGCTGCCCCGCATTGACGATGCCCATATCCATACCGGCGCGGATGGCGTGATAAAGAAACACACTGTGCATCGCCTCACGTACCGGGTCGTTGCCCCGGAACGAGAACGACACGTTGCTGACGCCGCCGCTCACCATGGCATGCGGCAGACGTGCCTTGATCAGTCGCGTCGCCTCGATGAAATCGACGCCGTAGTTCGAGTGCTCCTCGATGCCCGTCGCGACCGCAAAAATATTGGGATCGAAAATGATGTCTTCGGGTGGGAAGCCGACCTTCTTCGTCAGCACCTCATACGATCGCGAGCAGATGGCGACCTTACGCTCGATGCTGTCGGCCTGACCTTGCTCGTCGAAGGCCATGACGACCACCGCAGCACCGTAGGCCCGCACTTTTTTCGCCTGCTCGATGAACGCCGCCTCGCCTTCCTTCAGGCTGATCGAGTTCACGATGGCCTTGCCCTGAACACACTTGAGACCCGCCTCGATGACCGTCCACTTCGAGGAGTCGATCATTACGGGCACGCGAGCGATGTCGGGCTCGGAGGCGACGAGGTTGAGGAAGCGGACCATGGCCGCTTCGGAGTCGAGCATGCCCTCATCCATGTTCACGTCGATGATCTGGGCGCCTGCAACCACCTGCTGCCGCGCGATGTCGACTGCAGCCGCGTAATCGTTGGCCTCGATGAGTTTGCGGAACTTGGCCGAGCCCGTGACGTTGGTACGTTCGCCGACGTTCACGAACAAGGTCTCTTCGCTGATGTTCAGCGGCTCGAGACCCGATAGACGACACTTCACTTCGACCTTGGCACGCTGGCGCGGCTTCACGTTCCGCACGGCCTCGGCGATGAGCCGAATATGATCGGGCGTTGTGCCGCAGCACCCACCGACGATGTTGAGCAGTCCCGACTGTGCAAACTCCGCGAGGATCGCTGCCGTTTGTTCTGGCGTCTCGTCGTATTCGCCAAACGCATTGGGCAAGCCGGCATTCGGATGGGCCGAGACGTAACGATCAGAGATGCGCGCGAGCTCGGCGATGTACGGCCGCATGTCCGACGCGCCGAGCGCACAATTGAGCCCGATGGCGAAGAGTTCGCCGTGACGTACGGAGTTCCAGAATGCCTCGGTGGTCTGCCCTGAGAGCGTTCGACCCGATGCGTCGGTGATCGTGCCCGACACCATCACGGGAAGATCGATACCCAGTTCCCCTTGGACTTGTCTCACGGCGAACAACGCCGCTTTGGCGTTGAGCGTGTCGAAGATGGTCTCGATCAACAAAATATCGGCGCCGCCCTGTACCAGCGCATGAGCCGCCTCGGCGTAGGCGATGACGAGCTGATCGAAGTTGACGTTACGCGCACCGGGGTCGTTGACGTCGGGCGAAATTGAGGCGGTCCGATTGGTCGGACCGAGCGTGCCAGCGACGAAACGCGGTGAACCCGTTGCCGCCGCGACCTCGTCGGCGATCTCGCGCGCAATACGTGCGGCCCGGTAATTGAGCTCCGGAACCAACGCTTCCATGCCGTAGTCGGCCTGCGCGACGGTGGTCGCGTTGAACGTATTGGTCTCGATGATGTCCGCACCCGCCTCGAAATAGGCGCGATGGATGCCGGCCACGATCTCGGGCTGAGTCAGCGTGAGCAGATCGTTGTTGCCGCGAATGTCGCGACCATAGTCTCGAAAACGTTCGCCTCGGTATCCGGCTTCATCGAGCTTGTGTCGCTGGATCATCGTGCCCATCGCGCCGTCGATGACCAGGATGCGCTCCTCGATGAGCTCACGCAGTTTGCGAATGCGCTTATCACGAGCTTTGACGTCGACAGGCACCACCGAATACGGCGAGGCCTTCGCGCTTACGGCCCGTCGATCGAGCGACTGCGAAGAGCCCGCATGCGAGAGGTGCGGCAGATGCGTCGGACAACAACTCATGATCAGGCCCCCGAAGTCTGCGGACGCAAGCCGAGCGCATGGCAAATGGCGTAGGTCAGCTCGGCGCGGTTCAGCGTGTAAAAGTGAAATTCGTTGACGCCGTGTCGGCGCAGACGCGAAACCTGCTCGATGGCCACGTTGGCTGCGATGAGTCGGCGAGTGTCCGGATCATCATCGAGGCCCGCAAAACGCTCGGCCAACCAGCTCGGAATCTTGGCGCCGCAACGCGCGGCGAAGCGCGTGACTTGCGGAAAACGTGTGATCGGCAAAATGCCCGGCACGATGCTGATGCCGATCCCGGCGGCGACACAACGGTCGCGGAAGCGCAGGTAATCGTCCGTATCAAAGAAAAATTGCGTGATCGCGCGCGTCGCACCGGCGTCCACCTTGCGACGGAAATTCTCGAGATCGTCCTCGGCAGAGCGCGCCTCGGGATGCATCTCGGGGTAGGCTGCGACCGAGATATCGAAATCGGCGACCGAACGCAGGCCAGCGACGAGGTCGGCACCATACGCAAAGCCATCTGGATGAGGTTCGTATGTGGTGACACCCTGAGGCGCATCACCCCGCAACGCCACGATGTGACGGATACCCTCGTCCCAATAACGGCGCGCGATGTCGAGTACCTCGCCGCGGGGCGCGCCGACGCAGGTGAGATGCGGCGCGCCTGTCAGCGCCGTCTCGGACTGAATTCTTTTGACGAGCGCGTGCGTGCGATCACGCGTCGAGCCATCGGCACCGTAGGTCACCGAGACGAAGCGCGGCGCGAGTGGCGCAAGGCGCTGCACCGACTGCCACAACGTGGCCTCCATCGCCGCGTCGGCGGGCGGGAAAAACTCGAAGGAGACACGTATCGGTTCGGCGGACATGGGCAAGCTCCTAAAGCGAATACGGCGGAATCAACCGCGAACGACAGCGGATTGGGAAGCAGAAGTGTTGACTGTGGTCCGAGCGGCGCGCACCCGCCCCCGCGCGACGAGAACATGACGACCTTCGGCCTCGACGGGCGCAATGGACAGGCAGTCGATGCCACATTCGGAGAGTAGCGCTCGCAGACGCAGCGGCGGCGAACCCTGCTCCTCGAGCAGGTCGTAGGGAATCACGCACCAGAGCACGCCGGCATCGCCGAGCCGCGCGCGCGCGCGCTGCAAGAGCGCGGGGAGCTGATCGACTTCGCGCAGTTCGTCGGGTAGCGGCGCTTCGAGACATACATCAAAGATTCCACCGGTACGAACCTCGCCGCTCGTGAGCACCTCGGCCTGAAAACCTTCGGCTTCGAGCCAGGACTGCAACACGTTTTTTTCGGGCTTGGAGGCGGCGCGAAGCGTGACGCGTGGCGAACCGCCTGCCGCCGCTCGGCGCTCATCCTCTTGAAGAAGCGCCTCGAGAACCTCTCGATGCTGACTTCGCACGAGTACTCGTGCTCCGGCGATATCGCGGTTGAATTCCCCGCCCATCGCGCCGCGAAGGCTACGACCCAGACGACTCGTCACGACCCAATCGGCCGCCGAACCGCGAAGGCTCGCTCGAGCGCCGGCCTCGATGGCATGCAAACGCGCCCTCGCCTCACGCAACGCCGCGTCATCGGGCGCGAGGCGAGAGAGCAACAAACCGAGAAGGTCGGCAGAGAAGCCTGCGTCGGTAGCCGGCTGATATTCCACGCGCTGACCCCGCCGAACGCGGCGTAACAATCCTGCCTGCGCGAGCTGCTTCAGATGTCGCGAGACATTCGGCTCGCTGTCCGACGTGGCCGCGGCGAGCTCTGAAACGCTCGTCGGGCGATCGGCACAGAGTCGAAGCAAACGCAGACGCGCGGCATCGGCGACGGCGCGTAGCGCTCGCGCCATCGTTTCGGCATCTGCCTTAGTTTCGGAATTTCTCAACATTGAAATTATCCTACCCTCTAGACGCCCCCGCTCACAAAAGTTACATTCGCAACAGTTTCAGTTGTAACTAAAGGCGGGACCATGAACGCTGTATTGAAGGAAGCGCCCCACACCAATCCGATGGGGCTCGATGGCTTCGAATTCGTCGAATTCGCCTCGCCCGACCCGGCCCTGCTCGATCAGGTCTTCAAGCAGCTCGGATTCGAGCCCGTCGCCCACCACCGCTCGAAGGACGTCACCCTCTACCGTCAGGGCGCCATCAATTTCATCGTCAACCGCGAGAAGCGCAGTCAGGCGGGCTACTTCGCCGAGGAACACGGCCCCGGCGCGTGTGGCATGGCGTTCAGAGTCCACGACGCGCAGAAGGCGTATGCCCGGGCGCTCGAACTCGGCGCTCAGCCGATCGATCTGCCGACCGGCCCCATGGAGTTGCGCCTGCCCGCCATCCGCGCGATCGGCGGCGCTGCGCTCTACCTCATCGACCGCTACGACGAGGGTGTGAGCATTTACGACATCGACTTCGAGTGGCTTCCGGGGGTCGATCGACACCCTTCAGGCGTGGGCCTGCAGCTCATCGATCATTTGACGCACAACGTCTACCGCGGACGCATGGCGCATTGGGCGGCGTTCTACGAACGTCTGTTCAATTTCCGCGAGATCCGTCACTTCGATATTCACGGACAGCACACCGGTCTGCAGTCTCGCGCGATGACGGCACCCGATAACAAGATCCGCATTCCGCTCAACGAAGAAGGCGGCCAGGGCGGCGGACAGATCGAGGAATATTTGTTGCGCTTCAATGGTGAGGGCATCCAGCACATCGCCCTCTCGACGCCCGACCTCTGCGCCACGGTCGATGCCCTGCGAACGCGCGGCGTACCGCTCATGACGGCGCCGCCGGAAACCTACTACGAGATGCTCGAGGAGCGATTGCCCGGCCACGGTCAGCCTACTCCGGCGCTACAACAACGCGGCATCTTGCTCGATGGCACCACGGGCGGTGAGCGCAGACTGTTGCTGCAGATTTTCTCGGAGTGCCTCATCGGGCCCGTGTTCTTCGAGTTCATCCAGCGAAAAGGCGACGAAGGCTTTGGAGAAGGCAACTTCAAGGCGCTGTTCGAATCCCTCGAGCGCGATCAGATGCGTCGCGGAGTGCTCAAGCGATGAGTCTCATCAAGAAAATCCACCACGTCGCCTATCGCTGTCGCGATGCGAAGGAAACCGTCGAGTTCTATCGCGACGTTCTCGGCATGGCCTTCACGACCGCCTTCGCCGAAGATCGCGTGCCCTCGACTCACGAGCCCGACCCGTACATGCACGTCTTCCTCGATGCGGGCATGGGCAACGTACTCGCCTTCTTCGAACTTCCGACGCGCGATCCGATGGGGCGCGATCCGAATACGCCGAGTTGGGTGCAGCACATCGCCTTCGAAGTCGCGGACCTCACCGCACTCGAGAGCACACGCCAAAAACTCGTCGAACGGGGCATCGAAGTCGTGGGGCCGACAGACCACGGCCTCTTCAAATCGATTTATTTCTTTGATCCGAACGGCCATCGACTCGAGCTCACGGTCAATACCGGAACTCCGGAGCAGGAGCGTCGCGCGCGCGAAGTCGCGCCCGCCATGCTCGAAGAATGGAGTCGCACGAAGCGCGCCCCTCGACACGCCGCGTGGCTGCATGCCGCGGAATTCGCTGCCGAAGAGAAATCCGCATGAAACTCGCTACGCTGCGCGGCGCAGACGCGCGCCATCGCGACGGCCACCTGGTCGTCGTATCCAAAGATCTCTCACGTATGTTGTCTGCAGAGGCCGTTGCGCCGACCTTGCAGGCTGCTCTCGACGACTGGACGCGCCTCGAGAGCGCACTGCGCGCGCTCGCAGCACGACTCGACTCAGGCGAAGGTCAGGCGTTCGATCCACGGAGCTGCCTATCGCCCTTGCCGCGCGCCTACCAGTGGGCTGACGGCTCAGCGTACGTGAACCACGTCGAGCTCGTGCGCAAGGCGCGCAATGCACCGATGCCCGCCTCGTTCTGGACAGACCCGCTCATGTATCAGGGCGGCTCCGACACCTTTCTCGCGCCAATGGGGGCTATTCCACTGGCAGATGACTCCTGGGGTCTCGATTTCGAGGCGGAGGTCGCCGTGGTGACCGACGATGTCGCACGCGGCGCGACGGTCGCTGAGGCCGCCTCGCGCATCAGGCTCGTCATGCTCGTGAACGACGTGTCGCTGCGCAACCTCATTCCCGATGAACTCGCCAAGGGCTTCGGGTTCTTCCAATCGAAACCCTCGAGCGCCTTCTCTCCCGTCGCCGTAACGCCCGACGAGCTCGGCGCACATTGGGACGGGGGTCGGCTGCATCGCTCGCTCCTCGTCGATTACAACGGCGCGCCTTTCGGTCGCGCTAATGCCGGCATCGACATGACCTTCGATTTCCCGACTCTCATCGCGCATGCGGCAAAAACTCGATCGCTTGCCTCCGGCACCATCATCGGCTCCGGCACCGTCTCCAATCGCGGCAATGACGGCGGTCCGGGTCGTCCGGTGGCCGAAGGCGGGGTCGGCTATTCGTGCATCGCCGAGCAGCGCACCGTCGAAACACTGACTCAGGGCTCGCCCCGAACGCCATTCATGAGTTCCGGTGACCGCATCCGTATCGAGATGCATGACGACGATGGACGATCGATCTTCGGCGCCATCGATCAACAAGTGGCCTGACGATCCGACCCGAACGCATCTCTCACGAGCGATAGTCCAAGAATGAACGACACGCCACGCCTGCAACTCGACCGCTTCCTGCCGTACAGACTGTCGGTGCTGAGCAACCTCGTGAGCTCAGCGATCGCGGGCAGCTACTCCTCCCGATTCGGCATCAGCATTCCGGAATGGCGCGTCATGGCAGTGCTCGCGATGCAACCGGAACTGTCGGCCGCCCAAGTCGCCGAGCGAACCGCCATGGATAAAGTCGCTGTCAGCCGCGCGGTATCGAGCCTGCTCGAAAAAGGACGTATCGAACGTAGCGTCTCGCCCGGCGATCGACGCCGATCGATTCTCAAACTCTCAGCCGAAGGCGCCCGCATTTATCGCGAGGTGGTCCCGCTTGCCCTGCGACACGAACAATCTTTGCTCGACGTACTCGATGCCGCCGACCGCGATGCGCTCGAGCGCATTCTCGATACCTTGCTCGGGCGCGCTCGCGCACTCGGCGATCACACTTGACCGACCTCTGGAGATCTGAAAAATCATGCTGAGCCGGATTCCGCGACGAAGGATTACCCTCATCGATCGAATCACGCGCGCTGCACGCGGCCTGCGTGGCGCACCTCCTGCGGCCCTGCTGCGTGATTACTTCCGCGGCGTCGGTGAAGAAGATCTCGCAGCCAGAGATCCGCGCACGCTCGCCACGCTGGCGACCACCCATCACGAGCTGGCCCGTCGTCGTCGACCGGGCGAGACGCTCGTTAAAGTATTTTCGCCCGAGGCGGATGATCCGATCGGCGATCGCCATAGCTACGCACTCATCGTGACGGACGATCGACCGTTCCTGGTCGATTCCATCGGTCTCGCCTTCAGCTCAGCGGATGTCGGCGTACAGATGCTCATCCACCCGGTGCTGCAAACTTCACGCCGCAGCGATGGCGTGCTGCAGCGCGCCACCCTGGCCAACGGCTCCTCGGCAAGCGGTCGAGAATCCTGGCAGCTCTATGAAATCGATCGCCAGTTCGGAGATATCCGACTCGAGCGTATCGCTGAATCGCTGCGCGCCACACTCCAAGATGTACGCGTGGCCGTGGAAGACTGGCGCGCCATGCGAGCCAAGGTTCTGGGTGTGCTGGTCTCCTTGCAAACACCGACGTCGGAAGGCCAGCGTGAAAGCGCAGCCACGCGCGCTGCACGATCGGAGACCATCGAACTGCTTCGCTGGGTCGAGGGCGCACACTTCATCTTCCTCGGCTACCGATACCACGCCCTGCGGCGCGGCCGCAGCACCGATCGTCTCTTGCCGGTCAGCCGCAGCGGCCTCGGTCTGTTGCGTCCGGGTCATGGCGGCACGCCTGCTGTCGAAACCCTCGCGGGGGCGCTCCGCGAAGCGATGCGAAACGCCGATCCGCTTCTCATCACCAAATCGCCGATCACCTCAACGGTACATCGCGCCGGCCACCTCGATCACATCGCTGTCAAAGATTTCGACTCCTGTGGCCAGGTACGCGGCGAGCATCGATTCGTCGGCCTTTGGACCTCCACCGCTTACTTTGCGTCGCCGACGGAAATCCCGGTGGTTCGCCATAAGGTGACGCAGGTCATCGAGACTTTTGGGCTCGATCCGCAGAGCCACGACGGCAAGGCTGTACTGGCCGTGCTCGAGACCTGGCCTCGTGACGAACTCTTCCAATCTCCGGTTCCCGTCCTCGTCTCCTTCGTACGCGGCGTCGTCAATCTTTATGAACGCCGCACGACTCGACTCATGATGAGACACGATGCTCTCGGACGATTCTGGTCGTGCATGGTCTTCGTACCCCGCGACCGATACACCACCGAAGTGAGACTGCGCATCGAACGCCTGCTGCTCGAGCGATGCGGCGGTAACAATCTCGAGTCGCAAGTACAGATCGCCCTGTCGAACCACGCCCGCCTCCACATCACGATTCGGGGTGACGAACTTCCGAGTCGTCTCGAGGTGGCCGAAATCGAGGCCGAGGTGTCGGCGCTGGTCGCGACTTGGTCGGACAACCTTCGCGCGACGCTGCTCGACTCGATGCCGACGGCGCAGGCCATGGTATTACTCGAGCGACACGGCTCGCGCTTCCCGCTCGCTTATCAGAGCGAAGTGACCCCTCAGGAGGCCATGGGCGACCTGCAAGCGCTCGAAGCGCTGATGGCGACACCCGATCTTCCGCATTTGCGGCTGCATCGTCCGTCGGGGACACCGAAACACATCATTCACCTTCGTGTCGCGCGACACGCCGAAGCGCTACCGATCGCCGAACTTGTGCCTCTCCTTGAAAACTTTGGCCTTCGGATGCTGGCGGAGAGACCGTGGACACTCGCGGGTATCGATGGCGGGCCCATCGTCTCGCTGCAAGATTTTTCGCTCGAGATTCGTGACGGCGCGACGATCGACATCGCCCGAGATGGCGAGCGATTGCTGCTCGCCCTGCGACTCGTACGCCGTGGCGAACTAGAAAGCGACGGCTTCAATCGTTTGGTACTACTCGCCGGATTAGGGGCTCACGAGGTCAACGTGCTGCGAGCCTGCTGCCGTTACCTGCTGCAAACGGGCATCCCGTTCAGTCAAAGCTACATGGAGCGTGCAGTTGCCGCCCATGCCGATCTCGCCGCGGATCTTCACGCGCTCTTCGATCACCGGTTGTCGCCGGAGCGACATCGCACTCAAGGTGAGACACGACTTCTTGCGCAGATCGATCGTCGTCTCGAAGCAATCGCGAGTGCCGATGAAGACCGCATCCTTCGCGCCTTCCTTGCCGTGATCCAGGCCATCGACCGAACCAATCACTATCAACGCGCGGCGGACGGCCCTCGTCGCCCGACGCTGGCATTCAAGCTCAATCCGCAGGCGATTCCCAACCTGCCCCTACCCCGCCCGCGTCACGAGATCTACGTGTTCGGCCCCCAGGTCGAGGGCGTGCATCTGCGCATGGGCGATGTGGCTCGGGGCGGTATCCGTTGGTCCGATCGTCGAGAGGATTTCCGTACCGAAGTGCTCGGCCTCATGAAGGCGCAGAACGTCAAGAACACGCTGATCGTGCCCGAGGGCGCGAAAGGCGGGTTCGTCGCTCGCCGTTTGCCGACGGGCGGCTCTCGCGAGGCGATTCAAGCCGAGGGCGTCTCGGCCTATCGCGCATATGTCCATGCCTTGCTCGATGTCACCGACAATATCGTCGGCTCGAAAATCGTTCCGCCGACTGGCGTACGCCGACGCGATGGAGACGATCCGTATCTCGTCGTGGCAGCCGACAAAGGCACGGCCACCTTCTCGGATACGGCCAACGCCATTTCGGTCGAGCGCGGCTTTTGGCTCAGTGACGCCTTCGCCTCGGGCGGCTCGGCGGGCTACGACCACAAAAAAATGGGTATCACGGCGCGTGGCGCTTGGGAGTGCGTGAAACGGCACTTCCGCGAACTCGGCACTGATATCCAGTCTCAGCCCTTCACGGTGGCCGGCATCGGCGACATGTCGGGGGACGTCTTCGGCAACGGCATGCTGCTGTCGCCCAAGATCAAACTCGTCGCAGCATTCAACCACGCACACATATTCATCGATCCAGATCCGGATATGGCGAAGTCTTTCGCTGAACGCGCACGACTCTTCGCTCTGCCGCGATCGGCCTGGAGCGATTACAACCGCAAACTCATTTCTCGTGGTGGCGGCATCTACGAGCGCGCTGCAAAGTCCGTGCGTTTGTCGACCGAGGCACGCGCGATGCTCGACGTCGACGTCGACACCCTGACGCCGACGGAACTCATCCGGGCCATCCTTCGCATGAGGGTCGATCTGCTCTGGAACGGCGGTATTGGTACCTATGTGAAATCTTCGCTCGAGCCTCAATCGGCTGCCGGCGACCGCGGCAACGACGCCGTGCGTATCGATGGTCGTGAGCTGCGCGCTCGCGTGGTGGGCGAAGGCGGCAACCTCGGGTTCACACAGCGTGGCCGAGTCGAGTACGCCCTCACCGGCGGCCGGATCAACACGGACTTCATCGATAACTCGGCGGGCGTAAACACCTCTGACGTCGAAGTGAACTTGAAGATCCTCACGAGCGGCATCGAGGCACGGGGCCGGCTGCGACGTAAAGATCGCGATCGATTGCTTTCGAGCCTCACCGATGAAGTCGCCGCACTCGTGCTGCGTAATAATTATCTGCAGAGTCAGGCACTCTCGACACTCGAGCTGCAATCGGCCGAGCGGCTGCCCGAATTACGCGGGGTGATCCGCGAACTCGAACGCAGTGGCGAGCTCGACCGTGTGGTCGAACATCTGCCCGACGAAGAAACGCTCACGAGCCGACGCAAACAAGGCATCGGTCTCACTCGTCCCGAGCTTGCCGTAGTGCTCGCCTACTCGAAGATTTCTCTCAACAGACAACTGATCGAGTCCGACCTTCCGGAAGATCGTTACTTTGCAGCAGAGCTCGCCCGATACTTCCCGAGCGCCGTCCGTCGACGATTCGAGAAGGATATCGGCCACCACAAGCTGCGCCGTGAAATCATCACGACTGCAGTGACGAACAGCCTCATTAATCGAATGGGACCGAGCTTCGTACTGCGAGCCCGAGCGGAGAGCGGCGCCGCCGCAGCGGATGTCGCGCGCGCCTACAACATCGCCCGAGAGATCCTCGGGATGCGAGACGTCTGGAGCAAGCTCGAAGCACTCGATAACCGAGTGCCGAGTCGCGCCCAGTATGTCGCCTATGCGGATACCGCGAGATTGCTGCGCCATCTGACACTCTGGCTGCTGCGCCATCGTCGCGCTTCACTCAATGTCGATCAGTCCGTACGTGAGCTCTCGGCGCCCATGCAAGCCTTGCGAGCCGCCGTGCCGCAGGCGTTATCCGGCAGCCCCGCCGAGCGTTATCGATTGGCCCTCGCAGAACTCGGTCAGGCGGGTCTTCCCGCGCCGCTTGCGGCCACACTCGCCGAACTCCGCGTACTCGACAACGCGCTCGACATCCTCCAGTGCGCGTCCACGATGCGTCACGGCGTCGGCGAGACGGCAAAAACCTGGTTCGCAGTCACTGCGGCACTGAAGCTCGATTGGCTCGAGGATCAAATCTCAGGCCTCGCAGTCGACTCGACGCTACAGGCGACGGCGCGCATCGGTCTGCGCGAAGCCAGTCGTGCCTTGGAGAGAAAGATCGTCGGTCGGGTGATGTCGAGCGGCGGACTCGAACGCTGGCGTACCCACCGCGGACCGACGTTAGCCGAATGGGAACGCACGGTCGCGGAGATCGCCAGTCACGGGGCGTCGGATTTCGCCTCGTTATCGGTATGTCTCGATGCGCTGAGGCCGCTCGCCGACTGATTCGTCGGCGGCGGCCCCCGCTTCGATCGAGAATCGTCAGCTTGCTGACGAGCGCTGCGCCGCGTCGGCGAGCTTTTGCTTCGAGAGCTCGGCCTTCTGGTGCATAGGCGTTCGTGCGGCAAGCCAGGCTGCCAGCGCGACACCTGCCGTGATGGCGAGCAGCTCGATCGCGTGCTTCTCCGGGTATTCCCAGAACTCCGTGAATAGCCGCCACCGCCCGCCGAGCTCCACGGCATTCCAGGCGACGATGGCAGTCGGAATGCCATATCGGATCGCCGTGGTGACCTTCCAGAACAGCATTAAACGGCGGAACAAGTAGACCGCCCAGATGATGTTGAGTCCGAACACGACATAGGCGGCCGGATGACGATCGCCAAAGAATCGATCGTCGTACAGGAACAGCAAGAAGAGGTAGAAGAACCAGATGACGTAGATCGTCTCTAGCGCCGTGATGCCCGCAAAATTTCGCTCATGCGACGGATTGGGCTTGCCGGTCTTCAGACGCAGACGACGCTGAAACCAAATGAAGAAGTTGCACTTGGTTTCTTTGTTGAAGAGGAAGTAGACGAGCGTCGCACCCATCACGCCGATCGAGGACATCATCACGAGATACTCGGCCTTGGTCGCGATAGCTCCTGGGTAGTACGGATCCATGAGATCAGGCACCCCCAGAACTTGCGCAGACCAAACGAAGGCGAACTCGACCCATCCCGTCCAAAGAAAAGTACCCGCCCAGAAGCCGTACCAGGTCGCCGCCACTTCATTGGTATTGCGCATACCAAGCCAGAGCAGCACGGCACCGAAGAGCCCCATGCCGATGGCCGACTCATAGACATAGCCCGGCCCTGGCCAGATGTCCTCCATCATGATCATCACCGTGTGCCCGAGGGCTTGCACGACGAAGACGATGACGAAAGCCATCAGCCCAGGCCACGGCGGCCGCGCCAAGGCACCCTTCATTCCGCCCGCTGCCGGAGGCAGCCCCTTCTCAACGTTGGCATTCATGTTATGACCCCTCCACCCAACCCTGTGGGCTGATCGAGTCTAGGCTCGACACTTGCACCCGTGGGTCAACAGAAGGTAAACGTGACGCCGTGACTTCATCCTCACCCATTGCCGAGCCCCGCCTGCTGCTGGTCGACGACGATCGCGCCCTCGCCGCCATGCTCGGGGAATACCTTGCGCTGCAGGGGTTCAAGGTCGAGTCGGTGGCGAGCGGTGAAGAAGCGCTCGCATCGATCGAGAGCCGATCACCCGACCTCATCGTGCTCGATATCGGTCTACCGGGAATCGACGGCCTCGAGACACTCGCGCGAGTGAGAGCCCGTCACATGGTGCCTGTGATCATGCTGACGGCTCGGGGCGAAGATCATGATCGCATCGCGGGCCTGCTCGCAGGCGCCGACGACTACTTGCCGAAGCCCTTCAACCCACTCGAGCTCGCGGCCCGCATTCGCGCCGTGCTGAAACGCAGCATCGGTAACCCGAACGAGACGACCACTCTGGGTTTCGGCAATCTTGAGCTGAACATCAAACGTCGCGAGGTCCAGGTCGCCGGACACGCTGTCGCGCTCACCGCCACCGAGCTGCGAATTCTCGAAGTACTACTCAACCGTAAAGGCGAGGTCCTCTCGCGCGCCGAACTCACCGAGGCCGCCGTGGGGCGCCCTCTCGAGGCGTACGATCGCAGCATCGATACGCTGGTCAGTAAATTACGTCGCAAGCTGAGCGTGGCGGGTGCCGAGGGCGCGGAAATTCGTAGCCTCCGCGGTCACGGCTACGTACTCGATCTCGCACGAGCATGACGCCTCGCCTCTCCCGACTTTACCTACGCATGGCGCTCTATATCGGAGCCGCGATCGCAGGTTTCGTCTTGCTCGGACTTGCGAGCCTCGTACTCGTCGCCTCGAAGCAGCTCGAAAACTATCTCGTGGCTCGTGAGGGCAGTCTGGGGCGTGACGCGGCGCGCGTTCTGGCCGAGGGCGGAACGCCGGCATTACGACAATGGATGACCACGCCCGGCACCTTGCCCGACGGAGTCGTGCTCTATGTGCTCGATGGCGAGGGGCGTGACCTCCGCGGTCAAACACTTCCTCAGCAGTATGTTCGCTTCGTCAATCGATTCGTGCTCGGCGCCGTCCGCGAAGACGAAACGTATTTTCGACCGATCCGACTCGCACCGCTTCTGATCGCGCCCGACGGGCAGCGCTATGCGTTTTTGTTGTTGCCCGAGCGTATCGCGCCCTGGGGCAGCCCCGCCGCGCTCACCGCGCTGATCCTCGCAGCTCTCGTCGTCATCGCGGTGGTCGCTGCGCTCATCGCCCGCGCCTTCGGGCGACCCATCAGCGAACTCCAATCGGTCGTTCGATCTTTGGCGGGTGGGCGTATCGCCTCGCGTGCGCCCGAGACGCTTACGGCGCGACAAGATGAACTCGGCGAACTCGCACGCGATTTCGACGTCATGGCTGCGCAGATCGAGCGCCTACTCGCCGCCCGCCAGCAACTCATGCGCGACATGTCCCACGAGCTGCGATCGCCCCTCGCGAGGCTACAGGCGGCGATCGCCCTCGCCGAGCGTAAGCATCCGCTGCCGCAAGCTGAGCATGCGCGTATCGTGACCGAACTCGAACGGATGAATCAGGCCATCGGAGACGTCTTACGCTTGACGCGCCTCGAGTCCGAACCTTTACGCAGCAAGCACCTGCTGAAACTCGACGAGCTTTTGACCACCCTCGTCGCCGACGAGCGTGATGAAGCCACCACCCGCGACGTGGATCTCATCCTGGATAGCCGAGGATCACTCGAAGTGGTGGCCGATCCGCAGCTGCTACGCAGCGGGTTCGAAAACGTACTGCGTAATGCGATACGGTACTCACCGCGCCACTCCTCCATTCAGATCGCTGCACGCACAGACGGCGAAGAGGCAAGAGATATCGTCGTGACGATCGAAGATCGCGGTCCAGGCGTTCCTCGCGAGATGCTCGAGAGAATCTTTGAACCCTACACCCGATTGTCCGCCGATGCGGACGACGGGCAAGGCTCAGGGCTCGGCCTTGCCATTGCGAGACGTGTCTTTGAGGCGCACGGCGGCCGCATCATGGCCGAGGTCGCAGAGCCTTGCGGCCTTCGAATACGCGTCCTGTTACCGGCTGCGTGCTAGGATTCGCGCCTTTCGAAGAACTCTCTCTCGCTCAAGGAGCCCATCGTGCCCGGCAAACTCGTCCTCGTTCGTCACGGCCAAAGTATCTGGAACGTCGAGAACCTCTTCACGGGCTGGCATGACGTCGACCTCTCGCCGCAAGGTCGACTTGAAGCGGCGACCGCCGGTCGAGAACTATTGCGAGAGGGCATTGCCGTCGATATCGCCTTCACCTCGATGCTCAAACGAGCGATCCGTACGCTGTGCATCATGCTCGACGAAATGGATCGCATGTGGATCCCCGTCGAGCGCTCTTGGCGGCTCAACGAACGGCACTATGGCGCGCTGCAGGGCCTCAACAAAGCGGAGACGGTAGCGCAGCATGGCGAGGCGCAGGTCAAGATCTGGCGTCGCAGCTACGACATCCCTCCGCCGGCGCTCGAGGCGAGCGATCCGCGCCATCCGCGCTTCGATGTGCGCTATTCCGGAATCGACCCTGCCCTACTTCCCGCTACCGAATCTTTGAAAGATACGCTGGCGAGGGTTCAACCTTTCTGGGAATCACGCATCGCGCCCGAACTACGCGCGGGACGCAACGTGCTCGTCGCTGCACACGGCAACAGCCTGCGCGCCATGGTCAAAATGCTCGATGGTGTTCCGGAGCGCGAAATCGTCGAACTGAACATACCGACCGGCGTTCCGCTTTTATACGATCTCGATGACGCCTTGAAACCGAAAGGCAGTCGTTACCTCGGCGATGCAGACGCCATTAAGGCCGCAGCAGAGGCCGTGCGGCGCCAAACCGAAAAACGCTGAAGGAATGCGCGCGAACCTTCGGGCACGCGCGGCTCGATCACTCAGCCGATATCGGCTTTCCCGGGCCGGGCGCCCAGCCGTCGTACCGTCCGCCGGCTTCATCGGCGAGCTGACGCAATCGCGAAGAGACCTCGCGCACGGCATGCACGTTGAGCGACATCGTCTTGAGCGCGTGAACGCTCCAGGGCTGATCGACGCTGTCACGCAGTTCGCGGATGTCCGCCTCGAACCCTTCCGCACGTAGCCGCGACGCAATGCTCTCGGCTTTGTCCTGAGAGGGAACGGCCACGAAAAAATCGACGTCGACGGGCTTGAAGGGGTCGACGCCACTACGGCGCAGACGCTCGATCATCCGGGCGTCCCAGTCGTCTTCGCGCGATTTGGAGGCGTTACGGATGTTGTAGATGATGCGCCAGACGGCGATCGCGGCACCCGCAACGAGAAAAACGACGAACCAATCCATGCACCCCTCCGAAGCTGACTGACGTCACGCCAACGCGCGCGACGCGACGAACGCTCACTCGTCGGGCGCGATCGTCACCCGCAAACCATCGAGTGCATCGGTCATGTCGATCTGACACGACAACCGCGAACCATCTTTGTAGTGGGCGAGCTCTTGAAGCAACTCGCGCTCGTCGGACATCGGCGCCGGAATTTTGCTCGCCCACGTCGGATCGACGTAAACGTGACAGGTGGCGCAGGAGCACATGCCGCCGCAAATGGCTGCGATGCCGTAATCGAGCTCCCGAAGTGTTTCCATGATTTTGATGCCCGAGCGAGCCGGGACATCGTGTTCGTGACCGTCGCGATCGATGACTTTGAGTGTTGGCATTGGCGTAGTTTGCCCGGGTCCGGCATCCGATGCCACCCGAACAAACCGAAGGGGCGTTGCGAGGGGCTCGCTAGTCGGTCAGCAAGGTCGCAAGTTCCCGCCAAAGTCCGTCGAGCAACCGCCTTGCCCGGACACGAACGGGAAACTCCTCGGGGGCGAGGCTCCACTCCTGCGCACTGGGAGCATCCGAAGCGAGCCCGGCTAGATCTTCATCACCCTGTCCCCGGTGCGCATATTCCCAATCGATGAGGCACAACGAGCCATCGGCGCGAACGATGACGTTCTCGGGCGTGAGGTCACCATGCACCAGTACCGACTCGTGATCCGGAATCATCTCCAGTCGTTCGATGCACCACGCGACGTCGGAGTCGTACGACCTCGCATGATCGGCAGATCGCAACGCCAGTCGACCATGCAGCTCACGCAGACGATTCGGCAAATCAAGCCTCGGCAATCGCGAAGCATCGATCGAACGCAGCCGCGAGAGTAACGCTTGCATCGCTACGCGACGCGCAGGCCTGGTGATCCAGTCTGTTTCGAGTCGCTGTCCTTCGACGAACGGCATGATCATGAATCGGCCCTGATGGTCGTACTGCAGTACGGGAGGCGCGATGCCCTGCTCGGCCGCCAAGCGCTGCGCCTCGACCTCGACGTCGGGATCGATCCCGAGCATCTGAGCCACATGGGGCGGCGCCCACTCGCGACGAACGAGACGACCGCGCGCGTCGTTCAGCTCGAACACCCGATTGACGGTACTCACTGGCGTCGATACTGCGCGAGCCACTCGCGCCAGCCGAATACGGCGATGATGAAATAGACCACGTAGAGGCCTGCCACCAATGAAAGGCCCTGCACGCCGTAAAGAAACATCGACGCGGCATTGACCGCGAACCAGTACAGCCAGTTCTCGAGCACGCTGCGCGCCGTCATCCAGGTGGCGAGTAGGCTCGCACCGGTCACGGCAGCATCGAGTCGAGGCCAGCTGGCTCCGGTCGTCTCGGCGAGCGCGGGAGAGAGGACGAGCGACGCAGCCGCCACTCCGATCAACGCCACGGCGTGCGCCCAAAGCGGCCAGCGTGTGATGGCCGATTTTTTGACTGCGGCCTCGGTGACCTGCTCACCTTCCTCATGAGCCGCTGTTCTGGCAGTCCACTGCCAGAAGCCGTAGACCGCCATGCCGACGTAGACGGTCTGCAGCGCAGACTGCAGGGGCAGCGCCGAACGCGCGGCGAGCCAGGCCAACAAGGCCGAGGAGATCCCGCCGAATACCCACGCCCAGCGGATACGCCGCACCGCGAGGAGCGCATAGCCGATGCCGGCGGCAACGGCAAAATATTCGATCCAAGCGCTCACTTATCGAACCTGCCAAACGATGGATACGCCCACCGAGCGCGGATCTGCCAACTGAACGTAGAGTTTGTCCGGATAGTCGGGAGGCTCGTTTCCAAAGAAAAAGCCTCGCATGGCATAGCTCTGATCGAGTGCGTTGCGCATCCACCCATCGATCCGCCAGGCGCCCACTTCATAGCCCGCACGGAGATTGACGAGCGAGTACGGTCTAGAGCGCTGATCGTGGCTGTCGCTGAAATAAAAAGCCGCCACGCGCTGCGCATCGAGCCTCACAAACCACCCTGCAGGATTCCGATATTCGACCGACATCGAGATCTGATAATTAGGCGCATGCGCCTGCCCACGCCCGGAGAGATCACGATCGGCAACGACATACTCCTCGAACCGCGTACGCAACAGACCAAGCGTCGCGCCGATAGACCAAGACTCGGAAAGTCTCGCCAGTAGCGATCCCTCGAGTCCGTAGTTCGCCCCTCGAGCGGCATTGTCGGTGAGATAGATGAATGAAAGCGGATCACCGGGGTCGAGCTGTGCCGACGTACTCACCTGCTGAGCCCGACGCCACATGTAGAAGAGCGCGAGGTCATACCGCAACCCGCTCGAAGGCTCGTCGAACTTGTAGCCGACCTCGATGCTGTGCAGCAATTCCGCATCGAACTCTCGTCGATCGGCAGGAACGACCACGCCGATGTTAAAGCCGCCCGCTTTGTATCCTCGAGCCACGGAAAGGTATGCCATACGACGATCATCGGGCCGATACTCGATCGAGGCATTACCTCCCATCATGGTCTCTGCAGGTGAGAGGTCGCTACCGTCGGTATCGCGATACCGCGCCTCGCGGCGCTCGATGCGTAGACCCGCGTTCGCGCGCCAACGGGCGCCGAGTGCACGACCTGCGCTCGCATAGCTGGCGAACGAATCGGCCTCGTAGTCACTGACTAGCGAGCGATAAACCTCGCCGCCATAGAGATCGAGTTGGTCGTTGCCCTCTGTCAATCGCTGAGCGTAGAGACCCGTGACGAGATCGAACCCTGCCGCTTCGCGCGCCCAACGAAGGTCCTGAGAAAAACTTCGTCGGGTCCTAAAAAATCGGGAGGTGAAGTCGTAGTCTGGGTCTGCAGCCCAGTCGCCATCGAAGGCGTACACGATGTCCGCCTCGACCACGCCCGTCAGACTCTGAAACTCGACCTCGTCACCGGCGTGCTGCAACGTGATCGAAGCCCCTCGAGAGCGCTGGCGATCTCGACCCGGATCATCAGACCGGGTCACTCGCGAGTTATCGGTGGCGAAAGCGTCGAAGCCGTTGTCGAGATCAACCGCCAAAACCGACACGTCCGCCTGCCAGCGCGAGCTGAGCTGATGCCGACTGCGCCAACGCAGGGTGCGCTCGTCGAATCCGTTGGTGTCATCGCGCCCCAGGGTCACGTTCCGCCTGGAGCCCTCACCGCGAAATCCTTGAGCGACGAATCGAAACGCCGACTCGTGCGCCTCTCCGAGTGAACCCCCTGCGACGAGGCCCAAGGCGCCTACGCCGAAATCACCAACCGTGGCCTCGAGACGCAGCGTCTCATCGGCCGTCGGCGAACGAGTACGCAGGTTGATGAGCCCTGCGAGCGCATTGGCACCGAGCGTCGTGCCTTGCGGCCCACGCAACACCTCGACCTGGCCCAGATCGATCAACGTCGCCGGCATGCCAACGCCCGAAAAGTCCATGCCATCGATCAAAAATCCGACGGACGGATTCGGTGCACCCTGCCACTGATCGTTTTCGCCGATGCCGCGCAACTGGAAGTAACGAGGACGAGAGCTTCCGCTCGCCCAATTGAGGTTCGGGACGAGCGGAAGCACATCTTGCAGATGCTGCACGCCCGCTTCACGCAAAGTTGTCGAGTCGATCACGGTCGCGCTTGCCGCGAGCGAGAGCGCAGACTGCGGACGCAGGGTCGCCGTGATGACCACCTCTTCCAGCTCGGACGCCGCAAAGACTTTTGGAGAATCGAGGACTACGACCGTAGTCAACGAGATGATCAAAGAATTAAAAACGGGGAATCGCCTGGCGTTCACCTAGTCCCTCCGCCGGTACTAACCGGATCAGGTTCAACGGGTTCACCGCCCTCTGCGGCATCTCAGGCCCTTTCGGACCACCCCAAGGTCCCGCGTATTCTCCATGCAAATCAGGGGTTTGCAAGTTCTCCCGCACTCGCTGATCGTAGGGGATGACCTGCGGCCCCCTCTTCCCTACAATCGCGCCCCTTGCAGACGGCCCCGGCCGGCCTCGGGAGTCCCGCTTCGATGCCCAGACCGATCAAAGTTTTCCAAGTCGACGCCTTCACTCAACAACTCTTCACCGGAAACCCGGCTGGGGTGGTGCTCGGTGCAGAAGTGCTGAGCGATGACGAGATGCTGGCGATCGCCCGAGAACTCAACAACGGCGACACGGCGTTCGTATTGCCGCCCGAAGGCGATGACCACGACGTCCGAGTGCGATTCTTCACGCCGCGAACGGAGTCGTCCTTCGTGGGTCACGCCACCATCGCCACGCAATACGTGCTCTCCGAAGCGGCCGGATCACCGCGACGACGACGTCAGCGTCAAAAGGCGGGGCTCGTCGACGTCGAGATTCGCGGTACCGGACCCGATCGACGTATCGCCGTGCGACAACCCGCCCCGGTGCTCGGTCGAGAACTCAACGAACGCGAGCGTCTCGCCGTGCTCGATGCGCTCGCACTGTCGAGCGCCGATCTCGATCCGCGCTGCGAGATGCGTATCGTCGGCTCTGCAGGAAATCGCTTGCTCATCGGAGTTCGCGGCACTCAGCAACTGAGACAACTCAAGCCCGACTTCAATCGACTCACCACGCTTTCTGCACAGCTCGGTGCATCGGGTCACTTCGTATTCACACTCGAATCAGGGGTCGAGGGCTGCCTCACGCAATCGCGGATGTTTTGCCCGGCGATCGGCATTCCGGAAGATCCGGTCTCGGGAAACGCGCACGGCCTGCTCGGTGCTTATTTGCTGCATCACGATTTGTTGCAGCGTAAGGGCGATCACGCGCACTTCTCTGGCGCACAGGGCCAGTTCATGAATCGCCCAGGCCGGGTGGATGTCGATCTCGAGTTCAAGGGCAACTCCCTCGAAGGTGTCTGGATCATCGGCAGCGCGGCCATGGTCTTCGAGACCACCATCATCCTGCCCTGATCACGCCTATCAAAAAAAACGCCGGCGTGGCTCGAGGGCCTCGCCGGCGTTTTTCTTTAGCGGGATCTGCGAGATCAGCTTAGAAGCGATACTCCATGAGCATCGTGAAGCTGCGATTACGCGGGTCTGCCACGCGCGGCTCCCATGAACTGCCCGAACCGAAGTTGCTGTCGTAGGTGATGGCGAACGGCGGATCCTCATTGAAGAGGTTCTTGATGCCCGCCGTCACGGTCAGCCCTTCGAATCCACGCCATGTAAGCGATGCGTTGTAAGTGATATAACTGTCGACGCGGCGATCGAGATTAGGCGGAGATACGGCACCTGAGGTCACACCCGGGAGCTCCTGGTTCTTGTAACCCGAGCGATAAATCTGCGAGAGCGACACGCTCCAATCACCGCGGTTGAACGCGAAGAAGGCGTTGTGCTTCCACTCGAGGCCAAGGTCACCCGCGAAGGTAAAGAAACCCACTTCGCTTGGGCCGAACGGGAGGCTGGGTGCAACACGAGAACGCTTCTTGAGGATCTTCGTGCCATCGAGTCCTGCCGTCCAAGTGCCACCCCAGGCTTCACCCCGAAGGCGAAACGCGGTTTCCAACCCTTCCGTTTCCGAATCACCCGCGTTGATCACACGCTGGTCGATCGAAACGAGATTGCCCGATCCGTCACGGATGTACCGATCAGCGAAGGTGGCGTAATTGTTGGCCAACTGCTGCAACGTCAGGATCTGGATGGTGCCGATACGATCGACTCGCCACCAGTCTGCCGAGACGCTGAAGTCGTCACTAGGCTCGAACACCAAACCGAAGCTGTACTGCTCTGCCTCTTCCGGACCCAGGTCCGGCTTGCCACCCTGAATGATGTTGGGCTGGACGACCGCGCAGGCCGGATTCGTCGTGTTCGGAACGCCGCCCGCACACTTGCCCGGATCGGCGATGTCGCGACCCGAATACGGCGCCTGCGACGACGCGTTGAAGATTTGATTGAACGACGGAACTCGGAAACCTTCGTTGTACGAGCCGCGGAACAAAATGGAGTCGAGCGGTCGATATTTGAGAGAAATCTTCGGGTTCACCGTCGAACCGAAACCGTCGTAATCGTCACGGCGAATGGCGGCGGTCAGCTCCATGCCTGTGACGACAGGGAACATGACTTCGCCATAAATCGCTTTGACGTTTCGCGAGACGCCGGTCAAGGCATTGCCATCATCGAACGGCGCCAACAAGATGACCGGTCGCGCTGCGGCCGCTCGGCGATCGCCGTTGAATCGGTACTCTTCCTTACGCCAATCGACGCCCACTGCCGCAAGCACCTCACCCGCCGGCATCGAGAACAAGCCACCGGACATCGACGCATCGACCTGTGTCACGGAGAATTTTCCGCCGTAAAGAATGACGCCCTCGGCTGACGTCGCCTTGAGCGCATCGAGCGCCGCCTGAGTCTGCGTCTCACCCGGACGAAGGAAGAGATTGATCACGCCGGTGTTCAAGGCGTCGATCAAACCGTTGGCGATGATGTTTCCCGAAGCATCGCGGGTGGTGTTGCGATAGTAGTAACCCGAACCCAGCTGCGACTCAGACTCGCTGTACGCATAGGATGCACCGGCACGATATTCCCAACCCTCAAGCAGACCGATGGGGCCATCGGCACCGATGAAGAAGCGTCCGGTCTCGGTCGTGGTCTCAAGCTCACGACGACCGCATTCCATGCAACGCCAGCGCACCGCCATCGGCAGACCGCGTCGGGCTTCGAGCGTCGGGAAGACCGCGACGAGCTGATTGAACACGCGGTCGTACACCGCCTGAGTCGTGGCATTTCGCGGATAGGCAAAATTTTGAGTCGTCGTGTTCGACGAAATCTGCGCGTTCGAAAAACGCTTCGCAGAGTCTGCCTTGGATCCGGTGACTTCCGCCGCGATCTCGTGATCGCCAAAGCGCATGACACCGCGACTCACGAAGTTGACGGTCTCGATCGGCTGCTGGAGAACGGCCGCACGACCGGTATCCCAGGCGCACGCAAACTCCGCACTCGGATTGATCCAAAGCAGAGGGTCGTAGGCCTGCATGCCATCGATCTGGTTACATCCGCCACCGCCCGGAAGATCGAGAGGATTGATGCCGCCGCCTGCTCGGATCGTCGTGCTGCCGGGAAGGAACGGCGCCGTCGCTGCCGTCGTGATCAGCGTATTGGCGAGCGGAAAAATGGTAGCGAACGGAGTGCCTCGCGTATCGACCGACAAGCCGCGGTCCGGCTGGAAGGTATTGACGAAGTCTCGCGAGTCGCCGCGCAACTCGCGATGGTCGCTGAACGAGACGGTCGCCATCAGATTCCAGCCGTCGGAGTTCACATCACCCATACCTCCGGTGACCGAAGCGCGATAGATCGCACCACCGCCGAGCTCGGTGACATCGCCGAACGCATTGAAGTTGAGGCCTTGAAAATTGTTCTTCAGGATGAAGTTGATGACACCGCCGATCGCGTCGGTGCCGTAAATCGCCGATGCGCCGTCTTTCAGAATTTCGACCCGCTCGATCGCCGCCATCGGAATCTGGTTGATGTCCACGGCGCCGCCATTCAGGCCGTGCGCAGCGACTCGACGGCCGTTGAGCAAGACGAGCGTCGCGGCAGCGCCCTGACCACGCAAGTTGGCTGAGGATGCGCCGTTGTTTCCGCGCTGAGCGCCACCGACGACGTCCGCATTGGAAGCGAGGTTGTCGAGTCCGTTACCGTTCGAATTGAGGAAGCTGATCAACTGCTCGGGGCTGTTGATGCCCTCGCGGCGAATGTCCTCGGTCGTCAAAACCTGGATCGGCAGGGCGCTTTCTGCGACCTTGCGCTTGATGCTGGAGCCCGTCACGACGACGGTCTCGAGCCGGCGATCGTCTTCGGCGCCTGCGGCTCCGGATGACTGCTGCGCAAACGCTGCGCTCGTGAGAACCATGCTGGCGACAAATGCGCCAACGACTAGACCGCGCGGTAAGGACATGAAGCTACCTCCCCTTTGACTCATTCTCTTTTCGGTTCGATCGAACCTTGGGCAAAGATCTTATTCGAAATTTTATGTCACGACGACTTAGTCGGTCTGCTTCGCGCTGCGGCCTTGCCAACGCAAGACGAGATCTGCGACATGCGCGATCAAAGACAGCACCAGAAGGATAGCTATATCCCACCATGCCGCTTGGGCGAGCGAGGCGCCCACAGCGAGCATGAGACAGGCACCGGAGACGAGATTACCGAGTATGGCGCGTGGTGCGATACCGAGGCCGCGGACACGCCACAGCGCCGTCAGGAAAACGGCCTCGAGCAGGACGAGGCCCGCGATCAACCTCGGTAGGCTGCCGCTCTCGATGCCGCTCGCGACCCAGTCGATCACAGCGACGTCAGGCTGCTTTGGCGATGCCGAGAAGGTGCGCGAGATCTTTGAAGAACACCCGCACGTGAGCCATCGGGCTCTTGCGAACGAGCTTCTTGTGCATGTACGCCTCCCAAGTGAGGCGCTGCACGTCGGGGTCGCGGCACATTTTAACGAAGCGCTCGCGTCGCTGATCGTTC
The DNA here is from genome assembly GCA_964599335.1 of uncultured Acidibacter sp. GTDB lineage: Bacteria > Pseudomonadota > Gammaproteobacteria > Steroidobacterales > Steroidobacteraceae > UBA964. The sequence continues at coordinate 10,461 of CAZRFN010000014.1, read as the reverse complement.
ACGTACCAGAATCGCTGCAAGAGACCGAGCACCCAGAATACTCTTCCGTGGGCTCGCATGAAGTCGCGTCGCGCCTCGCGCAAGGCATGTGCATTGCGTGTCAGCAGACATTTGTCGATCGCCTGCGCGGCCATGCGACCACAAGCCATCGCGTAGTAGATCCCCTCGCCCGATGCCGGCGCGACGACGCCTGCGGCGTCTCCCGTGACGAGCACATCACGCCCGTTATCCCAACGTCGCAAGGGTTTGAGTGGAATGGGCGCACCCTCGCGCCGGATCACTTGCGCATGCTCGAGCCCCGCCACGCGGCGTAGACCGCCGACGGCATTACGGATCGAGAACCCCTTGTGAGCCGTACCCGCACCCGCGCTGATGGTGTCTCCGTGCGGAAAAATCCAGGCATAAAAATCGGGAGAGAGCTTTCCGTCGTAGTAAACGTCGCAGCGCGCGCGATCGTAGTTCGCAGGCGGCGCATCAGGTGTTCGCAGAATCTCGTGGTAGGCGTAAACGAAAGGGGTTTCACGACCCCCGGCGATGCACTGCCTTGCCACTTCGGATCGCGCACCATCCGCACCGAGCACCATGCGCGTGCGCACTTGGCGAGTCTCTCCACCGCGTTCTTCGAAATGGACGATGGCGTCTCCCTCGGCATCACGTTCGATGCGCATGAAGGTTCCATCCCCGCGCAGCGCGCCCGAGTGTCTCGCACGCTCACGCAACCACTCGTCGAAAACCTCTCGATCGACCATGCCGACAAATCCACCGTCGATGGGCATATCGACCGACCGCGCAGAAGGCGACACCATTCGGGCCGAAGCAATTCGCGCTACCAACAACTCGGACGGAATCGCAAATTCGTCGATCAGTTTCGGGGGGATCGCGCCTCCGCAAGGCTTGATGCGGCCCGCGCGATCGAGCAATAGCACGCGCCAACCCGCGCGTGCGAGATCATCGGCCGCAGTCGAGCCCGACGGCCCGCCTCCGACGACGACCACATCGAATTCTTTGACGAGCTCCGAGGAGTCGAGTTTGTGCATGACTTATCCCCTCCCCGCCTCGGTCACATAGGTGGCCGACACACCCTGAATATCTACCTCGACCGAAGATTGCGTGTCTTCGCGACTCAAACGAACTGCAAACGCAGTCGCCAGCACGAAGAGCGCGGCTTCAGCCACGAATACCGAGCCATAGGCAGCCGGTAGCGAGCCCGTCAGCGCGCGGGCGAGATCGACCGCGCCGGTCGCTGCGATACCACCGATACCAAAGGCGATCGCCTGCGCGGCACCCCAAAGACCCATGCGAGTTCCCTCGCGCGATTCGCGACCGCGACCGACGAGCCCCATCATCGAACCGATCGCCGCGACGGCGTAAGCGCCATTCGCAAGACCCAACAAAAAGACCGTCGGGGCAATCGGCCAGGCCGGTCCAACGAACCCTGCTACCGCGAGGGTGACGAGCATGAGGGCCGAGGCCACGCACCCCCCGATCGTCCACAACCGCAACGCACCCATGCGACCGCGGGCGCCCACCGTGCACACGAGCGCCACGAGCAACATGCCGACCAAGGTGCCACCACTCATCATTCCGGAAAGCTGTGTCGACTCGCCCGGCGTCATGCCGAACACGGCACCGGCAAACGGCTCGAGGATCAGATCCTGCGCGCTGTAGGCCAGCATCGATACGAAGACGAAACTCGCCAGTCGTCGCGAGTGCGGCTCCGACCAAACTTCCCGCAAGGCGGTCATGAAGCCGCCGGATGCAGCCGCCGGAGTGGCCCCCGAGGAGTCGGTGGCAGAGCTCGACGGGCGCTCGATGCCGTACACCGCGAGACAGGTGAGCAGGAATGCCGCCGCCGCGACGCTCGCCGTCACTTCGACGAGCGTCGTCAGCGAAAACGGATCGAGCATCTTGCCCGCGATGATCGTGGTGATGATGAAGCCGACGATCATCATGACCCAGGTCACGGTCGCCGCCGCGGCGAGCTTTTCTTTGGCGACACTCTTCGAGAGCAACACGAGCATGGTGGTACCACAGCATCCGACTCCGAGTCCGACCGCGAGAAAGGCCACGACGGCACAGCCGATGCCCAACCAAAGATTGGATGCCATGAGCGCCGTCGAAAGCGCTGCTCCGAGGGCTCCGAGCCCAAGCACGGCCATGCCGCCGATGATCCATGGCGTACGACGACCGCCGACATCACTGCCGTAACCGAGTCGAGGTCTGAGCACCTGAACGAAGTAATGCAGGGCCACCAACATGCCGGGAAGCATCGCCGGCAGAGCGAGTTCGACCACCAGCACCCGATTGAGCGTGGAAGTCGTGATGACCACCACCGCGCCGATCGCGGCCTGCACGAGACCCAGCCGGAAGATGCCGAGCCAACCCATCGTCGCCTTTGCAGGAGTCGTTCTCATCGTTGCCACCTCTCGAGCGCTCAAGGGAGCGATCTCAGAGCGACTGCGCTCACCATCATGCCGAGCACGTACAACGGAACACCGAGGGCGTTGTACCAAACGTCGAGCTCGGCAGGCCGACGTAGCAGCCGCCCCATCATCAAAATTTGTCCGATCAGCAAGGCTGCGACGAGCCCTGCATAAAGTTCGCGCTCCCAAAACGAGAGCAGACCGATCACGACGAGTTGGGCGAACACCATCACCGCGCATGCGACACGCGCCGCATTCTCGACGCCGAGACGAACGGGTAACGAACCCACCCCCATGCGACGATCGCCCTGCACGGACTTGAAATCATTGAGTGTCATGATCCCGTGAGCGCCGACGCTGTAGAGCGCTGCGATGGCCACGGTCTCGAGACGAGGCAGCACGCCGGTCATCACGACGACCGCGGTGATCCAGGGCACACCCTCGTAGCACAGAGCCACCGCCGAGTTACCCCACCAACCGTTTGTCTTGAGTCGAAAAGGCGGGGCGCTGTACGCCCAGGCGAGCGCCATACCGAGCGCCGACGCGGCAAGCACCCATTTGCCGAGCATCGAGGCGACCATGAGGGACACGATCGTCCAGGCGATCGCGACGTAGAGACCCCAGCGCCCTGGCATTCGACCCGAGGGAATCGGTCGACGAGGCTCGTTGATGGCATCGACGTGCCGATCGAACCAATCGTTGACGGCCTGGCTCGTGCCGCAGATGAGTGGACCCGCAAGGATCACGCCGGAGATGATGAGCGGCCAGTGGCCTGCTGGAGAGGCGCCGGAGGCAACGATGCCGCAGAGGAACGCCCACATGGGCGGAAACCAGGTGACAGGCTTGAGCAGCTCCAGCATGGCGGGCCATGCGGGGCGACGTTCGAAAATCAGCCTGCCAGCGGGCCGTGCCATGACTGGAAAATAGCCATGACACTATGAAGTGTCAATTGAAGATTACACGTAATCCACTGGGACTCCGAAAACCCACCCGATTCCCTACCCGGTCAGTCGTTGCCGTCGAGGTCCCCGAGACCGTAGCGGCGCAGTTTGACGTAGAGACTCTGGCGTGAAAGACCCAGCATTTCGGCCGCCGAGGCGCGGTTATCGCGGGTGAGCTCGAGTGCGGCCTCGATGCAGAGCCGCTCGATGACGTCGGTGGTCTCGCGGACGAGCTCCTTCAACGACACTCGACCGACGAGCTCGGTGAGCTGCTCGACCGAGCGAGGTAACTCGCGACCCGGTCGCGTCTCACTGGGACGACGTCGATCGACGTTACGAATGGAAAATCCGAGACAAGCTTCGGCGCCATCGTTGATGGCCACGGCCGAAATTTCTACGTCTGTGACCGCGCCATACTCACCACGCATCGTCGTGGCGAAGAGGCGCACGCTGCCGTGCTGTTTGAGGTTGGCGACCAGCACGCCAAGATCGACTCCCGGGCGTCCGAGCCAACGCTCGAGGGTTTCGTTTCTCGCTTGCTCATCGGTCGCAAGCTGAACCAGATCGAGGAAGGCCCGATTGGTCGTGATGATTCGGCCATCGGTGGTCGTCACAACGATCGCGTCGGGCAATCGCGAGGCCACTTCGGCGAGGGCTCCGGGACCGAGCGCAAAACCACTCGATACCGGAATCTCGCCAAGAGGCTCGAGACGTAGCAGCGCATGCGAGGCGTTCTCGTGACGAAACAGCGTACCGTTGAGTCGAAAATCACCTTTGGCGCCCGGCGGGCGGACTCGAAGCGGCTCGGCGCGACCGGACGTTCTGAGGCCGGTGAGCCAGTCGCCCACTAATCGACCCGTCTGCGCGCTGAAAAACTCGTCGAAACTGCGCCCTGCAAGACGCTTCGCATCTTCACCGAACAGTCGCGCGGCAGCCGGGTTGACCTCGATCACTTTCTGGGTGGCCGCATCGATCGTGACGACGGCATCGCCGATGGATTGCAGCAGCAATCGGTAGCGAGTTTCGGCGAGCCTCAGCTTGGTGTAATCGCGCTCGAGCGACTGCTCGGCTTCGATCAATCTTTGCTGCAATGCAGCGACCGCACGGAGATCACGCCCCTGCGCGAGACAACGCCCCTCTTCGTCGAGCGGCGAAAGTGCATAAACGATGGGGATAGTGCGGCCGTCAGCGAGCGGATGATTGACCTGTCGCGCGCGAACTTCTCCTGCCGCACGATCGGCAAGCAACAACTCGACCTTTGGACGACTATCTTCGGTGACGGTATCGATCAAAGATTTCCCGACCCAATCTCCGCCAAGTTCGGCTAGAAGCTCTGGGTTCGGAATTGCCAGATCACGGATCACTCCGCGACGATCGAGAACGAGGGCGATATCAGCCGAAGCAACGATGAGACCAGCAACCGTCTCGGCATCGAGTCCGGTTAGGGCCTTCCTTGGCGCCTTGAAATTTTTCACATGATGACCGTGTCAGTTCCTTCGACCCAGCAGCTCCAGCAGTTGTTCAGCTCGCTCCACGGCATCTTTTCCGTCGATCGCCGTGGCGTCTGCCCCGACTTTAGTCACCCGGTCGGGGTGCCCCGCAAAAGGCAGCCCGCCCACCATGACTCGAATATTCCGATTAACCGAAGCGCGCCTCACCTTGCGAATGAGCGCGGCGAGAGAGGGTAATTGCGAAGCCGTGCTAATCGAGAAACCGACCACAGCAAACCACTCACTGCCGACGAGCGAAAGTATATCCGGCTCGTTCGCGCCGGGGGCATCCCATACATCCCACCCCGCCCGACGCAAGAACTCGCCGACGAGTTGGGCACCGAAAACGTGCTGCTCTTTGGGCAACGCCACGAACAAAGCCCGACGTCCGACTTTCGCCGGAGTCTGCGAATCGCCGTTGGCGTCGCTCAGTTGATGCGCGAGATCTTGTAGTCGTTTGAGACCCACCGTGACTTCGACGAAGTCGCTCGTCTCGTCTTCCCAGCGGGTACCGAAGTGACGCGCCACGGGTGCAAGCAGCTCGAGATAGATGGTCTCGGTGCTCATGCCGAGCGTTTGCAGCCCGCGCAGATACGCCAGGGCTTCTGCGGCACTACCGCGCAGCACGATGCGTGCGAGTTCGAAGACTTCGGAGGAGCCCGGACGAAGCGGGCTCGAAAGATCATCGCAACGATTGCCGTCGACGACAGCTCGATGAGCGAGGATCAGGCGCGGGATTACCTCGCCTTCGATGGTTCTTAACAATGCCGAGTGTTCACCCTCGGCTTCGCGATTAGACAGCGAATCAGTCATCGGCCTACCTCAGCCCATATCAAGAACGACCCTTTGATCGCTCTCAAAAAGGCCCTGCGCGACGACTTCCGTGTACCCGTTGAGGGGGTGATGAGTCCGGGTCTCAACCCCTATGTCGCCACAGAATGGCACATATAGCCCCGACCCGGCTATGTGTCAATAATTCTAGACGTAAATCTGGATTGACATCCGGCTCCTCGTTTACTAGATTCGGGGCTGATTCTTCTATTACTGGTACTCAGGCCCATGCCCCAACGCCCGCCGGCGGTTGTCGGCCGCCAGCTCTACACGCCAGAGGAGCGAATCCGCCGGGATCGCTCGCGTTGGACCGTGGTCCAGGGCGTCCTGGCACCCCTTCAATTGCTCGCCTTCCTGGTCAGCCTTTGGCTCGTCTTGAGTTTTTTGCGAACCGGCGATGGCGCAACCGCGGCGACGGTATCGGTCATCGTCAAAACCGCCTTCCTCTACGCCATCATGATCACCGGCGCGATCTGGGAAAAAGAGGTCTTCGGCGTATGGCTGTTCGCGCGCCCCTTCTTCTGGGAAGACGTCGTCAGCATGGCCGTGATCGCCCTGCACTCGGCCTATCTCTACGCCTTCCTGACCGACACCCTCGATATACGCGGGCAAATGCTGCTCGCGCTCGTGGCCTACGCGACCTACGCCATCAACGCCTCGCAGTTTTTCTACAAGTTGGTGCTCGCCCGACGCGAGTCTGATGCGGGTGAGAACGCCAAATGGGCGGCCTCGACATGAAAGCGCTCAAACTGCGTTACGACTCGCGTTTTCTGCCATTCGCCGACGCGGCCAGCGACGATCTTCCCTTGCTGCGGCTGCTTCGCTTGTCGTTGTTCCAGGTATCGGTTGGCATTGCGCTCGCGCTGCTCAACGGCACGCTCAATCGCGTGATGATCGTCGAGCTCGGCGTGCCCGCTTGGCTCGTCGCCACCATGGTCGCTTTGCCGCTGCTCTTTGCGCCGATGCGTGCCTTCATGGGATTTCACTCCGACCAGCACCGCTCCGTACTCGGCTGGCGCCGCGTTCCCTACATTTGGTTCGGCACGCTGCTGCAGTATGGGGGTCTCGCGATCATGCCCTTCGCGCTGCTCGTGCTGAGTGGCGAAGGCCGAGGCCCCGCCGAAGTCGGGCAAGTCGGCGCAGCACTCGCGTTCTTGCTGGTCGGCGCAGGCCTGCACTCGACTCAAACCGCCGGGCTCGCGCTCGCCACGGACCTCGCGCCGGACGGTACGCGGCCGCGCGTCGTCGCGCTGATGTACGTGATGCTGCTGCTCGGCATGGTCGGCTCGTCTCTCGCGTTCGGTTGGCTGTTGAGTGGCACGTTTTCTCCGCTGCGCTTGATCCAAACCATTCAGGGGGCAGCCGTCATCACTCTGCTGCTCAACATCATCGCGCTCTGGAAGCAGGAGCCCCGCAATCTCGCACGACTCGAAGAGCCCAAGACTGATACACGCTTCGTCACCGCTTGGCGCAGCTTCACGGCACCCACTCGCACACGACGGCTCTTGGCGACGGTGGGATTCGGCACTGCCGCCTTCAGCATGCAGGACGTACTACTCGAGCCTTACGGCGGCCAAATTTTGAACATGGGCGTGGGTGCGACGAGTCAACTGACCGCGCTGTCCGCGGGCGGCGCCTTGATCGCATTCGGTCTTGCGGCGCGGGCCCTCAAGCGCGGTGCCGATCCGCTGCGAGTGGCTGCGGTGGGCGCGCTTTTCGGTGTTATCGCCTTCGCTGCCGTGGTGTTTGCCGAACCGCTCGGCTCTGCCCTGCTCTTTCGCAGCGGTGCGCTGCTCATTGGTTTCGGCGGTGGGCTGTTCTCCGTGGGCACGCTGCTCGCGGCAATGGCACTGCACGATTCGGACAACGGGCTCGCTCTCGGCGCTTGGGGCGCTGTGCAAGCGACTGCGGCGGGGCTCTCGATCGCACTCGGTGGCGCGGCCTGCAATCTCATCGGCGACATGGCGGTCCGCGGCCAAATGGGCCCCGCGCTCGAGTCGCCGGCAACCGGCTACCTGTTCGTCTACCACTTCGAGATCGCGCTGCTCTTCGCGGCGCTCATCGCCGTCGGTCCGCTCACGCGGCGACGCTCGAGCGGCGCTCGATCGAATCACGACGGACGCCTCGGATTAGCTGAATTACCGGGTTAACCCACTTACGCATTTTTTGAAGTTTTGTTTTTCAGGGAGGACGACATCATGGAGTCGAACGCGTTTCTCGAATACTTGGACACCGCGCAGATTGCGCTTTACGGTTTTTGGGCTTTCTTCGCAGGGCTCATCTGGTACCTGCACCGCGAAGACAAGCGCGAGGGCTATCCGCTCGATACGCATCGAGTCGATCGTCACGGCAACCCCGTCACCATAGAAGGTCTGCCGGGCGTACCCGACCCGAAGACGTTCAAACTGGCCGACGGAAGTTCGGTCATGGCACCTGATCCGGCTCGTGCCGATCGTCGACCGATCGCAGCACGTCAAGTCGGCGCAGATGACCGCTACGGCGCGGACGTCGGCGCACCGCTCGAGCCCACGGGCGATCCGATGCTCGATGCCGTCGGTCCCTCGGCCTACGCCGCACGCGCCAACCAGCCGGAGCGCATGGTCGACGGCTCGCCGATGATCGTGCCGATGAGCTCGGTCTCGGGTTGGGGCGTCGAGTCCCGCGACCCGGATCCGCGTGGCATGTCGGTGTGCGGTCTCGATGGCGCATCGGCAGGCAAGGTGGTCGAACTCTGGGTCGACAAGGCCGAACCGCAGATCCGCTACCTCGAGGTCGAACTCGCCGGCGGTCGTCACGTGATGCTGCCCTCGGGCTTCGTGCGTTACGACGCAGGGAACCGCAAGGTCAAAGTTGCCTCGATCACCGCCGCGCAATTTGCAGGCGTACCGAGCATCGCGAGCAACCAGCAGATCACCAAGCTCGAAGAAGATCGTATCTGCGCGTACTACGCAGGCGGTCATCTGTTCGCGACACCTTCACGCAGCGAATCGCTGATCTGACGCCATGACTATCCGCGCGACATTCAGCGAACACGATGACGAGCCGGTTCGGGGCCTCCCCTCCGCGCTGCCCTCGGGTGAATACGTGTTGTGGCAGGGAGCGCCGTCGTGGCGCTCCCTCGCCCTGCACGCCTACCGCGTAAAACTTCTTTCAGGGTATTTCGCTCTGATCGTTCTCGCGCGCGGCGCTTACTTGCTGAGCGAAGGCAGCTCGCTGCTCGAAGCGCTTCGAGGTTGCGTGGGGCCGGCGATCTTTTCGATCGTTTGTCTCGCCATCGTGACGGGCATTGCGCGTCTTGCCGCGCAATCGACGATCTACACGGTCACGACTCGACGACTCGTCATCCGGCAAGGTATCGCGCTCTCGAGCACGATCAACTTGCCGTTCAAGGCGATCGAATCTGCACAGATCTTGATGCGTAACGATGGCACCGGCGATATCTCACTGACGGTCGCTCGTGAACAGCGCGTGTCTTATCTTTGGCTCTGGCCGCACGTTCGGCCCGGATACATCACCCGACCGCAGCCTTGCTTACGCAGCCTGCCGAATCCCGCCCAAGCCGGTGAGATTCTCGGACGAGCCTATGCCGATCACACACCGGGCACGATGCTCGGGAACTCCCACTCAGGCTCGCAGGAAGCGTCGGCCACAGGCAGAGTCCTGGGCGCTTCCGCGTGACCGCCGAACACTCGCACGATCTGCCTAAACCGCTGCTGGTCTCCGCCGGCCTGCTCATTCTGCTGGCTGTGTCGCTCGTCATCGTCGGTGACGAGTTACCTCAAGCTCCGCCGCTCTCCGAAGACATCGTCGTCTCGAGCCACGACATCCGCCTACGTACCCTCAAGGACGGCGCGATACAGCCCGTGCTCGTCGACGGCACGCGACTCCCGACCCTCAAAGCCGAACAAGCCGGTTTCGTGAGTGGTGTGATGCGCGGGCTGTCGCGAGGACGCAAACTCGCCGGCAGTGATCCCGACGCGCCTTATCGCCTATCGCGACTTCGCGATGGCAGGCTGCTGCTCACCGATACGGCAACGGGCACCACCATCAACCTCGACGTCTTCGGCACCGATAATGCGAAGACCTTCGCCGCGCTCTGGGAACAGGGCGAGGCACGATCGGGACGCGCCCCGCGCTGAGCGCGGGCATCGCTGAACGGGCCATGAGCTGGTCGCAACATCTGGCCCCGATGCTTCTGACGATCGTGCTGTGGTGGGGCTCGACCGGCGTGATCGCAATACTCGTCGGGCGAGCACCGCAGACTTACCCACGACTGATCGTTTTGTCTTCGTTACTTGGACTCACGGGTCTCGCGACGCTGTTCGCCCTACGCGATGTCACCTCTTCGAGTTCGGCTTTCGTGTCGCTGATTGCTGCGCTCGCGGTGTGGGGCTGGATCGAAGTCACCTTCCTCACCGGAAAAATCACCGGTCCCTCCGTCGCAAAACCGTCAGGTGATGCCGCACTACTCGCGCGCGCCGGCGCCGCAGTGACGGCGATTCTTTGGCATGAATTGCTGATCGCTGCGACCGTGCTGCTCGTAGCCGTTGCGCTCATCGGTCAGGCCAACGATTTAGGTTTGCTGGTGCTGCTGTTGCTCTGGCTCATGCGCAGCAGCGCCAAGCTCAATCTGTTTCTCGGCGTACGCAATCTCGGTGAGGCCTTCCTGCCGGCGCATCTGCATCACTTACTCGATTTCATGCGTCACCGGCGGATGAATCCGCTATTGCCGCTGTCGATCCTGCTCGGGCTCGCCATCGCCGGATGGTTCGGCAT
>CAZRFN010000013.1:0-48790 GCA_964599335.1 uncultured Acidibacter sp. | reverse complement strand
GGGCCGAGGTGCTGGGGGCAGAGGCCATATTCATTGGCGTGAATGCCGTCGATTACTCGGGCTATCCCGATTGTCGTCCGGAGTTCATCGCGGCCTTTGCCGAGGTCGCGCGTCTCGGAACGCGGGTTGGAACGGAGGGCGCTGCGATCCGTATCGAGGCGCCCTTAGTTCGGCTTTCGAAGGCCGACATCATCCGCGAGGGTCATCGACTCGGCGTTGATTTCTCCCTGACCGTCTCCTGCTATCAGGCCGACTCGGAAGGGCAGGCCTGTGGGCGTTGCGACAGTTGTCGGTTGCGCCGGGAAGGTTTCGTCGCGGCGGGCGTGCCGGATCCCACGCGATATGTGTAGAATTCGCGCCCTCTCGACGGGTACGGGTCCTTAGCTCAGCCGGTAGAGCAGCTGGCTTTTAACCAGTTGGTCGCGCGTTCGAATCGCGCAGGACCCACCAACCCTCTCACAACCCCTGAGCCACGAACCCCGGGTTCTCGAACCCCGGTTTTCCATAGCGAAGCGCTTGGCGGTCATCGAGCCTCGTCACGCGTCCGCCAGCTGAGGCCAGCACGGCGTGGCCCGCAGCGATATCCCATTCCATGGTTCGCCCGAGGCGAGGGTAGAGATCGGCGCCACCCTCGGCGAGTACGCAGAGCTTGAGCGATGAGCCTGCTTTCACTCGCGAGGCGATGGGTCGCGCGAGCTGCTGTAGCCAGGCATCGAGTGCTGCGCCGTCGCCATGCGACCGACTCTCCACGACTGCGAGCCCCTCGGCGGGTGCTTTTCGGCAAGCGATGGGGTGACGGCGGCCGTCCTGATCTTTAAATGCGCCGAGGCCTTTGGCGCCGGCGTAAAGGCTGTTTAGGGCGGGTGCGAGCACGACCCCGAGGACGGGTTCACCCGCCTGGATAAGGGCGATGTTGACCGTGAACTCGCCGTTGCGACTGACGAACTCTCGTGTGCCGTCGAGTGGGTCAACGAGCCAGAAGGCGCCTCGAGCGGCATCGACCGTCGGGATGCGCCCTGCGGCGACGGATTCCTCCGCCACGATCGGTAGGTCTGGGGTCAGGGCCGCGAGACCCGCCACGATGACGGCTTCCGCTCGTTCGTCGGCGATCGTGACCGGGGAGGCGTCGGGTTTGGCGGAAACGGCGAACTCGGTCCCGTAGACCTCATGGACGACCCGACCGGCGTCTCGGGCGATGCCGATCACTGCCTCCAAAAACGCGGGGTCGGAAAACTGTTTTCCCATATCCTTGATTAAATAATTAATAGACATAAAATTCACCAATCGAGACAACAGGTTATCGCATAGATGCCGAAGACTCCATCCGTCTCCTTGGTCGAACTACGGCGTCGCGCTGTCGAATTACGCCTGGCGGGGTGCCCCTTGGCCGAGGTCCGCGCGGAGACGGGCCTCAGTGCGCCCACCATCATCGAGGCTGTCCGGGTGTTTTCGGAAGGCGGTTGGGAGGCGCTCGACCAGCGCCGCAGAGGGCGTCCCGTCGGGGCGAGGCGAGTGCTGCGTGCCGAAGATGAGGCACTGCTCGTCGAACGCTTTTCGATCGGGCCGCCTGTGGGCAGAGAAGCACTGTGGACTGCCGACGCGGTCGCGCGCGAGGCGCAAGAAATCTTTGGTGTGACACTCGAGGGTCGCGCCCTGTCTCGATTGCTGACGCGCGCGGGGCTCGGATTGCCGACGCTCGCCGATCGCGCAGCGGCCGATCGCGCGATGGCGGATTGGCGAACTGACGTCGTCGTGCCGCTCATCAAAGAAACGCGTCGAGTACCCGGCGAGATCTTGTGGTGTGGTGAGTGCAAGATCGGCGCATCGGCGCGTGTACTCGTCGCGCAAACCTTGCGTGGTCAGTTGGCGTGGCGGCCTCTCATCGAACCATTTCGTCTCGAAAGTTGGCTCTCGTTTCTCGATCGCGTGATCGAGGCCTGGCCGAAGACGCGCGGGGTGTTGTTGCACGGCATCGACATAGCGCGGCCTGAGGTTCGCGAGTGGGCGGTGCGGCACTCGAGCGTGCAACTCATGGGCGCTCCGCGGGGCCCGGGTCCGATGTCGATCCCGGCGGCACGACGCTCTGCGAAGCGCAACGAATGGCCTCACCTGCAACGCCTTGAGGCCGAGAGCATCCACATCATGCGCGAGGTGGTTGCGGAGACCGAGCGGCCCGTGCTGCTTTACACCGGCGGCAAGGACAGCGCGGCGATGCTGCATCTCGCGCGCAAGGCGTTCTTTCCGTCGCCTCTGCCTTTTCCTTTGCTGCACATCGACAGCACCTGGGAGTTTCGCGAGATGTACGACATGCGCGAGAAGGTCGCACGCGAGTATGGTCTGCGGCTCATCGTGCATCGAAACCCCGAGGCTGTTCGTCTCGGGATCAACCCGTTTACCCACGGCTCTCAGGTGCATGCCGATCAATGGAACACCGAAGGCCTGCGGCAGGCCCTCGATGAGCACGGGTTCGACGCGGCATTTGGTGGCGCGCGTCGCGACGAAGAAAAGTCTCGTGCCAAAGAACGCGTCTTCTCGTTTCGCAACGCGCATCATCGTTGGGATCCGCGCAACCAGCGGCCCGAGCTCTGGAATCTCTATAACGCTCGCAAGGCGCCCGGTGAGTCGATCCGCGTGTTTCCGTTGTCGAATTGGACCGAGCTCGACGTGTGGCAGTACATCGGACTCGAAAACATTCCGATCGTCCCGCTGTATCTCGCGAAAGAACGTCCGGTCGTCGAGCGTCAGGGCATGCTCATCATGGTGGACGATGCGCGATTCCCGTTGCAGCCCGGAGAAGTCCCGGTCATGCGCAAGGTGAGATTTCGTACGCTCGGTTGTTATCCGCTCTCTGGCGCAATCGAAAGCGCGGCGGAGACGCTCCCCGACATCATCGACGAAATGCAGCGATCGACGTTCAGCGAGCGCCAAGGTCGCGTGATCGACCACGATGGACCCGCGTCGATGGAGCGCAAGAAGCGAGAGGGGTATTTCTGATGTCCGACCTTCTACGCTTCATCACCTGCGGCAGCGTCGATGACGGCAAGAGCACGTTGATCGGTCGTTTGCTCTACGAGTCTCGTCAGGTGCTCGACGATCAATTTGCTGCACTCGAAGCCGACAGCAAAAAGTGGGGGACGCAAGGCGAGGCCATCGACTTCGCACTGCTCGTCGATGGGCTCTCGGCAGAGCGCGAGCAAGGCATCACGATCGACGTGGCTTACCGCTTTTTCAGCACGCCGCGGCGGAAGTTCATCGTGGCCGACACGCCCGGACACGAGCAGTACACGCGCAACATGGTGACGGGTGCCTCGACGGCTGAGCTTGCGGTGATCCTCGTCGATGCGCGAAAAGGTGTGCTCACACAAACCCGCCGTCACTCTTATCTCGTGTCGTTGATGGGAATTCGGCGCGTCGTGTTGGCCGTCAACAAGATGGACCTCGTCGACTACTCGCAAGATGAATTCGATCGCATCGTTGCCGACTACCGCGAGTTCGCGCAGCGCATTGGGTTGACCGAGGTCGTCGCCATTCCGATCTCAGCACTCGTGGGCGATCACATCGTCACCCATGGGTCGCGGATGCGGTGGTATCGCGGCCCGACGCTCATGAGTCATCTCGAAACCGTCGAGATCGAAGAGTCGCAGAAGATCGATCGACCTTTGCGACTGCCCGTGCAGTGGGTCAATCGGCCGTCCCCTGATTTCCGTGGATACAGCGGTCTGATCACGAGCGGTGTGCTGCGTGTCGATGATCTGGTGCGGATCCAGCCCTCGGGTCGTCAAACTCAGATCGCACGAATCGTGACGGCCGACGGTGATCTCGCCGAGGCGACGGCAGGGCGGTCGATTACGGTCACGTTGGCCGACGAACTCGACGTGACGCGGGGCGATGTCATCAGTGCTGCAACCGACCCCGCCGAGATCGCCGATCAGTTCGAGACGACGCTAGTTTGGCTCGGTGACGAGCCGATGCTGTCCGGTCGGTCTTACTTGCTCAAGATTGGTGCACGAACGGTCGGCGCTGTGTTCTCGACCCCGAAACACAAGGTCAATGTGAACACGCTCGAGTTGCTCGCGGCGCGACAGCTCGAGCTCAATGAAATCGGAACCTGTAACGTCGCGCTCGATCAGCCCGTGGCGTTTGAGCCCTATGAGCTCGATCGAGCGATGGGTGGATTCATCGTGATCGATCGCCTAAATCACGCGACGGTCGGGGCGGGCATGATCCGATTTGCCTTGCGCCGATCTCGAAATATCCATCGACAGGCCGTGAGCGTCGACAAGGCGGCGCGCGCCGCACTCAAGCAGCAAAAGCCCGTCGTGGTGTGGTTCACGGGGTTATCAGGGTCAGGCAAATCCACCATCGCCAATGCGCTCGAGCAGAGGTTGTTCGCTAGGGGATGTCACAGTTATCTGCTCGACGGCGATAACGTCCGTCACGGTCTCAACAGAGACCTCGGATTCACGGCTGCCGATCGCGTCGAGAACATTCGTCGTATCGCCGAGGTCGCCAAGCTCATGGTGGACTCGGGTCTCATCGTTCTGACGGCGTTCATTTCTCCGTATCGAGCCGAGCGTGACATGGCCCGGCAGCTGCTCGAAGCGGGAGAGTTCATCGAAGTACATGTCGACACGCCGCTCGAGGTTGCCGAGGCGAGGGATGCCAAGGGGCTCTACCGCAAGGCACGCCGAGGAGAACTCAAAAACTTCACCGGCATCGACGCGCCCTACGAGGCGCCGCAGTCACCCGAGCTGCGAATCAACACGGTCGATTGCACGGCGGACGAGGCCGCCGAGCGCGTGCTCGCCTTGCTCGAGGCGCGCGGTATCCTTGCGGCAGGGGGATGATCTATGTCGAAGTCAGCTAACGATCCTTATGCCGAAATCCGCTCCGCAGTGCGCGCGCTCTGCGCGCAATTTCCCGATGAGTACTTTCGCAAGGTCGATGCCGAGCGCGGCTATCCCGTCGAGTTCGTCGACGCGTTGACCGAAGCGGGTTGGCTTGCCGCGCTCATTCCGCAAGAGTACGGCGGTTCGGGTCTCTCGCTTGCCGAAGCCTCGGTGATCATGGAAGAAATCAATCGCTCGGGCGGTAACTCGGGTGCGTGTCATGGGCAGATGTACGTCATGAACGTGCTCGTCCGTCATGGTAGCGAGGCGCAGCGTCGCGAGTTCTTGCCGAAGATTGCCGCGGGCGAACTTCGCATGCAGTCGATGGCAGTTACCGAGCCAACGACGGGCACCGACACCACGCGACTCAAGACGACGGCCGTTCGTCAAGGCGATCGCTACGTGATCAACGGTCAGAAGGTGTGGATCTCGCGAGTGCAGCACTCCGATCTCATCGTGCTGCTTGCACGCACCACGCCGCTGGCCGAGGTGCAGCGCAAGTCGGAGGGGCTCTCGGTGTTCCTCGTCGATGTTCGAGAGGCGCTCGGCAAGGGGATGTCGCTGCGGCCCATCCCGAACATGGTCAATCACGAGACCAACGAGCTCTTCTTCGACAATCTCGAGATCCCGGCGAGTCATCTCATCGGCGAGGAGGGCAAGGGTTTCAAATATATCCTCGACGGGCTCAACGCCGAGCGTGTGCTCATCGCTGCCGAGTGCATCGGCGACGCCTACTGGTTCGTCGAGCGTGCGACGAAGTATGCCAATGAGCGCGTCGTGTTCGATCGACCTATCGGCAAGAACCAGGGCGTGCAGTTTCCGATCGCCGAAAGTTACATCGAGACCGAGGCGGCGAGCCTCATGCGATTCAAGGCGTGTGAGCTCTACGATGCCAAACAGCCCTGTGGTGCCGAGGCCAATATGGCCAAGCACCTGGCCGCCAAGGCGTCTTGGGAGGCGGGTAACGCTTGTTTGCAGACCCATGGTGGGTTCGGGTTTGCAGCCGAGTACGACGTCGAGCGAAAGTTTCGCGAGACGAGGCTTTATCAGGTGGCGCCGATTTCGACGAATCTCATCCTGTCTTACATCGCCGAGCATGAGCTCGGCTTGCCGCGTTCTTACTGATTCAAAGGTCCGCTCAATATGAAACTCGACTCTTCTCTCTCCGCCATCGTGACGGGTGCCGCCTCCGGCTTGGGCGAGGCGACGGCTCGCGCACTTGCCGCGCGCGGTGTTCGCGTCGCGATCTTCGACCTGTCGGCAGAGCGGGGTGAAGCGGTCGCGCGCGACATCAAAGGTCTCTTCTGCAAAGTCGATGTCACAAATGAGGCGAGCGTCGATGAGGGTTTCGCGAAAGCTCGTGCGGTTCACGGTCAGGAACGCATCCTCGTGAACTGCGCCGGCATTGCCAATGGCTTCAAGACGGCGTTTCGCGATCGCGAGAGCGGTGAGGTCCGGCATTTTCCAATGCCCGATTTCGAGCGTGCGATCCAAATCAATTTGATCGGTACGTTTCGCTGCATCGCCAAATCTGCTGCGGGGATGCTTGCGCTTCCCGTGCTGCCCGAGGGTGATCGCGGGGCGATCATCAACACGTCATCGGTCGCAGCGGAAGACGGGCAGATCGGTCAGGCGGCGTACTCGGCATCGAAGGCAGCGATTTCGGGGATGACCTTGCCGATCGCGCGCGATCTCATGAACGAAGCCATTCGCGTCAATACGATTCTGCCGGGAATCTTTGCGACGCCGCTGCTCGCGGGTTTGCCGACGAAAGTCACCGACGCGTTGGCGGCGACGGTGCCGCACCCCAAGCGGCTCGGTTTACCCGAGGAATATGCCGCGCTCGCGGTCTCGATGATCGAGATCGGCTATCTCAATGGTGCCTGCGTGCGGCTCGATGGCGCGATTCGGATGGCGCCGCGCTGATTTAAGTCGTCGGTTCGTCGGCGCAGCCGCAATGTGAAAGTACATACTGCGCGGCTTCGGCACCCGACTCGGTGTAATGAACGAGTTGGCGGTCTTCAGGTGCGATATATCCGTCGGCAATTAGTGCTTCGAGCGGTAACACCGAGTCCCAATATTGTCGTCCCACCAGCACGATCGGAATCGGCGAGATTGTGCGCGTCGCCACCAAATTAAGCGCTTCATAGACTTCATCGAGCGTGCCGAATCCGCCGGGTAGTGCGACGAGCGCCCGCGCCCTGAACATGAAATGCATTTTGCGTAACGCGAAATAACGAAACTGAAAGGCCAAGCCCGGCGTGATGTAGGGGTTCGGAAACTGCTCGTGGGGCAGACGGATGTTGAACCCGATGGTCGGTGCTCCGGCTTCACTCGCGCCGCGATTCGCCGCCTCCATGAGGCCAGGCCCGCCACCCGTGGCCACGACCAGTCGATGGCAGCCCGGCGTGTGCTTGGCGCCACGGCTGATCTCGAAGCCGAAGCGACGCGCCTCTTCGTAAAAATGTCGTTGCTCGGGCGTCGCTCCGGGGGTCTCGGGCGAGGGGATGCGTGCGCTGCCGAACGCGACCACCGTGCTCTCGATGCCGTAGGCGCGCAAATAGGTGTCGGCGCGATCGAACTCGAGGGCGAGCCGAATGGCCCGCGCGTGATCACTCTCGAGGAAGTCTCCATCGTCTTCGGCGAGGCGATAGCTCGGGCTGGCGAGGATGTCTTTGAGGCGACTGTGATCCATGATCGGATGGCGCTCCTTACGGGATTCGAACCCGTGTTACAGCCTTGAGAGGGCTATGTCCTGGGCCTCTAGACGAAAGGAGCGGGGTACCGGAGTACAGGCCGGGAAGGCGCGGTATTATAGGCCCCCGCCCCAATTGCTCAAGCGGCCTGTACTTCTCAGCGGACATCACATCATTGAATTCCCCACACGCCTCGTCTGAGGCCGTTCCCCGACTAGCTCGTATCATCCCGCGCGACTCCCATCCGATTTCGCGCTCGAAGATCGCCCCCGAAGCGCTTCGCGTTCTCTATCGTCTGCGAGAGGCAGGGTTCGACGCCTATCTCGTCGGGGGTTGCGTGCGCGACCTCACGCTCGGCCTCGAGCCCAAGGATTTCGACGTCGCGACCAACGCCTTGCCTGAACAGGTCAAGCGCCTCTTCAGAAACTGCCGTCTCGTCGGCCGTCGATTTCGTCTCGCGCATGTTTTCTTTGGTCGAGAGATCATCGAGGTGGCGACGTTTCGCGCCTCGGGTGCGCCGCCGCAGGGTGATGAGCTTCCGCCGGAAGATGCAACGCTCGACGATGCAACACTCGACGACGCAACACTCGATACCGACGAGCCCATCGAGCTCGAAGATTCACGTGACGTGCACGACTTCGATGAGTCACTCGAGCGTGTCGTCGATCAGAGTGGGCGCATCCTCCGCGACAACGTCTACGGCACCATTGATGATGACATCTGGCGTCGCGACTTCACCTGTAACGCGCTCTACTACAACATCGCCGATTTCTCGGTTTGGGATTACTGCCAAGGCTTCGAAGACGTCAAAGCCCGTCGGCTTCGGCTCATCGGTGATCCTGAGACGCGTTATCGCGAAGACCCTGTGCGCATGCTGCGTGCGGCGCGTTTTCAGGCGAAGCTCGGTTTCGAGATCGAACCGGCCACCGCCGAGCCCATCGCGAAATTGAGCGGCTTGCTGGCGGGTGTTCCGCCGGCGCGCCTGTTCGACGAAACGCTCAAATTGTTCCTCACGGGTCACGGCGCCGAGAGTTATCGAGTGCTGCTCGAGCGCGGATTGCTCGATGAGCTGTTGCCCGGTGTCGCTGCTTTCGCGCGCAAGCATCCGGGTAGTGCGCCCGAGCGCATGCTGATCCAAGGTCTGATCAACACCGACGCGCGTGTTCGCGCTGATCGTCCGGTCACACCTTCATTTCTTTTTGCCCTGTTGCTCTACGGGCCGATCGGGCTCGCCATCGAGAAAAGACCGCAAGCCGAGTGGCATGAAATCTCCACCATTCTCGATGCGGTGGACGTCGCGGTGCGTGACATCTACTCGCGAGTGGCCGTTCATCGTCGTTTTATTTTGGGCATGCGCGACATGTTCGCCTTGCAGCCGCGCCTCGAGGTGCCGAGAGGCCGTCGCGCGCTGCGCACGCTCGAGCACCCACGATTTCGTGCGGCCTTCGACTTACTGCAACTGCGTGCCGAGTTCGGTATGGCGGACAAGGCCATCGTCGAGTGGTGGACGACGTTGCAAGCGGCTTCGCCCGAGCAGCGCGCGACGATGAGCGAAGCCATCGGTCGGTCAAGCGGAGGCGCCGAGGGTCGCGGCTCGTCGAGCGGGCGCAATAGCCGTCGTCGTCGCGGGGGCCGTCGTCGAGGTCGCGGCGGCGGCGGACCGGGCGGCTGAGTTTTGGGGCGGTGATGTCGCAGCAAGTTCTGTGGCAGCCCGCCTACGTGGGTCTCGGCAGCAACCTGGGCGACTCTCGCGGCGTTCTTCGTCGTGCCATCGAGGCCATCGGTTCATTCCCCGACACTCGAATTGTGCTGACGTCGCCGCATTACCGAACCGTGCCCTTCGGGCCCGTCGAGCAGGGCGCATTCATCAACGCCGTCGCGGGAGTGGTGACGCGTCGGTCGCCCCTCGAATTTCTTCAGGCGCTTCGGTCGCTAGAGCGGCAGCTCGGACGGGCCGAGACGCGGGTTCGATGGGGCCCCAGAGAAATCGACCTCGATCTTTTGGTGCACGGGCAGGAGACGCTCGCCACCCCTGAGCTGACGCTGCCCCATGTCGGGATACCGGAGCGTGATTTCGTTCTGTATCCTCTTCGGGACATCGCGCCTCAGCTGCACATTCCTGGGATGGGCAGGGTGGCCGAACTTGCGGCCCGAGTGGCCGATCGAGGCATCGAGCGACTCGACTGAACATGACGGAACCGGTTCCTCAACGTTACATCGTCATCGAAGGCCCCATCGGCGTCGGCAAAACCTCGCTTGCGCGACGCCTCGCCGAAACACTCTCCGCAGATCTCATTCTCGAACAGGCGGAGTCGAACCCTTTCCTCGAACGTTTTTACCGAGATCCCGTCGGTGCGGCCTTACCCGCGCAGCTGCATTTTCTTTTTCAGCGTGTTCAGCAGCTCGCTGCATTTCGGCAGGACGATCTTTTCTCCTCGATCAGGGTCTCCGATTACCTGCTCGAGAAAGATCGCCTGTTTGCCAGAGTGACCCTCGATGAAGCCGAGTACGGTCTCTACGACCAAATCTATTCGCGAGTGGTCATCGATCCACCCAAGCCCGACTTGGTGATTTTTTTGCAGGCGCCGGTCGACGTGCTGCTGCAGCGCATCACTCGTCGGGGCATCAAGGCCGAGCAACTGATCGAGCGGGCCTACCTGGAGCGACTGAACGAAGCCTATTCCCGGTTTTTCCACGACTACGATGCCGCCCCTTTGCTTATCGTCAATGCAGCGGCCATCGACCCGACCTCCAACGATGCCGATTACGAAGAGTTGCTGGGTGCGGTTCGACGCATGAAGCGGGGCAAGCTCTACTTCAACCCGCTGCGACACGCGGTCATCTGACCGTCCGAGCGGCCAGCCCGTGGGCTGGCGACCGGGTCGACCGCATAACGGTCGAAATTCGGTTAACATCCCATAAATATGCAGGTAGCGACCACCATCGCCGAGGTTCGGGAGAAGGTCAAAGAGTGGCGGGCGGCCGGTCGCAAGGTCGGCTACGTGCCAACCATGGGCAACCTTCACGACGGGCATCTCGGGCTCTGTCGCCTCGCGCGAAAAGTGACGCGCCACTACATCGTCAGTGCTTTCGAGAGTCCGATGCAGTTCGGTCCGAATGACGATTTCGATCATCACCCGCGCACGCCCGAGCGGGACGAGCAACTGCTCAAGTCCGTCAATTGCGATCTGCTTTATCGCCCTGATCCGCACGAGATCTATCCGCACGGGTTGCTCAACTCGGTGCACATCGAAGTGCCGGGTTACACCGACATCCTCTGCGGTGCCGTTCGGCCGGGTCACTTCGAGGCGCTGGTCAGCGTGATCAATCGTCTCTTCAACATCGTGCAGCCGGATATCGCCGTGCTCGGCGAAAAAGATTTTCAGCAGCTCGTGGTGATTCGCCGAATGGTCGAAGAGCTCAAGATGCCGATCAACATCGTGGCTGCGCCATCGGTTCGAACGGCGGATGGTCTTGCGATGAGTTCGCGCAACCAGTACCTCACCGAAGACGAGCGTCGACTCGCACCTCGCATTTACGAAGAGTTGTGCAAGGTGACCGAGGCCATCGAGATGGGCGCGGGCTCACTCTCGGAGATCATGCAGCTCGAGTCGAAGTCGCGCGCCGCGCTGCGCGAGGACGGATTTACCGTCGATTACTTCACGGTGGCGAGCGTACACACGCTACGCAAGCCGGGCATCTCTGAAAGTGACCTCATTGTGTTGTGCTCGGCGCGTCTCGGTAAGGCGCGTCTTATCGACAACAAGCGCTGTACGCGCCTTTAGTTCGACCCGCTTCGAGCTCGGTCTTCCAACCGATTGAGTGCCCATCCGACGTGCTCGCGAACGAGCGGCGAGGGGTCCTGTGCGCGCTGGCTGAGTGCCGCGCGCGCACGGTCTGCCGAGGCGCCTGAGCTGGGTCCGTTGCCGAGTGCGACGGCGATGTTGCGTAACCAGCGCTCATGGCCGATGCGACGAATCGCCGAGCCGCGCAGTCTCGATTCGAATTCTTCGGCGGTCCAAAGAAAAAGCTCGGCGAGCGGTGCCTGATCGAGGCCGTGACGGACCGCTTTGAGGTCGGGATGCGCCGCGACTTGTGCGAACTTGTTCCACGGGCAGACGAGTTGACAGTCGTCGCAGCCGTAGATGCGATTACCGATGAGGGGTCGTAAGGGTTCGGGGATCGCGCCCTGCAACTCGATGGTGAGATAGGAAATGCAGCGTCGTGCATCGAGCTGCCAAGGCGCTGTGATCGCGCCGGTGGGGCAGGCCGGAATGCAGGCCTCGCAAGTGCCACAATGCGCGCCGGTGGGCGGATCGATCGGTAACGGCAGGTCGGTGTAGATCTCGCCCAAAAAAAACCACGAACCGGCGTCTTTGGCGATGAGGTTGGTGTGCTTGCCGATCCAACCCAGTCCGGCGTTTCGCGCCAGCGCTTTTTCGAGTACGGGACCCGAGTCGACGAACACGCGATATCCAAACGCGCCGATCTTCGCTTCGATGCGGTCGGCGAAATCCTGCAGTCTGTTACGCAAGATCTTGTGGTAGTCGCGACCGAGTGCGTAGCGCGCTACATAGCCGAGATCCGGCGCGCTGAGCACCTTCTCGGCGTCTGCGGCCTCGCTCGGCCAGTAATCGAGTCGAACGCTGATGGCGCAGACGGTTCCGGGTTTGAGTTCCGCGGGTCGCGAGCGTCGGGTGCCATGCCTTGCCATGTAATGCATGTCACCGTGTCGGCCTTCCTCGAGCCAACGCACTAGATGAGCCTCGTCTTCGGCGAGGTCGAGATGGGCAATACCGAGCGCTGCAAACCCGAGCCCGGACGCCAGCGCGTCGAGTTCGTTTCGCAGCGCATGCAAATCGGAGGGCGACATGCGGCCAGTATATCGGCGACCGTATACTGACCCTCTCATGAGCGCGCGAAAAATACAGATCGACGGGCATCGCGAGAGTCCAACGGGGCTCTATCGCGTTGAGGCCGTGCGTGCGCTCGAGGAGTCGACCATCGCCTCGGGTATCGAAGGCTACGAACTCATGTCTCGCGCCGCCGCCGCAGCCCTTCATGCGCTGCGCGCGCGTTGGCCGGTGGCCCGTGACCTGCTCGTGCTATGTGGAGGAGGAAACAACGGCGGTGACGGTTATGTCTTCGCGAAGCTCGCTCGCGATGCCGGTCTCACGCCACGCGTGCTCGCGGTAGCCCCCACCGATCGCCTCAAAGGCGACGCGGCGCGCGCCGTGGCGGAGTGCATGAAGGGCGGCACGCCCGTCGAGAGCCTGAGCGCCGGGCGCTTGGGTGTCGAGCGGCTGGCGGGCGCTGATGTCATCGTCGATGCCTTGCTCGGCATAGGCCTGCAGTCCGATGTGCGCCCGGATCTCGCCGAGGTCATTCGCGCCGTCAATGAAATGAAAAGTCCCGTGCTCGCACTCGATCTGCCCTCGGGTTTGTGTGCCGACACCGGTGAGGTGCGTGGGGTCGCGGTTCGCGCTGCCGTGACAGTGACCTTCATCACCCGAAAGACGGGCTTGTGGTTGGGCGCTGGGCCCGATCATGCCGGCGAGGTGGTGCTCGCGGACCTCGGCATCGCTGCAACGAGTGCTTCGCCGACGCTTCGTCTCATGCGTCACGCCGACCTCGCATCCGGTTTGTCGCCGCGTGCTCGCGACGTCCACAAGGGTCGCTTCGGTCACGTGCTCGTGATCGGTGGTGGCGAGGGTATGCCCGGCGCCGCCCGACTGGCGGGTGAGGCGGCGCTGCGGGCGGGTGCGGGGCGCGTCACGGCCTGGGTGGCGCCAGAATCGGCCACCGCCGTGGCTGCGGGTTGTCCCGAGCTCATGGTGCGCGGCCTCGGGACGGCAGCGGCGTCGTCCGCTCTTTTGGAGTCAGCCGATGTGCTGGCGATCGGGCCAGGCTTGGGGCGCAGCGAATGGAGTCGAGCGAGTTTTGCGAATGCCCTTGCCGCGGCGCGAACGCACGAGTTGCCGGTCGTGCTCGATGCAGACGCACTCAATCTGCTCGCCGAGCAGCCGCAACTCAAATTGCCGACCCGGTGTGTGCTGACGCCGCACCCCGGCGAGGCCGCTCGACTTCTTGGATTGTCGACATCCGACGTGCAGCGTGATCGCTTGCAAGCGCTCAAAGAAATGCAGGGTCGATATGCGGCGACGATCGTTCTGAAGGGCGCAGGCAGCCTAGTGTCCGATGACATTCCGTTCATTTGCGATCGAGGTACGCCTGCCATGGCTGCGCCCGGTATGGGCGATGTGCTCACGGGTGTGATCGCAGCCTTGCTCGGCCAGGGCCTCTCGACTGGGGAGGCGGCAAGACTCGGCGTGCTCTGGCACGCCTTGGCAGGTGAGACCGCTGCAGCCGGCGTCGATCGAGGCGTATTGGCGAGTGAAGTCTCGCGGTGTCTGCCCTGGGTGCTGGCCTCGTGACGACGATCGTCTCGAAGGATGACGAGTGCACTCGGCGTGTCGGAGCCGCACTCGCGCGTACCCTGCCTGCCTCGCCCGCTCGGTCGTTGCGTGTGTTCTTGAAGGGCGATCTGGGAGCGGGAAAAACAACGCTCGTCCGAGGTGTGCTGCAGGCGCTCGGTGAGACGCGAACCATCAAAAGCCCGACCTACAGTCTGCTCGAAACTTACGAGCGCGATCGCTGGCACGTGGTCCATCTCGATCTTTATCGCCTCGCAGAGCCTCGCGACCTCGTTGCGCTCGGACTCTCCGATCACGATCACGAGGGTTCGCTCTGGCTCATCGAGTGGCCGGAGCGAGGCGAGGGCGTGTTGCCTCAGGCCGATCTCGAGGTGGTGATGGAGGGTGCTTCAACGGGGCACCGCCTTCGGTTCGAAGCGCGAACGCAGCTCGGTGAAGAGTGGCTCCAAAAGGCCTCGGGCGAACCTGAGTTTTCGTCCGCAGAGCATTGATTTTGGTTGAAATATTGACCTCTTTCCGCGTAGTCTTTCCCCTCATGGCACGTCTTTTCGGGTGGTCTGAAACCCGCGCTCTACGCTTTGTCTTTTCGTTGATCCTGCTTGCGGGGGTCGCGATCTTCGCTGCCGGCACGGCGAACGCCTCAGGAAAAACCCTGCGCGATCTGCGATTCGAGGCGCCAGCCTCGGCGACCGAACCACTGCGCGTGGTCATCGAAGTCGAAGCCGATACCGTGCCCAAATTCTTTGTTCTCGAGCGACCCTTGCGTGCTGTGGTCGATTTTCCCGGCACACGCCAGACACCCTCAGTCCGATTGCCTGTCGCCCAGGGTGCGGTACGCGCCGTACGTGCGGGCCCTCAGGCTGACGGATCGCTGCGACTCGTCCTCGATCTCGCATCGGGTGCGAGCGTCCGCTGGGGCGGTGGCCCGAAGGCGGCCCGTAAGTTCACGTTGGAGGTGGCCGGCGGGCCGGTCACGATCGCGGCAACGACGTCGACGACGTCGAGCGCGTCGGCCGTCGCCGCTACGCCTGCCGGCGTGACTCCGCCTGCCGCAACGACCGTGCCGGTCACCGCGACGGCAGCGACGCCCAGCGCGACGTCTGCGTCGTCAACGAATTCGACCGCGCCTGCGATCAAGCCGATCAAGGCCGAGCACTCGCCCGTCGGGGGACGTGATGTCATCGTTGCGGTGGATGCGGGGCACGGTGGGCAGGACCCCGGAGCGATCGGTCGCGCCGGTACGCGCGAAAAGGACGTGGTGTTGTCGATTTCCCGAGAGCTTGCCGAGCGCATCAATCGCGAGCCGGGGATGCGAGCCATTCTGACTCGCGAAGGCGATTACTTCCTTACCTTGCGTCAAAGAATTCGACGTGCGCGTGATGCGGGAGCGGAGCTTTTCGTGTCCGTTCACGCCGATGCGGTGCGTGATCCGTCGGTGTCGGGCTCCTCGGTGTACGTGCTGTCGCTGAAAGGCGCGACCGATGAGCAGGCGAGGTTGCTCGCTGATCGTGAAAACGCAGCGGATCTTGCGGGCGGCGTATCGCTCGATGACAAAGACCCGGTGATCGCCTCCGTGTTGGTCGATCTCGCGCAGTCGGCGCAAATCAGCCAAAGCATGGTGGCGGCCGAGCGCGTGCTTCGATCGCTTTCACGCGTGAACGAGGTTCGCAAACCTCTGGTGCAGCAGGCGGGGTTCGTGGTGCTCAAAAGCCCCGACATTCCCTCGATGCTGGTCGAGACGGCCTTCATCTCGAGTCCGACAGATGAGCGGCTGCTCAATCAGCCGGAACGTCGAAAAGATCTCGCCGATGCGATCTTCGATGGCGTGAAGCAGTTTTTCCTCGACCATCCGCCCGATGGGTCGCGCTTTGCCCAAGCGCGGGATGCGGGGCGCACGGTGGTCGCTACAGCGACCGACAGCACGCCCGCTCGATCGGGCAAGCTCTAAGTCATCGTCGTGCCGATTCGACTGTTGCCGAGTGCGCTCGTCGACCAGATCGCTGCGGGCGAGGTGGTCGAGCGCCCGGCCTCGCTCGTCAAAGAACTCGTCGAGAACGCGCTGGACGCCGGCGCGCGTTCGATCGATGTCGATATCGAAGCGGGTGGGGCGCGCCTCGTTCGCATTCTCGATGATGGTCACGGCATTCCTGCCGAGGAGCTTCCGCTCGCCGTACAGCGACATGCCACAAGCAAGATCGGCAATCTCGATGACCTCGCTGCCATCCGCACCTTGGGCTTTCGGGGTGAGGCGCTCCCCTCAATCGGTTCCGTCGCGAGGCTTCGTATTGCCACGCGCGCCGTGGGGTCTAATCAGGGGTCTGAGGTGCGTGTCGAGGGCGGAGAGATTTCGCCCCTCGCTCCGTCACCGCAGCCGCGCGGCACGCTGGTCGAGGTTCGAGATCTCTTCTACAACGTGCCGGCACGTCGCAAGTTTCTGCGCACCGAGAGCACGGAGCTTGGGCATATCGCAAGGCTTGTCGAGCGCTTCGCCCTTGCGCGTTTCGACGTGGCCTTCAGGCTACGGCACGAGGGACGCACGCTGCTCGACGCGCCGCTTGCGACGACACCCGACGCGCAGCGGGCGCGCATCGCTTCGATCATGGGTGAGCAGTTCATCGCCGAGGCGTTGCCTTTCGAGCGAGAGTCGGGCTCCGTCACGTTCTGGGGTTGGCTGGGTCAGCCGCATGCAGCGCGAGCCAGCAGCGATCAACAATTTGCCTATGTGAACGGACGCGCGGTCCGCGATCGCATGCTCGCCGGTGCGGTACGTCTCGGTTATCGTGATGTGCTTTACCACGGCCGGCAGCCGGCCTACCTCGTCTATCTCGAGCTCGATCCGCAGTGGGTCGACGTCAACGCGCATCCGCAAAAACTGGAAGTTCGTTTTCGCGACGTGCGACAGATTCACGATTTCGTATTTCGCACAGTGCACGACGCGCTGGGTGTGGGAGCAGGCGCTGCCGCCCCGACGGCGCGCACGACGACGCTCGGGGTAGAGAGCCCGCAGGCTCATGCGCTGCAGTCTGGCTTCGATCTTCCGGCGGGTGCGGGCGAATCAATCGGCGCGATGTCCGTCTCCGTCGAAGAGCCGACGTTCGTCTTCCCTTCGGCCTCGACACCGACCGCACCGGGTTCGCTCGGAACGGCACTCGCCCAACTTCACGGCACTTACATCCTCGCGCAAAGCGAGGCCGGATTGATCTTGGTCGATGCGCATGCCGCCCACGAGCGGGTGCTCTATGAACGCATGAAGCGCGATTTCGGAGACTCACCGGCCGTTCAGCGCTTGCTCGAGCCCCGGGTGGTCGAAGTCGCAGCGCACGAGAGCGAGAGCTTTGCGGCGCATGCCGAGGATTTCGCTCGCGCCGGGTTCGAAATCGATGTCATCGGACCGGGGCGCTTGGCGGTGCGTTCCGTGCCGGCGTGGCTGGCGCAGGTGGATCCGGCCCCGTTGGTGCGAGAAGTGCTCAAAGATTTGCGCGACGATCGTGGCAGCCATCACCTCGAGGCTGCTGCGCACGTGTTGCTTGGCAATATCGCCTGCCGTAGTGCCATTCGAGCCAATCGCAAACTGACCTTGCCCGAAATGAACGCGCTCTTGCGCGACATGGAAAACACCGAGCGTGCGGGGCAGTGCAATCACGGACGACCGACCTGGACCGTGCTTAGCCTCGAGCAGCTCGATCAGTTGTTCTTGCGTGGTCGATGAGCGAGTTCGATGCCATCTTGCTTGCCGGACCTACGGCGAGTGGCAAGTCGGACCTCGCGCTGGCACTCGCCGAACGCGCGCCTATCGAAATCGTGAGCGTCGACTCGTCGCAGGTGTATCGGGGTTTCGATATCGGGTCGGCAAAGCCCGATGCCTCGACGCGAGCGCGGGTGCCGCACCATCTCATCGATATTCGCGAACCGTCCGAACCCTATAGCGCGGGCGAGTTCGTCGCCGATGCGATCGCTGCCATTCACGACATCCGCTCGCGTGGGCGGATGCCGGTGCTCGTGGGCGGCACGATGTTGTACTTCAACGCACTCGTGAACGGCATTGCAGCCTTGCCGGTGGCAGACCCTGTGGTCCGGCAGCGCATCGACGAGCGGGCGAGGGCGCTCGGATGGCCAGCACTCCATGCCGAGCTCGCCAAAGTGGACCCCGAGGCCGCTCTGCGTATCCACCCTAACGACCCGCAGCGAATACAGCGCGCCCTCGAAGTGCACGAGGTGAGCGGTCGACCGATCAGCGCGTGGCAGCGCGAGACGTCGCCCGTTCAGACACTTCGGTTTCGGCGTGACGCCTTGGTGCCCGCCGATCGGGCCCGTCTGCACGATCGGATCGAGCAACGATTTTTGAAAATGATGTCTGCCGGTTTCCTCGAGGAGGTTGAAAAACTACGGGCTCGCCCCGATTTAGAACAATGTGCGACAGCCATGCGTGCGGTGGGTTATCGGCAACTGTCGGCCCACTTGGCAGGCGAGTGCGGTCTCGATGAGGCGATCCGCCGAGGCATCGTGGCGTCGCGGCAACTCGCGAAGCGGCAAATGACCTGGATTCGGTCCGACGCCGGTTGGAGTATTTGGGAGCCCTTCGATCCCGCAGCCTGTGAACGCTGGGTGGACGAGGTCGCTTTTGTGTGCCGGGCAGCAGAATGAGGAACCCCTCCCATGGTAGATTGGTCTACAGGGGGGAGACATCCCGGGCGGGGCCCGGGGTGAAGCAATAAAAACGAGGAGTTACATTATGGCCAAGGGCCAATCCCTGCAGGACCCCTTCCTCAACCAGCTCCGCAAGGAGCGCGTGCCGGTTTCCATTTATTTGGTCAACGGTATCAAACTGCAGGGCCAGATCGATTCCTTCGATCAATTCGTCGTGCTACTCAAAAATACCGTCAATCAGATGGTGTACAAACACGCCATCTCCACGATCGTCCCTGCGCGAAATGTTCGTGTCCCCCTGCCTGGTGAGCCAGAGGGTGATTCGGATATCCCTCTCGCCGAGTGATCCTTAACGCACGTGTTTGAGCGTCCCCGCGGCGGCGAGCGTGCCGTCCTCGTTCGCATTGGTCTCGACGGGCCAGTCGAAACCGAAGATCTCGAAGAATTCGCACAGCTCGCCGAGTCGGCGGGAGTCAGCGTGGCCGTCACGGTTACGGGTCGTCGCGAGCGCCCCGATCCTCGTTTCTTTGTCGGTAGCGGCAAAGCCGAGGAGATCCGTCAGGCCGCGGTCGACAGTTGCGCCGAAGTGGTGTTGATCGATCACGCGCTATCGCCGAGTCAGGAGCGCAATCTCGAAAAATTGATCGGTCTCAGAGTGCTCGATCGAAACGCGCTCATCCTCGATATCTTTGCGCAGCGTGCGCGCAGCCACGAAGGCAAGCTCGAAGTCGAGCTCGCGCAGTTACGGCATCTGTCGAGCCGCCTCGTTCGCGGCTGGACCCACCTCGAGCGTCAAAAGGGCGGTATCGGCCTGCGCGGGCCCGGTGAAACGCAGCTCGAAACCGATCGACGATTGCTCGGTGAACGCGTGCGCGTACTGAGTCGTCGACTCGAGAAACTCAAGCAGCAACGCGAGACGGGGCGGCAGCGTCGCGTCGAGATCCCGATTCCTTCGGTAGCTCTCGTCGGTTACACCAACGCGGGCAAGTCGACGTTGTTCCGCGCCTTGACGGGCGCCGACGCGTACGTCGCCGATCAGCTCTTCGCGACGCTCGATCCTCTCGTGCGTCGCGTCAACTTGCCGGGAGGCTCGCCCATCGTGGTGGCCGACACGGTTGGGTTCATCCGTGAGCTGCCCCACGAGCTCGTTGCGGCGTTCCAATCCACCTTGACCGAAGCTCGGGAAGCGACGCTGTTGTTACACGTCATCGATTCGAGCGATCCGCGGCGGGATGAACGAATCGAACAAGTCAATTCTGTTTTACAAGAGGTCGGCGCGGGCGATCTGCCGCAGATCAGGGTCTTCAATAAAATCGATCGACTCGAGCTCTCACCGAGGGTCGAACGCAACGAGGCCGGCGAGGTTCAGAGCGTTTGGATTTCCGCGGCCCGACGGCTCGGGTTGTCCGAGCTCATGGGGTCGATCGCCGAGCGATTGTCGCGTTTCGCGAAGCCGCGGACCGTGAGGGTGGATGCCCGACATGCTGGCGCCTTGCGGGCCAAATTATTTGCCTCGGGGGTCGTTCAGGGGGAGCGAGTTCTGGACGATGGCAGTTTGGAGTTGACCGCCAATTTGCCCGATCTCGAGGCGCGGGAACTCGCGCGCACCCCCGGCGTCGAATTGTTCGATCCCGAGTCCTCGCAAACTTGTGCGGTTGAGGGGGGCTACTTACAATCCACCCGTTCTGCGCGCCCCCATTGACCCACCCGGCGCAACTGAAAAATACCTATGGCATGGAATGAACCAGGCGGCAGCCCAAAAAATCCTTGGGGCAAGCGCTCCGGAAAACCGGGCGGCGACGACGCTTTTCGCAAGTTTCAGCGCAAGCTGGACAACATCCTGAAGGGTTCGGGCCCCGGGGGTGGTGGTCCGGAGGGCGATGGCCCCGATCAAGTGGCGGGCGAGGGCAAGTTCCAGCTCGGCATCATTGCCGGCCTCGTGGTGCTCGTCTGGGCTTACCAAAGTTTCTTCACAATCGACCAAGCCGAGCGCGGGGTCGTCCAGCGCTTCGGTCAGTTCGTCTCGATCCGTGATCCGGGTCTGGGCTTCCATCTTTGGCCGATCGAGTCCCTCACCAAGGTCAACACGCAACAGGTGAGCAGCGTCAACTACACCGCCAAGGTGCTGACGCAAGACATCAACCTCATCGATATGTCGCTTGCGGTGCAGTATCAGCTGCGAGATCCGGTCAAGTTTCTCTTTCAGGTCAAAGACCCCGAGCAGACCTTGCGCGAAGTGGGCGAGATGGCGATTCGTGAGATCGTCGGCCGCAGCACACTCGAAGAAATTCTGATCTCGAAGCGTGAGCAGGCCACCTCGCGCACCAAAGAATTGATCCAGCGCACGCTCGATCAATACGGCGCCGGCATCTTCATTACGAGCGTCAACCTCACCGATATCCAGGTGCCGACCGACGTGCGTCCGTCGCAGGAAGACGCCAACAAGGCGATCGCCGACAAAGAGCGACTCGTCAAAGAGGCCGAGGCCTATGCCAGCGGCATCCTCCCGGTTGCCGAGGGTAGCGCGTCGCGCCAGATGCAGGAGGCCGAGGCTTATCGCGCTCAGGCGATCGCCATCTCGGAAGGTGAAGCCGATCGCTTCCGTCAGCTCGTCGCGCAATACGAGAGGTCGCCTCGGGTCACGCGCGAGCGGCTATACATCGAAGCGGTCGAGTCTGTGCTCTCCCGCTCGCAAAAGGTGGTCGTCGACACCAAGGGCAACAATCAAATGCTCTATCTGCCGCTCGACAAGTTGATCGAGCAGCAAAGACGCAACAACGAAACCGAGATTTCCGTGACGGCGCCGCGCTCGAGCGCCGGGGCTGCGGAAGAAGCGCCTGCCGATCCGCGGGCGAGAGTGGAGCGCTGACATGCCGCAGTCGATTCAAAGAATTTTTGGTGTGATCGCAGCGGTGGGCTTGCTCATTAGTCTCTGCACGTTCACCGTGTCCGAGAACGAGCTGGCCGTCCGCAGTCAGTTCCGCGAGATCGTTGGCACCAACTATGCGCCGGGCTTGCACTTCAAGTTGCCCATCGACACCGTGCGCAAGTTCGAGCGTCGCATCGTCTCGCAGAGTTTCGAGGGCGAGACCTTCCTGACCAGCGAGAACCGCGGTCTCATCGTCGACTACTACGTCAAATGGCGCATCAAAGACGCCGGCCGCTATGCGCAGTCCTTCGGCAACGATCCGGGCGCGGCGGGTCAGCGCTTGTCCGATATCGTCAAAGACGGCATCAAGAACGCCGTAGCCCAGCGAACTTTGCAAGAGATCGTTTCGGCGGAGCGAACGGCGTTCACCGGCGACATGTTCGATCGTGCGAGCAAGAGTGCCGAGAGTCTCGGTCTCGAGCTGATCGACACCCGTGTTCAAAAAATCGGTTTGCCACCCGACGTCGAGTCTCGCGTTTACGCGAGCATGCAGCAGAGCTTTAGTCGGCTCGCTCGCCAGTTGCGCGGTGAAGGTGAAAAAGAAGCGCTTCGTATTCGCGCCGAGGCAGACCGCAAGCGCACCGAGATCCTCTCGATTGCGGCTCGTGACGCGCTCAAGATCCGTGGTGACGCTGACTCGAAAGCCGCAGCGACGTACGCGTCGGCTTACGGTCGGAATCCCGAGTTTTACTCGTTTTATCGCAGCATTCAGGCCTACAAGAATTCGCTCGGTAAGGAGGGCGACATCATGGTCGTCTCGCCTGACAGCGACTTCTTCAAGTACATGCGCAATCCGAACGCCGGCTCTCGCTGAGCGCGCTCTCCAAGATGGCTGCCGGTCGTTTCGTTGTCGTAATCGGCACTCAGTGGGGTGACGAGGGTAAGGGTAAGATCGTCGATCTTCTGACCGAGCGCGCATCAGCCGTCGCTCGTTTTCAGGGTGGCCACAATGCGGGTCACACGCTTATCGTCGGTAGCGAGAAAACCGTTCTCTCGCTCATTCCATCCGGAGTTTTGCGCGCGAACGTCACCTGTTTCATCGGCAACGGCGTCGTCTTGTCGCTCGAGGCTTTGCTGCGTGAAGCCGATATGCTCGCTGCGAAGGGTGTGCCGGTATTCGAGCGGCTTCGCATCGCGCCCAACTGCCCACTTATTCTGCCGTCGCATGTGTCGCTCGATCGGGCGCGTGAGCAAGCCCGCGGCGTTAACGCAATCGGCACGACGGGGCGCGGAATCGGCCCGGCCTACGAAGACAAGGTGGCGCGTCGAGCGCTGCGGGTTGCCGATCTTTTTCAGCGCGAGCGCTTCGCCTCGAAGCTCGGCGAGATTCTCGACTTTCACAACTTTGTGCTGCAGCACTACTTCAAGCTGCCGCCCGTCGATTTTCAGGCGACCCTCGATAGCCATCTCTCCATGGCCGAGCGCATCAAGCCGCTCGTGTGCGACGTCACCAACGAGTTGCAGAAACTCCGCGATACCGGCGCGAACGTCATGTTCGAGGGTGCGCAGGGAGCCATGCTCGATGTCGACCTTGGTACCTATCCGTTCGTGACGTCGTCGAACACCACGGCAGGGTTCGCGGGTACGGGCACGGGCCTCGGTCCGCGCAATTTCGACTACGTGCTCGGCATCGTGAAGGCCTACACCACCCGCGTGGGTGCTGGGCCGTTCCCCACTGAGCTTTTCGACGAGACGGGTGAGCATCTGCAGCGCGTGGGGCAAGAGTTCGGTGCAGTGACCGGACGACGCCGACGCTGTGGCTGGTTCGATGCGGTGGCGTTACGGCGCTCCGTGATCCATTCGAGTGTCTCGGGTTTGTGCATGACGAAACTCGACGTGCTCGACGGGCTCGATGCCATCCGAGTCTGCGTCGGTTATCGCGCTTCGGGTGTCGTGTCTCGTGAGCCGCCGCTGCTGGTCGACGGATTCGCCGACGTCGAGCCCGTGTACGAAGATCTTCCAGGCTGGAAGGGCACGACGTTCGGTATCACCCGTGAGGCCGATCTTCCCGATCAGGCAAAAGCCTATCTGCGCCGCATCGAGGAGCTCGTCGGAGTGCCCATCGACGTGATTTCGACCGGTCCCGACCGAGATCAGACTATCATCCGCCGTCACCCGTTCGGGTAACGGTCGTTTGAAGGGGTAGGGTCAATGCGCGAATTCGACGTCGTCGTGTTTGGGGCCACGAGCTTCGTGGGCCGAATTCTTTGTCGATATCTTCTCGATACCTACGGCAACGACGGCAGTCGGTTGCGTTGGGCGATCGCCGCGCGCTCGGCGGCTCGACTCGCCGAGCTCAAGCGCGAGTTGGACGGCGCCGCCGACGGCTTGCCGGTCATCGTGGCCGATGCGGCCGACGAAAGCGCGATGCGCTCTCTCGCGGTTCGTACGAAGGTGGTCGTGTCGACCGTTGGTCCTTATGCCCTCTATGGCGAGCCACTCGTCAAAGCGTGTGCCGAAACCGGAACCGATTACTGCGATCTCACGGGTGAGGTGCAGTGGATCCGACGAATGATCGAGCGCTACGAGAGCGCGGCGAAGGCGAGCGGTGCGCGCATCGTCCACTGTTGTGGTTTCGATTCCATCCCCTCCGATTTCGGAGTGTTCTTTCTTCAGCAAGAGGCTCGTCGACGTTTCGGTCGCCCAGTGAGTCACGTCAAGATGCGCGTTCGCGCGATGCGTGGCGGTTTCTCGGGTGGCACGGCGGCGAGTTTGCTCAACGTCGGCAAAGAGGTCCGCGCGAATCCCGCGCTGCGTCGAGAGCTCGCCAACCCCTATTCGCTCTGTGTCGGCGTGACCGGTGGCGCGAATGTGCGACAGCCGAATGTGTCATCGGCTGTCTATGATGCAGACTTCAAGGGTTTCGTTGCGCCGTTCGTGATGGCGGCCATCAATACTCGTATCGTGCATCGCAGCAATGCGTTGAGCGACTACGCCTACACGCGCGATTTTCGTTATGACGAAGCGGTCTCGACGGGTCGCGGGTTCAAAGGCCGATTGGCTGCAACCGGGACCGCTCTCGGCCTCGGTGCATTCATGGTCGCAAGCGCGATAGGGCCCACGCGAGCGTTGCTCGAGCGGTTCGTGTTACCGAAGCCGGGCGAGGGTCCGAGTCCCGAGGCGCAGCGACGTGGTTTCTTTGATCTGCGCTTTTTCGGACGCACGGACGATGGTCGGGTGATTCGTGCCAAGGTCACGGGCGATCGCGACCCGGGCTATGGCTCGACGGCCAAGATGTTGGGTGAGGCTGCCACGTGTTTGGCATTCGACATTCAAAAGTCGGAACGCAGCGGAGGGTTCTGGACACCCTCGACGATCTTTGGCGAGCGTTTGTTGTCTCGACTCGTGTCGCGAGCAGGACTGTCGTTCGAGACCGCCGACTGAGCGGCGATCGACCCCAAATTTGGTGCCCGGGAGAGGACTCGAACCTCCACGGTGTTACCCGCTAGTACCTGAAACTAGTGCGTCTACCAATTCCGCCACCCGGGCAAGGTGGGCCGCGTAAATTACGCAGCACCATGAGGACTGTCAATTGAAGTCACGAAAATCGAGCCGAGGGTCTCGTCACGGTCAGCACCGTGACGCGCGGAACACCTCGAGCCGCGGCGGCCGGCCTGGTCACAGTGATCGGCAACCCCACGGTCGCAGCAGCATCGGCACCATGGAAGGCGTCGTTTCTGCACATCGCTCAGGTTTCGGATTCGTGCGCGTCGAAGGGCAAGAGGAGAGCGTGTTTTTGCCGCCTCCACAGATGTCGGGCCTCACGTCGGGCGATCGTGTTCGGGTGCGCGTTCAGCGTGCCCGTGACGGGCGTCTCTCCGGCGAGATGGAGAAAATCCTCTCGCGGGGCGTCACCGCATTTCTTGGTACGGTCGAGGCGGTAGGTCGCACGCTCTTCGTGCATTCGGTCGACCGACGACTCAGCCTGCGTTGCCTCGTGCCGCAAGACAAGCTCGCCGGAGCGCGCGCCGGTGACTGGGTCATCGCGCGCATCACGCGATATCCAGAGGCCGATCGTGGCGCCATGGCGGAAGTCGTCCGTCGTCTCGACCCGGAGCGTCCTCTCGAGATGGCGACGGAAACCGCCATTGCGCGTCATTCTTTGCCGGTCGACTTCCGAGCTGCAGCGCTGCAGGAAGCCGAGGCCTATGGTGAGCGTATCGATCCGCGCGAGGCCAAAGGTCGCATCGATCTTCGTGACATGCCGCTCGTCACCATCGATGGTGAAGACGCCCGTGATTTCGACGATGCGGTCTATGCCGAGACGCACGCAAAGGGGTTCCGACTCGTCGTCGCGATCGCCGATGTCAGTCATTACGTTCGTTCAGGGTCGGGCCTCGACATCGATGCGCTAGAGCGGGGCACTTCGGTCTACTTCCCCAATCGTGTGTTGCCGATGTTACCGACGGGGCTTTCGAACCATTTGTGTTCGCTCGAGCCCGAGGTCGATCGACTCTGTTTCGTCGCGGACATGCTCGTCAGTCGTGGTGGCGCGCTCCTCGAGTTTCGTTTTTATCCGGCGGTGATGCGCAGCCATATGCGGCTGACCTACAAATTGGCCTTTGAGGCGCTCTTCGAGGAGCGGCCTGAGGCTCGTCGTACGGTCGGCGCGTTGCTGCCCAAGTTGTCGCCGCTCGTCGATCTCTACCGATCGTTGCTCAAGGCGAGGCATCGTCGAGGTGCGCTCGATTTCGAAAGTACCGAGCCAGCATTCGAGTTCGATACCGAGGGTCGCGTCAGAAGCATCGGGCTCTACGGTCGCAACGATGCACACAAGCTCATCGAGGAGTGCATGATCCTCGCCAACGTCGCGGCGGCGCGTCAGCTCAAGGCGGCGAAAGCGGGGGGTCTCTACCGAGTTCACGGGACACCCGAAGAGAAGAAAATCGATCAGCTGCTCACGCAGTTGGCAGCGCTCGGCATCGACGTCGATCTGCCCGAAGAAATCGAGCCGCGCGATTTACGCCAAATCACCGAACGCGCGAGCGGCAGCGCCGATTTGCCGTTCATCGAGTCGTTGGTCGTGCGCTCGATGCCGCAGGCCATTTATCAGCCCACCAACATCGGCCACTTCGGACTCGCGCTCACCGAGTATGCGCACTTCACTTCGCCGATCCGACGTTATCCCGATCTCGTGGTGCACCGAGCACTCAAAGCGGTCGTGGAGGCGAATGATCCAACGGGGCGAAAATATGGTGCCGACGAACTTGGCAGCCTCGGCCAAGATCTCTCGCGACTCGAAAAGCGCGCCGACGAGTCGGACCGTTACGTCGATGCCTTCCTGAAGTGCTGCTATCTGCGCGAGCGCTTGGGGCAGACGTTCGATGGGCTCATCACTACAGTCGTAGAATATGGTTGTTTCGTGCAGTTGCGAGGCCTCGGCATCGACGGATTGCTGCGTCTCGACTCACTCGATGACGATGAGTACGTCATGGAGGCGAACGGGCAGGCCTGGTTCGCCAAGCGTCGCAAGCAGCGGCTCGGCATCGGCGCAGCCGTGCGTGTGGTCGTGACGAATGCGAACCCCGTCGAAGGCCTCATCGATCTCGAGCTCGACGATCCGGTTCCGCTCGTCGAGGGAAAGCCTCGCCGAGCGCCGCATCATTCGCCCCGCGAGGGCGCCCGTCATCGGCGCCGACCACGGTAGGATGCGAGGGATGGGATCCACCGAAATGGTTCATGGGTTGCATGCGGTGCAGGCGCTGCTCGAGCGTCACGCCGATCGCGTGCTCAAAGTTTTCGTGGCGCGCGGTCGCGAGGATGCGCGAGTGACGGCGCTGCTCGCTGCCGCAACCCAGGCCAAGATCTCGGTCGAGCGCATCGAGACGCAGCGCCTCGACAAAATCGCCGGAGCCGCTGTGCATCAGGGCGTTATCGCAGAAGTGCGGCCCATGGCGCCCTGGAGCGAAGATGATCTCGGCGCCGCCATCGACGGTGCGGGTGCCGCGCCGATCGTGCTGGCGCTCGATGGTGTTCAAGACCCTCACAACCTCGGCGCCTGCTTGCGTACGGCGGATGCCTGCGGTGCATTGTCCGTGGTCATTCCCAAAGATCGCGCGGTTCAACTCAATGCCACCGTCCGTAAGGTCGCGGCCGGCGCCGCCGAAACCACGCCGCTCACCGTCGTCACCAACCTCGCGCGCTGTCTGCGCGAGCTCAAGGAGCGGGGGCTGTGGGTCGTGGGGGCCGATGCCTCGGCGAGCCAGCGCGCCGACGAGGTCGATCTCAAGGGGCCGGTCGTACTCGTGATGGGCGCGGAGGGCAGTGGGCTTCGACACAACACCCGAGAGCACTGCGATCTGCTGGTGCGCCTGCCGTCGCTCGGGGCGGTCGAAAGCCTGAACGTGTCGGTGGCTACCGGGATGCTGCTTTACGAGGCGGTCCGCCAGCGTCAGAAGCCCTGACCCGCGCCCCCGGCCGTGCCCGGGGGCACCCTTGCCCGGGGGAGGCCCCTCCGCTATAGTCCGCCACCCCGTTTTACGGGGAATTCCTTGCTCCACTGGCAGCCTCGCCGGGGGGCTTCACATCCACAAGGAGACAACATGAGGCACTACGAAGTCGTATTTCTGGTCCATCCAGACCAGAGCGAGCAGGTTCCGGCCATGCTCGAGCGTTACAAGGGCATGATCACCTCGGGCGGTGGCCAAGTGCATCGCGTCGAAGATTGGGGTCGTCGGCAACTCGCGTTCCCGATCTCCAAGGTCCACAAGGCCCACTACATCCTCCTCAACGTCGAGACCGACCAGAAGACCCTGGCCGAGCTCACTGGCGCGTTCCGTTTCAGTGATGCCGTGCTGCGTCATCTCGTCATCAAGATGGACGGTCCGGTCACCGAGCCCTCACCGATGGCGAAGGCCGCGGAAGAAGAGGCCGAAGGCGGTTTCGATCGTCCGCGTCGCGCGCGCCGCGATGACATGGGCGATGACGAGCAGATCGGGGAGTAATCGAACATGAGAGACAACAAGCAGTCGGGCGGCGCCAGCCGCTTCACCCGTCGCAAGAAGTTCTGCCGCTTCACCGCGGAAGACGTCAAGCAAATCGACTACAAAGATTTGGCGACGCTCAAGGGTTACATCACCGAGACGGGCAAGATCGTGCCGAGCCGTATCACCGGCACGCGCTCGTTCTATCAGCGCCAGCTCGCTCAGGCCGTACGTCGCGCGCGTTACCTCGCGCTGCTGCCGTACACCGATCAGCACTAAGAGTCAGGAGCAACCATGGACGTTATTCTGCTGACCAAAGTCGCGAACCTCGGCAACATCGGTGATCGCGTCAACGTGAAGTCGGGCTACGGCCGCAACTTCCTGCTGCCCTCAGGCAAAGCCACGCTCGCCACGCCGGCGAACGTTGCGAAGTTCGAGGCGCGTCGCGCTGAGCTCGAGAAGGTCGCCCGCGAGCAATTCGCAGACGCCGAGTCCCGAGCGGCTTCACTCAAGGACTTCACGCTGCGCATCACTGCCAAGGCAGGCAACGAAGGCAAGCTCTTCGGCTCGATCGGTACGACCGACATCGCCGAAGCCTGCACGGCTCAGGGCCACAAGGTCGCGCGCTCGGAAGTTCGTTTGCCGAACGGTCCGATCCGCATGGTGGGCGACCACCAGATCGTGTTGCATCTGCACACCGACATCGACGTGCAGTTGCCGGTCACGATCGTCGCCGAGGAGTAATCACTCCGTGAGCACCCGCGGCGGAGACGTTCGAACGCCGCCGCACTCTCTCGAGGCGGAGCAGGCCGTATTGGGCGGCCTGCTCCTCGACGCCTCTGCTTGGGACAACGTCGCCGACGTGCTTCGTCCCGAAGACTTCTACCGTCCCGATCACAAGATAATCTTTGAATCCATCGGTCTGCTCGCCGCTCAGGGCAAGCCTGCCGATGCGGTGACCGTGAGCGAACACCTCGAGCGCAGCGGCCGCATAGCCGATGCCGGCGGGCTCGCTTATCTCGGCGCGCTCGCGCGTGATACGCCGACGGCGGCCAACGTGCGCGCCTATGCCGCCATCGTCCGAGAGCGCTCGTTGCTGCGTCAGCTGCTCTCGGCCGGTAATGAAATCGCGGCCTCGGTTTTCAATAACGAAGGCGAAACCGCGCAGGAGCTCGTCGAAACCGCCGAGAGCCGCGTGTTTGCGATCGCAGAGCAGGGCGTACGCGGCAAGCGCGATGGCGCGGTGTCCGTACATCAGTTGATGCCAGGGCTCATCGATCAAATCGACGAGTGGCACAACAACCCCGACGGCATGCGTGGTCTACCCACCGGCTTCGATGAATTCGATCGCAAGACCGGAGGACTGCGCGGGGGTGACCTCGTCGTCGTCGCGGGTCGTCCCTCGATGGGAAAGACCACGTTTGCGGTCAACATGGCCGAGTACGCGGCGCTCAAGGCGGGCGTGAATGCGTCGGTCGCGATCTTCTCCATGGAAATGCCGTCCGAGCAGCTGCTGACGCGCATGCTTTCGTCCATCGGTCGGGTCACGCTCGGACACATTCGTAGCGGTCAGATTTCTGACGACGATTGGCCGCGTATCACGGGCGCTGCCGGACAGTTGGCCGAGGCCAAGATATTCATTGACGAGACGCCGGCGCTTACGCCGACCGAGCTTCGCGCCAGAGCGCGACGTGTGCACCGCGAGCACGGGCTCAACCTGGTCGTCGTCGACTACCTTCAGCTCATGCAGGTGCCGGGCACCAAAGAAAACCGCGCCACTGAAATTGCCGAGATCTCACGGGGTCTCAAGGCATTGGCCAAAGAGCTCAGCGTTCCGGTGATCGCGCTGTCGCAGCTCAACCGTGGTGTCGAGCAGCGCGTCGACAAGAAGCCCGTGATGTCTGACCTTCGCGAGTCGGGTGCGATCGAGCAAGACGCGGATATGATTTTGCTCATCTATCGCGAAGAGGTGTACGACAAGAACACCACCAAGAAGGGGATCGCCGAGATCGATCTCGCGAAGCACCGTAACGGTGAGACCGGCACCTTCCTATTGACCTTCCAGGGTCAGTACTCGCGCTTCGTAAATTACGCGCCCGATTCCTACGCCGAGGGCGTGCTGCGCTGAGTCGCGGCCATCGCGTATGGCCGATTCTCGTCTTCCACCGAACCCCACCCGGGCGCGTATCTCGCTTGAGGCGTGGCGACACAACCTCGATCGACTCAGAGCTGCGGCGCCGACCTCGAAGATGATGGCGGTGATCAAGGCCAACGCCTACGGTCACGGAGCGTTGCCGGCGGCGCGAGCACTCGATGCGGCTGAGGCTTTCGGCGTGGCGCGGCTCGCCGAGGGTCTCGAGTTGCGCGAGGGCGGCATCGCCAAACCCGTGGTCTTGATGGAGGGTGTGTTTTCGAGTGAAGAGCTCTCGCTGGCGATGGACCACGGACTCGACTTCGTCGTCCATGCCGACTATCAGATCGATCTTCTTGAGCAATACGAAAGCGCGGTCACGTCAAAAAATTCAAGACCGACGGCTCGAGTGGTGTGGCTGAAGCTCGACACCGGAATGAGTCGGCTCGGCTTCCAGTTGGGAAAGGCGGCAGAGGCGGCTAAGAGATTACGTGCACTCGAGCTCGTGGGCGAGTTGCGCGTGATGACGCACCTGGCTTGCGCCGACGACCCTGATTCGCCGATGACCGCCGAGCAATTGCATCACTTCGACGCAGAGCTTCGCGAGCTCGAGCCTTCGAAAAAAGCGCTCGCCAACTCGGCCGGCATACTCACGGTTCCCGATGCGCATCGTGATTGGGTCAGAGCAGGCATCGCGCTCTACGGTAGCTCCCCCGTCGTCGGTCGAACGGCAGAGTCCCTCGGCCTGAGGCCCGTGATGACGCTCGCTACGCAGGTGATCGCCCTGCGAACGATTCAAGCGGGCGTCAGCGTCGGTTACGGCGCAACTTGGCGCGCGAGGCGGACCTCTCGCATCGCAACGCTTGCGGCGGGGTATGCCGATGGTGTGCCGAGGCATTTGCCGAGTGGTACGCCGGTGCTGATTGCGGGGCGTCGAGTGCCGCTCGTCGGTCGCGTGTCGATGGATATGATCACGGTAGATGTGACCGACTTGCCCGAGCTCGCGATCGGTTCGCAGGCCGTGTTGTGGGGCGAAGGGCTCGCGGTGGATGAGATCGCGGCTGCCGCCGGCACGATCTCTTATGAGCTGCTGTGCGGCGTGTCGCGTCGCGTGGCGTTTGATTACGTTTGATCGTTTCCGATGCCGGGCATCGCGAGCACGACGCTGATGTTGTCTTGCCCGCCACGCTCGTTGGCGGCATCGATCAAGGTTTGAGCCAAACGACGGAGCTCGACTTCGTTCGAGAGCGAGGCGCCATGGACCGATGCGGCGTCGAGCATCGTTTTGATTTGCGCGTCATCGAGCATGTTGCTGAGCCCATCGGAGCACAGCAGGATGAGATCTCCCGCTAGAACGGGTGTCGTCATGAGGTCTAGGTCGATCTCGGTATCGACGCCGAGCGCATTCGTCAGGATATGTCGCTGCGGCAAAAGACGCGCATCGTCGGGGGAATAAAGACCTTCATCGATGAGTTGCTGCGCGCTCGTGTGATCGCGGGTGAGTGCGCAGAGCGCAGGGTCACTTTGCGCTCGGTAGCGATAAAGACGCGAGTCGCCGACATGCGCGACGATGAGTTGCAAGCCAAGCTCGGGTGTTTCAACGAACCAACCGGCCACCAGCGTGGTGCCCATGCCCGCGCACCCTGGGATGCGCGTAGACATGGCGTAGACGTGAGCGTTGGCGCGAGTGAACGCCTCGTGCAGCGCGATCGGTGGACTGCGCTCGCCGCGAGAGGCCAGCGTAGCGAGGCTTTGCGACAGGCTCTCGATGGCGAGGCGACTTGCCATATCGCCGGCATTGCGGCCGCCGAGACCGTCGGCCACGGCGACGAGACCCAAACGAGCATCGGCGAGGACCGCGTCTTCGTTTCGCGAGCGAACGCGCCCGATGTGGGTGCAGGCTGCGGCTTGGATGATGGGGTAGGTCACAGAGGGCTCCTCGTTCGAGGAGTGTAGCCGCGAGGGCTTCGCGTGGCGTGCTGCGTTTCCGGTCGATTTGACGCGCTAGCGCTCGTGCACGCGTACAGTGCGGATCGCGTTGTCGGCGATCTGCAGAATTTCCATGTCGAGATTGCCGATGCGCAGCGAGGTGCCGGCAGAAGGGATGGTCTCGAGCTTCTCGAGCAATAGCCCGTTGAGCGTCTTCGGTCCATCCGTCGGTAAATTCCAGCCGAGGGTCCGGTTGAGTACGCGAATGGTCGTCGAGGCATTGACGATGCATGCGCCGGAGGGCTCGCGATGGAAGTCGCGATGCGAAATCGTGGCCGGGTCGCTCGTGAATTCACCGACGATTTCCTCGAGGATATCTTCGAGAGTGACGAGTCCTTGCACGTCGCCATATTCATTGACGACAAACGCGAAGCGACGCCGATCGCGCTGAAAGTTGCTCAGCTGCATGGTGAGAGACGTGCCGTCTGGAACGTAATATGGTTCGCGTTGGGCGGCGATCTCTTCGAGACGCGCGCGATCGAGCGAGTCTCGCGCCAACTCCTGCGCAATGCGTCGCATATGCAAAAGACCCACCATTTGCCCGAGATCTCCACGAAACACTGGCAGCCGCGTATGCGGTGTCTGACGCAGTTGATCGAGGATGCGTTCCCAGTCGTCTTCGAGATCGATACCCGCGATGTCCTGCCGCGGGATCATGATGTCGTTGACGGTCATGCGCTCGAGGTCGAGTACGCTCATCAACATCTTTTGGTGGCTCTGCGGGATCATCACGCCGGCTTCGGCCACGACGGTGCGAAGCTCCTCGCGAGAGAGCGTCGTCTGCTGAACTTGTTTATCGACGTTGAGCCCGACGAGCTTCAGGGCGCCGTTGGTGATCCAGCCGATCACGAATACGGCCGGTCGCAGTGCCCATTGAAGTGCCGTGTACACGTACGAAGAGGTGACGGCGAGGCGGCGAGGGTGTATCGCTCCGTAGGTCTTTGGTCCGACCTCGCAGAAGATGAGCATGAGCAACGTGAGCACGCCGGCTCCCACGGCTACCCACTCATCGCCCCAGACTCGCAACACGATGATCGTGACGAGCGTGGCCGCGAGATTGTTGGCGAGGTTGTTGCCGAGCAGGATGAGACCGATCAGGCGGTCGGGCCGCTCGAGCAGGCGCTCGGCCAAGATTGCCCCCCGATGGCCGGCTTTGGCCATGGTGCGTAGCTGATAACGGTTGAAACTCATCAGCGCCGTCTCGGTACCCGAGAAGAACGCGGATAACACCAGACAGAGGATCAGAAGGCCGAGTAACGGCGGGAGCGCGGGATCACTCACGTCTATAATCATCCAGTGTTCGAAAACCTGAGTCAAAAGTTCGCCAAAACCGTCCAGAACCTTCGGGGAAAGGGGCGGATTAGCGAGGAGAACATCTCCGAGACCCTTCGGGAGGTGCGCATGGCCCTCCTCGAGGCCGATGTGGCGCTGCCCGTCATCAAGACCTTCATCGATGCCGTGAGGGTCAAGGCCCAGGGGGCCGAGGTCGCCACCAGCCTGACCCCGGGTCAGGTGTTCGTCAGCATCCTGCAGCGGGAGCTGGTCGAGCTCATGGGGGGTGCCCGGGAGGGGTTC
Organism: uncultured Acidibacter sp.; assembly: GCA_964599335.1. Lineage (GTDB taxonomy): Bacteria > Pseudomonadota > Gammaproteobacteria > Steroidobacterales > Steroidobacteraceae > UBA964. Next base: position 14,577 of record CAZRFN010000013.1, on the reverse strand, counting down.
GAACTTCGGGCTCAGCCCCCCTATGTGGTGCTGCTGGCGGGTTTGCAGGGCGCCGGCAAGACCACCACCGCCGGCAAGCTCGCCCGGTGGCTCATCGAGTCACGCAAGAAGCGCGTGCTGCTCGTCAGTACCGATGTGCGTCGCCCGGCGGCCATCCTGCAATTGCAGCGACTCGCCGAGCAGGTGGGTGCGGGCTTTCATCCTTCCGAGAGTGGCGGAGACCCGGTAGCCATCGCAGAGTCTGCGCTCGAGGCGGCGCGACGCGGTGTTTACGATGTGCTCATCGTCGACACGGCCGGTCGCTTGCACGTCGACGCCGAACTCATGGACGAAGTGCGTGCCATCGACTCGCGTGTCGGCGCGCACGAAAAACTTTTCGTCGTCGATGCGATGGCGGGTCAAGACGCGCTCAATTCCGCTAAGTCTTTCGGCGCAGCGCTCGATCTCACTGGCATTATTTTGACTAAGGCCGATGGCGATGCGCGTGGTGGTGCAGCGCTTTCCGTGCGGCAAATCACGGGCAAACCCATCGTCTTCATTGGTGTCGGTGAGAAGACCGACGCGCTCGAGCCGTTCGATCCCGAGCGCATGGCAAGTCGCATTCTTGGCATGGGCGATGTCGTCGCGCTCGTCGAGCAGGTGCAGGGCAAGGTCGACGCCGCCGAGGCAGAACGCCTCGCCAAAAAAGTCGTCTCGGGCGGCAAGTTCGATTTCTATGACCTCAAGGGTCAGCTCGAGCAACTTCAGAACATGGGCGGTCTCGAATCTCTGATGGATAAACTCCCGGCCCAGCTCGCCAAGGGCGGTCTGCCGGCGGGGGTGGGGGATGTCCAAGTCCGCCGTCAGATCGCGATCATCAATTCCATGACCCATCGGGAGCGACGTCGCCCCGAGGTCATCGACGGGTCCCGACGTCGCCGGATCGCGGCCGGCTCAGGTACCCAGGTCCAGGACGTCAACCGCCTTTTGAAGCAGTTTTCCGACATGCAGCGCATGATGAAGGGCATGAAGGGCGGGAAGTTCCGCCGCATGCTCGGGGCTTTGAAGGGTGGGGGGCTGCCCCCGGGGTTCACACCCCCCCGGTAGCGCTTCCATCAAGTCCCTGATTTCTGTAGACTCCGCGCTCTTTTTCGACCCCCCTGGAAGGGCGTATAGATCATGGTAACGATTCGTCTCACCCGTCGTGGCGCTAAGAACTCGCCGTTCTATCACGTCGTGGTTACCGACAGCCGCAAGCGTCAGGGCGGCCTGAGCCTCGAGAACGTAGGCTTCTTCAATCCCGTGGCCCGCAAGAGCGAGCCGCGTTTGCGCCTTGACCTCTCTCGCATCGAGTACTGGGTTGGCCAGGGTGCCAAGCCGTCCGATCGCGTGAAGACGCTCGTCAAGGATTACCGCAAGCAGGCCACCCAGGCCGCGGCCTGAGGGTCTTGCCGCCCAACCGCGCGTGGAAGTCTCCCGCGTGTCATGGGTGGAAGTGGGGCGTCTCGGACGTCCCAAGGGTCTGAAAGGCTGGTTGCATCTCGAGTCCTGGACCGAGCCGCCTGAAGCCCTGTTCGAATACCCCTCGTGGTTTTTGCGCTCGACATCGGGCGAACGACGAGAGGTGGAGGTCGCCGAGTCGCGACTGAGTCCAAGTGGGCTCGAGGCGCGTGTCGAAGGGGTGACCACCCGCGAAGAGGCTGAAGTCCTCGTGGGGCAGATCATCGAGGTGCCGCGTTCGGCTTTGCCGGAAACGGCGCCGGGCGAGCACTACCGGGTAGACCTCATCGGCTTCCGGGTAGTCAATCTCGAAGGCGTCGAGTTTGGCGTCATCGAGCGGTTCGAAGACATGCCGGCGAATGCCGTCATGGTGGTGCGCGGCGAGCAGGAGCGTTGGCTTCCAGTGACTCGACAGCACCTGAAGTCGATCGACGCTGAAGCGCGATGCGTGCGCGTCGATTGGCCGGAGGAGTTTTGAAGTGACCGGGCGGCAAGCGCCTTTGCAGATTGCACTGGTCACGCTGTTCCCCGCGATGGTGCGCGGGGCGCTGGGTTACGGAGTGCTGGGTCGCGCCCTGGAGCGTGGCCTCGCGAGTGTCGAGTGTGTCGATCCTCGGTCTTTTACCGACGATCCACACAAGACGGTGGATGACCGGCCCTACGGCGGTGGTCCGGGAATGGTGGGAACTCCACCGCCCTGGGCAGCAGCCATAGACGCCGCGATGGTGCAGTTGCCGGCCGGAGTGCCGCGGGTGCATTTGTCGGCGCAGGGTCAAAGATTCGACCAGGGCGTGGCGCGTGAACTCGCAGCCTTGCCCGGGTTCGTGCTGGTGGCGAGTCGCTACGAAGGGCTCGATCAGCGCGTGATCGATTCGCGAATCGATCGTGAATTGTCGCTCGGAGATTTCGTTCTCTCGGGTGGCGAGTTCGCGGCGCTCGCGGTGATCGATGCAGCGGTGAGGCTTTTGCCCGGTGCGCTCGGCGACGAGCGTTCGAGCGTAGAAGAGTCCTTCACCGCGGGTCGACTCGACTGGCCGCACTACACGCGGCCGATCGAGTGGGAAGGTCGGACGGTGCCGGAGGTGCTGCAGGGTGGAAACCACGCAGCAATTCGGCGGTGGAGGTTGCAACAGTCGCTGGTGCGCACGAAAGCGCGCAGACCAGACTTGCTGCAACCGAGTGGATCGGGTCGTGCTCTCACCGATGAAGAGCGCGAACTTTTAGAGGAAGACAACAATGGCTAACGTGATTGCCGAAATGGAAAAGCGTCGTACGACGCGAGAACTGCCGGACTTCAATCCGGGTGACACCGTCGTAGTCGACGTGAAAGTGGTCGAAGGCGACCGCGAGCGCGTGCAGGCTTACGAGGGGGTTGTGATCGCCAAGAGCAATCGCGGCTTCAACTCCTCGTTCACCGTTCGCAAGATCTCGCACGGCGAGGGCGTCGAGCGTACTTTCCAGTCGCATAGCCCCACCATCGCGTCGGTCTCCGTCAAGCGTCGCGGTAATGTCCGTCGCGCCAAGCTGTATTACCTGCGCGACCTGTCGGGCAAGGCTGCCCGAATCGAAGAGAAGGTCTGATTCCGGCGCGGTGCCATGTGGCCGGTTTCGGTCGCATGGCACCGCCCAAATCCAGTTGATAGACTGCTCGTTCGGCGGGGTGTCCCGCTTTCCAAAGAATGGGTGAGTCATGCCCCTCCGGCTTCTGGCCAGCCTGCTGGCCCTGATCGTTGCAGTCTCTCCCTCGCTCGGCAGCGCTGCAGCCCCTGATCTTTCCGAACTTCGTCTTCCCAAGGGTTATGCCATCGAGGTGTGGGCCGATGACGTCGGCAACGCACGCTCCATGGCTCGTTCGCCTCGCGGCACCGTCTTCGTCGGCACCCGCACTGGCGGTGGTCGGGTTTACGCGATCCGAGAGGGCAAGGGCGGCAAGCGCGAAGTCAAAGTCATCGCGAGCGGCCTCAACTCGCCGAATGGTGTGGCGTTTCGACAGGGCGCCTTGTACGTCGCCGAGATCGATCGCATCACGCGCTACGACGATATCGATACCCAGCTCGATCAGGGTGTGACGACGCTCCGCGCGCCGGTCACGATCGCCACATTGCCGGGCGATCGTCATCACGGCTGGCGTTACATCGCCTTCGGTCCCGACGATAAGCTTTACGTGCCGATCGGTGCGCCGTGCAACGTGTGCGATCGAGACAGCGACGGCTACTCGATGATCACTCGCATGAATCCTGACGGTAGTGCTCGTGAAGTTGTCGCTCGCGGTGTTCGCAATACGGTGGGCTTCCGTTGGCATCCGAAGACGGGTGATCTTTGGTTCACCGACAACGGCCGTGACATGTTGGGTGACGATACGCCGCCTTGCGAGCTCAATCGCGTCAGTCGAGTTGGCGAGCATTTCGGCTTTCCGTTCTGTCACGGCAAAGATGTCGTCGACCCGCAATTCGGCAAGCTCGGTCGTTGCGCCGAGATCACGCCACCGGTTCAGGAACTCGGTCCTCACGTCGCGCCGCTCGGCGTGATCTTCGACGCCGAGGGCAACGCCATCATCGCCGAGCATGGCTCCTGGAACCGCAGCGAAAAAATCGGCTATCGCCTCACGCGCGTTCGATTGCAGGGTAATCGGGCCGTGGCGTACGAAGAATTCGTGGGTGGATGGCTCCGCCCCGACGGCAAAGTCACCGGACGTCCGGTCGATCTTCTGGCGCTGCCAGATGGTTCGATGCTGGTCTCTGACGACCTTGCCGGTGTCATTTATCGACTTTATAAATCAGGTTGAAAACACTCATGGAACTCATCAAAAAATTCTTCCGCGGTGTCTTCAAGGGTCTAGAGGGCCTGCGAAAGACCTTGCACTTGCTGCTGCTCCTCGTGATCTTCGGGGTCATCGTCGGTGCACTGCAGAGCTCGATTCCCACGCTGCCCGAAGATGCCGCGCTCGTCATTCGTCCGGTGGGCGAAATCGTCGAGCAGCCGAGCGGAGACGCCTTCGATCGCGCTTTGGCCGAGGCTCAAGGGCTGGGCAGTGGTGAGACGACGTTGCGCGATCTGACCGATGCCATCGCAGCCGCCAAAGACGACAAACGCATCAAGACGCTCGTGCTCGAGTTCGACGACATGTCGGGTGCGGGTCAGCCGACCCTCGATGAATTCGCGCGTGCGGTGACGGACTTCCGAAAGTCGGGCAAGAAAGTCGTGGCAACCGGTCTCGGATTCTCGCGAGACACGTATTACGTTGCGGCGCACGCGGATGAGCTCTACCTCGACCCGCAGGGTTTGGTGGTGCTCGAGGGCTACGAGCGCTATCGAAACTACTACAAGTCGGCGCTCGACAAACTCGGTATCGACATCAATGTGTTCCGTGTCGGCACCTACAAGAGCGCGGTCGAACCGTACATCCGCGACGACATGTCGCCGGCCGACCGTGAGGCGAGTCAGGCGTTCGTGAACTCGCTTTGGGAGACCTACGTAGGCGTCGTGGCCAAGGCGCGAGGCCTCAAGCCTGAAGATCTTCGAACTTATGCCGACACTCTCGCGACACAGGTGAAAGACGCTAAGGGCAACACGGCCAAAGTGGCGCTCGATGCCAAACTCGTTACGGCGCTCAAGACGCCGATTCAGGTCGAAGAGCGCGTCATCGCACTGTCTTCGAAAGACGAAGAGACCGAGTCGTATCGCTCGGTCGACCTCAAAGATTATCTGCGCGTAGTTCGCACGGAAGACAAAATCTCGAAGCACCCCGATTCGCGCATCGCCGTGATCATCGGCTCTGGCGAGATCGTCGACGGTGGCGGTGGTGGTGGGGTCATTGCGGGTGATGACACCGCTGAGCTCATCCGCAAGGCGCGACTCGACAAGGACATCAAGGCGCTCGTGCTGCGTATCGACAGCCCTGGCGGTAGCGTGACGGCCTCGGAGAAGATCTACCGAGAGCTCGTCGCGTTCAAGCGAACGAAGCGTCCGGTTGTGATTTCGATGGGAGATCTCGCGGCCTCGGGTGGCTATTACATCTCCGCACCCGCCGACGAAATCTGGGCGAGCCCGGCGACCATCACCGGATCCATCGGTATTTTCGGGCTCTTCCCGACCGCACCCCGTACATTCGAGAAACTCGGCATCGGCGTCGATGGTGTGGGTACGACGCCGCTCTCGGGTGAGCTGCGCATCGATCGCCCGATCGGTCCGGCCGCTTCGATGCTGCTGCAGTCGACCATCGAGCACGGTTACGAAGAGTTCCTCGCTCGTGTCTCTCTGGGCCGCAAGAAAACGCGCGACGAGATCGACAAGATCGCGCAAGGTCGGGTCTGGACGGGGCGTGATGCGTTGCGTTTGGGTCTCGTCGACAAGCTGGGCTCGCTCGACGAAGCCGTGGCCTCGGCCGCCAAACGTGCGGGTCTCGCCGACGGCAAATACGAACGCGATTACCTCGAGGCGGAGAAGAGCTTTGCGCAGCAGTTGCTGACGAACCTCGAGGCGAAGGCGGCGTCGCTCGTGATCAAGACCGTCAATGCCGAGGCCTTCGGGGGCTTCGGCTTCGGATCAGCGGCCTCGCTCGATGGTCCGACCCGTGCGGCGCTGCTCGCGGCGCGACGTGACTTTGGCCCCATCGAGCGCAGCGTGTTGCGGTTCAATCGCTACGCGCTGACGGGTCAGGTGTACGCGCACTGCTTCTGCACGCCGTACTAAGCGTGATTGGCTGAGCCCCGCATGCACATCTCCGATCAGCGGGCCAACCGCCTGTTCGTGGTGCTCGCGGGGTTCTTCCTGACCAACGCACTGCTTGCCGAGTTCGTCGGCGTCAAAATATTCTCGCTCGAGGCAACGCTCGGTATCGAGCCGATAGAGTGGTCGTTGCTCGGTGTTTCGGGAACGCTCAATTTCACAGCGGGCGTCTTGTTGTGGCCGGTGGTGTTCGTGATGACGGACATCATCAACGAGTATTACGGCGTGAAGGGCGTGCGGCTCGTGTCTTGGGTGGCGGTGGGGTTCATTTCCTACGCCTTCCTCGCGGCGTACATCTCGATTGGTCTCGCGCCCGCCGGGTTCTGGATCGAGGCCAATCGATCACTCGGCGTACCCGATATCCAGCACGCCTATGCGCAGGTGTTCGGGCAGGGTCTTTGGACGATCATCGGTTCGATCGTCGCGTTCCTGATCGGTCAGCTCGTCGATATCACCGTGTTTCGCAAGATCCGCACGGTCACGGGTGAGAAACTCATTTGGTTGCGTGCCACGGGCTCGACAGCGGTGTCGCAGTTCATCGATAGTTTCGTCGTGCTCTACATCGCTTTCGTGCTTGGCCCTCAAAAGTGGCCGGTGCCGCAATTCCTCGCAGTCGGTACGGTCAACTATCTCTACAAAATGCTGGCGGCTGTCGCGATGATTCCGTTGCTGTATCTCGCGAGGCGGCTCATCAAGAGCTACCTCGGGCATGACGAGGCCGAGCGACTCAAAGCCCTCGCGCACTGAGACGAGGGGCATGGCTCGATCCGCACCCCGGCTGCTCAGCGTCATCCCACCGATGACGCAACTCAATACGCCGTATCCCTCCACGGCTTATCTCACCGGATTCTTGCGTTCTCGTGGCTTCGATGCGCGGCAGGAAGACCTCGCGCTCGAGCTGGTGCTCCGGTTGCTCTCGTCGGCGGGGTTGGCGAAGGTTCGCGAGATTTGCGAGGGCATTCCGAAACGACGTCGTGGTGCGCATACCGGCCGATTCCTGCAAGACTTCGAGCGATACCACGCGACGATCGATGGGGTGATCGCATTCCTGCAAGGGCGTGACACCACGCTGGCTCATCGCATCGCCTCGAGGCAGTTTTTACCCGAGGGTTCGCGGTTCGAGTCGCTCGAAAACTACCTCGCCGAGTACGAAGGGGGTGACCCTCTGGCCTGGGCGTTCGGAGCACTCGGCACCAGCGACCGTGCACGACATTTCGCCACGCTCTATCTCAATGACATCGCTGACGTGGTGCGCGAGGCAATCGACCCACGTTTCGAGTTCGTCCGCTATGCCGAGCGTTTAGCGGCTAGCGCACCGAGTTTTGATCCGCTTGCGACCGCGCTCGAGGCGCCACGCACGCTGATCGACGAATGGCTGCACGAGCTCACCGTCGCAGCCATTGCGCGGCACAAACCCGACATCGTGTTGTTGTCGGTGCCGTTCCCGGGCGCCGTGTACGGCGCGTTTCGCATCGCGCAGTCGGTACGAGAGGTGGCGCCGAAGACCACGATCGTGCTCGGTGGAGGCTATGTCAACACGGAACTTCGTGAGCTCACTGAGCCGCGAGTGTTCGATTTCTTCGATCACCTGACGCTTGATGACGGCGAGCGTCCGCTACTCGCGCTAATCGAAGCCTGGCAGGGGAGTCGACCCCGCGATCAGCTCGTGCGGACCTTCGTACGCGAGGCCGGGAAGGTGAGATATCTCAACAGTGGTGAGCCCGATGTACCGTTCGCCGAGGTCGGCACGCCCACCTGGGACGGTCTTCCGCTTCGGCGTTATCTCTCGCTGCTCGATATGCTGAATCCCATGCACCGTCTATGGTCAGACGGGCGTTGGAATAAGCTGACGGTTGCGCATGGCTGTTACTGGAAGAAATGCAGCTTCTGCGACATTTCACTCGACTACATTTCGCGCTACGAGACGGCCAACGCCTCGGTGCTCGTCGATCGCATCGATCGCATCATCGACGAGACCGGCGAGACCGGCTTCCACTTCGTCGATGAAGCCGCGCCGCCCAAGGCGCTCAAAGCGATGGCTCAAGAACTATTGCGCAGAGGTCGTCAGATTTCTTGGTGGGGAAACATTCGTTTCGAAAAATCCTTCACGCCTGAGGTCTGCGAATTACTTGCCGAGAGTGGTTGCATCGCGATCACCGGAGGTCTCGAAGTCGCCTCAGATCGGCTGCTCACGCTCATGAAGAAAGGCGTTTCCGTGGCGCAAGTTGCGCAGGTGACACGCGCTTTCAGCGATTCGGGTGTGCTGGTGCATGCGTATCTGATGTACGGTTTCCCGACGCAGACTGTGGCCGACACCGTCGACTCACTCGAGTACGTCCGTCAGCTTTTCGTCGAGGGGTGTATCCAGTCCGGGTTCTTCCATCGCTACACCTGCACCGTGCACTCTCCGGTGGGACGAGACCCTGCCGCCTACGGCGTATCTCTCGCGCCCTTACCGAAGGGCGGGTTCGCTCGCAACGACATCAACTTCATCGATCCGACCGGGGTCGATCATGATTCGCTCGGCGAAGCGCTCAACGCCGCGCTCTACAACTACATGCACGGCGTAGCGCTCGATCGTGATGTGCGAGAGTGGTTCGTGCCTCACGTCAAAAAGGCGCCCAAGACCACGGTGTCTCGTGATTTCGTTCGCCGCGCGCTCAGCCAAACACGGCGTCGCGCGGCGAGCTGATCGAGCTCCAGTCATCGGTGTCGAAGGTCACCGAGCACCATCCCGCCGTCCCGAATCCGCCGAAGTCTGCATGGGCCTCGAATTGTCGAGCCCAGCGTAGCGCGAGCTCCGAGAGTCCCGGGTTGTGACCGACGAGCAGTAGGTGGTGAACCGACTTCCGCGTGCCCTGAATGACTTCGAGCAGCGTCGAGGCACTCGCGTGATAAAGCACCTTTGAGGTTTCAACGACGGTGACGCTCTTGAGGTGCTCTTGTAGGAGTTGGGCGGTCTCTCGAGTTCGTTGAGCGTCGCTTGCGAGCATTGAGTCCGGCGCAGGGAGGCGGGCGCCGAGGACGGCGGCCGTACGGGTAATTTCAGATCGGCCTTGGGTGCTCAAGCTGCGGTAGAAGTCGCCTCCTTCGGCTCGCACCTCGGCATGGCCGTGCCGAACCAAGGTGAGGCGCTTCATGGGGCGAGAACCTCGATCCGGCCTGCACACTCACGCACTTCGAATATTTTGAGCGGCTCATACGCCGGTGGCGTCAGCGCGTTACCCGTACGCAGACAGAACTTTGCGCCATGGCGAGGGCACACCACTACGCCGCAGGGAGTCGCCGCATCGGGTTCGACGTCTGCGCCAGCGAGTGACTCACCGTCATGCGTGCAACGATCTTCGAACGCATGGAGCTCGCCATCGAGTTGCACGACGGCGACATAGAATCCGTCGACTTCGGCATCGAGCCGGCCGCCCGAGGCGAGTGTCGAAGCCGCACCCACGTCGATCCAGGCGCCCGACGCGCTCATCGTTACATCATTCCCGTCTGCAGGCGGGCGGCTTCGGACATCATCGACTGATTCCAAGGCGGATCGAACACGAGTTCGACGTCGGCCTTGGACACGGTGGGGATGATCTCGATCTTTTCGCGGACGTCTTGTACGAGCACTTCGCCCATGCCGCATCCCGGTGCAGTGAGGGTCATCTTGACTCCCACCGTTCGGCTGCCATCGTCGTTCGGGCGCACTTCGCATTCATAGACGAGGCCGAGCTCGACGATGTCGATCGGAATCTCGGGGTCGTAACAGGTGCGCATCTGCTTCCAGGCGAGTGCTTTAACGTCTTCCTCGGTTGCATCGGGCGGCAACTCAGGGGGAATGAAACCTTGTTTGCCGATGGCATCGGCGTTCTCGCCCGACAAGCGATAAAGATTGCCCTCGATGTAGAGCGTGAAGCTCCCACCCAAGGCCTGGGTGATGAATCCCGACAGACCCGCTTTGAGTTCGATCTGATCTCCTGAGGGGACCATGACCGCCGGCGTGTTGCGGCTCAGGACGAAGGCTTCGTTTTCGTGACTGCGCATGATGTTGAAAAAGTCTGTGGGTTATTCGGTGGAAACGGTGGCTGGCCCGCTCGGAGCCTCGCCAAGGGCATTCGCGCGGTGTTGCAGCGCGGCATCGAGGGTGTGCCAGCACAAGCTCGCGCACTTTACGCGCGCCGGATACTCGCGAACGCCGGCAAGCGCGGCGAGTTTACCGAGCTCTGCTGGGGGTGCAGAGTCATCACCATGCGCCGTCAGCGCCTGATGCACGAGCTCGCTCAGATGTTTGATCGCCACACCGTCTTTGCCTTTGATGGCTTCGGTCATGAGCGAGGCGGAGGCTGTCGAGATCGCGCAACCCTTACCCTCGAATTTGATGTCGCTCACCCGATCGCCCTCGAGACGCAGGGTCAGCGTGAGGCGATCGCCGCAGAGCGGATTGTTGCCATCCGCCGAGGTGTCGCAAGGGTCGAGTCGCCCGAAATTCCTCGGGTGCTTGTTATGGTCGAGAATGACATCTCGATAAAGATCTTTGAGATCCATCAGCCGAATACCTCACGCGCTCGTCCGAGCGCTCGCACGAGCTGGTCGATATCGGCATCGTCGGAGTAGCAGCCGAACGAGGCGCGAGCCGTCGCCGGAACATCGAAGAAATCCATCACGGGCATCGCGCAGTGATGGCCGGTACGAACCGCGACGCCTTCGTCATCGAGAATGGTGCCGAGGTCGTGCGGATGAACGCCGTCCACCACGAACGAGATCACACCCGATTTTTCTTTCGCCTCACCGATGATCTGCAAGCCTTCGATGGCCCTGAGCGCAGCCGTTGCCCGCGCGAGTAAACGCTGCTCGTGAGCGTGGGCGCGTTCGATGCCGAGCGTATCGAGGTAGTCGATGGCTGCGGCGAGCCCCACGGCACCCGAGATATTCGGCGTACCGGCTTCGAAACGGTAGGGCAGGTCGTTGTAGGTCGTGCCCGAGAAACTCACTGTGAGAATCATGTCTCCGCCGCCTTGCCACGGCGGCATGTCTCGCAGTACCGACTCGCGCGCCCAGAGCACACCGATGCCCGTCGGTCCGTAGAGTTTATGGCTCGAGAAGACGTAGAAGTCGCAGTTGAGAGCCTGCACGTCGATGCGCTGGTGCGCGACGGCTTGAGCGCCGTCGATCAGCGTGAGCGCGCCGACGGCTCGCGCCGCAGCAATCATCTCTTTGATCGGCAGCACGGTGCCCAAGGCATTCGAGATTTGAGTGAATGCCACCAGTTTGGTTCGGCTCGAGAGTAGGGCCCTGAAAGCCTCGAGGTCGAGTTCGCCGCGACGATCAATCGGAGCAACCTTCAGCGTCGCACCCGTTCGCTGGCAGAGCATCTGCCAAGGAACGATATTCGCGTGATGCTCCATCCAGGTGATCAAAATCTCATCGCCCGGGCCGAGCCGCTGACCCCAGGACTGCGCCACGAGGTTGATCGACTCGGTCGTGCCCCGAGTGAAGACCACTTCTTTGAGGCTCGACGCGTTCAGGAAACGGCGCACGCGTTCGCGCGCACCCTCGAAGGCGTCGGTCGCCTTTTGACTGAGTTGATAGACGCCGCGGTGTACGTTGGCGTGGCTCGTGCGTTCGTAATGATCGACCGCTTCGATGACGGCGAGCGGGCGCTGGGCCGAGGCCGCAGTATCGAGAAACGCGAGACGCTTTCCCCTGACTGTGGTCGCGAGCACCGGGAAATCCGCGCGGATACGCGCGACATCGTAGAGCGGTTCTGTTGTGCGTGCGTTCATGTGCCCGACCTCGCGGCGACGGCGCCGGGCAGCACGCGCTCGAGTGAGTGTTCGACGTCCGCGCGCAAGGCGGGGTTAGAGAGCCGGCTGAGCACATCGCTCACGAACGCCCACTTCAGGAGCGATGAAGCGGACTCTTCCGGAATGCCGCGCGAGAGCAGGTAGAAGAGCATGTCGGGATCGAGTTTACCCACCGTGGCGCCGTGGCTCGCTTTGACAGCGTCCGTGTAGATCTCGAGCTGCGGCCGGACGTCGGCCTCGGCTTCGGGTCCCGCAAGTAGGCACTTCAACGATTGATCGGACTGCGCATTGGGCGACGTTGCATCGACACGCATATGTCCGTTGAAGGAGACGCGAGAGCGGCCTGAGGCGATGCCTCGGAACTGTTGCAGCGTTTTGGCGCCGGGTGCCGCGTGGACAATACGGACGTATGCGTCGTGCGACTGCGTGCCTTCACCGAGTGCCGCCGCGTGCCACTCGAGCGCCGACTCGCGGCCCGCATGCTCGACGAGTGCGGTGGTACGGCTGGCGGTGGCGCCCGTCGTCAATTGAATGACCTTGCTCGTCGAGCCTTCGCCGAGATGCAGTTCGATCGTCTCCACGTGCTGGGCTTTGGGGCTCGCTTGAGCGATGCGCGAGAGTTCGAGCCGCGCATTAGAGCCCACGACGGCAGACACCGCGAGGTTGGTGATGACGGTATCGGTCGAGAGCGGGAGATGACGCTCGATGAGCGAGAGCTCTGCGCCCTCGGCGAGCGCGATCTCGACCGCCGGATGAGAGGTGCCAAGAGACACCACGATGACCTCAACGGCCCGTTTTTGATGGCGCGCGACCTCGAGTCGAAGTGTGTCGGTGCGCAGGCGGCGGTTGAGCTCGAGAAAGTATCGATCGGCCTCGATCGTGTCGACGGTCGAAGATGACGACCTTGCCGCAGTCGGGTTCTCTGACTGCTTCGCTATCGCAGTCGCGCTCGAGACCAACCCGTCGATTAACACGATGCGCTCGAATCCTTCGAGCGGCGCCGGCAGAGCGGCGGCCACACGCGCCCAGGTCTCTGCCGAGGGTGGCGGTGAGGGTTCGAAGCGTGCACGTGAAAGTCCGCGAAGATTCGCGTACTTCCAGTTCTCGTCTCGTGGCGTCGGTAGGCTGGCGGGGAGGGCGCTCATGAGTCTCTCGATATGTCTCAGGCCGCGTCCGTGAGCAGCCAGTCGTAACCGCGTGCCTCGAGCTCCTGCGCGAGTTCCGGTCCGCCGCTACGGATGATTTTGCCGCGCGCGAGTACGTGTACACGATCGGGCTTGATGTAATCGAGCAGGCGCTGATAATGCGTCACGAGCACGATCGCGCGATCAGGTGAACGCAGCGTGTTCACGCCATTGGCTACAACTTTGAGCGCATCGATGTCGAGCCCGGAGTCGGTTTCATCGAGCAGGGCGAGCGAGGGCTCGAGCACCAGCATCTGCAAAATCTCGTTCCGCTTCTTCTCGCCACCCGAGAAGCCCTCGTTGACGCCGCGCGACAAGAACGACTCGTCCATCTGCATGATCTTCATCTTCTCGCGCACGAGCGTGAGGAACTCGAAGGCATCGACTTCGGGTAGTCCACGCTGTTTGCGCGCGGCGTTGAGTGCGGCCTTAAGCAGATAAACGTTATTCACGCCCGGGATCTCAACCGGGTACTGAAAGCCCAAGAAAAGCCCACGCTGGGCACGGGCCTCGGGCTCGAGCGCGAGCAGATCTTCGCCGCGATAGTTCACGCTACCGCCCGTGACCTCGTACCCCGGCCGACCCGCCAACGTGTAGGCGAGGGTGCTCTTGCCCGATCCGTTCGGACCCATGATGGCGTGCACTTCGCCGGCAGGAACCTCGAGACTGAGCCCGTCGAGTACTTTTCGGTTACCGACAGTGGTCCGCAAATCTTTGATGCTGAGCATGGTATGTGTTCCGATCGTAGAAGTCGGGTGACGGTGCGGCGTCAGCCGACCGCGCCCTCGAGGCTGACGGCGAGTAGGTTCTGCGCTTCGACGGCGAACTCCATGGGTAATTCCTTGAAGACGCTCTTGCAGAACCCGTTGACGATCATGTTGACGGCATCTTCTTCGCTGATGCCGCGCTGCAGGCAATAGAACAACTGGTCTTCGCTGATCCGCGAGGTCGAGGCCTCGTGCTCGACCGTCGCCGTCGGGTTTTTTACTTCGACGTACGGGAAGGTATGCGCCCCGCAGCGGCCGCCCATGAGCAGTGAATCGCACTGAGTGAAGTTTCGGGCGCCGTGCGCCGTCGGCAGAATCTTGACGAGCCCGCGATAGGTATTTTGACCGCGTCCTGCCGAGATACCCTTCGAGACGATGGTGCTGCGCGTATTTGCGCCGAGGTGAATCATCTTGGTGCCGGTGTCGGCCTGCTGGCAGTGATTGGCGAGGGCGACCGAATAGAACTCGCCCACCGAGTTATCGCCCCGCAACACGCAGCTCGGATATTTCCAGGTGATCGCCGAGCCGGTCTCGACCTGCGTCCAGGAGATGCGTGAGTTACGGCCGCGGCATTCACCGCGCTTGGTGACGAAGTTGTAGATGCCGCCGACGCCGTTCTCGTCGCCCGGG
>CAZRFN010000012.1:50363-51424 GCA_964599335.1 uncultured Acidibacter sp. | reverse complement strand
GCAGTCCATTTTGGCGACCGATTGAGTTCGCGCCATTGGTCGAGCGGGATTTGATCCGAGTAGTTGATGTAGGGCGAAAACCCTTCACCGCCTGCGCCGAGAATAGACAGCAACTCGCGACGAATCTCCCCACTCTGCGCCTCGAGCGCTGCCAGCCACGGGAAATGAGCTCGATCGTAGAACTCGATGGAGGGCAACCCCGGGTAGCAAAACTCCATCGGTTGCTGCGTGTAGGACTTACGAATGCGAAGGGTCACATCGACAAAGGTGTCGAGTCGCTTTCGCTCAGCGTCCGCACAGTCTTGGCGAGCGTCACCGATCGCGGCGTGAATGAAGTCGCGAAGTTCTCGGTTATGTCGCTCGACGAGCGCGCGCCCGTGCTCCATGGCGGCAAGCGCCGAAGGGTCGATCTGCCAAGTTGGAGGCGCTTGCGCGATAGCCACCGAATAATGGTGAGCCGCGAGCTTGGTGTCGCCCATGGACTCCCGCACCGTCGCCATCATCAGCAGCGCGGGAAAACATCGAGGGTCGATTCTCAGCGCGCTATCCAAGGCCTCGATGGCCTCGGGTATTTGCCCCGCTCTTCGCGCAACACCCGCAAGACGCAGCCAGGCTCCGAGATCTTGGGGGTCACGAGTCACCCAACCACGAATGATCGCCCGAGCCGTCTCGAGGTCCCCCGCCTTCAGGGCCCTTAGACTGGACGCTTCGTCCGCTGCGGCTTGAGCATTGCTTGGGATCACTCCGATCCAGATTATCATGCGAAACAGGATCGGGGAGACCTCAGAGTTGAAGAGCGCCCAAGCAGAAAACCTTTTTTCCTCAGCGGTCTCGCACTTCAATAATCGAGATTTTGCCCAAGCGACCTCCATCCTTCGGCAACTGGCCGATCGAAACGAGAAGCTCGCGGATGTGCATCACCTTCTTGCCTTGATGGCACGGCAACAGGGGCGACTTCTCGAGGCGGTCTCGCTCTTCAGAAAAAGCCTGTCCCATGCGCCGAACCAACCCGTCGTGCTCTCGAATTTCGGCAACCTGCTTCGAGACTTGCAGCGGCATGG
>CAZRFN010000012.1:0-50263 GCA_964599335.1 uncultured Acidibacter sp. | reverse complement strand
AACCCGTCGTGCTCTCGAATTTCGGCAACCTGCTTCGAGACTTGCAGCGGCATGGGGAAGCCGAAGAGCGCTACCGATCCGCCTTGAAGCTGATGCCCTCGCTCGTCGACTGCTGGTACAACCGCGGCACCCTGGCGATTCAAAGATATCAATATGACCTTGCTGAGCAGTGCTTCTCCGAGGCCATAAAACTATCGCCACAACCGCGGTCGTTCCTCGGGCTCGGCAGGATCCGACTCGAGAAACAACCGCTATCGTCCGAAGACACGAGCGTCGCTTTGGCGACCGCTCGTGCGATGCAGCAAAAGTTTCCGAAAGATTCGCAAGGCTATGCGTTGGAGGCTCGCGCATTGTTTTTGGCTGGCGACGTCGCTAGCGCTGAGTCGCGGCTTCGCGAAGCGCTCGAGCTGGTCGATGATCGAGCAATCATTCTCTTCGAGCTCGGGGCGATCGCGATCGATGCCAATCGAGTCGAGGAGGCTATCCACTATTTGAAATCCTCGGTCGCCGAAAAACCCGATCTGATCGAAGCACACCGTCTCTTGAACGAAATCTTGTGGGAGCACGAGCACGACGAGTTCCTTACTTCTTACCATCGAGCACTTCAGCAAAAACCCGACTACGCGCCGCTCTATCACAACCTCGCAGCGGCTTACATTTCGAGTGGCTCGGAGAAAGAGGCTTCACGAACTTTAGATTTTGCCGTCGAGCGGCTAGGACGCGACCCCTTCCTGCTACACGGCTTGGGCGTGCAAGCCGCAAAGCGCGGAAGTGCCGATGTCGCCTTGGGGTTTTATGAAGAAGCCCTGCGTGAGGCGCCTGACAACATCCAGTTCTTGCTCGACCGAGTCGCTCTCTCGATCGGTCAGGGCGATCATGCCGAGGCTGATCGTCACCTTCAGCATGCGCTCAGCATCTCTCCCGATAACCAACTTGCTTGGGCCTATCAGGGCTTGATCTGGCGCCTGTCGGGGGATGCACGATACGAGTGGCTGTTCGCCTACGACAAATTGCTGCGCGAGATCCCCCTCTCCACACCGACGGGGTTTTCGAGCATCGAGGCCTTCATGGGCGACCTTGCGACCTATCTTGAGTCTCTCCATCGCGCGCGTCGCCAACCTCTCGATCAAAGCGTGCGACTCGGCACCCAAACGACCGGCATCCTGCTCAATGACCCACACGAACTCGTACAAGCACTGCGCGCAGCAATCTCGTCGGCGACGAACGAATTCCTGGCGCCGCTCGAGACTGATCAACAGCATCCTTTCCTGAGACGCCTACGCCCTCGCGATAAAGCGTGGCGCTTCTCGGGTAGCTGGTCGGTCAGGCTATCCGCTCAGGGCCATCACTCCAATCACGTTCATCCGAACGGATGGCTCTCTTGTTGCACCTATGTCGCCTTACCGCTCACTGAGATAAGTGACTCGAACAAAAAAAGTGGGTGGATCAAATTCGGCGAGACGTCGCTCAAACTCGGTGAGCGCGAGGAAGTGGCGCAGGCCATTCAACCCAAAGTAGGACACTGCGTCTTTTTCCCGGGATACTTTTGGCACGGGACGATACCGTTCTCGTCCGTAGAGAAACGACTGACCGTGCCCTGCGATATCGATCCGCTGTAAAACGGTCGATTTTTTTAGTCGAACATCCCAGCGGGGACGCAGCGCTCGAACCGCCGCCATCGCTCAACCGAGTTCTTGTTCATCGGCGATCGAACCTGCAGAACACTCGCCGTCCGAACGGGTCGATCGGATTGATGGAAGTTCAAGCACGAATCTTCCCAGTTCAATCCGTACCCGAGCAGTATCGGCTCCAGGGTCGCCCGCGGACTTTCGACCAGGCGCTCGTAGTTCACGATGGTCATGTCGCCCTTGAAGAGCTGGGACCAGTGCGTGATCAGCCGCGCCTGTGCCTGCAACTGATGACGAATGTCGGCGATATCGGTGGCATAAGAAAAACGTGGCGCGAGTCGTGTGGCGAAAATCGAGGTTGCCGTATCGCGCCAGTCGCGCAAGGTGACCAGGATTTTCGCTTTCGGAAACATCGCCTTGATCAGTCCGAGATAGAAAATATTGTCCGGGCGCTTATCGGTAAATCGGGATCCCTTTTTGATCGGCACGTGGATATCACTCCGGTAGGCGTTCCCCCATGCGCCGAGACGCGATGACGACACCGTCGCAAGTTCAGTGGGATAGCCCGGGAGATACCGATCGACGAGCCGAGGAAAAAACTCCTGCTCGCCTCCTGGGACGAACGCTGAGTGCGCCGCCAGAATCTGCTCGAGTAGCGTCGAGCCGGAACGGAAAGATCCACAAATGAAAATCGGGGCGAAAACTTGAGAGCTGGAGACTTTTCGAAGCCACGACTCATCGCAGGTTTCGATGATGGCGCTGACCAGATTATCGACATTCTCGCGGTTGTAGGGCGGCCAACAAGACCGATCTATCGCATTGGCTGAGCGGTAGTGATCCCAAGCCTCTTCGTATAGACCTTGCTGCTCGGCGGCCCGACCCAATGCGATGTAGAGGTCGGGGTCTCGGCTCGTTTGCGAGAATCTGAGAAGACTATTTTTCAAACTACGGATGCGCTCGCTGTCCACGGAAAAATCGTGAGAGTCGGCAAGTCTCGCGAGCGCGACGGAGCTGGTCGGGTCGATTTCCAGACAGCGCACGAATGCCGCCTGCGACTGATCCACCTGCCCCATCTGTTCGTACAAATTTCCGAGGTTCAGCCAAGCCGGAAAGTAGCCCGGGTTCAACCTCAACGCGGTCTCCAATTCCTTAAGCGCAGAAGTCGAGTCGAGCAGCAGCTCGCTGTAGACGTTCGCTCGATTTAGATGGACTTCCTCGGGCTGTTTGATTCCCGCAGCGAGCGCCTTGGCGTACTGATCGAGGGCGAGGTGGGGTTTGCCCGCCTGCTTGGCAAACCACCCGTAGTTGAACCTCAGGACGGCAGATCCACGACCCGAGTCGATCACCTGACGAAAAGCACTCAACGCATCATCGAGTCGATGATGCTGTAGACAAAGCTGCCCGAGTTGCATCAAAGAATTCGCAGGGTCGGCGGCGGATCGCACCCTGCGCTGCAATTCGGCAATGGACTGTTCGAGCTGATCTGTGTCCATAAAAAAAGGCGGGCTTTTGGCCCGCCTTTCGAGTGATAACACTCTTTGGTCTTAGAACCGAGCGGTGACCTCGGCGAACAGGTAGCGACCGAGGCTGTCGTAGAAGCCCGCGATCGTGTTCGCGTTGGTCGACAAACCGTCACCGACCATCGGCGGCTCCTTATCCGTGACGTTGCTGATGCCAACCGAGGCATCCCAACCGTCCATGAAGCGGAAGGAGGCGTTGACGTCGAGATAGGTCTGCGCCTTGGACATGTTGGCCTTGGCGATCTTGTCAGCCGTACCGATGTACTCGACGCCGCTGAAGTAACGCGCGCGGGCGCCGACAGACCACCACTCGTTGGAGTCGTAGTTCACGCCGACGGTCGCACGATTCTTCGGAGCAGCAAAGCACTTCTCGCTGATCGTGCCCACGCAATCGTACTTGAGCGAGTCGTTACCCGGAACCGGGTTCACTTCACGCTTCAGCATGTGGGTGCCGAGCAGGTTGAAGGCGAACGAGCCGCCCAGCGCTTCGAGACGATAAGCCGCTGCCAAGTCGATACCGGACCAGGTGGCCTCACCGAAGTTCTGTGTTGTAGTCAACACATATTCGTTATTGCTGCGCCACAAGCTACCGGTAGTACCGCGCTTGATGAGGCTACAGAAGTTATTCTGAAGGGCGCACTGCTCGAGGATCAGGACCGGAGTCAAGCCAGAGATGGTGTCCGAGATATCGATGTTCCAGTAGTCGATCGAGGCCGTGAGGTTCTCGATCGGGTCGGCAACGATACCGAAGGTCAGCGTGTCCGCTGTCTCAGGCTGAAGGGTCAGCGAGCCACCACCAATCTGGTTGTACTGGCTGGCCGGGCTAGCCGCGACTCGACCGTACTGGGCGGCCGTGACACCCGTGTTCGCACACTGGGCAGCGGTAAAGCGCGGCGTCGAACCGGCGCACGGGTCGGTTCCGCCCCACAAGCCGATGATGTTCGGCGAGTAGAGATCACCGATGTTCGGCGCACGAACGGCACGGTTGTAACCGGTACGAACTCGCAGCTGATCGATCGGCTTGAAATCAACACCGAATCGATAGGTGTTGGTCTGACCGGCGGTGCTGTAGTCCGAATATCGGTAGGCAATATCCGCCGTCAGATTTTCCATGACGGGGATGCTGAACTCGGTGAAGATTTCCGAGACGTTGTAACCACCCTTCAAGCTGCGGAACGGTGAACCCTGACCGGCCAGGGCGCCGTCGTTGTACAGCTTGTCGGTCACGCGGTCGTAAAGGTTCGCACGATACTCGGCACCCACGACGGCCTGCACAGAGCCCGCACCGAAGGGGTTCACACCGAGGTCGCCGCTGACGTAGCCGTTGAAGATCTCAACAGACGTCTCCGCTCTCGCGATGGCCGTGCCACCGAGCTTGGCCGCCTGAGCAGCGTTAATGCCCTTGTAGGTGAACACTTGATAGCAACCATCGGTCACCTTTTCACAACCCGGGCTCAACGCCGCGTCGATCGAGGTAAAGATCAAGTCGTTGATGTACGTCGACGAAGACGCCGTGGACCCGAGCTGGTACGACACGTCGTACGACCAGTCCTCGGTGATGTTGCCACGCGCACCCGCGACGATACGGAAGCTGTTGTACTCCGTGATTTCGGCTCGCGGACCACCTTCCGTGTTTCGCTTGCCGATGTAGATCTGATACCCCTCCGCACCCGGGAAGAACGCAGCAAGTGAACTCTTGACGGCCGCAGGGAACAAGGGCGAGTTCGCAGGGAACTCCTTGTCGTAGAAGAACGTGCCCGATTCGGCGATCTGAGCCTTGGACCTCGAGCTCGTGTAGTTGATTTCGAGGTACGGCGTGAATTTTTCGCTGACCGCGTAGTCGACGAATGCGCCGAGCGAGTAACGCTCGTCCGGACGCATGAAGTGGTTCGGAGGACCGAAGTTGTAGAGGTTATCGCCGGCAGCGTAATCCCAGGTCACCATCGAGCCGTTCGGGGCCAACTTGTACCCGTCGGAATTCACTGGGTTACCGAAGGTGCCCGAATAATCGACCTCACCGCCGTAGATCGGGTAGATGTAGAAGTTCGGGATGTCGGAGGTGCCCGAGCCACCGCACGCGGTGCCTGCCACGTTCAACGTGCAGCTCGCGTAGTCACGCGCCGCCCAACGCAGCTCTTTGCCCTCTCGCCAGGTCGCATAACCCGTCGCGTTGCCGCGACCGTCAGCGAAATCGGAGCCCACGAGCAGGTCAAGGGTTCGGGACTGGCCGTCGATACCCGAGTCGCCATCGGGGTACTTGAAGCCTCGTCGGTCCATCAAAGGGCGCAGGTACTGGGTGTCGTTGTCATGCTGGTAGCCCGACGCGCTGAAGCTCAGCTCGACACCATTCACCTTGCGGGTCACAAAGTTGACGACGCCCGAGACCGCGTCTGCGCCGTAAGTGGCCGAGGCACCACCGGTCAGAACGTCGATGCGTTCGATGATGCCCGCCGGAATCTGGTTGACGTCAGGCGTCTCGGTGTTAACGCCACCGGGCTGCATGCGACGGCCGTTGAACAGCACCAGCGTTCGGCTCGAGCCGAGACCTCTGAGGTCGACCGAGGCGGTACCGGTAGCGCCGTTAGCCAGGAAGGAGTTCTGTGACACTTCGACCGACGGCAGGGAGTTGAGAACGTCTTCGAGTCTCGTGAGACCCGTCGCCTTGATGTCTTCGGCGGACACGACGGCCACCGGAGATGCTTGACCGAAACCATCGGTGGTTTTGATGCGGGTTCCCGTGACGACGACTTCTTGCAATTCTTGGGCAAGCGAGACGTTCGAGAATCCTGCGCCGGTTACTCCGATTGCAGTGGAGACGGCGATGGCAATTGGCGATTTCTTCATAAGCGTTTTAAGACCTCCCAACGGAACAATTTGTATCCGGCGCAATTTTTGTGCGCCAAAACCCTTATACGAGGGCGATTTTTGAGACCCCGGTTGACCTTACACCTTTTCAAGGTTCGCCCGCTACTCCCAAACTTTGATTACTGTGGGATAGTATGTTGTAAATAAACAACATCGTGCGAGAGATTTACTTCACTCGCTCGACCCCGATTCCGCGTTTTATGTCGCTCAGGGTAAGCACGTAGAAGCCGAGAATGTTTCTCGAAATGGTCACCGGCGGATTATCAGGGCCGTCGTATCTGAATTTTCCGGGTATTCGTTGGCGCCACACTTGCCCGTTATCGAGAACAAAAGTGGTATCGCCCGACCAGCCGGAGAAACTCCCCGAGATTCGCGCTTCGATTGGGCCTTGTTGCCCTTGGGGCTCTTTTGAAATCGCCGTTAATTGATCGGCCTTCTCCGAGGCGATATGTCTCGAGAGCCAAGCTTCGAGTGCAGCGCGCTCCGAGTCGGTGAGTTTATTCAACCCCGAACGTGAAAACTCCTCAGCAGTCATCGCCGACGACAATTGAAGGGTGGACTTCGAGGCGCCCGCCGGCGGTTCGGCCCATGCGGGTTTAGTGGCCGAGGCCAGCATCAACGCTGCGATCAGCGCGGCTAATCGAAGGGCCTCTCGGTGCGGAAAAAACTGGGATATGGACATAGGACTCAACCGCCGGGCGCAGAGCAGTTCTCGCCACAAACGCGACCCTTTTCTGCGCCCTCGCGAGCAGCGTCGCTACCCATTCGCCTGATTTCTTCCCACTGAGCCTCGGTCTTGCAGGTCTTTTTGGCGATCCGCGTTCCGATGGGCGCCGTCTGACGACAAATCATTTTCGTGGATTCTGCGGGGGCGGTTGGCTCGCCACTCGTCGTCACGGCTGCACTCGACGTAGCCGCTGGAGCCGCCACCGGATTACTCGACTCTTGTTGCCCCGCCGTCGCGCTCTGCGAGACGAAGATTGCGATCAACAATAAAAACACTCGATCTCGAACCATGAGTCGACTCCTCGCCAAGAATGATTCGAGTATGCCTCAACACCGATCGAGCCGCCCAGACGCAGCCAGCTCGACCCACTTCTCACGGACGTGTGCGAACTCTCACGCCATCCGCGATCTCTGCCGAGGGAAAAAGTACGACTCGATCTCCTTCGACCAATCCTTTCTCCACCACTCGGTGCGTCGAGTCTTGAATCCCCACCACCACACGCACCAGCTCAACCCGGCTGCCCTCGAGTCGATATATCGCCCATCCTTGCGCATCCCGAACGAGCGCGCCGAGCGGCACACGAATGGCGTCCTCGGCTTCGGCGACCACCACGCGTGCGTCAACCCGGTATTCGTGCGACTTCAAGGCATCGGGTGGTGGATCAATGAAATCGAGGATCACCCGCGTGCGCTGCTCCTCGATACCGAGGGCAGACACCTTGGTGCGCGCGACGGGCTCGATGCGCTCGACCACAGCGGCGATGGCGCTCGAGACGATCGCGCCGCGCTCGCCCCAATTTTCGATGAATGCGCGATCGCCCGGCTTCATGCGTACGGCATCTTGAGACAGGAAGTCGGCGACGACATCGACGCGAGACGGATCACCGAGCACGACGACGGGCATGCCCGCTGTGATCATGGTCTCGCTTTCTTGCGGAACCGACAGCACTGTTCCCGATGCAGGTGCATTGAGCGACAGCACGCCTGCCCGGCCATCGCGACCGGCATCGAGCAAGGCACTGCGCGCCCGTCGCAACTCTGCCGAGGCCGCAGCCTCGGTAGCGAGCGCCGCGCGAAGACGAACGCGGGCGGTGTCTCGATCGGAGTCGGCGATAAGGCGCGCCGCAGCGAGTTTTTCGGCGCGAGCGTCTTCGATCGCCGCGAGTTCGCGCTCGGCGACCGCAGCGCGTTCACGCGCCTCGGCGGCTGCGACGATTGCTCTCGCCTCGGCGTCGCTGCGCGGATCGAGAAACCCCGACGCGCCGCGCGTCATTCGGGCGAGTGGCTCACCTTTTTGAACGCGATCACCCGCCTCGACCGCGACGCGTAACAGACGACCCGACACCGGCGCGCTGACGACGTACACCTCGCGCATGCGCGTGCGACCCTCATCGACGAGACTCGCGCGCACCGTGCCGCGATCGACGACGGCCACCTCCACGGAGACCGCCTGCGGCAATACCGCAAACACCACGAGCGCCAAAAGCACGGCGATGCCGAGGGCGTAAACCCACCGACTGCGGATCATTTCGATGATGCGGTTCATGGTTACTCCCTCGATTTGAGCACGCCGACGAGATCGAGTCGATCGACGTCGCGACGAACCCACAGTGCTGCAATGACGACTGCCGCGACGACGAAGAGCGCAGAGCGCGCATAGGTCGCAACATCAAAAACGAAAGGGAAAGAAAATAGATCGGTCTCGAACTGCTCCATCATCCAGCGGGATAACGCCGCACCGAGTAAGAGACCCAGAGGCAAGGCCGCAGCGAGTAGCACGGCGAGTTCACCGAGTAGCACCCACGAGGCTTCGCGACGCCGGAAGCCAAGCACTCGAAGCGTGGCAAGGTCGCGCTCCTGCTCG
Organism: uncultured Acidibacter sp.; assembly: GCA_964599335.1. Taxonomy (GTDB): domain Bacteria; phylum Pseudomonadota; class Gammaproteobacteria; order Steroidobacterales; family Steroidobacteraceae; genus UBA964. The sequence goes on along the minus strand of CAZRFN010000012.1, from coordinate 41,660 downwards.
CCGAGGGTGACGCGCGCCGCAGAGAATGCAACGCCTGCTGCCATCGCAAGAGAAAACACCAGAAACATGAATGAGAAGAATCCGGCGCCCTGCTCGAAGAGTTGGCGTAGCGAGCGCTCGGCGTTGTCCGCGAAGGTGACGCCGACGATGGCCGGGATATCCTTGAGCCGAGCACTCAGCGGGTCGCGAAATGCGGAGTCGATGACGAGGTAGGCCGAGTCGACCCGGTCGGGTTCGCGCAGTAATCGACCGAGCGCATGACGCTCCATGTAGGCCGCCGACCCGAGAAACGGCTGCACGATACGAACTACGGGAATTTCCGCGCTCACTCGAGGCCCGTCCGTTGCCTCGAGCCAGAGCAGATCGCCGACTTCTGCATTCAACTTACGGGCGAGACCGGCGGACAGCGTCAGCCCCTCTGCCGTCGGGTCGATCACCTCGAGATCGGTGCTCACGATGCGATTGAGCATCGCCCCTTCAGAGATGCCGAGCACGGCTTCACGCTCACGCCGAGACCCCGAGGAAAGAAAAACGTCTGCGGTGCGAAGCGGCTCGACCTGTAACACACCCGGAAGACGTGCGACTTCGCGCAGCACCCGCTCGTGCTCGCGTTCGGCGAACGTGAGCGTGACGTCCATTCGTTGAGTCGTACCGAAGTTGATGCCGATGATGCGCTCGATGGCGATCGGAAAATGCTCGGACATGATCAGCAAGGCGAGCGCGAGGGCGATACCCGTGACTGTGGTTGCAGACCTTCTCGGAAATCTCAGAATTCGGCGGGCGAGCATGCGCGAGCGCGCATCGAGCGCGCGGAGTTTTTGCTCCAGATGTTCCCCTAGCCTGCGAAACGAGGTCGGCGCCGGCGGCGCGAGCGCCACGGCGGGCGCCAGACGGACAGCGCGACGCACGGCACCCAGTGCGCCGAGCACCGCCGCCACCAAGGCCACCACAAAGGCGCCGAGATAGACGAGCGGCCCGGCTACGAAATCGAGCTCGGGCAAGTGGTACACCGATTGATAAACGCTCGCCATATACCCACCCACGTAGGTACCGAGCACGATGCCGAGCATCGCAGCCGCGAGACAAAACGCGAGTGCGAACTTCGCGTAGTGCGCACCGATGATGGTGTTGGAGTAGCCAAAAGCCTTGAGCAGCCCGATGTTCGCGCGTTCGGTCGCGACGAGTCTCGAGAGCATCACGTTGATCAAGAACACCGCGACCAACAAAAAAATCGGCGGCAAGATGCTGGCAAGCGTTCGCAGCTGCGAGAGCTCGTCGGAGAGATATCGTGCCGAGAGCATACGATCGCGCCCATAGAGTCCTCTTCCGCCATAGCGGGCCAGCTGCGCATCGAGGCTCGCGATCACCGCCTCACGGTCTGCATCGGCTTGCAGACGCAACACTACATCGTTGAATGCCCCATCGAGATCGAGTGCACGACCGAGCGCCTCGCGGTTCATCCAGAGCACACCAAATCGACGAGGCTCGGGAAGAATATCGCCCGGCGCGACGGCAAAGACGAACTCGGGGCTGCTCGCAATGCCCGTCACTTCCACGATCTTGCGCTGACCGAGAATAAGTACGGGTAAACGCTGACCGGGCTCGATCGAATGCGCTTCGGCAAAAGATTCATTGACGAGCACCTCGGCGCTGCGCGCGGCCTCAGGCCATCGCCCTCGCTTGAGCACGAGATCATTCACCCGAGGTCGTCGATCGGCGGGCAGCGAGACGAGTCGTGCGGAGACGGGCTCCGCAACACCTTCGATGGTCAGCAGACCGACACCGCTCGCGCGCGCTTCGAGACCCGCCACTCCAGGCTCTGCCGCGAGATCCTCAGCGATGCGATCGGGCGCGCGCACGAGAGAACCGGCGAGATCTGCCATGAGCGATCGCGCGTAATACTGATCACGCGAGACCTCGAGCGAACCGTACATGCCCGTCGCCATGACGAAGATGGCGATGCCGCAGCCAAGCACCACGCCTACCGCGACCGCCTGCAACCAGAGCCGGCGCAGGTCCCTCGATAATTTTCGATCGAGCGGTGTCACCAGCGTAACTGCGAGGGCGGAACTCGCGCGGGATTACGCTCGACGGTACGGATGAGCCCGTCCGCAAAACGCACGACGCGATCGCCGAGCCTTGCGATATCGGCGTTGTGGGTGATGAGCAGCGTCGTCGTGCCGAGTTGCTCGTTGATGCGAAGAATCGACTCGAGTACGCGGATACCCGTCGCGACATCGAGCGCACCCGTCGGTTCATCACAAAGCAGCACACTCGGTCGCTTGGCGATCGCGCGTGCGATGGCGACACGCTGCTGTTCACCCCCCGAGAGTTGAGCCGGGAAATGCGTCATCCGCTCAGCAAGGCCCACCAAGCCAAGCGCTTCCTCAGCGGGCATCGGCGCATCGGCCACCTCGGTGACGAGCTCGACGTTTTCTCGCGCGGTGAGACTTGCGATGAGGTTGTAGAACTGAAACACGAACCCGACGTGATGACGACGGTAGTCGGTGAGCACGGCATCGGTGGCCGTCGAAAGCTCGAGCTCACCGAAGCGAACGCTGCCCGCCGTCGGGCGATCGAGTCCGCCCAAAATATTGAGCAGCGTGGATTTGCCAGAGCCCGAAGGCCCGAGCAACACGAGGAGCTCACCAGGGTCGATGTGCAGGTCGATGCCGCGCAGCGCGTGGACCGCCGCTGCACCCTCACCATATGTCTTGCGCAGCCCCCGCAGTTCGAAAACCGGTGGACGCGAGGGGGTCATCCCACCCAGGCTCGCGCGTTTCTGAAGAGACGCATCCAGCCAGAGTATTCGGCGTTACCCGGTGGTCGCCACGACATCTGCACCGCACGGAAGACGCGCTCGGGGTGAGGCATCGCGAGCGTCACGCGCCCGTCGAGGTTGGAAAGCGCCGCGAGTCCGTTCGGCGAGCCGTTGGGATTGGCGGGGTAGCGCGTCGCGATTTCGCCAGCGCGCAGGACATATCGGAGCCCCACCGTGCCCGAGGCTGCGCAGGCGGCCGCCTGATTCGCATCGGCAAATTCGGCGCGGCCTTCACCGTGCGAAACAGCGATAGGCAGCACGGAACCGGTCATGCCCATGAAGAAAATGGAGGGTGTTGGCATCACTTCGACGAGCGTCGCACGTCCTTCGAATTGTTCAACGCGGTTGCGCACGAAGCGCGGCCAATGCGCCGCCCCTGGGACGATGGGCGCAAGCTGCGCCATCATCTGGCATCCATTGCAAATGCCGAGCGCGAACGTCTCGCGACGGGCAAAGAATTCGGCGAATGAATCGCGCATCTGCGGATTGAAAAGAATCGACTTCGCCCAGCCCTCACCCGCACCGAGTACGTCACCATACGAAAACCCACCGCAGGCGACGAGACCACGAAACTCCGCGAGCTCTCGACGGCCCGAAATGAGGTCGGTCATATGGATGTCGTGCGCTTCGAAACCGGCGCGATCGAACACCGCCGCCATCTCCGATTGGCTATTGACGCCCTGCTCGCGCAGCACCGCAATCTTGGGACGCGCACCGCGGCTGACGAAGGGCGCAGCGATATCTTCGTCGGCATCGAAACTGAGCACCGACTGCAACGGCAGCGTGGCGAGCGAAGTCGACGCCTCGAACTCTTCTTGCGCGCAATCGGGGTCGTCACGCAACGCGCGCATACGATGACTGGTCGACGACCACTCGCGCTTCAGGGCTTCCCAGGGTTCGTCGATGACGAGCTTGCCCGCTGCGATGCGGATGCGATCGGACTTGGGCTCGACGCGACCGATGACCGCGCTGCAATGCCCCACTCCGTGCTTGAACAACACACCGAGCACGTCGGCGCAATTCTCGACGTGAACCTGCAGAACGACACCCGGCTCTTCGGCAAAGAGCGCCGCGAGCGCTGCGGCTTTGTTACCGAGCTCGCTCGGATCTTTCATACCGATGTTGACGTCGATACCGCAGTGACCTGCGAAGGCCATCTCGATGAGCGTGACCGCGAGGCCGCCATCGGAACGATCGTGATACGCGAGCACCGCATCGAGTGCGCGCAGTTCGGCGAGCGCAGCAGCAAGACCTTTCAACAGTTGTGGATCGTCGAGATCGGCAGGCGTGTCGCCGAGCCCACCGTAGACCTGCGTCAACACCGATCCACCGATGCGATTTTTTCCTTCGCCAAGGTCGATGTAGATGAGCGAGGTGTAACCACGATCGGTACGAAGTTGCGGCGTCCAGCATCGACGCACGTCGCCGACCGGCGCGAACGACGACACGATGAGCGAGACCGGTGCGACGACGGATTTTTGATCGCCCGACTCGTCTTTCCAGGCGGTACGCATGGAGAGCGAATCTTTGCCGACCGGAATGGCAATGCCGAGTGTGGGGCAAAGTTCTTCGCCCACCGCTTTTACGGCGTCATAGAGCGCGGCATCTTCGCCGGGCTCACCGCACGCGGCCATCCAGTTTGCCGAAAGACGGATGTCACTAAGACGCCTAACGTCGGCGGCGAGAATGTTGGTGATCGACTCCGCGACCGCCAGACGCGCCGCTGCGCGCGAATCGAGGATGGCGACCGGCGTACGCTCACCCATGGCCATAGCCTCACCCGCATGACCAAAGTAATCGGCTGTGGTCACACCGCAATCGGCGACCGGAACCTGCCACGGTCCGACCATTTGATCTCGAGAGATCATGCCGCCGACCGTGCGATCGCCAATGGTAATGAGGAAGGTTTTGTCGGCAACGGCCGGGAATCGCAGCACACGGCGCAAGGCCTCGCGCGGATCGATGGTCGTTACGCCGAAGTCGAGCGTGCGCGGCTTAATCGAGGCGACGTCTCTAAGCATCTTGGGCGCCTTGCCGAGCAGCACCTCGATGGGCATGTCGACGGGCGAGTCGTTGAGCAAAGAATCTTTGACGAGCAATCGGCCGTCGTCCGTGAGTGTGCCGATCACGGCATGCGGACAGCGCTCGCGCGCGCAAAGCGCTGCGAACTCATCGAGTGACTCGGCGCCGACAACGAGCACGTAGCGCTCCTGCGACTCGTTGCACCAGAGCTCCATGGGCGACATGCCGGGCTCGTCGCTCGCGATCGCGCGTAAATCGACGATGGCACCACGACCACTATGTGCGACGGCCTCGGGCACGGCGTTGGAGAGCCCGCCCGCACCGACATCGTGAATGAGCAAGATCGGGTTGCGATCACCGCGCGCCCAGCAACGGTCGATGACTTCTTGCGCGCGACGCTGCATTTCCGGGTTGCCACGCTGCACGGACGCAAAATCGAGATCGGCACTCGAAGCGCCCGCGCCGACCGAAGAGGCCGCACCGCCCCCGAGCCCGATGAGCATCGACGGGCCGCCAAGTACGACGATCTTCGCGCCAGCCGGACAGTCGTGTTTTTCGATGTGCGATCGACGCACGTTGCCGAGACCGCCGGCGATCATGATGGGCTTGTGATAACCGCGGAATCGCGTGGCGGAGTCACCTGCCGCCTGAATTTCGAGTGTACGGAAATAGCCGTTGATCCCCGGTCGCCCGAACTCGTTGTTGAATGCCGCAGCGCCGATCGGCCCTTCGAGCATGATGTCGAGCGCCGAAGCGATGCGATCGGGTTTGCCAGGCGCCGGCTTGCCAGGAAGTGACTCCCACGGCTGCTCGAAACCCGGAATGCGCAGGTGAGACACCGAATAACCGACAAGCCCCGCTTTCGGTTTTGCACCGATGCCAGTCGCGCCCTCATCACGGATTTCACCACCCGAGCCCGTCGAGGCACCCGGAAACGGAGAAATCGCCGTCGGATGATTGTGCGTCTCGACCTTCATGAGAATGTCGATCGGCTCGAGGTGGGCGCCGTAGACCCCCGTCTCAGGGTCGGGGAACCAGCGACGCCCGTGGGCGACGCCCTCGATGACGGCGGCGTTATCTTTGTAGGCACTCAGCACGCCCTGAGGGGCTTGCGCATGAGTATTGCGGATCATCGAAAACAGCGATTTCTTCTGCGGCTCGCCGTTGATGATCCATTCCGCGTTGAAGATCTTGTGCCGACAGTGCTCGGAGTTCGCCTGCGCGAACATCATGAGCTCGACATCACTCGGGTCGCGACCGAGCTCGCGAAATGCCTTGAGCAGATAGTCGATCTCGTCGGTCGAGAGCGCGAGACCCAGTTCGGCGTTGGCCGCTTCGAGCGCCGCGCGACCCGCCTTCAAAGAGATCCGTCGCAGAGACCGGGGCGACTCGATGGTGAAGAGCGCTTGGGCCTTCGAGACCTCGTCGATCACGATCTCGGTCATCCGATCGTGCAGCAGGGGCGTAATGGCCTCGAGTGCCGCACGATCGAGCGGTGACGCGCACGTCAATCGATATTCGATGCCGCGCTCGATGCGGCGCACGGCCTCAAGACCGCACACCTTGGCGATGTCAGTAGCCTTGCTCGCCCAAGGCGAGATGGTGCCTGGACGCGGAATCACCCATAGGGTCTGCGAACCTGTGACACCTGTTGTCTCACCAAGGGGGGCTCCAACCAGAGCCGCTTCAGTGCGAGAACCGTAGTGGAGCAGCGACTCGAGTGTGCGAGTTTCTTCTGCGCTGAGATCACGCGATAGGTCGACGAAATGTACGAAACGCGTCTCGACGGCTTCGATGGCACCGACCATCGCGCGCAGGCGCGGCAGCAACTTGCGTAATCGGAAACCGGAAAGCGCGGGGGCGCCGCGTACGAGCATGGTTGCGACGCGGCCTATTTCTTTGACCCGTCACCCGCCGGCGGCGGAAAGACAGGCATCGGGAACTGGGCCACGTTCGAACCTTCGTAGGTGCTGATCTTGCTGACGCCCTGTTTCTTCACTTCGTCGATGCGCAGCACGGAGTGCAAGGGCAGATAGCTGCGCTTGACGCCTTCGAACTCGGACTTGATGCGCTCCTCGCCCGGGTCGAGCACTACGGTCGAGCGCTCGCCGAAAACGAGTTCTTCGATCTCGATGAAACCGAACAGGCTGCCGTGATTGACCTTGCGGGCGTAGACCTCGTAGATCTTGCCCTGATTCACGAACATGACCTTGTAGATGTGACTCGCTGGCATGGCGTCGCTTTTGGAAAGTGGCGGAGAGGGTGAGATTCGAACTCACGTGCCGGGATTAACCGACCATCCGATTTCGAGTCGGCGCCGTTATGACCACTTCGGTACCTCTCCGGAGCCGGGTATTCTACCCGACATGACTCGGACCGGGACAGTCCGAAGGGTGCTCCGGACCCTTCTTCCGCTCGTGGTTTTGCTGGCGCTGGCCGGCTGCGGCCGCGGCGGCCTACTCGAGGAAATCCGCGACCGCGGCGAATTGCGCGTGGCCACGCTGAACGGCCCGACCACCTACTACATTGGCCCGGAAGGCCCCGAAGGCGCGGAATACGTACTGGCAGAGCGTTTTGCCGCAGAACTCGGGGTCAAACTCACCCTGGTCGTCGAGTCCGATCGTCAGGGCTTGCGAAACGCATTGCGGGACAAGCGGGCAGACCTTGCCGCCGCGCAGTTGTCGTGGAGCCCGCGCTGGCGCCAGATCGCCCTGCCCTCCGAAGCCTACTCGGAGTCCCCGCTCTTCTGGATTCACGCCAAAGGGAACCCTCGGCCGAAATCGATCGAAGAAATCTCGAAGAGGCGCGTGATCGTCATGGACGAGAGCGCCGAACTCAACTGGCTCGAGCAGCAACCCTCCATCGGTCGCAAGCGAATCCGTTACACCGTCATTCCCCGAAACGTCGGCCGCGACCCGCTCGAGATCATTGGCTCAGGCCGGGCCGACGTCACGCTGATGGATGGTCGAGAATTTGCGGCGGCACGCGCGCTTCATCCCTCGCTCGAAGTGGCGTTCGCGCTACCTGAGCGTCGCGAACTCTATTGGATGGTTCGCCGGGACGGGCGGGACCTCCTCGATGCAGCGAACGCCTTCCTCGTCCGCGAACGAACCAAGATTCCACCGCCGACACTCGAGATCGAAGCACTCTCTCGTCCGCTCGTGCTGCCGCGGGCGAACTCGGAGCAACTTTTAATCGACATGGAGGCGAGACTCCCGGAATTGCGTGAATTCTTTGAAGAGGCAGCCGACCTTTCCGGACTCGACTGGCGACTCGTGGCGGCGGTGGGTTATCAGGAGTCGATGTGGGATGCCGACGCCGTGTCTTCTTTTGGCGCCCAGGGGCTCATGATGCTGATGCCGCGCACGGCCCAATCGCTCGGCGTGAGCAACCCCTTCGATGAACGCGAGAGCATCATGGCGGGCGCTCGCTATCTCGCGCAGTTGTACTCCACCATTCCCTCACGAATTCGCGACCCGGATCGACTCTGGATGGCCATTGCCGCCTACAACATGGGCTACGGTCACCTCGAAGATGCCCGCGTGCTCACGGCGAGACAGGGTGGCGACCCCGATGCCTGGATCGACGTGCGCGAGCGGCTGACGCTGCTCTCCGAAGAGTTTTGGTACCTGCAGGCCAAGAACGGCTACGCGCGAGGTTTCGAGACCAAACAAATGGTCGACCACGTTCAGCAGTATCTCGCCCTGATGCGCAAGAGCTTCCCCGACGATACAGAACCGATGACTAGCGTCGGGCTCGAAAGAACGCGCTGAGTAACTCGCCACACTCCTCAGCGAGCACGCCACCGAATACATCGACCCGGTGATTGAGCGCAGGGATCGCAAAGATATCGGCGATGCTGCCGGCTCCACCGGCCTTCGGATCCCACGCACCGAACACCACTCGACTCACGCGAGCATGCACGAGCGCGGAAGCACACATAATGCAGGGCTCGAGCGTGACGTAGAGCGTCGAGTCGTTGAGCCGATAGTCGTCGGTGCGTAGCGCCGCATCGCGCAGCGCGACGATTTCAGCGTGCGCCGTCGGATCGTGGCTGTGGATGGGACAATTAGCGCCCTCGCCGATCACCTCCGTTCCGCGAACGAGCACGGCGCCGACAGGGACCTCGCCGCGATCGGCAGCCTGCCGAGCCAGACCTAAGGCTTGGCGCATGAAATCGGTGTCGGACGGAACAGGCATATGCAGATTAGACACCAATCCGTTCAGCGTCCGAAACCCGCGGACAACGCGGGGTCGGACGGATTGACCTGACGCAGTCGGGCGAATGCGCGCTCTGCTGCAGCACGATCGCCCTCGCGGTTCGCCCAAGCGGCCAAGGCAATGAGCGAGTCGCGATGGAACCGACTCTTTAGTCCGAGCTCGAGCATGCGCTTCGCCTCGGCTCGACGACCGGCGTCGTCGAGCGAGAGTGCATAGACGTAACGGAATCGGGGCTCGTCGGGTGCCGCGCGGTACGCTGCCGCGAATTCGGCCAATGCCTCAGGCTTTCGACCCTGCCTGACGAGAGAGAACCCAAGGGCTTCGCGCAGACTCGGCGCCTCTGCATTTCTTTGAAGACCCTCACGCATAAGCGCCTCGGCCTCACTCTCACGACCCGAGGCGCGCAGTAGATCAGCGAGATTCACATAAGCTGGAATGAATCTCGGCTCGATGGCGATGGCGCGACGCAGACTTCGTTCCGCTCCGCTGCGATCGCCCCGTGCGACCTGAAGCACCGAGAGATTGAGCCAGGACTCTCCACGACTCAAATCATGGTTCAGTGCTTGTTCGAGGTCTTTGAGTTCGGCATCGAGGCGAGTTCGATCCCCCTCACTCAAAGACGCTCTCACCGGAATCAATTGCTTCGCCGCCTCGTGACGCACCGCACGGGTCGCATCGCCAAGGAACGGAGCGAGCAGCGACGCACGACGCTCGAGTGGCAAATCGGTTTGAGCCCGCAGCGCGTGATAGCGAACGAGAGGGTCGGCATCGGCGAGCTGTCTACGGACGGTTGCTGCTGGCACCTCACCCGCGTGACGCGCCAAAAGCTCGATGGCCGAAGCACGAACGATGCCTGCCTGCTTCGGATCATCGATGAGGCCCATCAACTTCGATACGGCACCCGCCTCATCGCGTCGACCCGCGTGTAGGGCTTCGGCGAATTGCGGCCGTTCGCGATACGCCTCACCGTACCAGCGCTGCAGGGCCGTATCCGCCCGCCGCGCATCGCGATCGGCATGGCAGTCGTTGCAGGCATTCGGTACGCCGAGAGTCATAGTGAGATCGGGCCGAGGCACATGAAACCCATGATCGCGACGCGGATCGATCACCATGTAGGTCTCCTCGCGCATGTGACAGCTCACGCACTGCGGCGCACTCGTCGCATGGTGATGATGCTTCGACGTATCGAACTCGGCTGCCGCATGACATTGCGTACACGTGGCGTTGCCGGGCTTCTTGAGTTTTTGGGTGTGCGGGTCGTGACAGGCGGCACAGGTCACCCCTGCGGCATGCTTATCGCTCTGCAAGAACGACCCCCAAACAAATACCTCGCCCCGTTGCTGACCATCGGCGTGATACAGGCCTTCGGACAAGGTCTCGGGCAGGTAGTGATCGAGCAAGGCGTCTCCCGCTTTCGCGCCTTCCGCAAACTGAGCTCGTCGCGAGTGACAGGCTGCGCAGGTCTGCATCTCGGCGGAGGCGCGATCTTTGCCAACACCCACGAGATACGGTGTGCTGGGCGACTGCACGTGAGAGGAGGCCGGCCCGTGACAGGCTTCACAGCCGACGGCGAGATCGGACCAGCTCGTCGCGAACGTCAGGGTCTCGGCATCAAAGTTTTTGCGGACGTTGGTCGAGTGGCAGTCGGCGCACATCACGTTCCAATTTTGGGCTGGCTGCGTCCAGTGCAATTCGTCACGATGGTCGATGCGCTCATCGGGATAGAGATGGAACCAGCGCTGGCCGCCCTGCTCACGCGGGCGGGTATCCCAGCTGATCGAGAGCGCTTGCAGTCGGCCGCCCGGAAGCTCGACGAGATACTGCTGCAGCGGCTCGACTCCAAAGGTGTACTTCACTTCGAAATCTGCCAGCGCACCGTCGGGTCCGTCGGTTCTGACAAAGAACTTGTCGTCGCGTCGAAAAAAAGTCGTGGTGACGTTGGCGTAACGAAACGTCGAGTCGTCGAAGTTGCCGAGTACCGTGGCGACCGTCGCATGTTGCATCGCCTTGGCATGCTGCGAGCCCTGCCAAGCGGCATGTTCGTCCGCATGGCACTCCGCGCAACCTGCGCTGCCGACGAAGGTGGCTGCCGCGCCAAGCTCCGAGTCGGGAGCAAGGCGCATCACGATCGCGAGGGCGATCGCGATCACTACCGCTGCGATCGCGACCCCTCCGCCCCACAGGACCCCACTCTTGCGCATGAGCGCAAGGATATCCGGATAAAATACCCGAATGCGGACAATCCCCTTCAAGCGGTTCATGGTGCTCGGCGTGGTCGCCCTTGGCGTCATCGCGTCGGCTATTCCTCATGCCGAGGCGGCCTCCCCCGTCGGCCTTTGGAAAACCGTCGACGACAAGACCGGCCAGGCACGTTCCCACGTACGAATCTCAGACTCTGCCGGCGTACTGACCGGGCGTATCGAGCTGATCCTCGAACCCGACAAGCGCGACGCCAAATGTCTCGCCTGCAGCGGAGCAAAGAAAAACCAGCCCATCACAGGCATGACCATACTCGAGGGCGTGCGTCGCAACCGCAGCGCGACTCATTGGGATGGTGGAAACATCCTCGATCCGAACGACGGCAAGGTGTATCGAGTTCGCCTCACTCCACAAAGCGACGGTCGAACACTCGAGGTTCGCGGCTACCTCGGACCGTTCTATCGAAATCAGTATTGGGTGAGAGTCGACTAACCGGCGAGCAAGGCCATGATGGCCGTGGCCGCTGCAAGATTGAGCGCGAATCCGATCACGAGCATTCGCTTCAAGGTCACGACCCCGGAAGAAAACGCGATCGCATTGGGTCCAGTCGCCACCGGCAACATGAACGCGAAACTCGCTGCGATGGCGACGGGAAACGCGAGCGATTGAAGCGGCGTGTCGGTTGCCTGAGCGATCGCCGCCACCACAGGCAGCATGGAGGTCAGCGTCGCGACGTTGCTCGCGAGCTCGGAGATCAAGATGGTCGTGATCACGAGCACTGCGATGAGACCGAAGGTCGACAGGCCCTCGAGGCTCACGATCCAGGTACCGATCCATTGCGCGAGGCCGGTGGCTTCCATCGCTGCAGCGAGCGAGAGCCCACCGCCGAAGAGGATGGCGATACCCCAAGGAATGCGTTCGGCGCGCGGCCAATCGATGAGCTTCTCGCCACTCTTGCGACCCGACGGCACGAGAAACAGGAGGAGCGCGCCGATGACGGCGATGCTCGTGTCACCCAACTTCGCGAGCGGCGGCCACTCGTTGAGCTGAAGTCGGAACATCCACGCGAGTGCAACGAGCCCGAAGATCATCCCGACTCGAATCTCGGGCTTCGACATCGGACCGAGTTTTTGTAGCGCCCCACGGACGACCTCGGCGACAGCCGCCGACGCCGTCGCAGGCTTTCTGAAAAGCGGCACGCACACCAGCAGCCAGGCGATGGGAAGAAGAATGAGGATGAGCGGAGCGGCCTCGCGCATCCAATCGGTGAACGCCATCGGTTCTCCGGCGCGCTCAAAGAAACCTATCGCGATGAGGTTGGTCGGTGATCCGACCGGAGTGCCCACACCCGCAATCGTCGCAGCGTGCGCCACGCCAAGCAGCAACGCACCTCCGAGTGCGAGGTCTGGTTTGCCGTCGGGCGACAAGGCTCTCGCCGCACCGAGCGCGATGGGCGCCAGCATCAGCGTGGTCGCCGTGTTGGAGATCCACATCGAGATCACCGCCGATGCGAGCATGAAACATCCGACGAGCGGGATCGGCCGCCCACCCGCGAACGAGGCGATCGACAGCGCAATGCGTTCATGCAGTCGCCAATGTTCGACCGCGGCTGCGAGCATGAACCCACCGATGAAGAGGAAGATGATGGGATCGGCATAAGGCGAGGCCGCATCCTTGACGGAGGCCGCACCGAGTAACGGCAACACCGCGAGGGGCAACAATGCCGTCGCGGCGATCGGGATCGCCTCGGTCACCCACCACACCACCATGAGCGCCGCGAGCGACACCACCCACCACGCTTCAGGGGTGAGACCCTCGGGTGGTGTAATTCCTTGCAAGCCGAGCGCCAAGATCGGGCCCAGTACGAGGCCGATGCGGCGCCCCACTACACCCAAAGAACCGGCGTCTTCTTGCTCAGAATGAATCAAAGAATTCTCCCGATCGAGATTTCAGGTGGACGTCAGTGCACGAAGGGCGATGAATTTCGCCCAAGCCTCATCCCACTCCGACTCGACCTGCGAATCGTGCACGATCCCGCCGCCGATGTCCCATCGCGCTTCGTCCCCACGTGACTGCAACGAACGGATCACGACGCTGAACTCCGCGTTGCCATTCGGCTCGACCCAACCGAGAACTCCGCCGTATAGCCCTCTCGGGCCCTGCTCGAGTTCACGAATCATTCGGCAGGCTTCGATCTTGGGTGCGCCGGTCATCGAGCCCGGCGGAAACGCCGCAGCGAGGGCATCCCAGACATCGAGCCCGGGGCGCAGTGCGCCCCGTACGGTGGACGTCATCTGCGCCACGCTCGCGTAGCGTTCGACCTCGAAGAGTGAGTCCACTGTCACGCTCCCGGGCACGCACACGCGACCGAGATCGTTGCGCGCGAGGTCGGTGATCATGACGTTTTCGGCGCGATCCTTGATCGACTCACCGAGCTCGCGAAGCGCCTGCTCGGCCGCGACACCCTCGAGTCGACGCGTGCCTTTCATGGGACGCAAGATCGCCTCGCGATTACGCACCGACAAAAACCGCTCCGGGCTCGCCGACAGCAACTCGAAGTCGGGCAGACTGACCCAGGCTGCATGATCGACCGGGTTTCTCGATAAGAGCGATGCGAATAGCGTCGCCGGATCTTTCGGAGGCGAGAAACGCACCGGGAACGTGAGGCACAGTTGATACAGACGACCCGAGGCGATCGCCTCATGAATCTTCCCGACGGCCTGTGCATGCCAATCTTTGAGCTGCGGCGACTCGAAAGCCTCGCGCGAATCGAGCTGCAACGTCCGACGCGGGCCGCCCCACGCCCCGCCGCCCTCACCCCCCGAGGCGTGCTCGACCCGAGAGGCAGACCACATCTGGATACGCGGCAAGCCGAGCCAGTCGTCGTGCACCGGAATGCGATCGAAGCAGGCCGCGGCCTCATGCGTGAGAAGTACGAGCAGACCCTGCGCACCCCGACCGAACGCACGAAGCGAAACCTGGCGAAGGGTGTCTGCGATATCTCGGGAGTACGAAAGACCTGCGGGTGCGCTCCACTCGAGAGAGAGCTCACTCGCCATGAGCGAACGGCGGCCGAGATCGGCATGACCGCGCGCCGACACCAAGCAGGCAAAGGGCTCGACTGCGGCGCGAGATCGCTCGGCGGCTTCACGCAGGTCGGCGAGCGAACCCGTCGAACTCACCGCGCTTCTCGTGCGTGAAGTTCGAGTAAGGCCGTGCGCCATCGCTCGGCCTCGGCGACGGCACTTGGCAGCGCGCGGCCATCACAACTGCGAATGGCCATCGCGAGACGCAAAGCGCTGATCAAAATAAGACCTTCGACGCGCGTCGACGATGCAGGCTCGAGTCGATCAACCGGCAACGTCCCCGTTTGAATCGTTACACCCGCGCGGCGCAGCGCATCGAGCGTCACACTCTCGAGCACATCGGGCGACTCGTGAACGAACCATCGACCGTTCGATTGCCACGCGAGCGCGCCGGTTGCGCCCTCCTTGATTTCGCCATCGCGAACGAGCAGCGCTTCGCTCGCACCGCGCGCCAATGCTTCTTGTCGCGCCGCGAGAGACCAGTGATAACTCGTCGATTTTCCGAAACGCCCCAAGCCGGGATGTAGAAAAGAAGCGATGACGACGTCGAGGCCCTGCTCGAGCGATGCGGCCGAGGAACGATGCTCACTCCACTCGCCAAGCGCCTGCCAGCCATCGGCGTGGGCGTCGAGTCGAGACTCATCACGAGCGAGTACGAGACGCAATCGACCCGACGGATATTCGGAAAACTTCGGCGCCATGGCCGCAAGGCAGCGCTGCGCGGCATATCGAGCCGGCTCGACTTGATCGGCGCCACAGTACGTGGCGATGGCGTCGGTCAGTCGATCGAGATGCGGCGATAAAAACATCGGCCGCCCAGACTCGACGCGCAGCGTCTCGAACCAGCCTTCACCGGCCGCGACGAGACGGCTCGATGGCGCGAAGGCGAGTTCGCCCGGCGTGAGCCAACGCCCGTCGAGGCAGTAGCCAAGGCGATCGACGCTCATCAGCCGACGAGCACGTACACCGCGAACGTCAGGAGGCCCAGCCCGCCTGCTGCGAGCGCTTTGCGTCGATAGACCGGCACATTCCACGCCATCAGAAGACCGGAAAGCAGAATGAGCACGAGCCCGATACCCCAGAGCACCGAGATGCCCTTAGCGATGTCACTGCCCTTCGCCTTGTGCAGTTGCACGAGATGACGCCAAGGCGTGGTTTCTTTGATGACGAGCGTGGCGCTAAAAGGATCGGCGGAGGGCTTCAACACCACATCACGACGTACGCCGGTCCATTCGAGTTCGAAGGCGTTTCCCGCTTTCTTGATCGAGGCTGCGCCCGAAGGGGGCTCGATACCCGCCTCATCGAGCGCGCGCTCGACGACACCCGTCAACACACTGAGCTCAGGCGAAAGCGGCTGCGTCAACGTGATCGACCGACTCGTCTCTTCGTAACTCCCCTTGATCGAGATCGTGTAGAGCGCGCCCGTCGAGGCGAACATCACCGCGATCGGAAAGAAAAACGCGGCCAACCAAAGATGAAGCGAGATCAGGGTTTTTTGCATGTCGGTCTCCGGAGGCGGACTCTAAATCGCCGCACTACGCGCGCAGTTTAAACCGTCCCTTGAGACACCTCGCCGTGCGTCTGCACGATCTTTTGGGCCGCTTGACCCGGGGGTTTTGCTACTGTACCTTTTCTTATAAAGGTACTGGTGCTAATCACGTGACCCGAGAAAATAACTTCGCGGCCATCAAGAAAGGCTTGCTCGAGTTCGCAGTGCTCAAAGTCGTGGGTACCGGCGAACTCTATGCGGCCGACATCCTCTCGCGGCTCGAAAAAACCGAGTTCGCGACGCAGGAGGGCACCCTATATCCCCTGCTCAGTAAATTGCGTCGCGAAGGCTGGGTTCATTACGAGTGGCAAGAATCGAGTCTCGGCCCGCCGCGAAAGTATTACCGACTCACCTCTCAAGGGCGTAGCCACCTCGACACTCTCGATCGCTACTGGAAAACCATCGACCGCACGCTCATCGAGCTCGGCGGTTGATCGTCACGGAGAACCTCATGCAACGCGTCATTCATGCGAGCCTCAATCGCAACCCCTATCCCATCGAGGAAGATGCCTACGCACGTCTCGAGGCGTATCTCGCTGAGTCTGCAGCGGCACTCGGTGACGACCCTGATCGCGATGAAATCCTTCTCGATCTCGAGCAGGCCGTCGCCGATCAGTGTCGACGACGGCAACCGCCGCAGGCGACGGTGATCACCTTGCAGGAACTGCTGCCCGCCCTCGAGGAAATCGGCCCTGTTCGAAGACCGGGTGTCGAACAGGCATCCTCCGACTCAAAGAAAACAACCGAGACGGCACCCTCCCTGCAGCAAATCAGCCAGGGCGCGTGGGTCAGTGGCGTATGCCTCGGACTCGCTCGCTACCTGCGGGTCGAGGTCACGCTCATTCGCGTGATCGCTGCGGCACTGCTGTTCTTCACCGGCGGTGCTGCGTTACTCCTGTACGGCGTGCTGGCCGGCATCGTGCCCTTCGCAGAGATCGACCCGAACGGCCCGCCCGTGGCCAAGATTCCCGCCAAGCTTCGCGAGTGGATCGAGCTCCTGCGCCGAAAAATAGCGGCTTTCGCACGCTGAATCAGACGCTGAAAAGACTGGTCGCGGATTGGTTGCACGGCGACGTCGCCTCGGTCAACGAACCACGTGCCAGCGGGTCTGACGGCCCGCGAGGTATGTGACTCGCTCGCCATCGAATAACGCGCTCTGCTCGAGCTTCATCTGTACGAGTTGGCCACCCCACTCGGGTACCGCCTGCTTGATGTTCCCCTCGATGGCGTAGACGGTGCTCGGGTAGATGGGCCAGTCGCCCTGCACGGGCGTCGGCCCTTGGTTGTCCCACATGCCGATGGTCGGTCCGGGCGCGTGCCCGAACATGCCGAGCGCATGGGTGTACACACTCGCCGTGATACGCGCCTTGGTCGCCGCAGCACGAGTCAGGGAGAGCACTTCGTTACCGGTGCGGCCCGTCGCGAAATGGGTGGTCAAGAGATCTTGCCATCGATTGCCCGTCTGCATCGCAGCCTGCAAACCCGCCGGCACCTCCGTCTCGCCGAGTCTCGCGACGTAACCCATTTCTTGGGTGTCGGTGCAAAGCTTGAGATAACAAATGCCGACATCCGTGTGCAGTACGTCGCCGGGCTCGATGACGCCACCTCCACCGCAGAACGGAGCATCGGCCTCACACGCGACCCCTTGGCGCTGACGGTTCACATCCGGAAAAAACCAGATGGACAGACCGAGACTTTCGAAACGCGTGCGGATGTACCACGCCACATCTTGCGTGGTGGTGACACCCGGCGTGATGACGCGAGTGCTAAAGGCTTCGGCGATGACGCCGCGCGCAATCGCGACGATCTGCGGGTAGACGGTCAGTTCCGACGCGCTACGCGTCTCGAGCCAGCGCACGACGAGCGATTCGGCGGGCACGAGTCGCGATGCGAAATCAGGCGGTAGCACCTCGCCCAAACGCGCGTGCAGGGCCGAAGTCAGACCATCGGCGACGGGCCACTCGCGCGACACGTTGATGCCGATACGTTTCGGATTACGGCTGACGATGAGCTCGGCCAAAGCCTTCCATTGCGCATCGAGATCTCCACCCGCCCACGCCGATGAATAGGGCTCGCCGAGCGGATAGCGATTGACGGATAGCCGCGCGACGCTGCCATCGGGCTGCCGATGAAACACGAGCATGGTCGTGCGGCGCGCCGCAAAGCTCGGCTGCGGCACGAGCGTGAAATAGACGGGGTCCTCGGCATACTCGCGGTTGATCACGAGCCACATGTCGAGATCGGTCTCGGCCATGAGCCTTGGGAGCAAGGTCTCGAGACGCTCGCGCACCATGCGGTTCTCGGGCTCGACGCGCTCACGCGTCGACAACACATCGAAGCCGTCCGCCGACTCGATGACCCGACCCTGTGTAGCGTCGGCCGCAACGGTCTGTGCGATGAACATCACAAGCCCCGCAAGCATCAAAGAAACCTGGGCGCGAGCCCGAACAGAACGACTCATGGATACCCCCTAAAGTGCGCGTCGGAACGCCGGAATTGTAGAGGCCCGCCCGACATCGCGGGCGATTCGGGGCCTAGGGTCGATTCGATTGATAAAATCTATCGATAACATTCGATCTATCGATTGTACAAAATCCGGTTTCCAGCCCATCATCCGCACCGCGCCACTAGGCTGTGGCGCGTTGCAACCCTCTAACTATCGATAGGAAGTCACATGTCCCTCATCAATACCGCCGTCAAGGCGTTCAAGGCCACCGCTTACCATAACGGCAAGTTCGTCGAAGTCACCGACCAGTCGATCAAAGGCAAGTGGTCTGTGTTCTTCTTCTACCCGGCCGACTTCACCTTCGTCTGCCCGACGGAACTCGGTGATCTCGCTGACAACTACGACACCCTCAAGTCGCTCGGCGTCGAGGTCTACGGCGTATCGACCGACACGCACTTCACGCACAAGGCGTGGCACGACACCTCCGACACGATCCGCAAAGTGCAGTACCCGCTGATCGGCGACCCGACCGGCACCATCACCCGCAACTTCGGCGTGATGATCGAAGAAGAAGGCCTCGCCCTGCGTGGCACCTTCGTGATCAATCCGGAAGGCGTGATCAAGCTGTGCGAGATCCACGACAACGGCATCGGCCGTGACGCCAAGGAATTGCTGCGTAAGGTCCAGGCTGCTCAGTACGTTGCCAAGAACCCGGGCCAGGTTTGCCCGGCGAAGTGGACTCCGGGTGCGGAGACGCTGAAGCCGTCGCTCGACCTCGTGGGCAAGATCTAAGCAAACCCCACCGCTCATCGGAAGAACATGATGCTCGACGAAACTCTCCAGTCCCAGTTACGGGCTTATCTCACGAAGATAGTCCAACCCGTCGAGCTCATTGCTTCTTTGGATGAGTCACAGGGCGCGCAAGAAATGCGCGTCCTGCTTGAGACGATCGCCAGCCTGACCGACAAAGTGTCGGTCAGGCTGGACGGTCAACACACCCGTCGTCCCTCGTTTCAGATTCGACGAGTTGGCGCGACGAGCTCGCTGCACTTTGCCGCCGTACCGCTCGGCCACGAGTTCACCTCGTTGGTGCTTGCGCTGCTGTGGAGTGGCGGTCATCCGCCGAAAGTCGATGATGCGAGCATCGAAACGATCCGCAGTCTGCAGTCTCAGCTGCGCTTCGAAGTTTTCATGTCATTGTCGTGCCACAACTGCCCGGATGTCGTGCAGGCACTGACGCTGATGTCGGTTCTCAATCCGAATGTCGAAACCGTCGTGATCGACGGCGCGCTTTATCAAGACGAAGTCACGGCGCGCCAGATCATGGCCGTGCCGATGGTCTTCCTGAACGGCGAACTCTTCGGCTCGGGGCGCATGAGCCTCGAAGAAATTCTTGCGAAGCTCGACACCAATAGCGCAGAAAAAGAACGCGCCAAGATCGATGCCAAAGCGCCGTTCGACGTGCTCATCGTCGGCGGTGGCCCCGCCGGTGCGGCCGCCGCGGTCTATGCCGCACGCAAGGGCTTGCGCACGGGTATCGCCGCCGAGCGCTTTGGCGGACAAACCAACGACACGCTGGGAATCGAGAACTACATCTCCGTACTCGAAACCAACGGGCCGAAATTCGCTGCCGATCTCGAGGCGCATGTGCGTCATTACGAAGTCGACATCATGAACCTGCAGCGCGTCGAGAAACTCGTCCCGGCCGCGAAGCCCGGCGACCTCGTCGAGGTCGTGATGAATCATGGCGGCACGCTGCGATCACGATCAGTGATCATCGCGACCGGAGCACGCTGGCGAAACGTCAACGTGCCGGGTGAATCGGAATATCGAAATCGAGGCGTGGCGTACTGCCCTCACTGCGACGGCCCGCTCTTCAAGGGCAAGCGTGTCGCTGTGATCGGCGGTGGCAACTCAGGTGTCGAAGCCGCGATCGATCTCGCCGGCGTCGTGGGGCACGTCACCGTGGTCGAGTTCATGGATCAGCTCAAAGCCGATGCCGTGCTCGTCTCGAAGCTCAAAACCCTGCCCAACGTGTCGATCGTGGTGAACGCTCAGACCACCGAGATCCATGGTGACGGCAAGACTGTGAACGCCCTGTCGTACAAAGATCGAGCGGGTGGCGAAGTCCATCGCCTCGATCTCGAAGGCGTCTTCGTTCAAATTGGTCTTGTGCCCAACACCGAATTCCTGAAAGGCACGATCGAATTGTCGCGTTTCGGTGAGATCGTGGTGGACCATCACGGCGCGACGAATGCGCACGGCGTATTTGCGGCGGGTGATGTGACCACGGTGCCCTACAAGCAAATCGTCATTGCCGCAGGCGATGGCGCTAAAGCAGCGCTCGGCGCCTTCGATTATTTGATCCGCAGTTCGGCTCCCGCTGTAGACGCTGCAGCCGCCTGACATCGATACCTGGCGGAGCGCGGGTAATTCGTGCCGACCTCAGACCCAGCCACGCCGCCACTGCAGCGCATTCGTGAGCTCTCGCCATGCGATCACCCGGACGCGCTTGGAATGCACGGCCTCGATCTCGATTGACACCACGGGCGACCCCGGCGGTATCGGCTCGATGACTTTAGTCACTAAGAAATGTTTTTCCTTGTTGCGCGGCGCGACCGCCGTCCACTTGGTGTGCAGCAGTTTCTTTGGGCTCAAGGCATTGGTTGAGGCGCGTGTCACCCGGGCTCGCCGCGTCTCAAGGCCTGCAGTCCCTCCGAACCCAACTTTGCAAGTGTCGCGAGGTTCGTGATGGAGATGCTTCGGGTATCACCGAAAGAGTCGACCGCCCGCGAGACGCTCTCCTCTCGCAACAAGTGGAGGGTCGGATACGGCGATTGATTGGTCGCATTACCGATGTCATCCCACTCAGTGTCGGCGAACTGGTATTGCGGATGGAAACTTGCGATCTGAATCTCGCCCTCAAGCTCCAACACCCGCAGCAACTCGTCTGCGATCTCTAGAAAGTCGTTGAACTCGTGGAAATCTTGCAGGACCCGCGGGAGGATCAACAAGGTCGTCTCGACCTCGTCGGACGATGACGCAACGAGGTGCTTCAACTCCGAAGCAAGATCTTCCAGCACCGCTTCTTGCGTCTCGGCATCGCTCGTTACGTAGCGGATCAACCCCTTGAGCGCAGGCGCCGGCGCAAAAGGACAGAGTTTGAGACCGATGACTACCCGCTCGACCCAATCACGTGTCTCGGCGATGGGCTGCAAAATCACTCCCACTCGATAGTGGCCGGCGGTTTCCCGCTGATGTCGTACACCACGCGGCTCACGCCTTTGACCTCGTTGACGATGCGACGCGAGCAGACATCGAGAAGCTCGTAGGGCAGATGCGCCCAGTGCGCCGTCATGAAATCGATAGTCTCGACGGCGCGTAACGCAATGACGGGGTCATGACGACGCCCATCGCCCGTCACTCCCACCGATTTCACGGGCAGGAACACGGCGAAGGCTTGGCTCGTCTTGTCGTACCACCCCGACTTGCGCAGTTCTTCGATGAAGATGTGATCGGCGAGTCGCAGCGTATCGGCGGCCGCTTCAGTCACTTCGCCCAAGATTCGAACGCCGAGGCCAGGACCCGGGAACGGATGCCGATACACCATCTCGGCAGGCAACCCGAGTTCGACCCCGATCTTGCGAACTTCATCTTTGAAAAGCTCGCGCAGCGGCTCGACGAGCTTGAGCTTCATGTGCGCAGGCAATCCGCCTACGTTGTGATGGCTCTTGATGACATGCGCCTTGCCGGTTTTGCTGCCGGCCGACTCGATGACATCGGGGTAGATGGTGCCCTGCGCGAGGAATTCGACGCGGTCACTGGCGTTACCACCGGCGAGTTTCTTGGCCTCTTCGTCGAACACCTCGACGAAAAGTCGACCGATGATCTTGCGTTTGGCTTCGGGGTCGCTCACGCCCTTGAGTTCACCAAAGAATCGATCGGCGGCATTCACGCGAATGACTCTCACGCCGAGATTGCGGGCAAAGATATCCATCACGGCATCGCCCTCGCGATGACGCAAGAGGCCGTGATCGACAAATACGCAAACGAGCTGATCACCAATGGCGCGATGCAACAGGGCTGCGACGACCGACGAGTCGACACCACCCGATAGGCCGAGCAGCACCTTCGACGTTCCGACCTGCACACGGACGCGCTCGATGGCATCCTCGATGATGTTTCCGGGGTTCCAGCTCGCGGCGCAACCACAGATGTCGTGCAAAAACCGGCCGTAGATCCGCTCACCCTGCTTGGTGTGGGTCACTTCCGGATGGAACTGCAAGGCGTAAAACCTTCGCGACTCGTCGGCCATGCCGGCGATCGGGACATCACTCGTCGAAGCGATCGCCGCAAACCCCTTGGGCAGCTCGACCACTTGATCGCCGTGGCTCATCCACACGTCGAGTAGACCGTGACCCTCGGCATTGACGCGATCTTCGATGCCTTTGAGCAGCGCCGAATGATTGCGCGCACGGACCTCGGCATAACCGAATTCGTGGACGGCACCGGGTTCGACGCGACCGCCGAGCTGCGCGGCCATGGTCTGCATGCCATAGCAAATGCCGAGCACGGGCACGCCGAGCTCGAACACAGCCGCTGGTGCAGCCGGGGCATTTTTTTGAGTGACGGACTCGGGGCCTCCCGAGAGAATGATGCCCTTCGGCGCAAACGCGCGAACGTCGGCCTCACCGGCATCCCAGGGATGGATTTCGCAATAGACACCGAGCTCGCGCACACGACGCGCGATCAGCTGCGTGTACTGCGAGCCGAAATCGAGGATGAGAATGCGGTCGGCGTGAATGTCGCGGGCAGTCATGGCCAGCGACTCACGAGATCCGGTAGTTCGGCGCTTCTTTGGTAATGGTCACGTCGTGCACGTGCGACTCGCGCACGCCTGCCGTCGTGATGCGCACGAAGGACGGCCGAGTCCGCATCTGTTCGATGCTCTGGCTGCCCGTGTAACCCATCGCCGCACGCAAACCTCCTGCGAGCTGATGCACGATGGCAAGGAGGCTGCCCTTGTAGGGCACTCGACCTTCGATACCCTCGGGCACGAGCTTCTCGAGTTCGGTCGTCGTGTCCTGGAAATAGCGGTCGCTCGAACCGTGGCGCTCGCCCATCGCGCCGAGCGAACCCATGCCGCGATAGCTTTTGAAGCTCGCGCCTTGGAAGAGCTCGACCTCGCCTGGCGATTCTTCGGTGCCCGCGAATAGTCCGCCGATCATCACCGCATGCGCACCCGCAGCGATGGCCTTCGCCACGTCACCGGAATAGCGAATGCCGCCATCGGCGATGAGCGGCACATCGGTGCCCTCGAGGGCCGCTGCGACATTGGCGACCGCCGAAATCTGCGGCACGCCCACGCCCGCGACAATGCGAGTCGTGCAGATCGAGCCAGGGCCGATACCGACCTTCACGCCATCGACGCCTGCCTTGACGAGCACCTGCGCTGCCTCGGCGGTGACGATATTGCCAGCGATCACCTGCAGCGTCGGCCAGCGTGACTTCACGCGCTCGACCATCTGGATGACGCCGCGCGAATGTCCGTGCGACGTGTCGACCACCACCGCATCGACACCCGACTCGACGAGGGCTGCGACGCGATCGAGCGTATCTGGCGACGTCCCGACAGCCGCGCCGACGCGCAAACGACCGCTGCTGTCTTTACAAGCACGCGGACGCTCGGTGGCCTTCTGGATATCTTTGACGGTGATGAGACCCTTGAGCTCACTGCCCTCACCGACGACGAGCACTTTCTCGATGCGGTGTTTGTGGAAGAGCTGCAGCACCTCGTCTTTCGGTGCGTTTTCGGAAACGGTGACGAGACGCTCTTTCGGTGTCATCACCGACGAGACGGGGTTATCGAGTTGAGTTTCGAAACGAAGGTCGCGGCTCGTGACGATGCCGACCACCTTGTTGCCCTTCACGACCGGCATGCCGGAGATGCCGCGTGCCTTGGTGAGCTCGAGTACCTGACGAATGGTGGTATCGGGCGAGACCGTGATGGGGTCGAGCACCACGCCACTCTCGAATTTCTTGACCCGAGCCACCTCGAGCGCCTGAGCCTCGATGGTCATGCTCTTGTGGACGATGCCGATGCCGCCCTCTTGGGCGATGGCGATGGCGAGGCGCGCCTCGGTCACCGTATCCATGGCGGCAGAGACCAGCGGAAGGTTCAGGCGAATGTTGCGCGTCAGTCGGGTCGATAGATCGACTTCGCGCGGGAGAACTTCCGAATAAGCCGGGACCAAAAGCACGTCATCGAAAGTGAGTGCTTCCTGAAGAATGCGCATGCGGGGGGCCGTCCAATGAGCTATTGGACGGCGCATTCTACGCACCCCGGCCGACCCGGTAAACTTGCCCCCTCCAGAGGCCTTTTCTCGTAACGGAACCCCACGTGCCACCGCCCCCCATCGCCCCGGTAGACCGCGACGTCTACAGCGTCGGACGCCTCAACAAGGAGGTGCGGATGCTGCTCGAGCATGGGATGCCGACGGTGTGGATCGAGGGCGAAATCTCGAACTTTTCGCGCCCTGCCTCGGGTCACTGGTACTTCACCCTGAAAGATCGCGACAGCCAGGTGCGCTGCGCCATGTTCCGCGGTCGTAATGCCCTGCTGCGGTTCGCGCCTGCAGATGGACAGCGGGTCATCGCCCGGGCTCGGGTCACGCTCTTCGAGCCCCGCGGCGAGTATCAGCTTCAGGTCGAACATCTCGAAGACTCAGGCGTCGGCGCACTGCGTCGCGAGTACGAACGACTGAAGGCGCGGCTCGAAGCGGAGGGGCTGTTTGACGCCTCGAAGAAGCGGCCCCTGCCAACGGTGCCGAGCTGCATCGGCGTCGTGACCTCGCCCACGGGCGCGGCGATCCGCGACATCCTCAATATCTTGGGTCGACGATTCCCCGCTGCGCGCGTGATCATCTATCCGACTGCGGTACAGGGTCGCGATGCCGTACCCCAATTGCTCGACGCCCTTTCGGTCGCGACCACCCGAAACGAATGCGACGTGTTGATCGTCGCCCGCGGCGGTGGCTCCATCGAAGATCTCTGGGCCTTCAACGACGAGGCCGTCGCCCGAGCGATCCGCACCATGCCGATGCCCGTCGTTACCGGCATCGGTCACGAAGTCGATTTCACGATTGCAGATTTCGTCGCGGACCTGCGCGCCCCGACACCCTCGGGCGCCGCCGAACTCGTCGTGCCCGATGGTGCGACCTGGCTAACGGGCTTTGCTCGGCTTGCTCAAAGATTGCTGCAGGCGCTGCGTCGACAGCTGCGCAACGATAGCGACTATCTCGTGGCGATACGGCGCCGACTTGCACTCGCGCACCCCGGGCAACGCCTACGTCAAAATGCCCAGCGCCTCGACGAGCTCGAGCAGCGGCTCGGCAGTCGAGTGCAGTTACTGCTCTCTGATCGAAGACATCGCCTGCAAACACTGACGACGCGTCTCGCCCGGACCTCGCCCAAGACCGAGGTGCAACGGCTCACGCATCGTCATGCCGTGCTCGATGAGCGCCTGCGCCGCGCCTTACCGCAACGACTCGAGGCTTTGCGGCAAACGCTCGGCACCCTCGCACGCACGCTCGATGCGGTGAGCCCGCTCGCCACGCTCGATCGCGGATTCGCACTCGTCACGCGGGTCGATGACGGCGTTCTATTACGCGATGCGAGTTCTGTGAGCGCCGGCGACCTCATCGATGCGCGACTCGCCAAAGGAACCCTGCGCGCGAGAGTCATCGAAAATATTGGAGAGAAAAACGAATGATCAAAAGATCGGGGATGTTCTCTACTTTGATGGGCACGCTGGTAGCGCTCACCTCGATCGATGCGTCGGGGGTCAGTGCCTTGCCCACCTCGCTATCGGTGCCGGGTGGTGTGGCCATTCTCGATGTACCCGGAGAGCCCTCGAAACCGCCCGTCGTGACGTTCGAGGGTAATCGCGTGATGGTGGTTCCGAACGGACAAGGCTGGCGCGCGGTCGTCGGGATTCCGCTCGCGCGCGAACCCGGCACGGCAAAAATCGAGATTCGATCGGGCAACGCGACGCTCACTCAAGGCTTCACCATCGAAGGCAAGGCGTATGCGACGCAACGGCTCAAAGTGGCTCCGAAGCATGTCGATCTCTCGCCTGAAAATGCGGCGCGAGTCGCCGAAGAGCAGCCGCGGATTCGCGAGGCCGTCGGCACATTCAGCGCCGTGCTGCCTTCGTCCCTCAGACTCGAGTCACCCGTTCGCGGTCCGCGCTCGTCGTCTTTCGGACTGCGTCGCGTGTTCAACAACCAGCCGCGTAATCCCCACTCGGGGATGGATATCGCCGCACCGGTCGGTACGCCCGTCTTCGCTCCGGCACCCGGAAAAGTAATCGAGGTCGGCGACTTCTTCTTCAACGGCAAATCGGTATTCATCGACCATGGCCAGGGTCTCGTGACACTCTATTGTCACTTGAGCGACATCGGTGTCGCGCCGGGAGCCGAAGTGAAAACCGGAGACAAGATCGGCGAGGTGGGTGCGACAGGCCGCGTGACGGGCCCTCACCTGCACTGGGGCGTCGCGCTCAACCGCGCTTTCGTGGACCCTGCGCTTTTCCTCGACTTGCCGAGTGCCCCCGCTTCGACGGGTCGCGCTTCGGGCGCCCCTTGAGTCGGGCGTAGGGGTTGGAGTCGGAGCGGAACTCGACCGCGACCGGCGAAGCAAAGAGATCGAACTCTCGTCGAAAGACGTTAGCGAGATAACGCGTATAGGCCTCGGGTACATGCACTGTCTGGTTGCCGTGCACGATGATGCGCGGCGGATTACGTCCGCCTTGGTGCGCATAACGCAGCTTGATACGACGACCCCGGACGAGCGGCGGCTGGTGCTGAGCGATTGCTCGCTCCAAAGCCTTGGTGAGACGAGGCGTCGGGATTTCCGTCATCGCAGCGTCGTAGGCCTTGATGGTCGCAGCGACGAGTTCGCCGACACCCGTACCATGACGAGCCGAGATGAAATGCACCGGCGCGTAGGGAACGAAGTCGAGCTTGAGTTCGAGCAAGCGACGAATTTCTTCGCGCTGCTCCATGGGAATACCGTCCCATTTGTTGACGGCAATAATCAGTGCTCGGCCACGCTGCAGCGCGAGTCCGAGTACGTTGGCGTCTTGCTCACCGATGCTGTCGTGCGCATCGACGACGAAGATGACGACGTGGGCCGAGTCGATGGCCTGCAAGGTTTTGGCCACACTCGCCTTCTCGACTTCGTCTTCGACTTTGCCGCGACGGCGCACGCCCGCGGTATCGATCAGCGTGAATTCTCGATCGTCACGCGCGAAGGGCACGAAGATGCTATCGCGCGTCGTGCCGGGCATGTCGCTCGCAATGACGCGCTCTTCGCCAAGCAGGCGATTGACGAGCGTCGATTTGCCGACGTTCGGACGTCCGATGATGGCGATGCGGATACGGCCGTCATCGGGTGACTGTTCGGCCGCAATCTTCTCAGGATCGTAATCTGCGAGTACGACCGACATGAGATCGCGGCAACCGTCGCCGTGAGCGGATGCGATCGCGAGCGGTTCACCCAAGCCCAAAGAATGGAAGTCGGCGGCAGCCGTCGAGGGATCGAGCCCCTCGGCCTTGTTGACCGCGAGCACCACCTTTTTTCCGGAACGTCGAAGTTCGTGAGCGACCCAGTGGTCTTGCGGCGTGAGGCCACTTCGGGCGTCCGCCAAAAACACGAGGACGTCAGCCTCGGCTACCGCGCGCTCAGTTTGCAGACGCATCGGCGTTTCGATGCCCGAGGGTTGCTCGACGAGGCCGCCCGTATCGACGACCACGTAAGGCACGGGCCCCAAGCGGCCGTAACCATATTGGCGATCGCGCGTGACGCCCGGCATATCGGCGACGAGCGCGTCACGTGTACCGGTCAGACGATTGAAGAGGGTCGATTTACCCACGTTGGGCCGACCGACGAGAACGACGACAGGAAGCATGTTTTCAGTTCTCTCGGTTGGACGTCAGGGTTGCGTTCGAGGCCTTCAGGCCTTCGGACGCAGGGCAGTCACACGACCCTCGTCATCTTGGAAGATGACGACGTCGCCGACGACCACCGGCGCATTGCTCGTGCGACCACCGATCTTGGTGCGCGAGATGAAAGCGCCCGTATCGCCATCGAGCCAGTGCACGTAGCCTTCGAAATCGGCCAACGCGACGCGATTACCGACGAGCGCGGGCGCTGACAAGCGCCGCATCCGCAATCCGTCTTGGCGCCACAGATCGACACCGGTGCGACGACGCAGCGCGATCACCTCGCCCATCGCGCCCGACACGATGACACGCTCCTCGTCGACGGCGAGGCCCCGATGACTCGAAATTTCGCGCGACCACCAGATCTGACCGGAGTCGGACGCGAGCATCGCGACGCGACCCTGGAACCCTGCGACGAACACGTCGGCACCGAGCACCTTGACGGCCGAGTCGATGTCGACGAGGCGTTCGAGTTCGGTACGACCTCGCGCGGGCGAGACGAGTTGATCCCACAAGACTTCTCCGCGAGCGGTCTCGACGGAGATGACTCGACCATTGTCGAAACCGCAGAACGCCACGCTGCCCGCGATCACCGGCGCCGCCGTGCCGCGCAAGGTGAGTCGCGGAATTTGTTGATCTTCGCGCCAGACTTCGCGACCATCTTCGAGCGAAAGCCCGAGCAAGCGCCCTGCCACGGTACGCACGATGACTGCGTCGGCGCCCACCGCAGGCGCCGCGAGCACCTCGCCGCCCACTTTCACGGACCATCGACGCGTGCCCGTCACGGCATCGAGCGCGATGACCTCGCCGTCGGCGCTGCCGACCACGACGAGTCCGCCGCCGGCACCAGGACCGCCCGACAGGGTCGCGCCCGTCTTGGCGCGCCAAATCACTTTGCCATTGGCGAGTTGAAGCGCGACGACCTCGCCTCCGCGACCCGCGGCGAAGACCTGATCACCCGAGGCAGCGGGTGACAGCCCGCCACGCATGACTTCATCGCCTCCACCGAGCGATGTGCTCCACACACGGTCGACAGCGAGAGATTGTTTGAAGTCGACGAGCTCGGCGGGTGGATCAACGTCTTTGTCCTTGTCGCAGGCGACGAGCGCTGCGAGCAGCACCACGGCGGCGAACAGCCGAGGCAAACGCATCGAGTGAGTGCTGCGTGACATGAGTGACTCCTTCAGCGCTACGTTCAAGGTTTCGCGGGCGCTTTCACGCCGTCGGATTCGAGGTCCCAGATCTTGAGGCGCAGGCCCTCGAGATCGACCGTGGCCGGACGTTCACCGTCGCCGCCTGCTGCGGCCTCGGCCTTGCGCCATGCCGCGAGTGCGGCAGTGCGATCGCCTTTGGCGAGCAACGCGTCGCCGCGAACTTCATCGAAGCGAGCGGCAAAACCACCCGGCTTGGCGCCGTCGAGAGTTTTGAGCGCCGCGTCGGCGTTGTTTTGTGCGATCTGTACACGCGCCAAACGAATGCGGGCCAGCAACTGCAGCTGCGGATCGTCCGCGCCCGTCATCACTCGCGTGAGCCGCTCGGCCGCCTTGCCGAGCTCGTTGGTGTCGACGTGGACCCGAGCGCCGAGCAGATCACCCTGATCGGCATAGGCCGATGAGCCATATTCCTCGCGAAGCGCATCGATGGCCTTGAGCGCCGCGACTCGATCACCGCGCTCGAGCGTCTGCAGGACTTCGCTGTAGGCCACGCTCGCCTCGACGTGACGACGCTCGACGCGCGCCTCGTACCAGCGCCAGGCGGCCAGAGCACCGAGACCGATGATGACGCCCGCGATGAGCCAAGGACCGTTCTCGCGCAACCAACGCTTGACCCGCTCCCACTGCTCTTCTTCGTTGTAGTAATCGTCAATCACGATCGTCTCTCCTGATCAGAATTCTTTGAACCATGCGCCGTCAACCACTGGTCGACGGCAGACACTGCCGTATCGATCTTCACTTCGGCGGGCTCACCCGCTCCTTCCCGCAAGGGTTTCAACTGTACGACGCCACGCGCAAGCTCATCTTCACCGAGCACGATCGCCAACGGCGCTCCGCTGCGATCGGCGCGACGGAACTGGGCCTTGAAGTTGCCGCCGCCGAGATTGAGCTCGACGCGACGCCCCGTCGAGGCGCGTCGCAGATCATCGGCAAGACGCATCGCCACGCCGATGGACGACTCGCCTTGAACCACGATGTACACATCGGACGTGCGCGCGGCAGGCGCGGTGCCTGCCTGCTCGATCAGCGCCACCACACGCTCCACACCCATGGCAAAACCGATAGCCGGTGTCGCTTCGCCGCCAAGCTGCGTGATGAGCCCGTCGTAACGACCGCCCGAACATACGGCATCCTGCGCGCCGAGCGCGTCGGTGATCCACTCGAACACGGTACGCGAGTAGTAATCGAGGCCACGCACGAGACGCGGGTTGACCTCGTATGCGATGCCGAGCGAGTCGAGCATGCCGCGAAGCGCGTCGAAGTGCTGGTGGCTTTCGGCATCGAGGTGCTCGGGCAACAAGGGCGCACCGGCGATGATCGACTGCATGTCGGGGTTCTTGCTGTCGAGAATGCGAAGCGGGTTACCCTCCAAGCGACGCTGGCTGTCGGCATCGAGCTTGGTGTAGTGATCGCGCAAGTAACGGGTCAGTGTCTCGCGATAGGCACGACGGGATTCCGGTGTACCGAGCGAATTGATCTGCAGTCGCACTCGGTCGATACCGAGTCGACGCCAGAACGATGCAGAGAGCGCGATGAGTTCAGCGTCGATGTCCGGCCCGGCGAAACCCACGGCCTCGACGTCGATCTGGTGAAACTGACGAAAACGCCCTTTCTGCGGTTTTTCGTGACGGAACATCGGACCGATGCACCACACCTTATGACGTGCGCCGCGCAACATGCCGTTCGAGATCATCGCGCGGACCATGCCCGCGGTCGCTTCGGGACGTAGGGTCAGCCGCTCGCCGCCCTTGTCTTCGAAGCTGTACATTTCTTTTTCGACGACATCGGTGAACTCGCCGATGGCTCGCTTGAAAAGATCGGTCTGCTCGACGACCGGCACGCGCATCTCGTCATACGCGTGTGCGCCCAAAATATCTCGCGCGACCGACTCGAGCCATTGCCAACGCGCAACCTCGGTGGGCAGCACGTCGTTCATGCCTTTGACCGGCTGAATAAGCGGCGCGCTCATCGCGAAGGCACCGCCGGATCTTCAGGCTTGATATACGGTCGAAGCGTCGCAGCCGCATCGACGGTGAAATACG
Source organism: uncultured Acidibacter sp. (assembly GCA_964599335.1). Lineage (GTDB taxonomy): Bacteria > Pseudomonadota > Gammaproteobacteria > Steroidobacterales > Steroidobacteraceae > UBA964. The sequence goes on along the minus strand of CAZRFN010000012.1, from coordinate 10,056 downwards.
CTGTCGAGTTACGGATCAGCCGCGCCGGAATCGTCACGGGACGACCGCCCACCTGAAGCGAGGCGACATCGGCCCGACCGAGCAGTACACGTAGCGGACCCGTCCCTGCAGCACGAGCCGATGCCCCTCGACCGACGTTGTCGAAGTAGAGTTTTTTACCCGTCGCGTCGTAAATCTCGATCCAGCAATCGGCCTGCGCCTCGATGGCGATCACGACTCGACCTTGCGCCGCCGTCGCGGGCACCGGCGTAGCGGGCACCGACGCCGGCGCCGACGTTGCGGGAGTCGTCATCGCGTCGGGCGCCGAGGAGACGCTCGTCGATGCGACCTCAGAGGTCGCGAGGGTTTCAGTCTGGCCTGCGGGTTGCTGTGCCGCCTGCTCTGGGGCCTGCGCTGCGGGCAGCGAGCTCGTCGTCGACTGCCCCGACACGCCGGCACCCTGAAGAATCCACCACGCCGCTACGGCAATCACGACCGCCGCTGCGACGATGCCGAGGCGGCGCCCCCAGGCTTGGGAGTCGACAGCCGGCATCGGAGCGCGCGGAATTTTGGTGAGATCAGGCGCCGCGAGCGCAGCGCCCTGCGCCGCCCAATCGGCCATGAGCTCTGCGGTGGGTGCACCAATGAGATCGGCATAGCGACGCAGATGACCCTGCACGAACACGCGCGCACCGATCTCGGCGAAACGATCGGCCTCGAGCGACACGATGATCGACTCGTCGCAATGCAGTCGAGCCGCCGCGGTCTTCGTCGTGAGACCCATGGCCTCGCGACAGCGCGTCAATCTTTGACCGATGGATTCGCTGGTCATGACGCCAGAGCTCCGGCGAGTTTGTCACCGAGACGAATGCGCGTGCGGTCGTTGACTCGGCCCGCGAGTTGACCGCAGGCCGCATCGATGTCATCGCCACGTGTGCGACGAATGGTGGCGAGCACACCGCGTTGGAGGAGCTCGTCACGGAAGCGTGTGATCACCGGCATGGGCGAACGACGGTAGTCGGTGCCCGGGAACGGGTTGAACGGAATGAGGTTGAGCTTGGCAGGCTTGCCCTTGAGCAAGCGCGCGAGTGCTCGCGCATGCTCGAGCTGGTCGTTCACGCCATCGAGCATGACGTATTCGAAGGTCACGCTACGGCCGTTCTGCTCATCGATGTAATGCCAACAGGCGTCGAGCAGCTCGGCGATCGGGTGCTTACGATTGATCGGGACGAGCTCGTTGCGCAGCGCATCGTCGGGCGCGTGCAACGACACCGCGAGCGCGCAGTTCACTTCTTCGGCGAGCTTGTACATGAGCGGTACGAGGCCCGAAGTCGAGAGCGTGACCCGTCGACGAGAAATATCGAAACCGAGGTCATCGAGCAGAATGCGGATGGCAGGCACCACGTTGCGGAAATTCGCGAGTGGTTCGCCCATGCCCATGAACACGACGTTCGTGATGCGCCGCTCGCCGCCGGGCTCGAAGCCGAGTTCGCGGTTGGCGAGCCACACCTGGCCGACGATTTCGGCGGTGGTGAGATTGCGATTGAACCCTTGCTGCGCCGTCGAGCAGAACGAGCAGTCGAGCGCGCAACCTACCTGCGACGAGATGCAAAGCGTGCCGCGATCGACCTCAGGGATGAACACCATCTCGAAGGCCTGCGTGCTATCGGCGCGCAGCAACCACTTGCGGGTGCCATCGGCGGAGTCGTGGCGCGAGACGATCTCGGGCGTACGCACCTCAGCCACTTCGCTGAGCTGCGCGCGAAAGTCTCGCGCGAGATCGGTCATGGCTGCGAAGTCACCCTCGCAGCGCTTATAGAGCCAACTCATCAGCTGACGCGCTCGAAACGGTTTGTTGCCGAGCGCAGTGACGAACGCCTCGAGCTCGGGCTTTTCGAGCCCGAGGAGGTTGGTTCGTACTGCGGCGGCTTCAGTCATGACGAGTGCGTCAGCAGAGTGAGGTGATCAGCCGCGCGGGCAGATCTCGATGCCACGGAAGAAATACGCGATTTCTTGAGCGGCGGTTTCGGGACCATCAGAGCCGTGAACGGTGTTCGCTTCGATGCTCTGCGCGAGGTCGGCACGGATCGTGCCCGGCGCAGCCTTCTTCGGATCGGTGGCACCCATGATCTCGCGGTTCTTGGCGATGGCGTTCTCGCCTTCGAGAACTTGCAACATCACCGGACCGGAGGTCATGTACTTGACCAGGTCTTTGAAGAACGGGCGCTCGCGGTGCACCGCGTAGAACCCCTCGGCCTCGGCCTGCGACAGGTGGACCATACGGGCGGCGACGACGCGCAGACCCGCCTGCTCGAAGCGGCGATAGACCTCGCCGATGAGGTTACGGGCTACGCCATCCGGCTTAACGATCGAAAAAGTGCGCTCCAGCGCCATGGGACAGTTCCTTGTAAAAGTGAAAGGGAAACGGGCAAACGCGTAGTTTACCCGCGCAGGACCCCTCTCGGCAACGCGAGAGCGCGCGCAAGTGACTGGTCTGGAAGGGTTTTTTAGACGTTGAAGCTTTCTCCGCAACCACATTCGCCCTTGGTGTTGGGGTTGCGGAACTTGAAGGCCTCGTTGAGGCCCTGCTTCACGAAGTCGACTTCGGTCCCGTCGATGTACGGCAGGCTGTCCCGATCGACGAACACTTTGACACCCTGGTCTTCGAAGACGACATCCGCCGGCGTGGTCTCGTCGGCGTAATTGATGACATAGGCGAAGCCCGAACAACCGGTCTTACGGACGCCCAAACGCAGGCCGATACCCTGCCCCCGGGTTCCGAGAAAACTGCGGACTCTGTCTGCCGCTGCGGCTGTCAATGAGATCGCCATGGTCTCCTCACGGTGAGTGCTGCCATTGTAATGCGCCGATCAAGGTTCGCCAGCAGCCTTGAGCGCCGCCCCCAACGCATCTTCGACTCGAAACAGTCGCCCAAGTTTCTCGGTCGGCAGATTGAATCGGCGAACCCAGTCCCGAGGGCCATCGAGGGTCGGTGTCGCAGCAGGCCGCCCCACGAGCTCGCGTTTCAACCCATCGAGCACTGCCCACACGCCGGGGCAAGAGGCCGCCCTGAACTCGACGGCCGAGATGTTTTGCTTGGCATCGAGCCGCACGAAACAGCGAATGCGCGCACCTTCGCGAAGACTACCCGCCTCGCCCATCCTCCAGCCTTCGCCCGCGGGTGAGCCCGGCGCATCTTGAGCTCGCAAGCTTGCGACGGCCTCGCGAACCGCAGCCGAGGCATGTGCCGCCTCGGTCTCGGTATTGAATCGGCCGAACGCGATACGCAGCGTCGACTGTGCGAGCTCGGTCGGCACTCCTTGAGCGCGCAAGACGTACGACGGTTCGCCGCTCGCCGAATCGCAGGCCGCACCGCTCGACACGGCGATCGAGGGCAGCGCGGCGATCAGACTTTCACCCTCGACCCCTTCGATACTGAGCGACACGAGTCCCGGCAAACGATGAACGGGGTGGTCGTTCCATCGCAGACCCTCGACGCCGGCGAGGCCCGATCGAAATCGCGACGCGAGCGCCTCGACGTGACGCACATCCGACTCGCGTTGCTCGCGCACTCGCGCGGCCGCCCGACCGAAGCCGATGATCTGGTGGGTGGCGAGGGTTCCGGGTCGGAGCCCCCGCTCGTGACCGCCGCCCCACATGAGCGGCTCGACCCACGCCCGAACTCGCGGCGACACCCATAGCGCGCCGATGCCCTTCGGCCCGTAAAGCTTGTGTGCGGAGATCGACAGCAGATCGACGCCGAGCGATTCGACATCGATGGGGAGTCGGCCGGCCGATTGCGCTGCATCGCAGTGCAGAAAAACATCGCGTGCTCGGCAGACCGCTGCGATCGCGGCGATGTCCTGCACGACGCCCGTCTCGTTGTTCGCGTGCATGATCGACACCAACTGCGTGTCGGGGCGCAGCGCTGCAGCGACCGTCGCAGGATCGATGCGGCCATCACGATCGGGCGCGAGCCCGCTCACCTGCCAGCCTCGTTTTTCGAGTTGGTGCACCGGGTCGAGCACCGCCTTGTGTTCGGTGCGTGAGGTCACGAGATGACGGCCGCGATCGGCCCGACCGCGCGCGACACCCAAGATCGCAAGGTTGTCGGACTCGGTCGCACCCGAGGTGAAGAGGATGTCCTCTGCTCTGGCTCCGATGAGCGCTGCGACTTCGGCTCGAGCCGACTCGATCGCGCTTGCCGCGCCGCGCCCGTAGGCATGCGTACCCGAAGACGGATTACCGATGCCGAGATCGCCCTTGAGCACCTCGGACATGGCCTCCGCCACCGCCGGATCGATCGGCGTCGTCGAGGCGTGATCGAGAAAGACCGGCTTCACGAGCCTGACTGTCCGGAGGTCGAATTATTTGATCGCGCGCCGGCCGGGCGTCGTCGACCCTGAATCGCCGTGAAAATGCCTCGCAAAATATTTGCTTCGTTCTGATCGAGCTCGGCCCGATTGATGAAGCGGCGGATACGCTCCATCAAGCGCGTGCCGCTCGTGGTCCGATCACGGAAGCCCACCTCTTCGAGCACGTCTTCGAAATGCGCGTAGAGCCGCTCCATCTCCTCGCCCGTTGCGAGCGGGATGGGTCCGGGCGCTGACACATGCTGCGCGCCGCGGGCGCGATAGATTTCATAGGTGACGAGCTGCACCGCCATGGCGAGATTGAGCGAGGAGTATTCGGGGTTCGCCGGGATGCGCAACAGAAGATGCGCGAGCGAGAGTTCTTCGTTCGTAAGGCCCGTGCGCTCGTTGCCAAAGAGCAGCGCCACCGGCCCACGAAGACTCTCTGAAACGATGCGTTGCGCGCCATCGCGTACATCGAGGACGCGGATATTTTGATCGCGATCTCGGGCCGTGGTGGCGGCGATGAAACCGCAATCGGCGATGCCGTCTTCGAGCCGATCGACGACCACGGCATTCTCGAGCACGTCGGCCGCGCCCGAGGCTCTCGCGCTCGCCTCGGTATGCGGGAACTCTTTGGGACGTACGAGCACGAGCTTCTCGAGACCCATGTTCTTCATGGCGCGAGCGACCGCGCCGATGTTGCCCGGATGGGAGGTCTCGACGAGAACGACTCGTATGTCGGCGGCGGCGATCATGCGCGTGGTATTCTAGCGGCCTTTTCCGACGCTCTTTGCCAACATGCAGCCACTTCTCAACATTGCCGTGCGTGCCGCGCGTCGTGCGGCGGATCTCATCGTCCGCAGCCTCAATCGGCTCGATTCCCTCGAGGTCTCGAGCAAGGGCCGCAACGACTACGTCACCGAGGTAGACCGGGCTGCCGAGGCGGAGATCATCGCCACCATCCGCCGCGCCTACCCCGATCACGCCTTCCTCGGCGAAGAGAGCGGTCAGATCGGCTCAGGCCCCGTAGAGTGGATCATCGACCCGCTCGACGGCACCACGAACTTCATCCATGGCATGCCGCATTTCTGCGTCTCGATCGGCGCCCGCGTTCGCGGACGTATCGATCACGGCGTCGTCTACGACCCGATGAGACAAGAAATCTTCACCGCCTCGCGGGGTGATGGCGCCCATCTCGAAAATCGACGCATTCGCGTGAGCTCGCAGCGGGGGCTCGAAGGCGCCCTCATCGGTACCGGGTTTCCTTACCGCGCCAACACCGAATACCTCGACACCTATCTCGCGATGCTCAAAGACGTGATGCTGAACACCGCCGGCGTGCGACGCCCCGGGTCGGCAGCGCTCGATCTCGCCTACGTGGCCGCAGGTCGCACGGACGGATTCTTTGAAATCGGCCTCGGCCCCTGGGATACAGCCGCCGGGTCGTTGCTCGTCGAAGAGGCCGGTGGCCGCGTCGGCACGCTCTCGGGCGGCGAGTTCAAGCACGGTGGCAACATCGTCGCGGCGTCCCCGAAAGTCTACGATGCGATGCTCGCCTTACTCGCGCCACACCTCACGCCCAAGTTGCGCGAAGACTAAGGCACGATCGTCGTAAACAAATAGACGGCGAAAATCACGAGGTGCACGGTGCCCTGCAGGATGGTCGTCCTGCCGGTGCTGAACGACTGCGTGCACACCAGCAGCGACAACCCGAGCAAGACGATTTCCCGATTGCCGAGGCCGAGATCGAGCGTCCAACCCATGGCGATCGAGATCACCGCCAAGGTCGGGATCGTAAGGCCGATGGAGGCCAGCGCCGAACCCAGCGCGAGATTCATGCTCGTCTGCAGGCGGTTGGCGCGCGCGGCACGAAATGCCGCGAGACTTTCGGGTAGCAGCACGATCGCCGCAATGAACACACCGGCTGCCGCCACCGGCGCACCGATCACGACGGCGAATTCGGTAAGGCCCGGTGCAAGGGTCTTGGCGAGCAAGACCACGGCAACAAGCGCCACCACCAGCAACACGAAGGTAAAGCCGAGCGGCGCACGCTCGACGTGCTCGACGGGCTGACCGCTCGCGGCAAGCGCCGCGTTCTCCGCCAAAATCTTTTCGTGAATTTCGTCCAGGAAGTAATCGCGATGACGAACCGTCTGCACGAACACGAACGCACCATAGAGCACGAGTGAAACGAAACCCACGAACGCGAGCTGCGAGGGTGAGTACGCTCCGCCCGCCGCCGAAACCGTGAAGTTGGGAAGTACGAGCGTCAGCACCGCGAGCGCGCTCAACGCAGCGAGCGAGGCACTCACGCCGCGACGGGTGAAGGTCTGTTCACCGTGCTGCCAGGCCCCCGCGAGCATGCACAAGCCCACCATGCCGGTGATGATGATCATGACTGCGGCAAACACGGTGTCGCGGACGATCGTGGGGACCGGTGTCTCGGTGCTGAGCATGAGCGAGACGATGAGCGCCACCTCGATGATGGTGACGGCGACGGCCAGGACCAAGGTGCCATAGGGCTCGCCGACGCGTTCGGCGATGACTTCGGCGTGATAGACCGCGGCGAGTACCGTCACGACCAGCGTTGGAATGACGAGCGCGATGTCGAGCGTCGCGGGCAGCAGGCCACCAAAGATTCCGAGCATCAACGCGATGATCGGCACCCAGGTTTGCCATCGTCTCAGAATGTCGAGTGTCATGAGGCCAGCACCTCCAGCACGCCGACAGCGGTCATCACTCTCCCGAGCCTTTGCGCTCGAGCGCATCGACCACCGCGGTCGTCACCATGTCGGCGCCGACATTCACCATGGTGCGGGTCATATCGAGCAGGCGATCGGCGCCAAGAACGATGCCGATCCCCTCGGGCGGGATGCCAAAAGTAATCAGCAGCCCGGCGATGATAGGCAAGGAACCTCCCGGGATGCCAGCCGCTGCGACGGCACCGAGCACCGCAAGCAACAAGAGCGTGATCTGCTCACCCACGCCAAGAGGAATGCCGAAGACTTGGGCCACGAAAAGCACCACACAGCCTTCGTAGAGTGCGGTGCCGGCCATGTTCATGGTGGTGCCGAGCGGCAGCACGAAGCCTGCGGTGGTCGGCTTGATGCCGAGATCATCGCGAGCTGACGCCAATGCGGCAGGTAGAGTCGCGCTACTCGAACTCGTCGAGAAAGCGGTCACGAGAACGGGACGGATGATGCGCCAGAACTCGAGCGGACCGAAACGCGAGAATAGTTTGAGCCACAGCGACATGGTGCCGAACAAGTGCAGCATCATGACGACGAGACAGCCGATCACGAATACGCCGAGCGCGACGAGAATATCCCAACCAATTTTGACCACGACGCTGTAGATCATCACCGGCACCGCGATGGGCGCGAGTTTGAGCGCGAATCGTACGATGCCCGTCATGAGTTCGGTCACGAGCTCGAGACCAGACTGCAATTGCTCTCGCCGACGCGTCTGGAGCTGCAGCGCTGCAGAGCCAAGAAGAATTGCAAAAAGAATGAGCGGCAACACTTCACCGAGCATCGCCCGATCGTGTCCGGTGATCGCGCCGAGCAAGTTGCGCGGCATGAACATGTCGACGACGGTCTGGAATGTCATGTCGGGCTGCGCGGCCTGCTTCTCGATGAGCTTGCCCGAGGCCGACCCGTATTCCTCGAGCAGACGCGCCTTGGTCTCGGTGTCCACCGCCCCGCCCGGCTGCACGACGTTCATCATGACGAGGCCCAACACGCAGGCGATCGACATATTCATGAAGAACAGCGCAAAGGTGCGGACGGACAGCGGGCCGAGACGCGTGAGTTCGCCGAGTTGCGCCACACCCGCTGCGAGTGAGGCGAAGACGAGCGGCATCACGACGAAGAACAGCATCCGCAGGAAGATCTGTCCGATCGGGTCGAACACCTGCGTCGAGACGCCGCGTGCGGCATCGAGCAGCGCCGGAAAAGGCCCGCCCAGTACGAGCGTCAGCGCGCCTGCTGCGGCCCCGATGACGAGGCCGAGCAGGATGCGATTGGCAAGCTTGGTATCAGACTCCGCCACGTCGGGAGTGGATCAGTTGCCCGACTTCGCGAGCGGGCTCTTCCAGAATCCGTAAGCGAAGTAGATCACGAGACCCGCGATCGACCAGTAGAGGAACGTGAGCTGAGTCGCCGGCGGCAACGAGAAGAACAGGAAGCCGCAGCCGAGAAGCGACATCGGACCGACAACCCATACGGCTGGCGTCTTGAACGGACGCGGACGATTGGGCTCACGCACGCGCAGCACCAGCACGCCGATCGAGACGGCGAGGAATGCAAAGAGCGTTCCGCTATTGGCGATATCGGCCAGCACTCCGACCGGGAAGAACGAGGCGAAGATCGTCACGGCCACACCCGTGATCAGGGTGACCACATACGGCGTGTTGAACTTCGGATGCACCTTGGTGAGGGTGTCAGCGCCCGGCAACAAACCGTCGCGCGCCATCACGAAGAAGATGCGCGTCTGTCCGAAGAGCATCATGAGGATGACCGAAGGCAGCGCAAGGAAGGCGGCAAGGCCGATCAGCTGCGACACTTTGTCCCAGCCGAGCAGATCGAGCACGAAGGCGAGCGGTTCGCCGCTGCATGCGAGCGCCTGGGCGTTTTGCGGCAGCGCACAGATGGTGGCGAACTCGGCGCTGCCCGGAGGCACCGCCACACCCGCAGCGTTCATCACCGGCTGCGCGCCGACCGAGCCGATCACACCGGCGGCCACCACGAGGTAGAACACCGTGCAAAGGGCGAGGCTGCCGACGAGACCGATCGGAATATTCCGCTGAGGATTGGTGGTTTCTTCGGCGGCTGTGGATACGGCGTCGAACCCGACGTATGCGAAGAAGATCGAGGCGGCAGCACCGGCGATACCAAGACCCGTAGCGTCCCAGAATCCGTTCGGAGCGAAGGGCTCGAAGTTGTCGCCCGAGATGGCCGGCACGGCGAGCGCGACGAAAATGGTGAGCGCCGCGACCTTGATGGTGACGAGGAAGGCGTTGACCGTCGCGCTCTCGCGAGTGCCGACGATCAGCAGCGACGTGACGAGCAAGGCGATGGTCGCAGCCGGAACGTTCATGATGCCGCCGGCGAATGGACCCTTCGTGAAGGCATCAGGTATTTCGATACCGACACTACGTTCCATCAGCCCGACGAAATAGTTGGACCATCCGACCGAGACCGCGCTTGCCGCGACGGCGTATTCGAGTACGAGGGCCCAACCGACGATCCAGGCGATCATTTCGCCCATGACTGCGTAAGAGTAGGTGTAGGCGGATCCCGACACGGGGACCATCGAAGCGAGTTCGGCGTAACAGAGCGCCGCGACGGCGCAGACGAATCCGGCGATGATGAATGAGAGCATCATGCCCGGCCCCGCTTTCTGCGCGGCCTCAGCCGTGAGCACGAAAATGCCGGTGCCGATGATTGCACCGACGCCCATCATGGTCAGCTGAAAGGCACCGAGAGAACGCTTGAGGCTCTTGCGCTCGGCGTTGGCCAAAATATCGTCGAGCGATTTGATTCGCCAATTCATGAGAGATCCCCCTCAGGCTGTATCGCCTGATACTGATTCGCCCGATTGTAGGGGGGTGAGCCGCCCGACCGCTAGGGCATATCGTCGATGGCGAGCTTCTTGCGGGTCGGGAACAGGCTTTCGGCCGTGAGACCGCAATCGAGCGCGACGGCCGAGGCGATGTAGATCG
>CAZRFN010000011.1:50089-55657 GCA_964599335.1 uncultured Acidibacter sp. | reverse complement strand
ACTGCGCGCTTGATGCGCGAACCCGTGACGACGACTTCTGCGAGGCCTTCATCCTGCGCCGAAGATGAATTCGACGATGATTGCGGAGCGGCCAACGCCGCCGCGCTTGCGAGCAAGCCCGCGACGCATGACGCGATCACAGTTGAACGACTGACAATGTGCATGCAGTGCCCTTCCCTTTGACTCTTTGTATTAGCGAGGTGAACCCAGGTTGCTTCAGCAACCGAGAGGCGCAAGTAAACACCAAAAACGCTTAGCGCTCAAATTTTGCTGTGGCGAGTGCGCAACATATTTACCTTGAGCCCCGATCGAGGCGACTAGGTAAAGAAAAAGGGCGGTCGCGTTTCCACGACCGCCCTCTGTTCCAAACGGAACCGGACTAGATCAGAACTCTTTGCGCAGCGTCAGGCCGTAGGTGCGCGGTTGGTTCGGATAGCCCGAGAAGCTGCCCGCCTGCGCAACCGCCGGGAAGGCGCTGAGCAGATACTCGTCGTCGTTCAGGTTGCGGCCCCAGAGGAGCACGTCGAACCCGGCTGCCTTGAAGCCGATGCTCGCGTTGAGCGTATTGACTTCACGCGAGGCGATCGAGGCCGCCACGTTCTCGGCGATCTGGGCATTGCTCTCATAGAGGTAGTCGGCACGGACGAAGCCGTCGACACCGCCCATCGACCAGAGGTAGTTCAAGCCGAGCGACATGCTCTGCTCGTGGATACCCGCAGGCTTCTGACCCGAGAGATCGACCGGGCCATTCGGGCCTTCGGCGCCCGTGAACGAGTCGTACTTCGGATCGAGGAAGGTGCCCGCGAAATCAACCTGCCAGGCGCGGCTGAGCTTCCACTGAGTCTCGATTTCGATGCCCTTCGTCGACTGCTTGCCCGCGTTGGCGAGGTTGAAGCCCGTGCCGGAGAACACGTTGGTCTGGAAGTCCTTGATGTTCTGGTCGAACACCGCGAGGTTGATTGCAAAGGTATCCCAACGCGCCTTCAAACCGAGTTCGATGACGGTCGATTTTTCGGGCGACGCCTTACGCGTGCCGTAGCGCGGGTAATACGGGTTCGCGAAGCCGCCGAGTGGCGAACGCCCGCCGGCACCCACTCGCGGATCTTTGCTGTCACGCGAGAGGTTCCAGGAGGTCGCCTTGTAACCCGTCGACACGCCACCGTAAACCGACACGGCGTCGCTCGCTTCATAGGCGAGACGGAGCGTGTAGGTGTCCTCGCTGTCTTCCGAACGGTCGGCGAACGGCACGACCGGGTGCAAGAACTGCAGCGGATAGAACCCGAGCAGACGGTTGCACGCGGTGCTGGTCGCAGTCGGGCACGGCGTCACGCTGAGCTGATCGGCCGTTCTCGCCGCAACCGCAAGCGCCGGGTTGGCGAGGTTGGTCGGGGTCGGCGGCAAGCCAGTGAGCGTCGCGAAGATCGTCGTGAAGCCGAGCTGCACGAGATCGGTCGAAGAGAACACTTCGTTCGTCGACTGCTGGAAGTTGATGACCTTGTCGGTGCTCGTGTGAGCGAGACCGATAGTCGCCGTAAGGCGATCGGTCAGGTCGTAGTCGAGCTGGCCGAACACCGTGTTGGCTTCCGTGTCTTGAGTGGTGTTGATCAGGTTGCCCGTGCCGCTGCGGAACCACGAACCTGCCGCGACACCGAAGGGCGCGAGCGAGGTCTCGGTTGTGGCAATGAACGTCGGGCTGGCGCCCTGCGACGCCAGCAGCGACGCGTAGGTGCGGAAGTGATCGCCGATGCGGATTTCATTGGAGTAAACCAAATCTTCCTGCATCAGGTAGGCGCCGAGGAGGCCGCGCGCTTTGCCACCGTTGTCGAAAGCGATTCGGAATTCTTGGGTGAAGGTCTCGATGTCGCCAACGTTGCGGTTGACGGTACCGAGGAGAGCGCCCGTGAAGTCGAAGTCGTAATCGAAGTCGGTCTTTTGGTCGCGCCATGCAGTGATCGAGGTGAAATCGAACGCATCGTTGATTTCCCACTCGACGTGCATCGATGCGCCGCTGTTTTCAACGCGGTTGACCGGCTTTTTGTTGATGTAGGCCGCACGATCGAACGGTCGCCCCGGAGCCGCCGTGATGCCGGTGGCCGACACGGTTGCTGCAGTGCCCGGGTAGATCACGCGATTGACCGGAAGACCCGCTGCACCCGCGGCAAAGGTGCCGGTGATGCCATTGAGCAAGTTGGAGACGCCACAGCAGACCTCATCGATCTTGCTCATGTCGGCGATGAAGCGCACTTCGACCGCGTCGCTGGCGTTCCAGAGCAACTGACCGCGGATGTCCCAACGGTCGCGATTGTTGAAGTCGGTGTTGTCGCGCTGGTTGATGAAGTAACCATCGCGCTGGTTGGTCACGCCGGTGAGGCTGTAGGCCAGCGAATCATTGAGCGGGCCAGTGATCTTGCCCTTCAGGATGCGCTGGTTGTAATTGCCGATCGTGGCTTCGACGAGACCGCCCGTTTCGAACTGCGGCTTCTGTGTGACGACGCTGATGACGCCCGCCGACGCGTTCTGACCGAACAGCGTGCTCTGCGGACCGCGCAACACTTCGACGCGCGAGACGTCGATGAGATCGCCGATCGCTCCTGCGGAGCGTGAGCGGTAGACGCCGTCAATGAAGACGCCAACCGAAGGCTCGATGCCCGGGTTGTTCGCGCCGTTGCCGAATCCGCGGATGATGAAGTTCGTGTTCGTCGAGGTCTGCAGCGTCGTAACGCGCAGCGACGGAATGATCGACGCGAGGTCGGCCACGTCTTGGATCGACGCTTTGTTGATGGCCTCGACCGAAGTGACCGACACGGCGACCGGAACATCCTGCAAGGTCTGTTCGCGCTTCGTGGCGGTGACGACGATCTCTTCAAGGCCTTCGCCGTCCTGCGCCACGGCAGTGCCGGTGAGCAGCGTCAGCGAAACAGCGAGACCAACGATTGGGAATCTCTTCATTAGACAAGCCCCTCTATATGTACCCGCAACGAACCTCATAGTCCGTCGGGCCGTTGTTTAGTTCGGACATCATTCTAACCTCAACCCGAAAGAAAAAGCCCAGACGGGCGTGCACCGAAGTTCGAGTTGTGGGTTATTCGCCACGGATCCGGTCTGAAGCCGACCTCAAGGCGACAAAAAGGCGGGCGGTGCCTTGGTCGGTGAGCTCAATGTATTTCCGTCGACGATCTTTGGGGTCTTGGGTGCAGGAGACGAGTCCTGCTTCGAGCAGTCGCTCGATGCGTCGTAGCGCCGTCGTCACGGGACTTTTCGAGGCGAGGCAAAGACTGGTGACCGAGACTCGGCGCCTCGACAGTTTTGCCCGCAGTAGCTCGGAGAGCATGCTCCAGGAGGCATCGGGTTCGAGGATGCCGGATAGGGCGCTCATCCGGCAGTCATCGATATCTTCGACGAGTTGCAACAGACGCAACTCGCTCGAGGTTTCTCGGCTAGGCACTCGCCGAGCGGGCGGCAGACTGGTGCGTTCGATCAGACGCTCGATCGGGTCGAGCGGGGGACGCTCACCCGTTCTGACGTGCTCACGCAGCGAAAAATGCCTTTTTTGAGCCTCGAGCACGGCACGCAGCAAGGTTCGACGGGCGACCGGTTTGGGCAGAAAGTCTGCGATCTCGCCACGCGCGGCCTGCGCGTAACGCCCCAACATGACGGGCTCGGCGACCAAAATGACCTGGATGTCCTCACTGAGCCCGGCCTCGCGAAGCTCGGCCAGGTTGTCTCGGCCGGGAACCGTCTCGGGGTCGATCACTACGACGCCGATATCTGGATGCGACTGCAATTGCGCCGCAGCTCCGCCTGCGCCCGAGATTCGGTCGGCGATCACAACCTGCATTGCCGATTGGGTCAGCGCCCGGGCCATGAACTCGACGGAAGAGGGGTCGGAGTCGATCAGTAGGATGAGTGACCCCGCGACCTGACGCGAAGGTGTCGGCCCCTCTGCTGTGAGCGTCTGCTCGTCGAGATCAAGTGCCGACATCCCCGCCCCCTCATGCGATGTCAAAACCCGATATTCATGTGATATTGAGATCACATGATGACCTGAACATCAAAAAATGTCCAGATGGGTCCGATGCGGGGTGAATCTGGTGCGAGTTTCTTTGGTTGTCGCGAGAACGCGACATTCAAAGCGTTGAGTCGTTCGCAATTTTCGGGTCTACTTGTCAGGTTAGGCCTCAACCCTTCCTCCCTTTAGGAGTTGTCCATGCGCAACAAGCTCGTTGCAATCTTTGTTGCCGCTGCGATTTCGCAGGCGGCTGTCGCTCAGAATGCCCCGCAGTCCGGCGGAGCCGACGAACTCGAACAAGTAGTCGTTACCGGCACGCGTGTGGCGAATCGCTCGGCGCTCGACACGGCGGTGCCGGTCGACGTCGTTCCGACCGATGCGCTGACCAACATCGGCGTTGCGGAACTCAATCAGGCGCTCTCTGTGGCGCTGCCGTCATTCAACTTCCCGCGTCCGGGTCTCACCGACGGTACCGACACGGTGCGTCCGGCCACGTTGCGCGGTCTCGCGCCTGATCAGACGCTCGTTCTCGTCAACGGCAAGCGTCGTCATGCGGCCGCGCTCGTCAACGTCAACGGATCGGTGGGTCGTGGTTCGGCTGCGGTCGACCTCAACACCATCCCGAACGTCGCAGTGCGTTCCATCGAAGTGTTGCGCGACGGTGCGTCGGCGCAGTACGGCTCCGATGCGATCGCCGGCGTCATCAACCTTCGCATGCGCGAAGATCGCGATGGCGGCGAACTCACGTTGAGCTACGGCCAGCGTCAGACGCAGTACGAAAACCTCACGGGCGCGGCGCCCGCGGGCGCGACGTGGTTTGCGCCGAGCGTTCTCAAGCGCAGCATCAGCGACGGCGAGACGCTCACGATCAGCGGCTGGAAGGGTTTCCAGCTTGGCGATTCGGGCTTCCTCACCGTGTCGGCTGAGTTCAAAGATCAGGAGCGCACGGAGCGCGGCGGCTACGACATGCGTCGCCAGTACCCGCTGACCAATCCGGCGGTGGCCACGTCGTTCGATCCGCGCGAGCTCACCTTCAATCGCTTCAGTCAGTGGTACGGTGAGCCTGAGATGCAGCAGTCGACGATCTTCGCGAATGCGGGCGTCGACCTCAGCGACACCTCCAGCCTCTACGGCTGGGCGAGCTACCAAGATCGTTCGGCGTTGTCCGCGGGTTTCTCGCGTCTGGCCGATGATCCGTCGGGCCGCAACGTTCTGTCGATCTACCCCAATGGCTTCCTGCCGAAAATTCAGCCGGATGTTACCGACTACTCGCTCGGCTTCGGTTCGCGCTGGGAGATGGGTGAGTGGAACATGGACGCCTCGGTGGTCTATGGCTACAACGAGATGATGTTCACCATCGTCGACACCTTGAACCGTTCGTTGGGTGCGGCGAGCAAAACGTCATTCGATGCCGGTGGATACGATCACGAACAAGTCGTGCTGAACCTCTCGGGTGTCCGTTCGTTCGAGGTGGCGGGTCTTGCTTCGCCCCTCAACCTCGCGATGGGTGTTGAGGCTCGTCAGGAGTCGTACAGCATCACCGCGGGTGAGCCGGATTC
>CAZRFN010000011.1:585-49989 GCA_964599335.1 uncultured Acidibacter sp. | reverse complement strand
TGGGTGTTGAGGCTCGTCAGGAGTCGTACAGCATCACCGCGGGTGAGCCGGATTCATGGAGAGACGGTGGAGTCCGACTGCCGCTCAATACTCCGGGATGCACAGGAACTGTCGCGGCACTTCCGGCCAACGTTGCGGCGGGTGGATGCCCCGCGCCGGCTGGTGCGCAGGTGTTCCCGGGTTTCCGCCCGGCGAACGTCTTGGACGAAAGTCGCGACGCTTTAGGTGCGTACATCGACCTCGAAGCGAACGTGACGGACAAATTGCTGGCGTCGTTGGCTCTCCGTGCCGAGGACTACTCGGATTTCGGCAGCAACGTGTCGGGCAAGATTTCGGCTCGCTACGACTTCAGTGATGCGGTGGCCGTCCGTACTTCGTACTCGACCGGCTTCCGTGCGCCGTCTCTGCAACAGCAGTTCTTTACAACCACGTCGACGAACTTTGTAAACGGCGTGCCTTTCGACGTCACGACGTTCCCGGCGACTGCCCCGGTTGCTGCGGCGCTCGGTGCGAAGCCGCTCGACTCGGAAGACTCGACCAACGTATCGGTCGGTGTGGTCTTCCAGATGGGTGGTGGTGCGAGCCTCACGCTCGATGCGTACAAGATCAAGCTCGAGAATCGAATCGTGCTCTCTGAGAACCTTGGAACCGGAACGGGCGCGTCGGATGTCGCGGTGCAGAACTTCCTTCGTGCGCAGGGTTTCCCTGGCGCGGCGGGTCGCTTCTTCATCAACGGTGTCGACACGACGACCGAAGGTCTCGATGTGGTGTTCAACTACCCCATCACGCTCGAGTCGGGTGGTCGCTTCGACCTCACGGCGACGGCGAACTTCAACGACACGGAAGTGACGAAGTTGCCGACGACGGCGCAGCTTGCGGCGCTTAGCCCGGCTCCGGCGTTGTTTGCTCGTGGTAACCGTCTCACGTTCGAGCAGGGTCAGCCGAAGGATAAGTTCGCAGTATCGGCGACCTGGACGCAGGGTGACTTCGGTGTCACGGCTCGCGGCACGCGCTACGGCGATGTGTTGTCGCCGCAGAATGCGCCGACGGCGACTGCCCCGGACTTCCTGCTGTCGGCCAAGACGCTCATCGATCTCGAGGCCCGTTACACCGTCAGCGAGCGCATCAAGCTCGCGGTGGGTGCGGACAACGTGTTCGACGAGTATCCGGATCCGCTGCCGCCGGGCCTCAACTCGACCGGCGCTACGTCGTTCTCGAACCTCTCGCCCTTCGGTCGCTCGGGCCGTTTCATCTACGGTCGCGTGACGTTCGGCTTCTGATCATTTGACCCTCATCAAGGTCGCACCCGAGGTCGTGCTCTTGCACGGCTTCGCGGTGCAGACCCGAGACTTGGACGCGGCGGTCGAGACGATCTCGGCCGCCGCGCCGTTTAGGCACCTCAAAACGCCCGGCGGGCGTGCGATGTCTGCCGCCATGACCAGCTGCGGACGCTGCGGTTGGTACAGCGACTCGCAGGGCTATCGCTACGAGTTGCTCGATCCTGAACGTGGTGAGGCGTGGCCGGCCATGCCCACGATTTTTGCGACACTCGCCCACGAGGCGTCGATGGCCGCGGGCTTCGGTCCCTTTGAGCCGGACACTTGCCTCATCAATCGTTATGCGCCGTCCGCTCAAATGGGCGCGCATCGCGATGCCGACGAGCGTGATTTCTCTCAGCCCATCGTATCGGTCACGCTCGGCACGCCGGCGACATTTCTTTGGTATGGCGCTGAGCGTCGAGGGTCACCACTGAAGGTGCGCCTGTTACCGGGCGATGTGTTGGTGTGGGGCGGGGCGGCACGCCAGGGCTATCACGCCGTTCAAAAGCCTGAGGGCGGCGTTCGTATCAACCTGACTTTCCGCAAGGCGCTTTAGAGCGCCTTCAGCGCGCTCGGCGCTAGACCAACACGCGTTCGATACCGCCGGCGTTCGCCTGCTCGACATACTCACGCATCCAGTTTTCGCCGAGCACGTGCTTGGCGATCTCGACGACGATGTAATCGGCGTCGAGTGCGGTTTCGTCTTCGTAGCGCTTGAGTCCTTGCAGGCAAGACGGACAGGAGGTGAGCACTTTGACCTCGCCCGTGAAGCCGTCGGACCGCGCTGCTCGCACGCCTTTTTGCATTTCCTCGGCTTTGCGGAAGCGCACCTGCGTGGAGACGTCGGGTCGCGAGATGGCGAACGTGCCCGACTCGCCGCAGCAGCGGTCGTTCTTGGCGACTCGGCCGTTTGCATCGGAATTGACGAGTTGATTGACCACCTTAAGCGGCTCGTAACTCTTCATTGGTGAATGACAGGGGTCGTGATAGAGGTAACGGACGCCCGTGACACCCTCGATGCGCACGCTCTTCTCCATAAGGTATTCATGGATATCGACGATGCGGCAACCGGGGAAGATCTTGTCGAATTCATAGCCCTGCAACTGATCGAAGCAGGTTCCGCAGCTCACGACCACGGTTTTGATATCGAGGTAATTGAGCGTATTGGCGACGCGGTGGAAGAGCACGCGGTTGTCCGTGATCATCTTCTCGGCTTTGTCGAAATCACCCGAGCCACGTTGCGGATAGCCACAGCAGAGATAGCCGGGTGGCAGCACGGTCTGCACACCGACATGCCAGAGCATCGCTTGAGTGGCGAGACCGACTTGCGAGAAGAGACGCTCGGATCCGCAGCCCGGGAAATAAAAGACGGCCTCGGCATCGCTCGAGGTGGTCTTCGGATTACGGATGACCGGAACGTAGTTGCGATCTTCGATGTCTAGCAACGCACGTGCCGTTTTCTTTGGCACGCCGGCAGGCATTTTTCGGTTGACGAAGTGTACGACCTGCTCGCGAATGGGTGGTTTGCCCGTCGTGGCGGGTGGCGCCTGCACCTGCGGTTTGGCAAAGGCCTTGAGCACCTGATGTCCGATGCGCTGGGCCTTGAAGCCCCACTCGATCATGCCCTTGCGGACGAGCTTGATGGTCTCGGGGTTGGTCGCATTGAGGAACAACATCGAGGCCGCCGTGCCCGCATTGAAGCGCTTTTTTCCCATGCGGCGCAGCAGATCGCGCATTGCCATCGAGACGTCACCGAAGTCGATGTCGACAGGGCAGGGCGCTTCGCACTTGTGGCACACGGTGCAATGGTCTGCGACATCGCCGAATTCGTCCCAATGACGAATCGAGACGCCTCGGCGTGTCTGCTCTTCGTAGAGGAACGCCTCGATGAGCAAAGACGTCGCAAGAATCTTGTTACGCGGGCTGTAGAGCAGATTGGCGCGCGGCACGTGGGTCGCGCAGACGGGCTTGCACTTGCCGCAACGCAGGCAATCTTTGACAGCGGTCGAGATCGTGCCGATATCCGACTGCTGCATGATGAGCGACTCGTGACCGAGCAGGTTGAAGCTCGGCGTGTAGGCGCGGCTGAGATCACCGCCGGGCAGCAGCTTGCCCTTGTTGAAACGACCCTCGGGGTCGATGCGACGCTTGTAGTCGCGCAGATCTGCAGTTTCTTCTTCGGTGAGGAACTCGAGCTTGGTAATGCCGATGCCGTGCTCGCCCGATATCACGCCGCCGAGGTCGCGAGCGATTTTCATGATGCGCGCAACGGCCGCGTTGGCTTCCTGCAGCATCTGATAGTCGTCGGAGTTCACCGGGATGTTGGTGTGTACGTTACCGTCGCCCGCATGCATGTGTAGCGCCACCCACACGCGGCCCTTGAGCACCCGTTGGTGGATGGCCTGCAACTCCGCGCGGATGGGTGCAAAGGCATCGCCTGCGAAGATCTCGGCAAGCGGGTCGCGCAGCTCGCGCTTCCAGGACACGCGCAGGCTGCGATCTTGCAGTGCCGCGAAGACGGTTCTTCCGTCGAGCGGCGCGTCGAGATCGTTCAGCAGTTGCTTCCAGCGGTTGCGGACCTCGATGACGAGTTCACGCGCGCGTAACGGGCGATCAGCGAGAATCTCGGCGCGAGAAAGGGCATCGAACTCGGCATCGCCCGTCTTGCCAGGGCGTAGTTCGGTGCGTAGATATTCTTCGAGCGCATCAGCGAGGCGCAGCTTGTTGGCGATGGAGAGTTCGATGTTGATCCGCTCGACCGCATCGGTGTAATCGCCGAGTCGCGGCAACGGAATGACTACGTCTTCGTTGATCTTGAAGGCGTTGGTGTGTCGGGCGATCGCGGCGGTGCGCGCACGATCGAGCCAGAATTTCTTGCGCGCATCGGCGCCGACCGCAATGAACCCTTCGCCATTGCGTCCGTTGGCAATCCGCACGACTTCAGAAGTCGTCCGCGCGACAGCTGCTTCGTCTTCGCCGACGAGGTCGCCGATCAGCACCATCTTGGGCAGTTGGGCGCGCTTGCTCTTGGTGACGTAGCCCACGGCCTTGAGGTAGCGCTCATCGAGATGCTCGAGACCGGCGAGTTTGACGCCGTGCGCGCGATCCGCTGCGGAAAGATGATCGATGATCTCGACGATCGAGGGGATGGCCTCCCGCGCCTGACCAAAATATTCGAGGCAGACGGTGCGGCTGTGGCGCGGCATGCGATGGACGATCCAGCGTGCTGCGGTGATCAGGCCGTCACAACCTTCTTTTTGGACGCCCGGAAGACCACCCAGGAATTTGTCGGTGACGTCTTTGCCGAGACCAGCTTTGCGGAACAACGAGCCCGGCATGCGCAGGGTTTCGGAGCGCAAAATCTTGGCGGAGGCGGCAGCGTCGCGACCGTCTTTCCAGGTGAGACGCCACTCGACGTCGGGTGCGTCATGGATCTTGCCGAGGTTATGGCCGACGCGTTCGACCTCGAGCCAATTACCCTCAGGGTCGACCATCCGCCACCAGGCAAGGTTGTCGACCGCCGTACCCCACAGCACCGCTTTTTTGCCACCCGCATTCATGGCGATGTTGCCGCCGATGCAGGATGCGTCGATCGACGTGGGGTCGACGGCGAAGACGAAGCCCGCGCGTTCGGCCGCATCGGCGACGCGCTTGGTCACGACACCGGCTTCCGAAAACACGGTGGGAATGCGGCGCTCCGCGCCGGGCTCGCCGATACCCGGCAGTGCGACGTGTTCGACTTCGGAGACACGCTCGAGTTTTTCGGTGTTGATCACGGCCGAAAGCGGCGTGAGTGGTACGACGCCACCGGTATAGCCCGTGCCGCCCCCGCGCGGGATCACGCTGAGACCGAGTTCGATGCAGGCCTTCACGAGACCCGGGATTTCATCTTCGGCGTCTGGGCAAATCACGACGAAGGGATATTCGACGCGCCAGTCGGTTGCATCGGTGACGTGCGAGACGCGCGCAAACGCATCGAAGCGAATGGCGTCCGCGCGAGTGTGTTTGCCGAGCAATCGTCGGGCTCGGGCGCGAAGTTTACTGGTGACTTTGAACGACTCGGCGAAGGCGTCGACGGCCCGTTCGGCCGCCTCGAGCAGCAGGCCGACCTTACGGTCGCGTTCGCGATCGAGGGTCGTACCGCCAGACTCTCGGCGTCTGTCGATTTCGCCGAGTCGATGCTCGAGTGCATCGACGAGCATTTTCCTACGACGCGGATTATCGAGAAGGTCGTCTTCGAGATAGGGGTTGCGCTGTACGGCCCAAATGTCGCCGAGCACCTCGTACAACATGCGTGCCGAGCGACCGGTGCGACGTTCGCCGCGCAGTTCGTCGAGAAGATCCCAGCACTCGGCTCCGAGCAAACGGATCACGATCTCGCGATCGGAGAACGACGTGTAGTTGTACGGGATCTCGCGGATGCGCGGAGTCGCGCTCTCGGGCTGAGCGAACAGAGGTAGTTCGGCGACGACGGCATTCATGGTGTTGTTCCGACCATCCTTGTCGGGGCCCTCATTCTCCCATTGTTGGCCTATCATTTGGGGGTTTATGACGAACTCATCCCAACAAAATCCCCAAGCGGCCCAAATGGCCGACGAGTCCATGCTGCGAACGCTGCGGCACCAGATCGAAGCCCTGTGGCCGCAGGAGTCGAAGCTCTTTTCGCGCTATGCACTACCGCGGGGCGCTCGAATCCTCGATTTGGGCTGCGGGACCGGCGAGGCAACTTTGCGTTTGGCTGCAATGTTTCCGGGTGCCGAGTCGGTGATCGGGGTCGACTTGATGCCTGAGTTGCTTTCGGTGGCGCGCCAGCGAGTGATCGAGGGCGCAGGCCCGGTGACTTTCGAGCAGGGCGACGGATTCGCCTTGCGTTTTCCCGATGAGTACTTCGATCTCGTGGTCTGTCGCCACGTGACGCAGATGGTGCCAGAGCCTGAGCGGATGTTGTCGGAGCTCCATCGCGTGTTGCGTCGCGGAGCGTGGGCCCACGTGCTCAGCGAGGATTACGGGATGTTGCACTTCCCCGAGCGCGACGGGGTGGATCCCGATCGTCTCTGGCATCGGGCGGTGGTCCCGTTCACCAAGGCGACCGGCACCGACGCACGAGTCGGGCGGCGCACCTTACCCATGATGCGTGCCTTGGGGTTCACGCACCTCGGCATTCAATATTTGACCCTCGATACCGAGCGCGTCCCGCGCGAGGAGTTCGCGGGCATCCTCACCGCGTGGCGTGACGGATATACCGAGCCGCTCGCTGCGCACTCCGGGATGTCCATGGCTGAAGTGCGCTCGATGTTCGATGCGATCATCGCGACCCTGCAAGACCCCGACGGTTACGGCGTTTGGCAGGTACCGGTGGTGGCGGGGCGGCGCGCATGAGCGCGAAACGCGTGAGTGTCGAGCTCGTCGCGCATCCCGCTTGTGGCGAGTTGGCTGCGGTTGGCGCCGTGACGGTTCATGTGAGCGCGACGCCCAAAGTGCTGGGACTCAGCTACGAGCTGCGATCGCACGTGACGATCAAGATCCCGAGTTTGCAGGCCGAGCGAGCGAGTCGGCGCGACGAACTCTGGCTTCACACCTGCTGCGAGCTCTTTGCTCGCGATCCTGAGAATCCGGGTCCGTATCTGGAGTTCAATGTTTCGCCGTCGGGCGACTGGGCGTGTTATGCCTTCGACGGCGTGCTTCGAGGGATGCGTTCGGTGCCATGGCCGGACTCGATCGACCCTCCGCAGGTGAAGTCGACGATGGCGCAGACCGAAAGCGATCCGTTTCGCCATCGACTCGTCGTCGACCTCGCGATCCCCCGTCCGGCGCTCGGGGCGCGCTCGCAACTCTTTCCGACGGTAGTGCTGGAGACGATGGCGGGAACCTCTTTCTGGGCGATCTGGCATCCCATCGATCGGCCGCTCTTCCACCATCCAGACAATTTTTTGAGAGCGCTGGAGATCCCATGATCCGCTTCGGAATCGATCGACTCATCGACGAGCCCGCGCTGCGCGCCCCACTCGAGGGTCGACGCATCGGGGTGCTCGCGCATCCGGCGTCCATGACGGCCGATTTTCGGCATAGTCTCGATGCGTTGGCGTCACTTCCGGGCTTGAAAATCACCGCAGCCTTCGGCCCGCAGCATGGCCTGCGTGGTGACAAGCAAGACAACATGATCGAGTCGTCGGATTTCATTGACCCGGCGCTCGGCATACCGGTTTTCAGCCTTTACGGTGAAGTCCGCAGACCCACCGACGCGATGCTCGAGCACTGCGACGTGGTGTTGATCGATTTGCAGGACCTCGGTTGCCGCATCTACACGTTCATCACGACGCTGCGCTATGTGCTCGAGGCGGCGGCCCGACTCGGCAAGGCGGTATGGGTGCTCGACCGCCCCAATCCTGCGGGCCGGCCCATCGAAGGCCTCTCGTTGCGAGAGGGTTGGGAGAGTTTCGTCGGCGCAGGCGAAATGCCGATGCGTCACGGGCTCACGCTGGGTGAGCTCGCTCATTGGTTCGTACAACGTGGTGCTCTCGAGCTCGAACTCCAGGTTATCGGCATGCAGGGCTGGCATCCCGAGCAGGCGCCGGGTTGGGGCTGGCCGATCGGCGAGCGCAGTTGGGTCAATCCGAGTCCCAATGCACCCAATCTGTCGATGGCCCGAGCCTACGCCGGAACCGTGATGGTCGAAGGCACGACGCTTTCCGAAGGGAGAGGAACGACCCGGCCTCTCGAAGTCTTCGGTGCGCCCGATATTCAGGCAGACCGGTTGCTCGAGGCGATGCACCGGATCGCCCCGCAGTGGTTGGCCGGTTGTCGGCTGCGACCGTGCTGGTTCGAACCGACTTTTCACAAGCATGCGGGCAGGTTATGCAGTGGGCTGCAGGTCCACGTGGATGACCCCGCGTACGACCATCACGCGTTTCGTCCGTGGCGCCTGCAGGCCCTCGCATTCAAGGCGATTCGCACGCTTTGGCCCGAGTATCCGCTGTGGCGCGATTTTCCGTACGAGTATGAGTACGAGCGCCTCGCGATCGATGTGATCAACGGAGGTCCGCAGTTACGCGAATGGGTCGATGACCCGAACGCGAAGCCGGCAGATCTCGAGGCGTTGGCGGTTGCCGACGAGCGAGCATGGCGAGCAGTGCAGGAAACACTCGTTGGAGGCTGACATGATCGATGCAGGTGCCGAATACATCGCCGAGGCCGTTCGTGCGGCGCGTCAGAGGCTCGATGAGCTAGAAGAGCAGGTGAGAGACAAGACTCATGATGCTGCTCGTTCGACGGAGTATTTCGTGCGAAAACACCCTTGGCAATCGGTGGGGCTCGCGGCCGGGATCGGACTCATCGTCGGTGTGCTGATTAGTCGACGCTGATCATTTCATTCGGGGGCAGGGATATGTTCGACTCGATTCGACGTCTTCTCGCGCAGCTGCTTGCGTTGATCCAGGCCCGACTCGAACTGCTCTCTGCCGAGGTGGCCTCGGAGTTCCGGCGGATCCTGCGGGTATTTCTCTGGGCGCTCGCCGCTCTTCTTTTTGCGGCGCTCGGGTTGTTGATGGCGGCGCTCACGCTCGTGATTGCGCTCTGGGAGCACGATCGACTTCTCGTGAGTCTTTGGGTGATGGGCGGGTTTCTGGGCTTGGGCGCCATCGCCGCGTTCATGGTGTGGCGCGCCCTCACCAAAGAGCCCAAATTGTTCGCCGGAAGCATCGAAGAACTACGTCGCGATCGCGACGCGCTCGTCAAAGGGCGCGGCCGAGACTCGGGCTAAAAAATCACTGACGCCAGAAACCGAAAGGGCCCTTCACTCACGTGAGGGCCCTCTCGGTGTTCAAGTGTCTTGCGACGGGGTGTTAACCGCGACGCTTGGAAACCTTGAGACGTCGACCCCGGTTGCTACTCGGCAGACGCAGCGACAGCCTCATTGCGAAAGCCTTGAAGGTGATCGCGGCAACGGAGCGACCCAGCAGCTTGGCCAGCTTGGAGGTCGGCATCTTGCCAGCGAACTTACGCAGCTTCGCTTCGTCGGCAGCGGTCCAGGGGGCGACGTTGCGACGGGCTTTCTTTTTGACGGGACGAGCGGTTTTTTTGGCCATAAAAATAATCTACGAGTGATCAAAGAAGTCGCGCATTCTAAGGAAAAGCCCATCGTCTGCCTACAGGATTTCCGTGCGTTGTCGCCCTAAAAGGGTGCACATTACGAAGATTTCATTGAGCCGATGACCCCGAGGTGGAGGCCGGAGCAAATCCACGCTTGCGCATCAGTGCTTCGATCTGCGGATCACGACCGCGGAAAGATTTGTATCCATCCGCTGGATCAATCGTATTGCCCACAGAGAAAACATAGTCGCGAAGACGCTTGGCGATATCGCGATCCCAGGCGCCTTTCCCTTCGGTGAACGCTTCCCAAGCGTCGGCCGTAAGCGTGTCAGCCCAGAGGTAACTGTAATAGCCGGCCGAATAACCGTCTCCTGAGAATATGTGACCGAACTGGGGCGTGCGATGTCGCATCACGATCTCCGACGGCATGCCCAACTTGGCGAGCGTCTCTCGCTCAAATGCATCGGGATCGATACGCGAATCGGGTTTTGCCGCCAAGTGCAGCTTCATGTCGACGAGTGCTGCGGAGAGATATTCGACCGTGGCAAATCCTTGGTTGAAAGTCTTCGCGCGTTCGACTTTGGCGACGAGCTCGGCCGGAATCGGCTTGCCCGTCTGATAGTGAACGGCGAATCGGTCGAGCACCTCTTTGACGGGCAGCCAGTGCTCGAGCAGCTGCGACGGAAACTCGACGTAGTCGCGCGCTACGTTGGTGCCCGACACGCTCGGATAGTTCACGTTGCTCGAAAGGCCATGCAGTGCATGTCCGAACTCGTGGAAGAGGGTGACCGCATCGTCCCAGCTGATGAGCACCGGTTCGCCGGGGTTGCCCTTCACGAAGTTCGAGTTGTTCGACACGATGGTTTTGACCTCGCCGTCGAATCGCTCCTGGTTTCGGTAGGCGTTCATCCATGCGCCCGATTGCTTGCCGACTCGAGCATAGGGGTCGAAGTACCAAAGACCGATGAGGTTGCCGGCTTTATCGTTGACGCGCCAGACGCGAACATCGGGGTGATAGACCGGTACGCTGCCTGCGGGCAATGCGGTGAAGGTCATCCCGAAGAGTTCGCCTGCGACGTAGAACATGCCTTCGCGAAGCTTCTCGAGTTGCAGGTAAGGCTTGAGCTCGTTGGTGTCGAGATCGAATTTGGCCTTGCGCACTTTCTCGGCGTAGTGACGATAGTCCCAAGGCTCGATCTTGATTCGGGCGCCTTCTTTGTCGGCGATGTTTTGCATGTCCGCGACTTCCTCGCGTACGCGTGCAACCGCCGGAGTCCAGACCGCTTCCATCAACTGCATCGCGCGCTCGGGCGTGCGGGCCATGGAGTTCTCGAGGCGCCAATGCGCGTGGGTTTCGAAGCCGAGCAGTCGCGCGCGCTCGGCACGCAACTGGAGGATCTGGCCGATGATGGCGTTGTTGTCACGTGCATCACCGTTGTCGCCGCGATTGACGAAAACTCGCCAGACTTTTTCGCGTAGGTCTCGTCGGGTCGAGTAGGTGAGGAAAGGCTCTACCGAAGAGCGTGTATTGGCGACGATCCATTTGCCGCTCTTACCTCGGCGTTCGGCATCTGCGGCGAAGCCTGCCCGCAACGAGGCTGGCAACCCTGCAAGGTCGGCCTCGCTTTCGAGGACGGTGTAACGCTCGCTCTCGTCGGCGAGCAAGTTCTGACTGAATCGAGTGAAAAGACCCGCGAGCGATTGGTTGATTTCGGCGAGGCGTTTCTTTGAGGGAGCATCGAGTTTCGCGCCCGCTCGCACGAAGTTGGTGTACGTGAGCCAAGTCAGGCGCTGCTCTTCGGCGGTGAGACCTGAGGTGGTGCGGGCGTCATAAACCGCCGCAATGCGTCGAAAGAGTTTTTCGTTCTGGGTGATGGAGTCGCGGAAGGCGGCCATCTTGGGTTCGATGTCGCGTTCGACCTGCTGAACGGCGTCGTCGCTCAGGGTCGAACCGAAGATGTAATAGACGGTGGAGGCGCGATCGAGTGCGCGACCCGAACGTTCCATGGCAGCGATGGTGTTGGCGAAGGTCGCCGGCGCAGGGTTGTTGGCGATGCGCTCGAGCTCGACGAGATGCTCAGCCATGCCGGCTTCGAGCGCGGGCGCGAGCAGGGCAGGCGAGGCTCGATCGAACGGAGGTACGCCGCCGTAGGGTCCCGACCAGGGTTCGAGCAGAGTATTGGGGGCGGCGGCTGCGGCCGATACGAGGACAGTGCTCATAAGGAGAGGAAGCAGTTTGCGCATGGGTAGAACCTGATCATGGTGGACTGAAAAGCTCAGACTGCCGGAACGCGTAGCGGTTCCGGATCGTGATAACCGGTGTGCTGATCCAAATTGGAATGCAACGAAAACATCCGCTCTTCGAGAACGCGACGAATGGATTCGTATCCGTCTTCATCGAGTTTGGCGGGAACCTCTATCGGCTGACCGATGCGTACTGTGACGGTTGCGCCGGGCTTAGGTATGAGCGTGCGGTCCCAGGCGGCGTTCCAGCGCCAGCACGGCGAGGCTGAGGCAGCGACGGGCAGCAACAAGCTGCCGGTTTTCTGGGCGAGCGTGATCGTGCCGAGTTGAGCGATGCCGCGAGGGCCGCGAGATCCGTCGATGGCGAGGCAGGAGTTGAGTCCGCGATCCTCGCGTTGAGCCTTGATCATTTCGACCAGAGCCCTCGCGCCACCTTTGCCTGACGAGCCGCGCGCCACCCGAAAACCGAGGCCTTCTTCGACGCGAGCCATGGCCTCGCCATCACGGCTCTGCGAGCACATGAGAATCCAGCGACCTTGAGCGGGCAGGCTGAAGTAATGCAGCAGCGCGAACGTGCGTGAGTGGTAGAACGCGCCGACCACAGGCTGTCGAGCCGCGACGAGATCACGAAGGATCGACACGTCCTGTTCGTCGTAGGTCCAAGATCGACCGAGCGCCCGATACATGCGCCAGCCGAAAGGAGGCAGCACTTTGTGCAGAAAAAAACGGCGCAGCGGCTTGCGGGGCCGCGCAGATGCATTTGCTGCACTCAAAGATTTAGGTTTCGACTCGGTCAAGGTATTCGGTCGAGGAATTTAGGTGTCGCCGGTTCCGCGGCCCTTGCGACCGCCCGAAGCATGAGCGTTAGCGAATGCGCCGCTCGCCATCGCGCCGATGAGCGACAGCTCGCCGGCGAGAGCTACGACTGCGCAGATCTCCGCAAACTTTGCTGCTGTGCCCGTTCCTGTGCAGCCAAGCATGGCGAGACATTCGCGCGCCGTCGGAAGAAAGGTTCCGCCGCCGACGGTGCCGACGATGAGGTTAGGCAGCGTGACGGAGGCATAAAGGTCGCCGGTGGCCGTGACTTCGAAACGCGTGATCGAGGTGGTGGCTTCGGAGACGCAGGCGACATCTTGACCGCAAGCGATGAAGAGCGCGGCGAGACCGTTCGCGACGTTGCCTTGGAGGCCTACGGCGCCGGTTTGCGCTGCGCCCGCGATGGCTTGATCCCAGCATCGAGCCATCGCTGCCGGGTCGGCACGCCAGTAACGACTGACGGTGCGCGCCGGAATGATGATCTCGGCCGAGGCATTGCGTCCGCGAGCACCGAGGAATGCTTGGGCCGAGGAGCGCTTGTCGCCGGATAGCGCCGATTCGAGCAACCAGCTGACGGGTTGGGCAGGCATGCTCGGCAGCAATTGCTGACAGACCGCCTGAGTGGCGAGCGTCACCATATTTTGACCAGCGGCATCTCCGGTCGAGTATTCGAGCATTAGGTAAACGGTATTGCCGAGGACCGAAATTTTTTGACCCTGCAGTCTGCAGAAGCGTGAGGTTGATGCGGCAGTCTGCTGCATGGAGGCGAACTGCGCCGGCAGCCAATCGGCGACACGCATGGCGGTCGGTAGATCAGCGAATTCGAAGCAGGGTGCGCGCCCGACGAGTTGTCGGCTGCAGGCGGCATTGGCACCGCCGCAGCGGTTGATGACGTTGAACGCGTGCTGGAAGGAGGCGACGAGCGTGCCCTCGGTCGTGGCGAGGGGCACCATGAAATCGCCTGAGGCATGAAGCCCTTTGATATGAATTGGGCCGGCGACGCCGAGCGGCATCTGGGCGTAACCGATGAAGCCCTCGATGCTACCGGCGAGCTTTTCGGGTTCGAGCTCGGGAGCCGTGCCACACAGGGCGTCGATTTCGAGACCCTGATCTCGAAGACGAGAGCGTCGCTCGTCTCGCGCTTCGCGAGAGGCGTCCGTCGTGGCGGGAAGTCGGCGTGGGCCGCTGCGGGTCTCCTCGGTCATCTCGACATTTTGAGCGCCAGTGCACGTGGCAGCAAGCAGGATCGTCTGCGCGTCGACCCGACCTGCGAGATAATGCGTCGGCAACGATTTCGAGCATCAGGTTTGGAGGTCTCATGCACCCTTTTCCGCACATCTATACGGTCAGTGCCTCAGCTGGCGTCTCGGGGGCTGTCAGCCTCGATTCGCCGGGTCTGTCGACTATCCCGAGTGAGCCGCCCGTCGAGTTCGGCGGCCCCGGAGACAAATGGTCGCCCGAAACTCTGCTGACGGCGGCGCTCGTCGATTGCTTGGTGCTGAGTTTTAGAGCCGTAGCCGCTGCGTCACGCTTCGAGTGGTCGCATCTCGAGTGCAAGGTCGAGGGCAAGCTCGACCGGGTGGAGTGGGTCAGTCAATTCACTGAGTTCACGGTTCACGCGACGCTCACGGTGCCGGCCGGCGCCGATCACGACCGCGCACGCACCTTGCTCGCGAAGGCTGAGCAGGTGTGCCTCATCTCGAGTTCTCTCAAGGCGAGCAAGCACCTCGAGATCACCGTCATCAACGGCTGAGTCGTGTCTCGCCCCGCATCAGGGCGCGGATGCGCTCGGGTGCGACGAGATGGCAGTAGTGATTGCCGCGGAAACTCTTCGGCATGATCTTCCATCGCCAGTCTTCCCATTCGGCGAAGAGGGCCGAGGCGCGCAAATGCAGCTTGCCGTCGCTGCTGAGATACGCTTCGGCGGGCGAGCCAATCCAGCCCGAGCCGGTGTAACTCATGGTGTCGGCATCGAGCATGACCTGGTGAGGCGCAAACGCCGAGGACGCTCGTGCTTCGTCGTCGAAGGTGGCCCAAAGCTGAACCACCATTTCGCGATGCATGTCGCGGCAACTGCGAGGCGGCAACGCCGGGTCGCGTGCGGCTGAAACGCCGTGCTCGGCCCGAAGGTGATCGGCGCTTTTGGTTTTGCACGAGATGCCGATCAGGCTGCCGTCGGGCGCAGTTTCCGAAAATTGCTGAGTTTCGAGGGGCTTTGCGCGGGCCTTCGAGTCGGTGAAGGCCTCTTTGGTCGAATGGATTTTATTGGTGAGCGACAAGGGGGTGTCGACCAACTTGCGCTGCACGACGGCGCAGAAGTCGCGGTGACTCGTGGTGAGCGACGCGGATGCCGGATCAGAGGAGGCCCAAAGATTGTCTCCCATCACCGATGCGAGTAGGGCGAGCGCGACGGTCGAGACGGAGTACGCCGAGCGGGTCACACTTTTCATGGAAGCCTCCCCTGATGCCTACAACTTCGACCTGAGTTTATCATCGGGACATGCGAAAGCCTTTGTTATCCCGGGTCATGGCGCTCGATGCCGCAACGATCGATGAGCTCTATGGCCTCGAGCCGGTGTTCGAGCCTGGGGACAGCGCGGCGGCGACCTCGGAGCTTGGGGTTTTCGTCGAACTGCAATGCCCGTGGTGTGGTGAGCCCTACGGCTCGATGCTCGACCTCACCGATGCGTCCCGAAGTTATATCGAAGATTGTCAGGTGTGCTGTAGACCGATCGAGGTGAGACTCGAGGTCAGCGAGCGCGGCGAGCTCGAGCAGGTGTCGACGAGCCGGGTCGATTGAGCGGCCCGCTCTGCACAAGCGTCGACGAAATATGTTCGTCTCTCGCTGAATCGCGCGATGAGAAGAGCTCGGTCCTCGCGGCTTCGGTGATGATGGCGACGGCCGGATGCTTGATTCGACGCTCTGTCGAGATGGCGTAGAACCTCGCCTTCGGCTCGTCGATTCGACCGAAACTCACCACGCCGTATTGCCTCAGAATTTCATCTTCGATGGCGAGCGGCGCGGCAAATGCCCCGACGCCATGCTGAGCGAAGGTTTTGACGAGCGCGCTGTCGTCGAGTTCTCCGACGATGCGCGGCGTGACGCCTTGACGCTCGAACCACGCCTCGAGCACTCGTCGGTTGGCGCTGCGATCAGTGGGTAAAAGTAAAGGCGCATCGTTCAGGCTACGTGGAAAATCGGGTCGAAGATTGGCCGCCAAAGATTGGGTAGCAAAGAAACCGATTTCGGACTCACCAAGCAAATGACTGAATGCTTTGATAGGGGTGTCCGTGGGCGCAGCGCTCGTCGCGAGTACGAGGTCGAGGCGGTGCGCCGCGAGGTCGGCCATGAGTGCGGGTAGCGGCGCCTCGTGACAGGTCACGTGAAATTGTCCATCACCCGCCAGCAACGGTTCGAGGATTCGAAACGTCACGAGTTTGGGAACTGCATCGGCGACACCGATCGCGACGGCGCGACTGCCTTGCGTTCGAGCACCCCGCAGTACGCTGGCGAGCTCGAGCCCCTTCGGAAAAATTTCTTCGGCGTAGCTATAGGCGAGGCGACCGAGGTCGGTCGGGGCCAAGCGGCGCCCTTGGCGCTCGAGCAAAGCGCCCTGCAGTTGATCTTCGAGGAGCTTGATCTGGCCGCTGACGGTTTGGGGCGTGATGTGCAGGGCCGCCGCCGCCGCCGCGACGCCCCCCTCCCGAACGACCGTCCAGAAATAGAGCAGGTGGGTGTAGTTGAGATGGCGCATGGGTCGGGATAAATATTCGGAAAAAACGAATTATAAGTAAAGAATAATCGATTTTCCCGTAACGAGGGTGGGGTTTAGCCTGCCGCCATGAGTTCACCCTCGCCTTGGCACACGATCGGTCGTCACGACTTGCTGCCTGCCGCGAAGCACGACGACAGGGCGCGATTCGACATCGTGGCCCATCTCAACGCTCAGATTGCGCAAACGCTGTCGCCCAGGGTGAAGGCGGCTTACGAGTCTCGTGCGCGGCAGTCCTTCCGTTTACGACATGGCCGGGATCCGGTCGACCGGCATGACGTCGCCGAGGCGATGCAGCGGGAGCCTGCGTACCGGGTTTTTAGTCTCTTGCGTCGGAACACGATGGAGATTCGCCAACACGCCGGCCGACAGCTCGTCGCACGGCAGGCCGAGTCGCTTCGTGATCGTGCGAAGTTGGCCAACGAGGGCGCCCGGACCTTGCGACTCGACCCGACGCTCGAAGCGCCGCGTTATGTGTCGGCCGTCGACACCCATCTCATGCGGGGGGGTTATACGGCCGAGCGCATGACCGACGACGTCACGAACCCGGCCAACTACGACGCCGGCATGTATGCGACGACGGGTGGGGCGGCCGGGCCTTGGAACGATGCCGCGGGTAGGGCGCTGGTCGGTTGGTTGAAGCGCGAGCATCCGCAGTTCAAGCCACGGCGTATCGTCGATCTCGGTTGCGGACTCGGACACAACACCTTGCCGCTGCGCGCGGCTTTCCCGGAAGCGGAAATCATCGCGATCGATGTGGCAGCACCTATGTTGCGCTACGGTCATGCGCGCGCCCGATCGCTCGGCGTATCGGATGTGACCTTCATGCAGGCCGATGCGACGAATACGCCGCTCGAAGACAGCTCCAGCGATCTCGTCTTCACGACGATGGTCTTGCACGAGACATCCCGTCAGGCGTTGCCGCGTATTTTTTCGGAGGCCCACCGACTGCTACGCGCAGGTGGCCTCACGGTACATCTCGAGCAGCCGCCGTATCGCGGCCTCGATCCCTTCGAGCAATTCATGCGCGATTGGGATGGGCGGTTCAACAACGAGCCGTTTTGGAGTGCGTTGCACGAATCGGACTTGCCGGCCCTGCTCGTGAAGGCGGGTTTCGGCGCGGGCAACGTGTTCGAGTCGCGATGCGCGGCGTTGCCACCGTCGCAGACGGCAATCAAGAACGAAGATTTCGGACGAGCGCCCTCGTGGTATGTGGTGGGTGCGTGGCAAGCGGCGAAAGGAATCGCCTCACTCGGATAGCATGGACATGGATCACTCCCTCCCGCAGATCGCTGACCCCATCCCGCGCGCAACCCCCGCAGAAACAGGGCGCCGTCCGGAAGCTCCTCAATTCACAGACGATCCGATGCTCGATCGGCTCTATGGCGTGACGCTTGCGTTGGTGTCTGAGCTTGCCGTTACACGCTCGCGTCTCGATGCGCTCGAGCGCGTACTTGCACGGCGCGAGCTCGTCGATCAGGACGAGGTGGAAGAGTTTGTGCCTGAGCCTGCTGCGGCCGATGCGCGTAGTCGTCTGCAAGCGGAATACTTGGAGCGCGTGCTGCGCGCACTCGAATAATTTCGCGACGCCCCCAACCGATGATCGTCGATGATCGTCCTAGCGTTTCTTGAACGCGGGGTGTCGGACGGTATCGCCCTTCTTGATTCCACGACGCTCGCTCTCTCCGCCGCGTAACTCGAGTACGGCGCGCACTGGCGTATCGGGGCCGATGGGGGTGAGCGAGAGCGGCGGCGTGTTCGCGAAGATCTCGACGATGTTCCCTCGCTCGTCGATGAACAACATGTCGAGTGGAATGAACGTGTTCTTCATCCAGAACGAGGCGATTCGCGGCGGCTCGTTAACGAACAACATGCCCTGCGAAGCCGGCAGATCGCGAACGAACATCAGGCCTTGCCGCTGACGATCGGGAGTGTCGGCGACCCAGACGTCGAAGAGATGCGACCCATTCGCGCTTTGGATCGTCACTTTGCTTTTCGGAAAGGTCGAGAGGTCTTGCGGCGCGGGTTCGGCAGCGCCGAGCAGCGTGCTCAGAAGCAAGACGAAAGTTACGGTAAAGATTTTGTTCATGAGCGATGGAGCATACCCGGGCCGAGATCAGCCAGGCAGCCGTCGACCCATGTACTCGTCGTTTTCCAGCGAGTGGACCAGTCGAGGAGCGTGTCTCGTCCAAGGTCGGTAATGCGGTAGTACCGGCGTGGTGGGCCCGAGTAAGACGGAACGATTCGACTGGTGAGCAACCCGGCTGCCGAGAGACTGCGTAGCACGGGATACAAACTGCCCTCCGCGAACGGGTTCTCGCCATCGGTCGCCACGTTGCGCAGCCGACGGGCGATGTCGTAGCCGTAGAGGTCCTCGTCGCTGCTCGCCAGGGTGGCGAGCAGCACGAGAGCCAAGGTGCCTGCGTTGAGGTCTTTCTGGAATTTGGCGCCGGTGCTAGTAGTCACTTGTTATTACAATGCACTAACTAGCAATAGTTATCAAATAATAGTCAGCTTCCCGCTTTCCAAGCGCCGCCCTGGAAGCCGCAGCCGACCTCGATGCTGCTGGCTTCGCCGTCGTAGTAGTGCACGGAGGAGTCCGGTTTGGCGCAGGTGCCGACCCGCCCTGCAGCGGGGCAGGCGCCGGGCGCAAAGGTGGCGCCGCTGTTCTGATCGCGCTTGCCGATCTCTTCACATTGAGGAGCCGTCGACGGATCGATGCAGGCCTTGTAGGGGCCGGCCCACTGGTTTTGGAGATTGAAGCGGCAATGTCCGCCGACGTCGGTGTTCGCAGCGGGTTGCTGAGCAGAGAGCGACGAGACCGACAATGCCGCAAGTGCGCAGAACACGATGCGCAAAAAGGCTTGATGTGCGTGATCGAACATGGGAACTCCGAGGAAATGAGAAGGACCGTTTCGAGCCTACTGCCGCCCCGGTCTAGCGAGTAGACTTGTGAGGGTCTTGGTCCACGTTGCGGGGATCCTGTTCGTGCTTCGCAAGCGACTTGCCCTTCTGTTGGTGTTTGCGCTGCTGTCGGCGTGTGGTGCGCTCGGGCCGCGGCTCGAGGCGCCTAAGTTGGCTGTGGCCAAAGTCGAACTCGTCAAAGGCGATCTCCTCGAACAACGCCTGCGTGCGCGCATGCGAGTTCAAAACCCAAACGATCGCGAGCTTCGTGTGCGAGGGGTGACCTACACCATCGAGTTGGGGGGAGAAGAGCTCGGTCGCGGACTCTCCGGCAGTAGTTTCGTGGTGCCCGCGCGAGGTGAAGCCGAGTTCGACATGTTGGTGACGGCCAATCTCGCCGGTACTTTGCTCAAGTTGCTCGAGCGCGCGCGCCAGAGCGGCGGTGCACCTAACGAACTTACCTACCAACTGCGCGGCGAAGTGAAGCTCGACAGCGGACTCATCAGAACCGTGCCCTTCAACGAGAAGGGTCAGTTGTCGTTGCGATAGGAGTTCGCCGGATGACGTTCGGGCGAATCATGCTGGTGATCACCGTGCTGACGCTCATCGTGGTGTCGATCGCCATCGGTTGGTATGCCGCGACCTGGCCTGCGCGCTGATGGGGCCTGTGCTGCGCTTCATTTTTTTGGTTCGAGTTTCAATCCGAAGATAACGTCCATAACAAACGGAGTAATTCACCATGGCCACAGCACTCTGGATCCTGCTCGCTGCGATGCTCATGCCCATCATTTGCGGTGGTATCGCGAAATTCAGTGGCGGAAACGATCGATACGACAACGCCAACCCGCGTGAGTGGCTTGCTCGTCGCACGGGTTATCAGGCGCGTGCGAATGCGGCTCAGGCTAATTCCTGGGAGGCGCTTGCGACGTACATCGCAGGACTCGCTGCCGCCTTCATCGGTGGTGTCGATCCGGCATCGGTCGGGCTGATCGCCTCGATTTTCTTGGTGTCCCGCATTGCTTACGTGGCGTGCTACGTCGCCGATCTCGCCACTCTGAGATCGCTCACTTGGCTCGTGGGTTTCGGCAGCTGCGTTTGCCTCATCGTGATGGGTGCTCAGCGAGTCGTCTGATGGACATGCCCGTACGCCAATCATCGAACACCTCGCGCAAGCTGCAGGCCCACATCAGGGGCCTCGTTGGCAAGGCGATCGAGGATTATTCGATGATCGAGGAAGGCGACAAGGTGATGGTCTGCCTCTCGGGGGGCAAAGATTCCTACACCATGCTCGACATCTTGATGTCGTTGCAGCGAAGCGCTCCGGTCAAGTTCGAGTTGGTGGCGGTCAATCTCGATCAAAAGCAGCCGGACTTTCCGGAGCATGTGCTTCCCGAATACCTGACCGCCCTCGGCGTGCCGTTTCACGTGATCGAGCAAGACACCTACTCGGTCGTCAAGCGTGTCATCCCCGAGGGTAAGACGATGTGCGGGCTATGTTCCCGTATGCGGCGCGGAGCGCTCTATCGTTGGGCTTCGGAAAACGGGGTGACCAAGGTGGCGCTGGGTCATCATCGTGACGATATCGTCGAGACGCTCTTCCTCAACATGTTCTTCGGCGGTCGACTGAAGGCGATGCCGCCCAAGCTGCGCTCCGAAGACGGGCGGCACATCGTCATCCGTCCGCTCGCCTACGTGCCCGAGCGAGATATCGAGAGGTACGCTCGCGCGCGGCAGTTTCCGATCATTCCCTGCAAACTCTGTGGCTCTCAGGACAACGCGCAGCGCCGCACGATCAAACATATGTTGCAGGAATGGGAGCGAAGGCATCCGGGGCGAACAGAGTCGATTTTTTCGGCAATCTGCCGAGTCGAGGCCGGACATTTGGCTGACCCGGCGCTATTCGATTTTTCGGCTCTTCGCGTCTCGACCGAGGGGTGAGGCGAGTGACGCCTGACGCGGGAGTTCCCGAGTTCGATGCCGAGGCGCTCGCTGCGGTGGCGCGGTTGCGCAGCCGTTTTCGCGGAGCATTACTCGGGCTTGCGCTCGGTGAGGCGCTCGCCGCGCCTGCGCAATTGGCGAGACCGGGGAGCTTTGCTCCGATCCGCGATCTCATCGGAGGCGGGCCCTTCGATCTTGCCCCAGGCTCCTGGACCGATGACACGGCGATGGCGCTGCTGCTCGGGCATAGTGTTCTCGAGTGCAGAGGATGTGATCCGTCCGATCAGTTGACTCGATTCCGACGTTGGCAACGCGATGGTGAAGGGTCCCTCTCCGGTGAATGTCTCGGGATCACGGCGAGCGTCAGTCGTGCACTCGTGGACGGTGGGGCGTCGAGTGATCTACGCGATGGTGCCGATGCACTCGTCCGAGTCGCACCGCTCGTCCTGTGGCACTACGCCGACGAGCAGGCGCTGATCAAAGACCTCGAGCCGATGATGCGACTGACGTGTCGTGAATCGTCCACGCTCGATACCCTGACTGAGTTCGCATCGATGATGCATGGTGCGATACGTGGCAAACCTCTCAAAGATGCGACTCGATCAAGGCCGACTGATACGCGGCCTTCTCGTCTCGATACGCAGGCCTCTCTTGCGCTCGCCGTCGCCAAGGAGTCTCTGCACGAGGCAAAGAATTGGAAGGATGCCGTGCTGCGAGCGGTCAATCGTGGCGGCGACGCCGACGTCTACGGTGCAACGACGGGGCAGCTTGCCGGCGCGGTGTTTGGCGTGGAGTCGATTCCAGCCGGATGGCTCGCGATGCTTGCCGGTCGACCCATGATCGAAGAGCTCGCCGATGCGTTGCTCGCGGAAGTGCTTGTTCGGCTAGATACCGAAACCTGAGCCGTGAGACGGAAGTCCCCTCATTGGGCCCGTTACTCCGACGCGCAACTCCTGCGCCTGAGATTTCGCGATCTGCATCTCGGTCTGCCGAGGCGTGCCGTGTTGCAACGCGCCATCCGTCGTCTGCGTGATGAACTCGCGGCGCGCGACATTTTGTTGGAGCCGCACTTTTGGTTTTCGGACGAGTGGTTTTCACCCGACGGCGTCCCGGGTATCGCGATCCCGTTTTACCTTGCGCATCCGCGCCTAGAGCGCCTTGAGCGTCGCATGTCGAGCTCGGTGGAGGGCGGTAATGCGGCAGGCTTGATGCGCATCTTGCGCCACGAGGCCGGCCACGTCGTCGACACGGCGTTTCGACTCCGAAGACGAAAACTCTGGCGTGACACGTTCGGGTCGGCTGCTTTGCCTTATCCGACCCGTTATGTCGCAAACCCTTCGAGCCGCGAATTCGTCACTCACTTGGATGGTTGGTATGCCCAAGCGCATCCGGCGGAAGATTTCGCCGAGACCTTTGCGGTTTGGCTAGCGCCGCGCTCCAACTGGCGGCAGTGCTATGCCGACACGCCCGCCCTCGCAAAACTCGAGGCGATGGACGAGTTGATGCAGAGCATCCGCGGCCGTCGCCCCGTCGTGCGTACGGCAAGTCGTATCGATCCGGTCGCCTCGAACGATTTATCATTGCGCGATTACTACCGACGTCATTTGCAGCGTCGTGTCGACTGCGATTTTTCAATGATTGATCGAACGCTCGATCGCGGACTGTCCAAGGTCAGGCCTCGCGGTCCGAATCATCATCATCGTCGTGCCGATAGTTGCCTTCGAGCCCTGCGACCTGATCTGATTCGGCATGTGATGGCGCACAGCGCGATCGACCGTTATGGTGCCGAGCAACTCGTGCAGTTCGCCGTCGAGCGAGCGCGCGAGCGCCGGTTGTGGCTGCGAGGCTCTTCGAGAGAGCGTCGCGTCGCGGCGGAGCGAACGGTTCGCAGGTTGGCGAAAGCCGCCCTGAGCGGGGAGACGATGCGGTTCACGTTATGAAGCAGCTCAAAGTTCTGGTGGTCGTTCACGAGACGCTGGTTCCGCCCGAAGACGTGTCGGGTTTGACCGAGGATCAGATGTCGGAGTGGCGTACGGAGTACGACGTCATTCGGACGCTTCGCCTAGCGGGGCACGAGGTGCGGGTGTTGGGTGTGCTCGACAGCCTCACCGAGCTTCGCGCGGCGATTGCCGATTGGAAGCCAGACATCGTTTTCAACTTGCTCGAAGAATTCAACGGGATCGTCACCTACGACCAGCATGTCGTCGCCTTCCTCGAATTGATGCAGCAGCCCTATACGGGCTGCAATCCGCGCGGTTTGCTGCTCTCGCGAGACAAGCCGCTCACCAAGCAATTGTTGTCGTATCACCGTATTCCGACGCCGCAGTTCACACTGCTGCGCAAGGGCATCAAATTTCGCCCGCCCAATAAGATGCGCTATCCGCTCTTCGTCAAATCTGCGACAGAAGATGCTTCGCTCGGCATCGCGCAGGCGTCGGTCGTCGAAGATGCGGCACATCTCAAAGAGCGTGTCGCGTTCATTCACGATCAGGTGGGTACCGATGCGCTCGTCGAGGAGTACATCGCCGGGCGTGAAGTCTATGTAGGCGTGCTGGGTAACGAACGACTCACGCGGCTGCCGGTGCGCGAGTTGCACTTCGGATCTTTACCAGGAAATCAGGCGACCATCGCTACGCGAAAGATAAAGTGGGATCGAAAATACCAAGAGAAATACGGCATCGACTGGCGTTCCGCCACCGATCTGCCGCCTGCAGTCGAAGCGTCGCTCGATCGCCTGTCGCGGCGTATCTATCGCGCCCTCGGGCTTTCTGGCTACGCACGCATGGACTTTCGTGTTCGCGACAACGGCGAGGTGTTCGTGCTCGAAGCGAACGCCAATCCGAATATCGGAGAAGCCGAAGATTTTGCGCAGTCGGCACTTACCGCCGGCATCGGCTATCAGGATTTGCTCAACCGTCTCATCACGCTCGGCATCGCCTACAAGGCGGAGTGGCGGGCGGGGTACGGTTGAATTCCGTTCCTCCGCCCGCGCAGCAGCGAGTGTCGATCGTTATTTCTTGAGGTGACGATCGAGCCAGCCGAGCACTTCGTCGTGCCACTGGATGTTATTGGCTGGCTTCAAGATCCAATGGTTCTCGTCGGGGAAGAACACGAGACGGCTCTCGATGCCCTGTCGCTGCAAGGCGGTGAAGGTGGCGAGGCCTTGTGAGTAAGGCACGCGATAGTCGAGCGCGCCGTGGGTCACGAGCATCGGCGTTTTCCATTTCGTGACGTAATCGGCCGGGTTGAACTTCTCGTGGATCTTCGGCGTCACGTAATACGGTCCGCCGTTTTCCCACTCGGTGAACCAGAGTTCCTCGGTGG
Organism: uncultured Acidibacter sp.; assembly: GCA_964599335.1. Lineage (GTDB taxonomy): Bacteria > Pseudomonadota > Gammaproteobacteria > Steroidobacterales > Steroidobacteraceae > UBA964. Next base: position 25,583 of record CAZRFN010000011.1, on the reverse strand, counting down.
TGTAGTACATGGTCCGCTGGTCAAAGATTCCGGCGTGGTTGACGATGCACTTGAACCGATCAGACCAATTGCCGGCGATCCAGTTCTGCATGAACCCGCCGTACGACGCGCCGAGTGAGCAGGCCCGCGAACCGTCGAGCCAGTCGTAACGGGTGAGGGCGGCGTCGAGGCCTTTCTGAAGATCGACCAGCGGCTTGCCACCCCAGTCCTGGCTGATCGAGTCGGTAAAGGTCTGCCCATAGCCGGGTGAACCGTGGAAGTCGATGAATACGACGCCATAGCCTGCGCCCGCATAGACCTGCGCATTCCAACGCCAAGACCACTGGTTGGCGAAACTCACCTGCGGCCCGCCGTGCACGATGAAGGCGATCGGATATTTTTGACCCGGCTTCCAGCCCTGAGGCTTCATGACGTAACCGTAGACTTTCTCGTTCTTCGCTCCGGCGAACGAGAACTGCTCGAAGGCGCCGAATTCTTTGTCGGCGAGCGCAGCGGCATTGACCGAGGTCACGCGCTGCAGCCCATCACGCGAACGGGCGAGGTACAGATCGGGCGGCGAGTCGAGCGCGGCCCAAGCGATGACGACGCCGTTCGGTCCGGCCGATGCGCCCTGAACTTGGCCTTTGTCGACGAGCGGGGTGCGACGGCCGTTCGCGGGGTTCACTTCGAAGAGCGCGGTTTGCCCGTTATCGTCTGCGACGGCGAGCAGGGTGGTTCTCGCGTGGTTGGCGAGCAGGGTGCCGACCGAGCGATCCCAGTCTTGCGTCACAGCGCGCACGCGTCCGTCCTTGGCGCTACGGAGTTTGATGACGAAGCGATCAGCTTCGAAACCCGGGCGCGCCATCGCGAGCCATGCCAGATCGCCATTGGCGAGGAATACCGGTTGCGCATCCCAGGCCGGATTGTCGGCCGTGAGATTACGAGGCTCGGCAGAGCCGTCGGCCGGTACGTCATAGAGATCGAAGTTGGTCGACCACGATTCGGTTCGATCGGCGAGTCTCGCGCTGAATACGATGCGTGAGCCGTCCGGGCTGAAGGCATAGTCTTCATCGCCGCCGAAGGGCTTCGACGGTACGTCGCCGGGAACTTTGCCCGACACGTTGATGGGAGTTCCCACCTTTAGATCGGCGCTGAGCGTAAGCGTGAAGAGGGTCGATCGCGTGCCGTCTTTCCAGGTGTCCCAGTGGCGAACGAACAACTGGTCGTAGACTCGGGCACTGGCTTTTTTCTTTGACTGAGCAGCCTGTCGATCTGTCGTGCACTTGAGATCGGCGCAGTCGGGAAAGACCTCCATAGAGACTGCGAGGCGATCACCTCTGGGCGACACCTCGAAGGAACCGACATCGAGCGGCAGATTCGTCACTTGCTGCGCTTCACCGCCGTTGAGGCTGATATGCCATACCTGGGACGAGCCACTACGGCTCGAGAGAAAAAACAGACCCGATCCATCCGGGGCCCAGCGTGCACTGCTGTCGGAGGCGGGGTGTTGCGTGAGTCGACGCGTCTTGGCGAGACCGGTGCCCGAGAGTTCCGCGAGCCAGACATCGGTGCGGCCGCGGTTGGCATCGAGGTCGGTCTCTCGAAGCGTGTACGCGACGTGGCGTCCATCCGGCGACACCTGAGGGTCGGCGACTCGGGAGAGCATGTTGAGATCCTTCGCCGTGAATGGTGCGGCGAGACTTCGGTCTGCGCCGAAGGCGAGCGCCATCGTAAGGGCGACGATCGAGGCAAGGTTCGAGGACTTCATGGTTGTGCTCCGCATCAGGGGCCTGTAAAAAGCGTTGCCCCATTGTAGACGAGCGGCCACGCCGACTCCGAATGCCCGATCTCCCAATCGCCATCTGCTTCGATCTCGACGATACGTTCTGGGCCGTGCAACCCGTGCTGCAGCGGGCCGAGGCCCGTATGCGGGCGTTTCTCGAGGCCGAGCATCCAGCGCTTGCCGCCCGGATCGGCCCGGACGACCTACTCGAGGTGCGCCGCGCCCTGGCGGTCGATCATCCCGATCGTGCGCATGACATGACTTGGCTGCGTACCGAGGCGTTACGACGTCTCGCTCTGCATCATGGGCATGAGGCGACGATCGGAGATCGCGCGTTCGAAGTGTTCATCGAGGCTCGTCACGACGTAGAGCTCTTTCCCGATGTACCGCGTGCACTCGAACGGCTCGGCAGCAAATTTCGACTCGCGACGTTTTCGAATGGCAACGCTTGCGTGCGCCGCATCGGTATTGGTGATCACTTCGAGTTGAGCCTCAATGCCGAGTCAGTCGGCCATGCAAAACCGCATCCCGTCGTATTCGAGACGCTCGCTCGGCGACTCGGCGTTCAGCCTTCGCAGATGTTGCATGTCGGCGATCATCCGGAGAACGATATCGCAGGCGCGGCAGCGGTCGGTTGCCGCACCGTGTGGGTGAATCGGCGTGGGATCAGTTGGTCGCCGGAGTTTGGCGCGCCGCCTGATCTTGAGGTGCCCGATCTCGAGGCGCTTGCGCACCGGCTTTGCGGATGAGGAACCATACGGCGAAGATCGTCCCGCCCTTGATGAACACTTCGCCGAGGTTGTCGAGGCGGTGACGGTTGAGCGCAGGTACTGCTGCGGTGAGCAACATCACGATGCCGCCGACGGCCATCCAGGGAAATCCTTTGCGTGCCCACAGCGCGATTCCGGTGCCGATGACGACGAAACAGGTGATGACCGGGGCGAGGGGAAACTCGCCTTGGACGAGCGCTTGGTCGGGTGAGCAACGGTTGGCTTCGGTGACCGACCCGCTGTAGCGGATGAGGTCGTACTCGCAGACAGGATAAATTTCTTTGGTCCAGAAGAGCGGTAGGTCGTGCAGCATGAGCGCGGCCGCGACGGCGCAGAAAGCGCCCATGGCGATACGCGTTTGTGCGAACTCGAAGCCTGCGAGTCTCAAGACGGAGCCGCTCGCGATGATCAGCCAGCAACCGGTGAGCCAGTGCGCCCAGAAGACGGGCCAGGTCAGCCAGTAAAGCGGTTCGCCGAAGCCGATGACGATGCCGGAGGCGACGCGTAGGTTGTCCCAGATCAGGAAGAACTGGGGAACCAGGATGACAGCGAGGGGTTTGGCGCGCGTCTCGCGCCAAAGTCGGACCGCCCAGACGAACAGCGCCGTCTGTGCGATCGCGAAGAGCAGAAACATTAGGCTGTACATGCCACCACGATCTTGCCCACGGCCTCGCGCCGCAACAATTTTTTGATCGCCTCTCCACCCTGTGGCAGCGCGAAGCGATCAGAAATCTTTGGTCGTAAACGACCGGCGAGATAGAGCGCGATGAGCTCTCGGACATTTTCGGCATCACGCGCCGGCTCTTGTTCGCGGAACGCGCCCCAGAAGACGCCGCGGATGTCGCAACCCTTGAGCAGCGGTAAATTGAGCGGAATCTTGGGGATGCCCGCCGGGAAACCGATGACGAGGTAGCGGCCTTTCCAGGCCGCGGTGCGCAGTGCGGGCTCGGCGTAGTCGCCGCCCACGGGGTCGTAGATGACATCTGCGCCCTTCGGGCCGCAGGCTTCTTTGAACTGTGCCGCGAGCGCCTTGGGGTCGATGCCGTCGCGCGGATAGATCACCACCTGATCGGCGCCGTGCTCACGAGCGACCGCTGCTTTGGTCTCGCTCGATACGGCGGCAACGACGCGTGCCCCCATCGCCTTGCCGAGCTCCACGGCCGCGAGGCCAACGCCGCCCGCCGCACCCAGAACGAGCAGGGTCTCACCGGCGCGAAGTTCGCCTCGATCTTTGAGCGCGTGATACGAGGTGCCGTAGGTGAAGATCAGACCAGCCGCCACGTCGAAAGGCATGCCTGAGGGAATCGGGATGCAAGCGCGCGCGTCGGTGACCGCCTTTTCGGCAAGACCACCGCCGAGCGCAGCGGCGATCACGGCATCTCCTGGCTTGAGTGTGGTCACACCCTCGCCAATCGCATCGACGACGCCCGAAATTTCGAAGCCGGGCGCGAAGGGGCGGGGCGGACGGATTTGGTATTTGTCTTCGATGACGAGGGCATCGGGGTAGTTGATGCCGCAGAAGCGGACGACGATGCGCACCTGACCGCGACCGGGCGAGGGCTCGGGCACCTCGCGCAGAACGAGCGTGTCGGGGCCGCCGGGGAGTTCACTGAGTAAGGCTTTCATTTATGGTGAGGTCTCAAGCTACGAGTCGGGCTACTTTCAAAGATTTTCGGCGTTTTTCGGCTCGCCACAGGTCGTATTGCATTTGCTGGTTGAGCCAGCTTTCGGGGGTCGTGTCGAAAGCGATCGAGAGTCGAACAGCCATTTCTGGAGTGATGTTAGCGCGACCGTTGAGGATGGCTGACAAAGTTTTTCGGCTGACGTTAAGCGCCTCGGCGGCTTCGGACACTGTGATATTTAGGGGTTCGATGCACAGCGCACGCAAGGTCTCACCCGGGTGCGGGGGATTATGCATTTTGATTTCTGCGTTCATGGCTAGTGGTAGTGCTCGTAATCGACCAAGGCTGCGTTTTCGCCTACGAATGTGAACGTGACACGCCAGTTCGAGCCGACCGACACGGCCCAACGACCTTTTAAAAGGGCCCCTAAGCGAATGTAGTCGAAGTCCTGGGAGGTCTATGTCCAGGGGAGTAACCGACGCATCGAGTCTTCCCAGGATGAGCCTCAACCGATCCGCGTGATCGGGTTGAATGCCGGCTTTCGAGCCCGTCGTGAAAAACGACCTCAACCCCCGATGGCGGAAGCTGACGATCACGTACAAAGTGTAACCTTTAAGGTTACACGGTCAAGGGAAAAACTTAATTTTTAGCGTCACCGAAAGGTGGCTATGTTCAGCGCGTGACGTCTCGGAAAAGAGAGTGTCTCGCCCGCAGCAAACCGATGACTGTTTTGGAGTCGTCGATTTCACCTTCGAGGGCGCGTCGCACGGCCTCTTCGAGCGGCACCCAGTGTACGTCGAAGACCTCGGCGGCCTCGCGGGCATCGGGAACGGGGGTGAGGTCGGTGGCGAGAAAAAGGTGAATGCGCTCGGTGAAGATACCTGGAGAGCTCAACGACTCGCCGAGCGACACGACGTGTTCTGCGCGAATGCCGGCCTCTTCGATGAGTTCGCGCCGGATGGTGTCGATCGGGGGTTCGCCCGGCTCGAGTCGACCCGCGGGGAGTTCCCACACAGGACCTCCCGCTGCGTGCCGAAACTGATGAAGCAGACAGACCCGACCGTCCTGATCGATGGCGACCGCTGCAGCACCCCCCGGATGGTGGAGGATTTCGAGCTCTGCCGTATGCCCATTGGGCAGGGTCACGGTGTCCACGGTGAGTCGGGCGATCCGTCCGCGGAACACCTCGCGAGAAGAGAGCAGCATCGATGATTCCTCTGGCCGAGTAAGGGCTCAGCGCGAGCGCGCCAGATATTCTTCGTTTGGCATCATGTCGGTGGCGGCCGCGACCCGATTCGTCATATTGAAAAAACCGGTCACGGCGATGATGTCCCAGATTTCCCGGTCTTTGAACCCGGCACGGCGCAGCGCTGCGCGCTCTGCAGCCCCTGTTTCGGCGGGCGACACCGTGAGGTGGTGCGCGAAGTCGAGCATGGCGCGCTGCTTTTTAGTGATCTTCGCGATGCGGTAGTTCATGACGAGCGCTTCACCGAGCGAGGGATCGCCTGACATTTCGCGCAGCGCTTGTCCGTGTGCGGTGAGGCAGTAATAGCAGCGATTCGCCGAAGAGACGACCACGGCGATCATCTCGCGCTCGAGCATGGTGAGCTTGGAGTCACCGAGCATCAGGTCGTTGTACATCGCGATGAACGCGCGCAGCTTGGCTTCGTTGAAGCTGTAGACCTCGAGCACGTTCGGCAGGAAGCCGATTTTTTCGTCGCAAATCGAAAAGTATTTGCGTAGATCGGGCGGCAGCTTGCTGCGCGGCGGAATCGGCAGTCGCAGCGCTATTTTTTGACGGGGTTGGGCGCGATAGCGTCGAGCCATGGGCTGCTCCGGCGTGAGTTCGGTTGGATGTGGGTGGAGTGAGTGAGCGCACCGTCGGTATGGCCGACGGCGCGTTGTGCTACCCAAGACGCCGGGCGTCGAGCGCCCGTCGAAGCAGGATTAGCGGCGGAATCCGCCGCCACCGCCCGGACGCGGCGCGCGCTCCTGCGCTTCATTGATGCGCAGGGCGCGGCCGTTCATCTCGTACCCGTTGAGCGCTGCGATAGCAGCTTGGGCCTCGGAGGCGGGCATGTCCACGAAGCCGAAGCCGCGCGGACGACCCGTCTCGCGATCGTTGATGAGTTTCACCGAGTCGACTTTGCCGTAGCGCTCGAAGAGCACACGCAGGTCGGCCTCGTTCGCCGAGAAGGGCAGATTGCCTACGTAAATCGTCGTCATTCGATCGTCTCTCTATCTTTGATCGGGTGACCGATGGGCTGATGCTACTACCGGACTCGGCGGCAAGACAACGGGGCCGAAGTGTCTACTTTTTGACGGGTGTCGTCGGCGCCACCTTCTTCTTGAAGTAGGTCCAGCTGGTCTCGTTTTCCCGGTTGTCTGACCCCTCAGGAGGCGCGCGGTACTCGGGGTAATCGGACTCGATGGTCTTCTTCATGAGCGCGGGCAGTTGATCGTAACTGTCGAGTTTGCGTCCGGCGGCATGCATGTAGATCAAGCCCGCTCGTCCGCTCATCTCCATCCAGGGCAGCCAATCGGCCATGCGTACCCAGCCCACCTCGATCGGCGGGTTGGGGATTTTCGGGTCGGTGATCGAGCTGATCTTGCCAAAGAAATTGAACATCTCGGTGGCATGATAGTAGCCACCTACGTTTTTCTGATAATCGCCGCCGAGCGGGTTCAGATAGAAGAGCGGCACGGTGATCGTGTACCACCACGTATCGCCACTGATGGTGGCGGGCCAGGTGTTTGGCTTGCCGTCGGCACCGATCGGGAACACCGGACGCTGGTTGACCGGGTCATTCGCCGTCTGCAGCACCTTGACCGTCTGACCCGACCACGGGTTCTTCCATTCTTTGAGAAGATCACCCGTCGCAGGATCGACATAGAACAGCAGTTCACGCGAGACCAATCGCCAGCCCGTCCCTCGAACCGGATCGGTGACCGTCACGCACTGACGTACGTTGTATCCCTCGACGTCGAAGAGCTTGCGATCGCGCTCGCCCGGGACTCGGGAAAAGGCTTCACCGTGGAACGAGTAGATGGTCGGGGTGTTGTCGACCGATCCGCATTGGATGCGACGTTGAGCGAGCGTAGCGCCCTCTGCCGTGTTGAGGTCGATGCGCTTGGCTTTGGTGGCCGCTTGCGCCGAGCCCAACGTGAGGCCGCATGCCGCGATCGCGGCGATCGTCAGGGAGATCAGAGGTTTCGACATCGATGTTCTCCTATTAAAAATCATTCGAGGTAAGCGTAGCCGTTGAGCTCGCCTTCGTAGAAGCGTTTGAGCGCCTGACTTTCGGCGACTGTCATGCGGCCCTCGCGAATGGCGCGTTCGCAATCGCGGGCGAGTGCCGGATAAAGCTCGGCGACGTCATATTCCATGTACTCGAGGACGCGATTGGCCGTGTCGCCTTTGACGACTTCGTCGATCCACCACTTGCCGTCGTCCTCGAGTCGGATGTGTACGACGTGCGTGTCTCCGAAGAGGTTGTGAAGGTCGCCGAGCGTTTCTTGATAAGCGCCCACCAAGAACGCCGCGAGATAGTACTCATCACCTTCGGCGATATCGTGGAGCTCTAGCGTCTTCTTGATCTCGCGATGACTGACGAAGTGATCGATCTTGCCATCGGAGTCGCAGGTGATATCGGCCAGCACCGCACGACGAGTCGGGCATTCATCGAGCCGATGGATCGGCATGATTGGGAAGAGGTGGTCGATGGCCCAGCTGTCAGGCAAAGATTGGAAGATCGACATGTTGCAGAAGTAGATGTCGGAGAGGATGGTCTCGAGGTCTTCGAGTTCCTCCGGGACTTCTTCGAGCTTGCGCGCGTGATCGCGAATCTTCGCGCAGGTTGCCCAATAGAGTCGCTCGGCCAGGGCGCGAAACTCAAGCGAGAGCAGCCCGAGATTGAACATCTGAAGGCACTGCTCGCGTGCTGTGAGCGCATCGTGCCAGCACTCGACAAGCCGACGCTCACTCACTTCGCGATATGCACCGAGTAGATCTTGTACCGGTTGAGGGAGCGCGCGATCGGCGTACTGTTCGTCCTCGCGACCCGTCACGTTGAACTTGTCGAGCGCCGATGACCCGAGTGTGTTGAAGATGAGCACGCTGTGGTGAGCGGCAATGGCGCGCCCAGATTCGCTCACGATCATCGGATGGGGAATACCACGCGCGTTACAGACGCTCGCGATGCGGTAGACGACATCGTTCGCGTATTCCTCGATGTTGTAGTTCATCGAGGACGAGTAGTTGGTGCCCGATCCGTCGTAATCGACGCCGAGACCACCGCCGACATCGATGTATTCGAGCCCTGCGCCCAATAGCTTGAGCTCTGCATACACGTGCGCGAGCTCGTTGATGGCGTCCTTGACGCGGCGAATGTCTTGCAGCTGGCTTCCCGGATGGCAGTGCACGAGCTTCAGACAGTCGAGCATGTCGTGTTCGCGTAGTACCGAAACTGCTTCAAGAATTTCGGTGATGAAGAGCCCGAACTTCGACTTCTCTCCGGCAGAATCGCGCCAACGACCCGAGCCTTCGCTTGCGAGTTTGACGCGAACGCCGATTTGCGGGCGCACGCCGAGTCGCTTGGCGTGTTTGATGATGAGGCCGAGTTCCGAGAAATTTTCGACCACCGGAACGATGCTGCGACCGAGTTTGGTCGCGAGCATCGCGGTCTCGATGTAGCTGTCGTCTTTGAAGCCGTTACAAATGATGAGGCGATCGGGTGAGTTCTCGCTCATCGCCATCACGGCCAGCAGTTCGGGTTTGCTACCGGCTTCGAGACCGAAGCCGAACTCTGCTCCGTAACGATAGACCTCTTCGACGACGAGGCGCTGCTGGTTCACCTTGATTGGGAACACGGCCGCATATTTGTTTCGGTAATCGTTCTCGGTGATCGCGCGCGCGAAGGCATCGTTCAGTTGACGCAAGCGGTGGGCGAGGATGCCGGAGAAACGCACGACGACCGGCGTGGTGAGTTCGCGCTCCTTGAGGCCTTGTACGACCTCGAAGAGATCGATCTCGCGGCCCGGGGCCTGCTCGGGACGCACGACGACATGACCCGCTTCGTTGATGCTGAAGTAACCCTGACCCCAAGCCTGGACGTGATAGAGGTCGAGGGAATCGGACACGCGCCACGAGGGGCCGCGACGCGCGGCCGTCGACGAGGCACCCCCAGCGGGAAGTTCGTTCGTGGTCAAAGAATTAGGCGTTGCGTTCATCGTCGATCAATTTCCCTTGGCAACAGGCCGTGCAGCATCGCGTACCCACTCGCTCCATGACCCGGGATAGAGTTGCGCGCCCTTGAGTCCCGCGTGCTCGAGCGCCAGCAGATTCACGCAAGCGCTGACACCCGAGCCGCACATCATCGTCATGTTACATGGGTCTGCACCGTCCAGCGTGTCGCGCCACATCGCCCGGAGCGTGGCGACGTCATGCAATCGACCATCGGCGCGATAGTTGCGCGCGTAGTGATGGTTGATGGCGCCGGGCACGTGACCGCCGATCGGATCGATGGTTTCATTTTCTCCGGCGTAGCGGTCGGCGCCGCGGGCATCGACGAGACGGCGTGCACCGGAGGTGAAGTCGCCTGCGTGGACCGACTTCAAGACCTGCTGGGTGTCGACAACCCATTGCTTGATCGGGTGAGCGACAAAGCGCTGCGTGGTCACTGCGGCGGTGCCGTGTTCGAGCGGTTGGTTTGCCTGTTGCCACGCCGCCAGCCCGCCGTCGAGCACCGCAACGGTCTCATGACCTAACCAGCGAAATACCCACCAGGCTCGTGCGGCAAAGAAACTGTTGCCCTGGTCGTACACCACAATTTGCGAATCGGGGCTGATCCCCCAAGCACTCGCCTTCGCCGCAAAGATCTCCGGGTCGGGTAGGGGATGGCGCCCTGTGCTCGGGCCGACGGTCGCGGCGAGGTCGCGGTCGAGGTGAGCGTACCGAGCGCCCGGGATGTGTCCGCTGGAATACGCGTTTTCGCCTGCTGACGGTTTGCCGAGCTCGAAGCGGCAGTCGAGCACCACCCAGCCGGGTGCGCGCAGATGTGCGGCGAGCGAGTCGACATCGATGAGGGTGGTGAAGGGCATGAGCGGATCCTGATGCGAAGCGGGCCGGTTCGGGCGTGGTCGAGGGCGAATTCTCCGGCGGGGACGTTACCGTTACAATCCCGGCCCATGTCCATCGACCTCTGGTGGGCCAGCGGCAGCGCCTACTCCTGGCGGGTATTGCTGGCGCTGGAACACAAGCGCCTCGCCTACGACAGCCACCTTCTCCAGTTGGCGTTTCAGGAACACAAATCGCCGCAGATGTTGGCGATGAACCCGCGTGGGCGGCTTCCGGTGTTGAAACACGATGAGTACGTCGTCTTCGAATCGGTCGCGATTCTGTACTACCTCGACCGCAAGTATCCCGAGCCACCGATTTTCGGTCGCACGCCCGAAGAGGCGGCGGTGATCGTGCGAGTGATCGAAGAATTTCAGGCGTACACCGAGCCTCACATCATGGGAATCTGTCGCACGCTGCTCGGCGGAGGATCAAACCCGGTCGACGAGCCTCCCCTCAGCGACGATGCATTGACTGACGCGATGCATGTCGTCGCTCGCGAGGCCCGCACCATCGAGATGCGCGTCTCGCGCTTCGATTGGATCGTCGGCGATGACTACAGCGCCATCGACATGGTGATTTTCCCGTCGATCCAATTATTGCGTCGCGCGCTCGCGCGTCCCGGCGCGGAAGATCTCGCTCGGCGCTTCTTGCCGATCGAGGTGAATTACCCGGCGCTCGGTCGCTGGCTGGCCCGCATTGAGGCGCTACCGGGTTACGATCGCACCTTTCCGCCGCACTGGCGTGCGGCTTAACACCACGGAGTCAACATAGAAAACATCATGAGCGAGCACAAGGTTCACGTGAATTTCCCGGGGCGTATCGTGTTTGTCGGTTTCGGCAGCATCGGACAGGGCGTTTTGCCGCTGATCTTGCGCCACATTGGCACGAGCGCTGATCGGATCACCATCGTGTCGGCCGATGAGCGCGGCGCGGAAGTCGCCGTGCATTACGGCGTGAAGTTCATCGTCAATCCGATCTTGCCCGGGAACCTCGAGAGCTCGCTCGCCCCGCTCGTCGGCAAGGGCGATTTTTTGATCAACGTGTCCGTCGATGTGTCGTCGGTGGCGCTCATCGAGTTTTGTCATGCGCGCGGCGCAATGTATCTCGATACCTGTGTCGAGCCTTGGGCGGGTGGTTACACCGACAAGAACACGCCGGCCAGTCATCGCACCAACTACGCACTACGCGAACAGGCGCTCGCGATGCGAAAGGGTCGCGAGAACGGCGCTACGGCGGTGATCACTCACGGCGCCAACCCCGGCATGGTGTCGCACTTCGTGAAGCAGGCCATGCTCAATATCGCGGCAGATACGGGTGTCGCAGCGGGCGATCCGCAGACTCGCGAACAGTGGGCGACGCTCGCACACCTGCTCGGAATCAAGGTCATTCATATCGCCGAGCGTGACACGCAAGTGAGCCCAGTCCGTAAGCGTCCGGGCGAGTTCGTCAACACGTGGTCGTGCGATGGCTTCGTGAGCGAGGGGTGTCAGCCGTGCGAGCTCGGCTGGGGCTCGCACGAGAAGCATTTCCCGAAAGACGGGCAGCGGCACGACTTCGGGCGCGGCTCGGCAATTTTTTTGACGCAGCCGGGTGCTGCGACGCGCGTGCGAACGTGGACACCGAGGGCGGGCCACTTTCATGGTTTCGCCATCACTCACGGCGAGTCGATTTCGATTGCCGATTACCTCTCCGTGAAGGATGGAGAAAAAGTCGTTTATCGACCGACGGTGCATTACGCGTATCACCCCTGTGACGACGCGGTGTTGTCCGTGCATGAACTCGCCGGTCGAAACTTCGTCATGCAGTCGCAGCAGCGCATTTTGATGAACGAGATCTCGTCGGGTGGTATCGACGAACTCGGCGTGCTGCTCGCCGGGCATTCGCGCAACGCCTATTGGTACGGGTCGCAGTTGTCAGTCGACGAAGCGCGCAAGCTTTGTCCCTACAACAACGCGACGAGTTTGCAGGTGACCGTGGCGGTGCTCTCGGGCGTGATTTGGGCGATGGAGAATCCGAATCGTGGCATCGTCGAGCCCGACGAAATGGATTTCCGTCGCAATCTCGACATCTGCAAACCTTATCTCGGCTCCGTGGTGGGCGAGTACACCGGCTGGAACCCGCTGACCGGCCGAGAGAGTCTGTTCCCCGAAGATATCGATCGCGACGATCCTTGGCAGTTCAAGAACGTCAGAGTCTGAGTGTGATCAGGGCTTGAGTTGTAGAGGGCTCGGCTGTCAGGTGTAGCGGATCTCGGTGATGAGCCAGATCCGCTCGCCTGCCGGGGTCGAAACCTTCACTTCGTCGTCGAGCCGCTTTCCGAGCAGGGCTCTTGCAAGGGGCGCATCCATGCTGATGTACCCGGATGCGAGATCGAACTCGTCGGGACCGACGATGCGATGACGGACGATTTCGCCCGATTCGTCCTCTAGCGTCACCCACGCACCAAAGAATACGCGCCGAAGATCATCGGGCGGTCGCTCGACGACCACCATGCCGTCGAGGCGTTTTCTCAAAAATCTGACCCGTCGATCGATCTCTCTCAGGCGACGTTTGCCATAGATGTACTCGGCATTCTCGGAGCGATCGCCCTGAGCGGCTGCCTCGCTCACGGCCTGCGTGACTTGAGGCCGCTCGATCCGCCACAGCTGGTCGAGCTCGGCGGTGAGGCGAGCGTGGCCCTCCTTCGTGATGAATTTGGAGCCGGGAGTCGTCGGGGGTCGGTAACGGGACATGATTCGGTCCAAGGATAATGGTGCGCGGTGTTCGCGGCGAGGCAGGACGCGGTAATCTTGCCCTCTACGTTGGCTCAACCCAATTCAGGAAACCGAGCATGAACATTCGTCTGTGTGTTTTTTCGATGATCGCCGCAGTGGGAGTCAGCCTGACATCGGACGCGTTTGCGGCCGATGCGGCGGGAGCAGTGCCGGTGTCGCCTGGCGCCTCCTCGTTGCGATCCGGCCTCGATCTCGAGGGATTCGATCGTAGCGTCCGTCCGCAAGACGACCTATATCGCTTTGCGGGCGGCACCTGGCTCGCGCGAACCGAGATTCCGGCCGATCGTTCGAACTACGGAACATTCAGCAAGCTCGAGGACGATGCGCTTGCGACCTTGCGCGAACTCGTCGAATCCGCAGCCGCCGATCCGAAGCGTGCGCCGGGCTCTGACGCGCAAAAGCTCGGCGATTTCCACAGTGCCTTCATGGACACGAAGGCCATCGAGGCGCGAGGCATCGCGCCGCTCCAAGCGGAGCTTGCTCGCATCACGTCGCTCGCTTCGTATGACGACGTATTCGCCTACTTCGGGCGAGCGCAGCGCCTGGGTGTGGGTGCGCCGATTGGTGCGTATGTCGGCCAAGATCGTCGGCAGTCCACGCGTTATCTCCCGGGACTGTCGCAAAGCGGTCTCACGATGCCCGATCGCGAGTACTACCTCACAGATGATGCTCGCAACGCGAAGGCGAGAGCCGATCTCGCTGTGTATGCCGAGAAACTCTTGTCGCTATCAGGCACCACGGAGGCGGGCGCTGCTGCAGCACGCATCGTCGCCCTCGAGACCGCGATCGCCCGCTTGCACTGGACACGCGTCGAGAATCGCGATCCGGTAAAGACCTATAACCGGACCGCCATTTCCGATGCGACGGTCGCCATGCCGGCCTTCGGCTGGAAGGCGTTCGTCGATGGAATGGGTCCTGAGGCGGCGACGATTACGGAGTTCGACATTCGTCAGCCGAGCTATGTGAAGCAACTCGGCGAACTCGTGCGTGCCACGCCTGTGACGACGTGGCGCGAGTATTTTCGATTCCGATTGCTCGATGCCAACGCCTCCTTCCTGCCCGAGGCCTACGACACTGCGCGCTTCGACTTCCGTGAGCGCGCGCTGCGTGGCGTACAGGCGCAGCAGCCGCGCTGGCGTCGATCTCTGACGCTCATCGACCGCTCGATCGGTGAAATCGCTGGCCGACTCTATGTAGAGCGTACGTTTCCGCCCGAAGCCCGTACCCGCATCCGCGAGCTCGTAGCCAACCTCCGCGTCGCATTCGAGCAGTCGATCGACTCGCTCGAGTGGATGGGCCCGCAGACCAAGGAGGAGGCCAAGCGCAAGCTCGCAGCGTTCTCGGTGAAGGTCGGTTACCCGGACAAGTGGCGAGACTACAGCAAGCTCGACGTACGGCCTGACGATCTGCTCGGCAATCTTCGTCGTGTCAATGAATTCGAATTCCTGCGGCAGATGGATCGCCTCGGCAAGCCCGTCGACCGCAGCGAGTGGGGGATGACCCCGCAGACGGTCAATGCGTACTACAGTCCGCCGATGAATGAGATCGTCTTCCCGGCGGCGATCCTTCGTGCGCCGTTCTTCGATCCGAACGTCGACGATGCGGTCAACTACGGCGGTATCGGTGGCGTGATCGGTCATGAGATCAGCCACGGATTCGACGACTCGGGTCGTCGCTACGACGGCGAAGGCAACCTTCGCGACTGGTGGACCTTCGACGACAACGTTCGTTTCCGCGAGCGCGCGGGGCGGCTCTCCGCGCAGTACAGCGCCTTCAAGCCGATCGATGACCGTTCGATCAACGGTGATCTCACCTTGGGCGAGAACATCGGTGATCTCTCGGGTCTGGCGGTGGCTTATCGGGCCTACAAGCTCTCGCTCAATGGCAAACCCGCACCCGTGATCGACGGATTCACGGGACCTCAGCGTTTCTTCCTGGGCTGGGCGCAAATTTGGCGTCGCAAATATCGCGACGATGAACTGCGTGTGCGCCTGGTGACCGACTCGCACAGCCCGAGCGAGTATCGCTGTAACGGGGTCGTCACGAACATGACGGAATTTTACGAAGCCTTTGATGTCAAACCCGGCGACCGGCTATACCGCGATCCGAAAGAACGCGTCAAAATTTGGTGATCAACGGACGCCATAGCGGCATCCTGATTGGAGAAGCTCATATGAAAAAGATGTTTTCCGTAATCATGCTGATGGCAACGCTTGCCCTGTCGGGCTGTGGTTACAACACCATCCAGACCGAGGACGAAGCGATCAAGGCGTCGTGGTCCGAGGTGGTCAACCAGTATCAGCGTCGCGCCGATCTCATCCCGAATCTCGTCAACACCGTGAAGGGTTTCGCAGCACAGGAAGAGAAAGTGCTCGTCGGTGTCACCGAGGCTCGTGCCCGAGCGACGTCGATTCAGGTGACGCCCGAACTCGTGAACGATCCGGCAGCGCTACAAAAATATCAGGCGGCGCAGGGCGAACTGACACAGGCCCTCAAGAGCCTGTTGATGGTCACCGAGAACTACCCTCAACTGAAGTCGGACCAAAACTTCCGCGATCTGCAGGCGCAGCTCGAGGGCACCGAAAATCGTATCGCTGTCGCACGCAATCGTTACATCGCAGCGGTGCAGGCCTACAACGGGACGATTCGCAAGTTCCCGTCGAATCTCACGGCCATGGTGTTCGGTTACGAGGTGAAGCCGAACTTCACCGTCGAGAACGAAGCGGCCATCTCGACGGCCCCCACCGTCGATTTCGGTAATCCGACGCCCTGACTCTGACGATCCTCGACGTGCGTCGCACATTTCTGCTTCTGGTCCTGCTTGTCGCGGCGATCCCTTGGGTCGCCTCGGCGCAGGGGTTGCAGCCCATCCCGTCGCTCGAACGTCGGGTGACGGATGCGGCCGACATTCTCTCGGCAGAGCAGGAAGCAGCGCTCGAAGAAAAGCTCGCTGCGTTCGAAGCGAGAAAGGGCGCGCAAATCGCCGTACTGGCGGTGACCAGCACGGCGCCCGAAGAGATCGAGCAGTATTCCATCCGCGTCGTCGATGCCTGGAAGCTCGGTCGTAAGGGTGTCGATGACGGAGCTTTGCTCATCATCGCCGTCGAGGACCGACGACTGCGCATCGAAGTCGGTCGAGGTCTCGAGGGTGTGCTCACCGATCTCACTTCAAATCGCATCATCGACGAAACCATCACACCGCTTTTTCGCGCGGGTGATTACGCGGGTGGCGTCAACGCAGGTGTCGATCGCATGATCGCCGTCGTCGATGGTGAGCCTTTGCCTGAGCCTGAGCAGCAATGGCAGGGCAGCGAGGGAGGGGGTTTCGAAGACATCATCGGCCTCGTCTTCGTGCTGGCCATCGTGCTCTCGGCCATCCTCCGAAAAATTCTGGGTCGCATTCTCGGGGCAGTCACGACCGGGGGTGTGCTCGGCGCGTTGGGTCTCGTGGTGACGGGTGCACTCGGTCTTGCGGTACTCGCGGGTGTCGTCGGATTCGTCGTCGCACTTGCCGGCGGCGTGCCGACGGGGCGATTCGCGAGTCATGGACGTCGCGGACGCTGGGGTGACGGGGGCTTCGGCGGTGGTTTCGGCGGTGGCGGCGGCGGTTTCGGAGGCGGTGGCTTCGGCGGGCTCGGTGGTGGTTTCGGAGGCGGCGGCGCCTCGGGACGTTGGTAAAAGGCGGTTCGCAACATGAGCACCCTCGATCGCTGGTCCAAAAATTTATTCGCGACGCCGCTGGCGACTCGACGACGCTTTCCGACCCATGCCTTGCGCTCGATCGAAAAGGCCATCACGACGGTCGAGGCCAAGCACGCTGGAGAGATTCGTTTCGTGATCGAGACGTCTCTCGACTTCGGTGACTTATGGTCGGGCCGGACGCCGCGACAACGTGCGGTAGAGCTATTCGGACGACTCGGCATCTGGGATACCGAGCGCAATAACGGCGTGCTGATTTACCTCTTGATGGCCGAGCACGACGTCGAAATCGTGGCGGACCGCGGCATTGCCACCCGCGTTTCGGCCGACGAATGGGAGACGGTCTGTCGTGCGATGGAGCAGTATTTTCGCGAGGGTCGGTTCACCGAGGGCGCAGTAGCCGGTATCGAGGGTGTCGGCGCCTTGCTGGCCCGACACTTTCCGAACGAGGGCGGCGATCGCAACGAGCAGTCGAACCGACCCGTCCTGCTGTAATCTTTGCGCCCATGAGGACGTTCTGCCTCGCTGTCGGTCGGCTCGCTACGCTGGGCGCTTTGGGTCTGCTCGTCGCCTGCGGCTCCGTAGCCCAGCGTCAGTCGACGGCGCCCGTCGTCGTGCCACCGATCGCCGGCATCGACGAGCCCTATTCTTTGAGCACCCATCGGTTCGAGCTCGCCGACACCACCTCTGACATGATCGGTGAGCTTCGAGTCACCCGAGCGAGCAACGAAGACACCTTCACCGATCTCGCGCGCCGCTTCAACGTGGGCTACGAAGAGCTCGTGAGAGCCAATCCCGGAGTCGATCCGTGGTTGCCGGGAGAGGGTCGAGAGATTGTCCTGCCGACGCAGCATCTGTTGCCGAACGCGCCACGTGAGGGCATCGTCATCAATCTTGCTGCGATGCGGCTCTATTATTTCCCGCGAGCCGAGCGGGGCGAGCCGCAGGTGGTCTACACCTTTCCCATCGGCATCGGTCGGGTAGGTTGGGCGACGCCCGTAGGCTCCACCACAGTGACGCGCATGACGCGAAATCCGACGTGGCGTCCTGGCCCCGGCGTGCGCGCCGAGCATGCGAAGGACGGCGAGACGCTTCCGGCCGTCGTACCGCCCGGGCCTGATAATCCGCTCGGCACTCGAGCGCTGTATCTTGGCTGGCCGAGTTATCTCATCCACGGTACCAACAAGCCTGCCGGCGTCGGGTTGCGTTCGAGCCATGGCTGCATCCGGCTCTTTCCCGAGGACGTCGAGTTTCTCTACGAGCTCATTCGACCAGGCGTCAAAGTCACGGTGGTCAACCAGCCCTTCGTCTTCGGTTGGCACGCGGGTCAGTTGTATATGCAGGCCTTCGACGTGCTCGAGGACGACCCTCGCGACTGGAAGAAAGCGCAGCAGAAACTGTTGTCGCGAGGTGTGGCGGCAAAGATCCAGAGAGATCTCAAGGCGCGCGGTGCCAGCATCGATTGGCAGGCTGTCTCTCGGTTCAGTCATGCGCCACGCGGATTACCCGTCACGATCTCGCAGGCCGATTCGAGTTACGAGGGCCTGATTGCCGAGGCGACCCGGGTGCGTAATGCGGTACCGATCGGCGCCACCTGGGACGGCATGACCGGATCTCCGGACCAGGAGCCTTGAGAGACCGTCGAGGCTCGCAACCGCGCGGCAGCGACGTTGCGGGTACACTTGGGTCCGTGGGGGCAAAAACGATCGTTTTTTCTCATGGCAAGGATTCCGAGCCGTGGGGCACCAAGATTGTCGCGCTGGCAGAGGCTGCACGGTCGCTGCATTGGCGTGTCGAGTCGGTGGACTACCGGGGAATCGACACCGTCGAAGGGCGGCTCGAGAAGCTGCTCGACGCCTGTCGCGAATTGCCGCCGCATCCCGTGCTGGTCGGCTCTAGCCTAGGGGGGTATCTCGCTGCGGCCGCGTCCCGCCCTGTCAGCGCCTCGGGGCTGTTTTTGATGGCTCCGGCCTTCGATCTGCCCGGACTGCCGCCGACGCCCGTAGCCGAGCCCTGTCCGACGGTCGTGATCCATGGTTGGCGCGACGATATCGTTCCGGTCGGAAAAGGGCTCGCCTTCGCCAAAACGCAGCGGGCGCTCACCTACCTCGTCGATGACGATCATCGATTGCACGCCTCGTTGCCCCGTATGGTCGGCTGGTTGCGCGAGTTCCTCGGAGCCTTCGATGCCTAAGGTGCGAGCGCTGAGCGCGGTGCTTCGACGCGGCCTCGACCTTTGGGTGCGACCCGAGGTTCGGCCCGAATCGGCGACTGAATCGATCGGCGCGGTTCAGGCGTCGCCCGTGTGCTACGTGCTCGAGCGTCGCAGTGCCGTCGATCTCGCCGCACTCGAAAATCTCTGCGTGCGCGCCGGGCTACCGAGACCGTCGGGACGCATCCTGGGTCGTAAAAAAAGCGCCGTTCATGCGGCGATTCCACTTTTGAGAACGCGAGGAATCTTTGATCCTCGAATCGATCGACGACCACCTGCCGAGCTCGTGCGAATGATCGAGGCGCTCGAGCGTGACTCGACGCTCGATGTACGACTCGTGCCGATCGCGGTGTATTGGGGGCGCGCGCCGCAGAAAGAAGGTTCTTGGTGGCGTTTGCTGTTCACCGAGAACTGGGCGCTCGCCAGCGGATTCCGAAAGCTCATGCAAGTGCTGATCAACGGCCGCTTCACGATGATCGAGGTGGGCGAGCCGATGAGCTTGCGAAATGTGCTTGTCGAGGGTGCAAGCCCCGCATCGCAGGCGGCTCGCATTGCCCGCGCCCAGCGGGCGAGCTTTCGTCGGCAACGCGCCGCTCGCATCGGACCCGACCTTTCGCATCGGCGTACGATTTTGCATCGAGTCTTGTCGACCCGGGCAGTGCGTGCCGCGATGGCTGCAGAAATGCGCGACAAAAGATTGCCGAGGCGTCGCGCACTCGTGGTTGCCAAGGGTTACCTCGAGGAGATCGCGGCCAACTACTCTCATGTCTTCATCACCTTCATGGAGGGTTTTCTCGGAAGGTTGTGGAATCGGCTTTATGACGGCGTGACGTTCAATCATGCCGAGACCCTGCGTGAGGTCGCGCAAGATCGAGAAGTCGTCTTCGTGCCCTGTCATCGCAGTCACATGGACTACCTGTTGTTGTCCTACGTGATCTACAAGCAGGGATATGCGGTGCCTCATATCGCCGCTGGTATCAACCTCAACATTCCGGTGGTCGGCCGGTTTTTGCGTAAGGGCGGTGCATTTTTCATTCGTCGGAGTTTCGCGGGCAACGCGCTCTACACGGCCGTGTTCATGAAGTACCTCGCCGCCATCATGGCGCGCGGACATTCGATCGAGTATTTCGTAGAGGGTGGGCGCTCCCGAACGGGGCGCTTGCTGCAGCCTAAAACAGGCATGATTTCCATGACGGTGCGCAGTCACCTGCGCGACCCTCGTCGACCTGTCGTATTCGTGCCGGTGTATTTCGGTTACGAGCGCATCGTGGAGGCCGGCACTTATGTCGGCGAGCTGTCGGGGCAGGCCAAGCGCAAAGAAAGCATCGGCGATCTCGTGCGAGCCTTACGCGTATTACGCGAGAAGTTCGGTCGAGTGCATGTCAACGTCGGTGAGCCGATTTTGCTCGACGATGTGCTTCAGCAGCAGGCAGGCGAGACGGGCCGTGCGGCGCTTGACGAGGAGGGCAGAGCGCCGTGGGTGTCCGCAGTCGTCGATGATCTCGCGCAACGCATCATGCGGAACATCAACTCCGCCGCCGCCGTTACGCCGATCAATTTGCTGGCCATCACCTTGCTCGCGATGCCGCGGCAGGCGATGGCCGAGCGCGATCTGGCGAGGCAATGCGAGCTCTATCTCAAGCTATTGCGTATGGCACCTTATGACGCGCGCGTCACTATCACCGATTTGGACGGTGCCGCCGTAATCGCTTACGGCGAGTCGATGAAGGTGCTGCAGCGCCAGACGCACAAGTTGGGCGATCTCGTTCGCATCAGTGACGAGATGGCTGTGCTCATGACCTATTACCGCAACAACGTGTTGCATCTATTCACGCTGCCGTCGCTCGTGGCGTGCGCGTTCATTTCCAATTCGGTGGTGCGTACGGAAGACATCCAGCGACTTGCCTGGCGCGTCTATCCTTATGTGGCATCCGAATTGTTTTTGAAATGGACCGAGCAGGAGTTGCCGGGCGTCATGCGTCGATTACTCGATGCCTTGGCTGAGCTCGGCATTCTCGAGCGCCTCGAAGAGCAGGATGCTTGGCGTCGTCCCGCGCCGAGCTCGCCGCAGTCACTGCAGTTGTCGTTGCTGGCGCAGGCCTCGGTCCAGACCATCGAGCGGTATTACCTCGCCATCGCGACACTCATGCATGCCGGCTCAGGGGCGCTCACGTCGCGAGAGCTCTCGGAGCGTTGCCAGCTTACCGCGCAGCGCATCAACATGATCTACGGATTCAACTCCCCCGAGTTTTCGGACCGCGCGATGTTCGACAACTTCATCTCGTTGCTGCTACGCCGACGCGTGATTCGCAGCGACGAGACGGGGCGACTCGTCTTCGACGAGGTGTTCTTGCGAGTGGCGGCTGACGCCGAGTTCGTGCTCTCCGAGCAGATCCGTCACAGCATCTTGCAAGTCACGCAGGTCGACGCGACCGCTTAATCCTGATCGCGCACGCGTCCGCGTTGCCGCTTTACCGACGAACGACGCGTCTTGCCCTCGAGGCGGCGCAACCCCGAGGCGCGGGTCGGTTTGGTCTTTCGACGGATCTTTGGCTCGATCAGCGCGGAGCGAATGAGCTCGGCTAGACGTTGTTCGGCTTCGCGACGGTTTTGTTCTTGGCTGCGATGCTCTCGCGCCACGATCAGCAGAGAGCCCTCGTCGGTGAGACGACGTCCCGCGAGGAGTCGAAGACGGTGTTTGACGACGTCGTTGAGGGCGACCGAGCCCGCCAGATCGAAGCGCAACTGTACGGCGCTTGCGACCTTGTTGACGTTCTGGCCCCCTGGGCCTCCGGCACGAATGAACGACACCGAAAGATCGGCGTCGGGAATCAGCACCTTACCTGCGAGGATCGGCATCGTACGGCAGCCGCGAACGCATCGGAGCGACACCGGGCTCGAGCACGCGCACTTCCTGCTGGGCCACCGGAATCTTGATGCCGTGTTCTTTGAAGAGCTTCCAGACACGAAGGTTCACGTCTGAACGGACATTGTTGACGCCATTCATCGGATCGCGGATCCAGAAGCGGGCTTCGAGCTTCATGCCGTAGTCCTCGAAGGACAGTAGGCGAGAGACCGGAGCCGGATCGACGAGGATGCGCGGATGATCGCTCGTGGCTTTGATCAGCAGCTCGAGTGCGAGCTCCGGATCATCGTCATAGCTGATCATCACGGGCAGTCGCAGGCGTACGCGCTGATCGGAGTAGCTCCAGTTGATCACCGAAGCCGTGATGAGGTTTTGGTTGGGTACGAGGGACTCGACACCATCGCGATCGCGGACGACGACGTAGCGGCCCCGAAGCTCTTGAACCCAGCCGAAATTATCGGAGGTCGTACCCGTGTGCTGATGAAAGCTGATGACATCGCCGGGCTTGATCGATTTGTCCATGAGCAACACGAAGCCGCTGACGAAGTTGCTGGTGATGTCGCGGATGCCGAAGCCGAGGGCGAACACCACGGCTCCCGTCAGCACCGTGAGCGACGTGAGGTCGACGCCGGCCGAGTTGACACCGAGCAACAAACCGATGGAGATGAGCAGGAAGTAGCTGCCTTTGACGATGCCCACGCGAGTCGATGGTGCGATGTCCTCGAGCGACATCACACGACGTTCGACGGCTTTGGCTGCGAGGCTCGTGATGACCACGAACCCACCCACGATCACGATGCCGCGGAGTAGCGCCCAAAGACTGAACACGGCCTTGCCGGGCAACAGATCGACCGTATCGAGCGTTTGTTCGAGCCAGTCGAAGGCGCCGAGAAACTGCATTCCGAGCCCGACCCACACGAGCAGCGTCAGGCGTAGCTCCCAGCGAGCGGCCCAGCTCTCTTCGCCTAATAGCAGGCGCAGGAGGAAGACACCGAAGCGCACGGCGCCGAGCGCCACGACGAGTTGCAAGGCGAGTACGAGAATGGCGTCGGGCGCGCCCGCCTGACGCATGAGTCCGATGGCCATCGCCACCAGGACCGTCGCGGCCAGAAAAGGCGCGAGGATGATGATGCCCTCGGCCGGCGTGCTGCCCCCGCGACTTTCGCGCAAGCGTTTGAGCGAGCCGCGCATCAATCGGTTGACGAGTATAGAGATCACGACAGCGAGAAGAATCGCGATCAATTCATTGATACCGTCGTTGGTCAGTAGCTCCCGCAGAATTTCGGCGGGGCTGGTGGTGGGGTTCATCGAAGCACTCTCGCGTGGAATGTCAGGCGTTGAGGTCGGGAATGATTTCGCTGCTGTATCGCTCGATCTGGTCTTTGAGAATCAGTTTTCGTTTTTTGAGACGTTTGAGTTGGATCTCATCGACGTGGATGTCCATCGAGAGGCGCGAGATGATCTCGTCGAGGTCTCGGTGTTCGATGCGCAACTGCCGCAATTTTTCGACATTGCGAAACAGTTCGCGGTCGACTTTGTCGTTGTCGTCGTTCCCGGTCATCCGAGCCGCGCCGCCAAGGGTTCGAGGTCGGCCGGTAGCTTAGCGAAGCGCCCCGGAGGATTCCACGGCACCGACGGATCGTGGAAGTCAGAGCCCGTGGAGGCTGCAAATCCGAGGTTTCGCGCCAGCGTTGCGAGCTGATCGAGATCGGAGGGGCCGATGCCCGCGACCGAGACCTCGATGGCTTCGCCACCCGTTTCGCGAAATTCGCCGAGCAGGCGTCGCAGCGCGCCGCCCGAGAGGCGGTATCGATGCGGGTGGGCGAGCACCACTCGCGCGCCCGCTGCGCGCAGTGCGGCGACGGTGTCCGCGAGTGCCGGCCATTCTTCGGGAACGTGGCCGGGTGTGCCGCGCGTCAACCAAAGATCGAAGGCCTCCGAGAGGTCTCTCGCATGCCCCGCAGCGACGAGCGAGCGGGCAAGATGCATGCGGGTGGGTACGTCCGTCTCGCCCAGGATGCGGGTCACCAAGGGCCTTGCGGCAATCGAGGCTTTGCGCTCGAGGCGTTCGCCGATCTCGGTGAGTCGATCTGCGCGCCGCGCACGGATATGAGACAGATGTGCCGTGAGCTCTGCGTGCGTGGGATCGAAATCGAGCCCGATCACGTGCAGGGTTTGACCGTTCCATCCGCATGACACCTCGACACCGGTGACGTGTCGCAAGCCATGTCGGAGGCAGGCGAGCCGAGCGGTCTCGCAGCCGGCGACGGTGTCGTGGTCGGTGAGCGCCGCCAGCGTCACACCTCGTGACGCACAAAGTTCGATGAGCGCCTCAGGCGTCAGCAGGCCATCGGAGTGATGGCTATGCAGATGCAGATCGGCGAGGGGAGGAGGGCTCATCGTCGGTATGATAGTCCTATGGCATTGCTTCCCGAACAGGCGCCCCGTTGGGACGAGATCGATACGGTGCTGCTCGACCTCGACGGCACGTTGCTCGATCTCGCCTTCGACAATTACATCTGGCTCGCTCGGGTCGCCGAGATCTATGCCGAGAACAACGGTTTGTCGCTCGCCGAATCCCATGCCGAACTCGCGCCTCGATTCAAACGAGTACAGGGTACGCTCGATTGGTACTCGATCGACTACTGGAGCGCACAACTCGGCATCGATATCGAGCGGGGTCACCGTGAGGAGGCGCACCGCGTCGCCTGGTTGCCGGGCGCCAGGGGGTTTCTCGAGCAGGGTCGCGAGCGGGGTAAGCGCCTCGTGCTCATGACCAACTCGCACCCGGTCATCCTCGGCATCAAGGAAGAGCGAACCCGCGTGCTCAGTTACCTCGATGCCGCGTATACCTCGCACGGCTTCGGCGCGCCCAAGGAAGATCAAAGATTTTGGATCGCAGCGCGGCGTGCAGAGCCTTTCGATCCGGCACGCACGATGTTCGTCGATGACAGCAAAGCGGTTTTGCATGCGGCCATCGAGGCCGGCGTGCGTTGGGTCTATGGCGTGAAGCGGCCCGACACCTCACGCGAGCCGCATAACCACGAGGAATTTGCGGCGATCGATGGTGTGATCGATCTGCTCTGAGATCGTCGCTTAGCCCGGGCGGCGAGGTCCGCGTGGGCGTCCGCCACCACCACCACCTTGTCGCTTTCCAATAATACGGCGACCTCCG
>CAZRFN010000011.1:0-575 GCA_964599335.1 uncultured Acidibacter sp. | reverse complement strand
GGCCAACGCCTACAGGCGCTGGCGACCATGCCGGACGACCTGAAGACAGTCTTCGCCGCGATCAAGGCGGGCATGCAGCAGACGGGCGAGTCCCTGCCCATGAACGACGCCCTGAAGCAGGGGGATCCCGAATAGAACTTGAGGACCGCGTCCATGTTGGTCACTGCCCGGAGCTCCGCCGGGTCGCAGTCGAATTGGGGGGCGTCCGCCACCACCACCCCCTTGTTGCGGGCCGCCACTCGGCCGACCTCCGCCACCGGGTCTGCCACCTCCGCCAGGTCGTCCGCCGCGCTCCGCGAAGCTGCGACGTGGCGGCCATTTGATCTCGGGGAGCATGTCAGGCGTGATGGGCTCGTAGGGCAGTTTCCGTCCGATGAACTTCTCGATGTCGGGCAGGCCGACCGCGTATTCCTCGCACGCGAAACTGATGGCGTCACCCTCTGCGCCCGCTCGAGCTGTGCGACCGATGCGGTGCACGTAGTCCGCGGAGTCTTGAGGCAAGTCGAAGTTGAAGACGTGGCTGACTTCCGGAATGTGCAGCCCGCGCGAGGCCACATCGGTGGCGATGAGCACAG
>CAZRFN010000010.1:0-55694 GCA_964599335.1 uncultured Acidibacter sp. | reverse complement strand
GATAAAGCATATCGCCGTGACCCAGCAGTGACTCGGCGCCGCCTTGATCGAGAATGGTGCGTGAATCGACCTTGGCCGACACTTGAAACGCGATACGCGTCGGAATGTTGGCCTTGATGAGACCCGTGATGACATCGACCGACGGACGCTGGGTGGCGAGGATGAGGTGGATGCCCGATGCGCGCGCCTTCTGCGCCAAGCGAGCGATCAACTCTTCGACTTTCTTGCCGACGATCATCATGAGATCGGCCAACTCGTCGATGATGACCACGACGAACGGCAGCGGCTCGAGATCAGGAATCTTTGACTGGTCGATGGTCGGGTCGTTGGCAGCCCGGGCCATCATGACTGGATCTTTGATGGGCTTCTTGGCTTCGTTGGCATCACGCACTTTGCGATTGAAACCCGCGATGTTGCGCACACCGAGCGCGGCCATCAGTTGATAGCGTCGCTCCATTTCGGCGACACACCAGCGCAGCGCATTCGCGGCCTCTTTCATGTCGGTCACGACCGGCGCGAGCAGATGCGGAATGCCCTCGTACACCGAAAGTTCCAGCATCTTCGGGTCGATCATGATGAGTCGCACATCCTCGGCGGTGCTCTTGTAGAGCATGGAGAGGACCATCGCGTTGATCGCAACCGATTTACCCGAGCCCGTAGTGCCGGCGACAAGCAAGTGAGGCATGCGCTGCAGGTCGGCCACGACAGGCGCACCGCCGATATCCTTGCCGAGCGCGAGTGCGAGCGGCGAGCCGATCTCGTCGTAGGCCTTCGATTTGACGATTTCGCCGAGGGTGACGACCTCGCGCTTTTCGTTCGGAATTTCGAGGCCCATGACCGACTTGCCGGGAATCACCTCGACCACGCGAACGCTGATCGCCGACAGAGCGCGAGCCAAATCTTTGGAGAGCGAGCTGATCTGGCTTGCCTTCACGCCTGGAGCAGGACGCATCTCGAAACGCGTAACCACGGGCCCGGGCAACACGGCCACGACCTCGACCTCGACGCCGAAATCTTTGAGCTTGAGCTCGACGAGCCGAGACATCGCCTCGAGTGCCTCGGCCGAGTAAGTGGCCTCGCGAGGCGGTGGATCGTCGAGCAATTGCAGCGGTGGCAACTCGCCGGCCTTCGCCGTGAAGAGCGGCACCTGCCGCTCCTTGTTGACGCGCTCGCTCTTCTCAGGCTGCGGCGCCGGCGCCTCGATACGCGGCTTGGAGCGTGCTGCCGCTTTCTTGGTCTCGACCTCGAGGTTTTCCTTGCGAGCGGCCTTGCGCTCTTCACCCTCGGCGACGTCACGCTGCTGAATGCGACGCGCACGGAACCAATCGACGGCACCCCAAAAACCGGAGCCGAGACGGTCGATCACGACGAGCCAGGAGACACCGAAAGCCAACGAGACGCCGGCCATCGCCACGGCGAGCGCGAGTAGCGTGCCGCCGACGAAGTTGAAATTACCGAGCATCCAGCCACCGACCATGCTGCCGACGACACCGCCCGCGCTCTGGCGGAGTTCGCCCGGCGAGAAATGCAGCGTCGCAAGCCCGCAGGTCGCAGCGAGCAGCAACACGAATCCGCCGAGTCGCACGAAGGTGTTGAGACGCGACGTCGGTTCGACGTTGCCGCGATCGCGAAACATCAACCAACACGAGGCCCCGAGCATGATCGGGAAGAGGTAGGCAGGCCCGCCGAAAAGGAAGAACAGCGTGTCGGCGAGCCAAGCGCCCTGACGACCGATGAGGTTACCGATCTCACCCTCGGGGCCCTCACCCGTAAACGAAAACCCCGGGTCCGAGGGCTGGTAGGTCACGAGCGATGCAAAGAGCATCAGCGCCAGAACGCCCGTGAGGATGACCGCCCCCTCGCGCAAAGCGCGCTTGACGGTTTCGGTGAAGCGGTCCGACACGCTGGTGTCAGCGGCGTTTTCGGGCAAGGTGTGACCTGCGCAGTGTTCTCTAGTCGCTTGATTCTACGGGAATCGCAGAGATCGCGACAGTTGCTCGGCGAGGATACGACGTGCATCCCGGAACGCTTGCCCCTAACATCTCGCCATGGCTTCTCAACACCGCAAACTCATCATCCTCGGCTCAGGGCCTGCGGGCTACTCGGCCGCCGTATACGCTGCTCGCGCCAATCGCTCGCCCATGCTCATTTCGGGTCTGCAGGAAGGCGGTCAGCTCATGACGACCACCGAGGTCGACAACTGGCCGGGCGATGCGCACGGCTTGCTCGGCCCGGCTCTTATGGAGCGAATGAAGGCGCACGCCTCGCGCTTCGGTACCGAGCTCGTGAGCGACCATATTCACACCGCCATCCTCACCGAGCGGCCTTTCCGTTTGATCGGTGATGTCGGTGAGTACACTTGCGATGCACTCATCATCGCCACCGGCGCTTCGGCCAAATATCTCGGCCTGCCCTCAGAAGATGCCTTCAAGGGCAAAGGCGTCTCCGCTTGCGCCACTTGCGATGGCTTCTTCTTTCGCGGTCAGCAGGTCGCCGTCGTGGGCGGCGGCAACACGGCCGTCGAGGAAGCACTCTACCTCTCCAACATTGCCTCGCACGTCACGCTCGTGCACCGACGCGATCGACTGCGTGCCGAGAAGATCATGCAAGATCGTCTTTTCGAGCGTGAAAAAGAAGGCAAGGTCCGAATTCTTTGGAATCACGGCGTCGATAAAGTGCTCGGCGACGACTCGGGCGTCACGGGACTTCGCATCCGTCCGACCGATCGAGACGGCAAACCGCGAGGCGATGCGGCCGCGCTCGACGTCGGTGTCACAGGGGTCTTCATCGCGATCGGCCACTCGCCCAACACCGAGATCTTCTCGGGCCAGCTCGCGATGCAAGACGGGTATATCAAAGTTCAGAGCGGCACTTCCGGCATGGCGACCGCCACCAGCATCCCGGGCGTATTCGCCGCCGGTGATGTCGCCGATCACGTCTATCGCCAGGCCATCACCTCGGCGGGCTCGGGCTGCATGGCCGCACTCGATTCCGATCGCTGGCTCGAGCGATTCGATCACGGCGGATGACACGATCGGCGCACGTCGTCGAACGGGTGGCGGCGCTGTCTGCCGCCGACTGGAATGCACTCGATCACGAGGGGTCACCTTTCACTCGTCACGAGTTTCTCGCGGCGCTCGAGTCGACGGGTTGCATCGGCGAGAACACGGGTTGGCGCCCGTGGATCGTGACGCTGCACGATGAACGCGGCCTCGCAGCCGCCGCCCCAGCTTGGCTCAAGCACGACTCCTACGGCGAATTCGTATTCGATTTTGCCTGGGCTCAGGCCTATGCGCGTCACGGCCTGCAGTACTACCCCAAACTCGTCGTCGCCTCGCCGTTCACTCCGGCGACCGGCCCTCGCCTGCTCGTGCGAGCCGATCTCGCCGCAGACCCGACAGCGCGACTGCACTGGCGTAGGGTGTTACAGCAGGAGCTGCTCGCAGCGGCCGAACGCGAGTCGCTCTCTTCAGTGCATCTGCTCTTTCCGACCGAGCCGGAACTCGAAGCACTCGGGCCAGAGTGGCTGCTGCGCATCGACTGTCAATTTCATTGGCGCAATCGAAGCTACAAAGATTTCGAGGACTTCCTTGCCACCTTTACCGCAGACAAGCGCAAGAAAGCGAAACGGGAGCGCCGTCGAGTGGCAGAGTCCGGCATACACTTCGAATCGCGACTTGGCAGCGAAGCCTCACTCAATGAAATCCTCATCGCCTGGCAGCTGCATCGGAAGACGTTTTTGCATCGCGGTAACGAGCCTTATCTCGGGCCCGAGACCTTCGTGCAGATCGCCAAGACGATGGGTGACGCTTTGCTCTTCAAGTTTGCGATGCAGGGCGAGGAGATCGTCGCCGTCGCCGTGTTTTTCATCGGCCGCGATACGCTCTATGGTCGTTATTGGGGATCGGCCGAGGAGTATCACAGCCTGCACTTCGAAACCTGCTATCACCAGGGCATCGAGTTTTGCATCGAGCGCGGGCTCGCGCGTTTCGAGCCTGGCACGCAAGGTGAGCACAAAGTGAGTCGAGGCTTCGTGCCGACGCGTACGCACTCTGCACACTTCATCGCCGAGCCGCGCTTTCGTGGCGCGATCGCCGATTATCTCGAGCGCGAGCGCGAGGCCATCGACCGTTACGCCGAGGGTATCGCCGAGCATGTCCCCTACAAACAGTCGCTGGCACTGCCATGACGCGCCGACCTCAACGCGGCCTCGTGTGGCTCGAACCGGGCGGCGATCCGCAGGCCTTTCCGGCTGCCGATCACGCACTCGATGAACCGGCAGGACTGCTTGCCGCAGGAGGCGATCTACGCCCCGAGCGATTACTCGCCGCCTATCCGCGCGGCATCTTTCCGTGGTACTCGCCGGGGCAACCCATTCTTTGGTGGTGCCCCGATCCACGTGAAGTGCTCTTTCCTGAGGAGTTTCGTCGCAGCCGCAGTCTTGCCAAGCGCGAGCGCAACGCAGGGTTCGAGGTGCGCTACGACACGGCGTTCGGCGACGTCATCGACGCCTGCGCAGCACCTCGGGAAATCGATGGAGGCGGCACCTGGATCACCTCCGAAATGCGTGAGGCGTATGTGGCCTTGCACACGCTGGGGTACGCACACAGCGTCGAAACCTGGCACGCAGACCAAATGATCGGCGGGTTCTACGGCCTTTGGCTCGGCGACGTCTTCTTCGGCGAGTCGATGTTCAGTCGCGAACCCGATGCGTCCAAGGTGGCGCTCTCTGCGCTGGTGCGCCGCAGCACCGAACTCGGATTGCAGCTCATCGACTGCCAAATGCCCTCGAGGCACCTTTCCTCGCTCGGCAGTCGACCGATCCCCAGAAGCGAATTTCTGGGTTTGATTGCTTCGGCGGGTGCATTTCGGCAGAATCCCCGCTCCTTTTAGCCACGATGCGCAGGACCTGATGTCGAAAGAAGACGCGATTCAGATGGACGGAGAAGTCGTCGACACGCTCCCCAACACCACGTTTCGCGTGAAATTGAGCAACGGTCACATCGTGACAGCTCATATTTCCGGAAAGATGCGCAAGAACTACATCCGCATCCTCACCGGCGACACCGTCACCGTCGAGCTCACCCCTTACGACCTCACCAAAGGCCGCATCGTCTACCGCGGTCGTTAACCGCAGTCGTTAATCGACGAGCGCCGGCTCCTCGTTCGGGATGCACTCGAGATCGAGTCCCGAGCCATCTTTCTTCACGCTCGCGCGCACCGTACCGCCACCGACGAGCTTGCCGAACAGCAATTCCTCGGCGAGCGGGCGCTTGATGTGCTCCTGTATGACTCGCGCCATGGGCCGTGCACCCATCTTCGGGTCGTAGCCGGTTTTTGCGATCCAACGACGCGCCTCGTCGTCGAGCTGTAGCGACACGCGCTTGCCTTCGAGTTGCGTTTCTATTTCGACGAGCAGCTTCTCGACCACGCGCTCGATGGTCGCCTCGTCCAATCCACCGAACTGGATGACGGCATCGAGACGGTTGCGGAACTCGGGCGAGAACATTTTTTTGATTGCCTCCATGCCGTCGCTCGCGTTGTCGGAGGGCATGAAGCCGATCGACGTGCGGGCCATGTCCGCGGCACCGGCGTTGGTCGTCATGACGATGATGACGTGACGGAAATCGGCCTTACGACCGTTGTTGTCGGTCAAGGTGCCGTGATCCATCACCTGCAACAACAAGTTGAAGACATCCGGATGGGCCTTCTCGATTTCATCGAGCAGCAACACGGCGTGCGGGTGCTTCGCGACGGCTTCGGTCAATAGTCCACCCTGATCGAAGCCGACATAGCCCGGCGGCGCGCCGATGAGGCGCGAGACCGTGTGACGCTCCATGTACTCCGACATGTCGAAGCGGATGAATTCGATGCCGAGCGCGATGGCAAGTTGTCGCGTGACTTCGGTCTTACCGACGCCCGTGGGGCCGGCAAAGAGGAAACTACCGACAGGTTTGCGCGAATCACCGAGACCCGAGCGAGCCATCTTGATGGCCGAGGATAGCGTCTCGACAGCTTTGTCCTGTCCGAAAATAACGAGCTTGAGATTCCGCTCGAGATTACGGAGGACTTCTTTGTCGTTACTCGAGACCGTCTTTGGCGGAATGCGTGCGATACGCGCGACTACCTCTTCGATGTGATGCACATCGACTTCGGTCTCGCGCTCGGCCTCGGGCTTCAGACGTAAACGCGCACCGGCTTCGTCGATCACGTCGATCGCCTTGTCAGGCAGATGGCGCTCGTTGATGTGCCGCGCCGAGAGCTCGGCGGCCGCCTTGAGCGCCGCGTCGGTGTACTTGACCTGGTGATGCTCCTCGAAGCGACTACGCAGCCCTTTGAGGATCTCGATAGTCTCGGGGACCGTCGGCTCGACCACGTCGATTTTCTGAAAGCGACGCGCAAGCGCATGGTCTTTCTCGAAGATGCCGCGGTACTCGGAATAGGTCGTCGAGCCGATGCAGCGTAATTCACCGTTGGTGAGCACGGGCTTAATGAGGTTCGAGGCATCCATGACGCCGCCTGAGGCGGCACCGGCGCCGATAACTGTATGAATCTCGTCGATGAAGAGCACGGCGCCCGGCTGCTTTCGCAGCTCTGAGAGCACCGCTTTGAGTCGCTTCTCGAAGTCGCCGCGATATTTCGTGCCCGCGATCAGCGAGCCCATATCGAGGGAATAAATGACGCAGTCGGAGAGCACCTCAGGCACCTGCCCTTCGACGATGCGCCGAGCCAAGCCTTCGGCGATGGCGGTCTTGCCGACACCCGCCTCACCCACGTAGAGCGGATTGTTCTTGCGACGACGGCAAAGAATTTCGATGGTGCGCTCGACTTCCATCTGCCGACCGATGAGCGGGTCGATCCGACCCTCTTCGGCGAGCTTGTTGAGATTGGAGGCGTACTTATCGAGCGCCCCGCCGCCGTCGGCTTCGGCCGTCGACGGTGCGGCTGCCGGTTCGTCCTTGGTCTCGCCGCGCTCGTCGGCGATCTTGGACATCCCGTGGGAGATGTAATTGACGACATCGAGTCGCGCAACGTCTTGTCGATTGAGCAGAAAAACGGCATGACTCTGCTTCTCGCTGAAGATGGCGACGAGCACGTTGGCGACGCCCACTTCTTTTCGGCCACTCGACTGCACGTGAAATACGGCCCGCTGTAGCACCCGCTGGAAACCGAGGGTCGGCTGTACCTCGCGCTCGTCGCCGTCAGGCAGACGAGGCGTGCTTTGGTCGATGTGCTCACGAAGCTCGGCTGCCAGACGCGGGACGTCACCCCCACACGCCTTCAACACTTCTTTGACCTTGGGCGTGTCGAGGATGGCGAGCAGCAAGTGCTCGACGGTCAAAAATTCGTGCTTACCTTCGCGCGCGACCTGGAAGGCACTATTGAGACAAGTTTCAAGTTCGTTGGATAACACGATCAGGCACTCCGTTGCGGCTCTC
The DNA here is from genome assembly GCA_964599335.1 of uncultured Acidibacter sp. Lineage (GTDB taxonomy): Bacteria > Pseudomonadota > Gammaproteobacteria > Steroidobacterales > Steroidobacteraceae > UBA964. Next base: position 48,255 of record CAZRFN010000010.1, on the reverse strand, counting down.
GCCTTGGGCTCACGTCTCTTCGAGCGTGCACATGAGAGGATGCTGGTGATCCCGCGCATAACGGGTCACGAGCGCCACCTTGGTCTCGGCGATCTCGTGGGTGAATACCCCACAGACACCTTTGCCGTGCATGTGCACCTCAAGCATCACCTGCGTCGCCTTCGTGCGACCCATGCCGAAGAATCGCTCGAGCACATCGACCACGAACTCCATGGGCGTGTAATCGTCGTTGAGCAGGACGACCTGAAACAACGGCGGTTGCTTGACCTCGGGTGTGGCCTCGGCGACCGAGGTATCCGAAATCGGGCGACTCTCTTCGGCAGACATGACACGGTTATAGGGGTGGACAGAAGCGAACTCAAGTGTGGCCCGACAGGCGGCTAGGTATGATTCAGCCCATGCGTCGCCTTCCGCTCGATCCCGCGCACTTCGTCACCGCTCTGCTGGCGGCCGCCATCGGTCTGCAGGTGGCCTGGATGATCACCGGTGCCTTCGGCGCCCACGATGCGGGCAACCGTGCGTCCGACCCCCTGCCCCAAACGGTCAGCCCCTTCGAGACCATCAAGTCTGCAAGACTCTTCGGAACGCTCGAGGGAGGTTCGACCAGCGCATCCGACGTTGCGCCGATCAGCACCCAAGGCCTCGTGTTGGTGGGCGTGCTCGCCTCGACCAACCCGCAAGGTGGGCGCGCCATCATCGGCGAGTCTGCGGGCGCCGCGCGGGTCTACGCGGTCGGCGCAATGCTTCCGGGCGGTTCCAGGCTCGCCGAGGTCTACCCCGATCGGGTGATGCTCGACCGCGGCGGCAGCCTCGAAACCCTACCCTTGCCACGGCAAGGCGGTACGCCGGGCGCCGTCAACCTAGGATCGACGACGAGCGGCGGTGTGGCGCCTCCGGTAAGCGGATCGACGGGTGACGATCTCGCCAATGCGATTCGTTGGCAGGCCGTGATGCGATCCGACAAACCCTCTGGGGTGCGGGTCTACCCGGGCAGTGACGCGCAACGATTCACGAGTCTTGGTCTGCAGTCGGGCGATCTGATCCTCGCGATCAACGACTCGCCCCTAGCCGACCAAGCCAATGGAGAGCTGTTTCTGAAAACCTTGGCCGGCGCCCCGCAGGCTCGCCTGACCATCGAGCGCAATGGCCGGACCGAGACTTTGACGGTCGATCTGACCGCTCTCGCACCCGGATCGGGCGAGCGTTCACGCCCGTGACACACCGATCCGATATATTCGGGACCTCGATGCTGTCGCCCTCCCGCTCATTGCCGATCAGAAACCCTGCGCTGGCCTTCGTGCTTGCCGCGTTGCTGACCGTCGGCGCGGCACCGCTCGCCGCCCAGAGCTCCGGATCGGGGTCAGCCTCCGCCCGCATCACGCCCAATTTCAAAGATGCCGAAATCACCCAGGTGATCGAAGCGGTCGCCGCCTCGACCGGACGCAGCATCATCGTCGACCCCCGCGTCCGCGCGCAGGTCACGATGCTCTCATCGACGCCGATGACGCCCGCCGCCTTCTACGAGGCCTTCCTTGCCTTGCTGCAGGTTCATGGCTTCGTGGCCGTTCCCTCGGGCAATGTGATCAAGATCATCCCTGACGCCAACTCGCGCACCATGCCGGGCAACGACCTGCCCGAACGGGTGAGCGACACGTCGGACGAACTCGTCACGCAGGTAGTTGCGGTCAACAATGTGAGCGCCGCTCAGCTCGTGGCGATCTTGCGTCCACTGATGCCGCAGAACGCGCATCTGGCCGCTTATCCGTCGTCGAATACTTTGATTCTCGCCGACCGGGCAAGCAACGTGAACCGCATGGTGCGCATCATCAAGCGCATCGACCAGGCGAGCGACGCCGACGTCGAAGTCGTCGCCATGCAAAACGCCTCGGCTGCCGAGGTCGTGCGCACGATGACCGCACTCAACCCTGCTCAGGCACAGGCCGAGGGCGGGATGGCGCCGCTGCGCGTCGTGGCCGACGAGCGTTCGAATAGTATTCTGCTCGCCGGCGATAAAACCCAGCGCTTGCGCGCGCGCACGTTGATCGCTTACCTCGACACGCCGCTCGCCTCGGGTGGCGATACGCGCGTGCGATATCTGCGTTACGCCGATGCTGAGAAGATCGCCGCGAAATTGAAGGAACAAGTGACCGGCACAACGGGCGCTGCGGGGGCAACCGCCGGCTCTGCCGCGGCCGTGGGTGGCGCCACCACGATCTGGGCAGAACCGGAAACCAACGCGCTCGTGATCACGGCGCCCGCTAAAACGATGAATTCTTTGATGACGGTGATCGACAAGCTCGACATCCGTCGCGCACAAGTCATTGTCGAAGCCATCATCGTCGAAGTGTCGGCCGACAAGTCGGCAGAGCTCGGCGTCAATTGGCTCATCGACGGCTCGAACTCCGATAAGGCCGTTGGAGGATTCATCGAGCCCGTCGGCGGAACGAGCATCTTCGATCTCGTCCGAGCGGCTCGTGACCCCTCTTCCATCACTGGAGCGCCTCGCGGCACCACGGTGGGCGTCGGTCGGCTGGCCGACACCGGCATCAACTTTGCCGCCGTGCTGCGCGCGCTGCGCGGTGACTCGACGACGAACATCATCGCCACGCCCTCGATCGTGACCATGGACAACCAGGCCGCCGAGATCAAGGTGGCGCAAGAAGTGCCCTTCGTCACGGGCCAGTTCACGAACGCAGGCGGTAATGCCGGTAATACGTTGAACCCCTTTCAGACGATCCAGCGCCAGGAAGTCGGCACCATCTTGAAGATCACGCCGCAGATCAACGAAGGCGACGCCGTGATGCTCAAGATCGAACAAGAGAGTTCGAGTATCGCTGCGAGCAGCAGCGGCGCCGTCGATCTCATCACCAACAAACGCACGATCAGCACCAATGTGCTCATCGAAGATGGGGGTACCGTCGTACTCGGTGGACTCATCCAAGATTCACAAACAGGTGGCGAGCAGCGCGTACCCTTCCTCGGTCGCATCCCTGTGATCGGCGAAGCCTTCCGCACGCGCAGTGCAAAGAAAACGAAAACCAATTTGATGGTGTTCATCCAGCCACGTATTCTTCGCGACGGCACCGATGCCACTTTCGAGACCAATCGAAAGTACAACTACATGCGTGATCAGCAGCGCGCACTCGGACCACAACGCGAAGCGTTGCCACTGTTGCCGGGCGAACGTCGCGCCATCCTGCCCGAGATTCCGGCTGTGCCGGTCAAGGAGCCGGCGCCTTCCGCGCCCGTGGCGGAGTCCCCCAAATGAACGCGCAGTCGGGCGCGATCGCTGCCCCGACGCCCCTGCTGCCGCTCGCCTTCTGCCGCCGACACGGTGTGCTGCTGCGCAGTCTCGAGGGCGGTCGACTTCAACTCGCCCTGCATCCGGATGCGACTTCGCTCGCGATCGCCGAGGCGAGACGACACGTCGGTCGCCCCTTGTCCCTCGAGCGTGTCGATGCCGAGCGTTTCGAGGAGCTGCTACGAGAGGCCTACGAAGCCGGGAACGACGCCCAAGCGGCCGCAGGCGGGCTCGAAGACACGACGGACCTCAGTTTTCTGGCTCAGGATCTTCCGGAGCAGGCCGATCTGCTCGAGAGCGAGGATGACGCGCCGATCATCCGCCTCATCAACGCCCTGCTCACCCAGGCCGTCAAAGATAACGCTTCGGACATCCACATCGAGCCTTACGAAAATCGCCTCGTCGTAAGACTGCGTGTCGATGGCATCTTGCGCGAAGTGTTGCAAACTCGTCGTGCCGTCGCCGGCGCCGTAGTTTCGCGTATCAAGGTGATGTCCAAGCTCGACATCGCCGAAAAGAGACTGCCGCAAGATGGGCGCATCAGCCTGCGAGTCGGTGGTCGCGCGGTCGATGTGCGCGTATCGACGATTCCGTCGGGTCACGGCGAGCGCGTCGTTCTGCGTCTGCTCGATAAACAGGCGGGCCGACTCGATCTTGGCGAACTGGGGATGGAGCCTCCGATCGAGGGCTTACTCGATCGACTCATCCACAAACCGAACGGCATCTTGCTCGTCACGGGCCCCACGGGCTCGGGAAAGACGACGACGCTCTACGCGGCGCTCTCGCGACTCAACGATGCGACGCGCAACATCATGACGGTCGAGGATCCGATCGAGTATTACCTCGATGGCATCGGTCAAACGCAGGTGAACACCAAGGTCGATATGAGCTTCGCACGCGGACTGCGTGCGATCCTGCGTCAAGATCCGGACATCGTCATGGTCGGTGAAATCCGCGACCTCGAAACAGCGCAGATCGCCGTGCAGGCCTCGCTCACCGGACACCTCGTGCTCTCGACGCTGCACACCAATACGGCTGTCGGCGCGGTCACCCGACTGCGCGATATGGGCATCGAGCCCTTCCTGCTCGCCTCGAGCCTGATCGGCATCGTCGCGCAGCGCCTCGTCCGCACACTCGATCCGAACTCGCGCGAATCCTTCGTGGCCGGCGAACTCGAACGTCGTCAACTCGGCCTGCCGATGGGCGCACCCTCACCCACCTTGTACCGACCCGCCTCGAGTGGCGCGGGGTATCGCGGACGCACGGGCATCTACGAACTCGTACAGGTCGATGACGATCTGCGCACGCTCATCCATGACGGCGCCTCGGAAGCCGACCTCGAGCGACATGCGAGGCAGTCCACACCCTCCATCCGCGACGACGGTATCGCCAAAGTATTGCGGGGTGTGACGTCGCTCGAAGAAGCACTACGCGTCACACGCGAGGACTGACTCCATGGCCGCCTGGGATTACCTCGCTCTCGATGCCTCGGGTCGCGAACAACGTGGCGTGCTCGAGGGCGACAGCGCAAGACAGGTTCGACAAACGCTGCGTGAGCGCGCTTTGCTCCCCGTCAGTGTGGAGCCGGTTCGCGAGTCGGGTAAACGCTCATTCGAGCGGTTCGGCGGTCGCATTGCTTCGTCCGATGTCGCCCTACTCACACGTCAGCTTGCAACCCTCGTGCGCGCGGCGCTGCCACTCGAAGAAGCGCTGCTCGCCGTGTCCGAGCAAAGTGAAAAGCCTGCGGTGCAACGCGTCGTGGCGGCCGTTCGCGCTCGGGTCGTCGAGGGTGAGTCGCTCGCCGAAGCCTTGCGGAGCTTTCCGCGTGTGTTCCCCGAGATCTTCCGGGCGACGATCGCTGCGGGAGAACAGTCGGGCAAACTCGATACCGTGCTCGAGCGGCTCGCCGACTACACCGAGAGCCGCGACCAACTTCGCCAGCGCATACTCGGCGCCCTGCTCTATCCCATCGTGCTCACAGTCATGTGCATCGCCGTGATCTCGGGCTTGCTGAGTTTCGTGGTGCCGAAAGTCGTCACGGTGTTCGAGTCGGGCAATGCCGAGTTGCCCATTCTGACCCAGATGCTGATCGTGACGAGCGACGCTTTGCGTATCGCAGGCCCTTGGATTCTTTTGGCGCTCGCCCTGGGTACGGTGGTGTTCCTGCGCTGGATACGCGCCCCCGCGGCTCGACACCGCGTCGACGGCTGGCTGCTGCGCCTGCCTCTCGCCGGACGGCTCATCCGCGGGTTCAACGCCGCACGGTTCACGCGCACTTTGAGCATCCTGATGGGCAGCGCCGTGCCGGTGCTCGAGGCGCTGAAGATCGCCGCGGGCGTGATCTCCAACCTCCCCATGCGGGAGGCTGTGACGGCGGCCGCCGAGCGGGTGCGCGAGGGTGCGCCGATCGGTCGTTCGCTCGCAGCCAGCCGGCTCTTCCCGCCCATGACGGTGCACCTCATCTCGAGTGGCGAGTCCAGTGGTCGTCTCGAGGACATGCTGTCACGTGCCGCAGACAATCAGGAACGAGAACTCGACGGTATGCTGACCGGGCTCGTCGGCCTACTCGGCCCACTTTTGATCGTCGGCATGGGGCTCATTGTGCTCGTCATCGTGTTCGCCATGCTTATGCCGATCTTCGAGATGAACACCCTCGTACGCTGACGCACGGCTCGACCCCCTCCCCCCGTTGCAAGATTGATCGGCACGAAATAAATTTCGTGCGTCTGGGGGTTCACGAGCATGAGCGAAAGACCAGAGCAAGACGACTTCGACGAAGAAATCGATCTCGAGTCGGGCGAAGACGTGGATCAGGTCATCCGAGACTTCGACCAGTCGCGTCGGCGCAGCCCACCGAAGGGCAGCGGCGATCCGGCTTGGCGACGCCTCGAGCAGTTGCGCGAAGAAAAGCGCACGGCTGATCTCATCAGCGACTTCGACGACTACGACATCGGCGACGACGAGAGCAGGCCAGCGCGCGGCAAACGCACCGGTCGGCACTGACCGTCGCACTGAGTCGTCGTACGCCATCGTCAAGCGCAATCGTCACGCCTAGCGGAAGTCCCGCGAACGCGTCACCAACCGCCCGAGCAAACGGCTGCGGTCGTAGAGCTGCTCCACAATGACATGGGTCACGAGTCCCTCGCGCTGCAACCGACCCTCGACCTCCATCAGACGCGACTCGAACAACTCGCGTTTGTGCCTCGCACCGACCGCCTTCCAGACGATCAGATTGACGTGACCGGTATCATCCTCGAGCGTGACGAAGGTGACACCGCTCGCCGTCGACGGCTTTTGTCGCGTCGTGACGAGACCCGCCACACTGACTCGAGCGCCATCGTCGAGTTGCGAGAGCTCCGCCGCGCGAACCACGCCTCGGCGCTCGAACGGCGCACGCAGCAAGGCAAGCGGGTGTCTTCCTAAGGTGAGCCCAAGATGCCGATAGTCGGCAACGAGGTTCTCGCCTTCGGTAGGCGTCGTGAGCATGGGTAAGGCCTCCTCGCGAGCAGGCGGCGCCAGAGGTAACTCCACTTCAGCGCCCGCCACCGCCCAAAACGCGCGATGACGATTGCCGGTAAGCGTCGCACACGCGCCGGCTGCAGCGAGCGCTTCGAGATCACCGCGATCGAGTGCTGCCGCGACAGCGAGATCTTGTAGATCAAAGAATAGGGGCTCACTGTTCTCAGACCCTCGTCGTGCCTCGACGCGCGTACGCCTTACCTCGACGATGCGCGCCGCCACGCCCTGCGACAAACCGCGCACGAGCCTGAGCCCGAGACGGATCGCAGGTCGTCCACTCGCCGATTGATCGTCGACGGCTTCGAGCGTGCAATCCCAGTCGCTCACGCAGACATCGACGGGCCTCACCTCGACACCATGTTCGCGCGCATCGCGCACGAGTTGCGAGACGGAGTAGAACCCCATCGGTTGGCTGTTGATGAGCGCCGCGGTGAAGGCTGCGGGCTCGTGATGCTTGAGCCAGGCCGACACGTAAACGAGTAATGCAAAACTCGCGGCATGCGACTCGGGGAATCCGTATTCGCCGAAACCCTTGATCTGTTCGAAGATGCGCGCGGCGAACTCCTCGCTGTAGCCCCGCTCGCGCATGCCGGAGATGAGGCGCTCACCGAAGTGACCGAGCCCTCCGTGTCGTTTCCAGGCTGCCATCGCACGACGCAACTGATCGGCCTCACCCGGCGTGAAACCTGCCGCGACGATCGCCACCTGCATCACCTGCTCCTGGAAGATCGGCACCCCGAGCGTACGCTGCAACACGCCTTTGACCGCCTCGCTCGGATAACTCACCTGCTCTTCGCCGCGACGACGACGCAGATAGGGATGAACCATGTCGCCCTGGATCGGCCCCGGGCGCACGATGGCCACCTCGATGACGAGATCGTAGAAATTGCGTGGACGCAGACGCGGTAGCATCGCCATCTGCGCACGCGACTCCACCTGGAACACCCCGACCGAATCCGCGCGGCACAGCATGTCGTAGACACGCGGATCCTCGGGCGGCACCGAGGCCAGCGTGATCGGCGTATCGCCCCGCGCGAGTCGCCATTGCGAGGCGAGATCGAGTGCCCGACGTATCGCCGTGAGCATGCCGAGCGCAAGCAGATCGACCTTGAGCAGCCCGAGCGCATCGAGGTCGTCTTTGTCCCATTGGATGACCGTGCGATCGGTCATGCTCGCGTTCTCGACCGGTACGAGCTCCTCGAGCAGGTCGCGAGCGATCACGAATCCACCGACGTGCTGCGAAAGATGCCGCGGGAATCCGAGCAATTGCGGCGCGAGTTCGAGCAACAAAGAAAGCCGACGTCGCAGCACCGGATCGCGGATGTCGAAGCCCGCCTCGTCGAGCCTCTCGAGAAACGGCGCGAGGGCATTCTCGTGCGCGGCTCCATCGTGCTCGCGAGACGGGTGGTGACCGAGACTGCGGTCCCAGCGGCTCACTGCCGAGGCGATTTTTTCGACGGCGGGCAACGGAAACCCCAAGGCCTTGGCGAGATCGCGCAACACGCTGCGCGGTCGGTAGCAAATGACCGTCGCAGCGAGCGCGGCACGATGCCGACCGTATTTTTGATAAACGTACTGGATGACCTCTTCGCGACGCTCATGCTCGAAATCGACGTCGATATCGGGTGGCTCGTTGCGTTCTCGCGAAATGAAACGCTCGAACAGCATCGACATGCGAGAAGGGTCGACCTCGGTGATACCGAGGCAATAACAGACCGCAGAGTTGGCGGCCGAGCCACGGCCCTGACAAAGAATTCCGCGGCTGCGCGCGAACTCGACGATATCGTGCACGGTCAGAAAATACGGTTCGTAGGCGAGTTCGCTGATCAACGCGAGTTCGTGCTCGACCAGCGTTCGTACGTAGGCCGGCATGACATCGCGCGTTGCGCTGCTGCCCCAGCGACGCTCTGCTCCGCGCTCGACGAGCGTACGCAACCAGGACGCCGGACTATGTGTTTCAGGCACGATTTCGCGCGGATACTCGTAACGCAACTCATCGAGTGAGAAGCGGCAACGCGCCGCGATGACGAGCGTTTCGGCGAGCAGCGCAGGCGGATAGAGCCGTGCGAGACGATGACGCTCACGCAGATGTCGCTCGCCGCAGGGCAACAACTCGAGGCCTGCCGCATCGACCGTGGTATTGAGGCGAATCGCCGTCAGCGCATCGTGTAATCGACGCCGCGCGCGCGAATGCATGCGGACACCACCGGCAGCCACGAGCGGCAACCCCGTCTCATTCGAGAGGCGTGTGAGCGTGGCGAGATGGGCGCGCTCCGTACCGTCACGCAGCAACTCCACAGCGATCCAGGCGGCGCCGTCAAAATGCGCACGCAACCAGGTGGCGGCATCGTCGGTGTTCAAGTCGGCGGGTCGCGGCGCCCACAGTACGAGACAGTTCAGCGGCGAAATGAGCTCGACCACATCGCTTCGGGTCAGGCGATAACTGCCCTTCGGCGCGGCACGCCGACCCCGCGTGATCAGGCGGCACAACTGACCGTAACCCCGACGATCTGTCGCCAACACGATGAGCGGCAGTCCGTCATCGAGTCGAAACTCGGCGCCGACGATGAGTCGGGTGGACCGACCCTTGAGCGCTGCATGAGCCCGCACGACGCCGGCGACCGAACATTCATCGGTGATGGCGAGCGCCTCGTAACCGAGCGCATCGGCCTGTGCGGCGAGTTCTTCCGGCTGCGACGCGGCCCGCAGGAAGCTGAAACTGCTCAGGCAGTGCAGCTCGGCATAACCGGGTGGATTCGGGGGTTTCGGGGCTTGCCCTGACATACTGTTTATTTATACAGTATCTACAAGCCGACGTAACCGGAAAACTAATGCCCCATGACCTTCATCGACCACGCAGGCACGCCCCACCCTCGGGCCACGGGCACTCGACGCATCGTCTCACTGGTGCCGAGCCTCACCGAGCTCGTGTGCGCGCTCGGTCTTGCAGACGAGCTCGTCGGTCGCACGGGCTTCTGCATCCACCCGCGCGAGCTCGTGCGCCGCGTACCTAAAGTCGGCGGCACCAAAACCGTCGACCTCGACGCCATCCGCGCGCTCGCGCCCACGCACCTCATCGTCAACGTCGATGAAAATCGTCTCGAGACCGTCGAAGCCCTGCGCCCCGTCGTGCCGTCCATCATCGTGACGCACCCGCTCGGGCCCCTCGACAACCTTGCGCTTTACCGCCTGCTCGGCGGCATCTTCGATCGCGAAGCACGCGCCGAGGCCTTGTGTCGCGAGTTCATGGCCGCCTATGCCGGCAACACATCCGACTCCGTACGCGCTCGAGTGCTTTATCTCATCTGGCGCGAACCCTGGATGACCCTCTCGCGCGACACCTACATCTCGCGCACGCTCGCCGCATTCGGCTGGCAAACCTGGGCGTCACCGCGCCCGCAGCGTTACCCAGAGCTCGCCTTAGAGGAATGTCGCGGCGCCATCGATCGCGTGCTACTGAGCAGCGAGCCTTACGCGTTCCGCGAACGCCATGTCGCCGAGGTCGAGCGCGCACTCCCCGGCGTGCCCGTCGATCTCATCGATGGCGAAATGGTCTCCTGGTACGGATCCCGCGCGATCGAGGGTCTGCACTACCTCGCGCAGTTCACGCGTGAGCGCCACCACTAGGCGTTAGGCCTTCACCAGGCGTTAGGCCTGCACTAGGCGTTGCGCCTAAACGTTGCGCCGGAACTGCCCACCCACCGCATAAAGCGCACGCGAAATTTGACCGAGAGACGCTACGCGTACGGCATCCATCAACGACTCGAACACGTTGCCGCCGCGCGCTGCCACCGACTGCAGCGATGACAACGAAACCGTCGATTTTTCCGCATTGCGCTGCTGGAAGTTTCGGACCGCATCCACCTGACCCTGCTTCTCTTCCTCAGTCGAGCGGATGAGCTCGACAGAAGCATGCTCGGCCGAGGCGTCATGCTCGGAAAGGAAGGTGTTCACGCCGATGAGCGGCAAGCGACCATCGTGCTTGAGGGTTTCGTAATACAGGCTTTCTTCCTGGATCTTGCCGCGCTGGTACATCGTCTCCATCGCGCCGAGCACACCGCCCCGCTCGCTGATCGATTCGAATTCTTTGTATACCGCCTCTTCGACCATGTCGGTGAGGTAGTCGATGAGCAGCGACCCCGCCCACGGGTTGTGGTTCTTGTTGAGACCCAACTCGCGATTGATGATCAACTGGATCGCCACCGCACGCCGTACGCTCTCCTCGGTCGGCGTCGTCAATGCCTCGTCATACGCGTTGGTGTGCAAAGAGTTGCAGTTGTCGAACAGCGCATAGAGCGCCTGCAGCGTCGTACGCGTATCGTTGAACTGAATCTCGCGGGCGTGCAGCGAACGTCCCGACGTCTGGATGTGATACTTCATCATCTGGCTGCGCGCATCCGCGCCGTATCGCTCGCGCATCGCGCGCGCCCAAATACGCCGCGCTACGCGACCGATGACCGCGTACTCAGCATCCATGCCGTTCGAGAAGAAAAACGAAAGGTTTGGCGCGAAGTCGTCGATCTTCATGCCGCGCGCGAGGTAATACTCGACGATGGTGAAGCCGTTCGAGAGCGTGAAGGCCAACTGACTGATCGGATTCGCTCCAGCCTCGGCGATGTGATAACCCGAGATCGACACCGAGTAGAAATTGCGCACGGCGTGATCGATGAAATAGGCCTGTACGTCGCCCATCATGCGCATCGCGAACTCGGTCGAGAAAATGCAGGTGTTCTGCGCCTGATCTTCCTTGAGGATGTCTGCCTGCACCGTACCGCGCACTTGCGCGAGCGTCGAGGCACGAATCTTCGAATATTCCTCGGCCGTCAGCCCGTGACCGACAAGGTCTTCTCCGCAGAGACCGAGCAGCGCGAGCCCGGAGCCGTCGTGGCCCTCGGGCAAATCGCCGCGATACTCAGGGGGCGCCACGCCTTGGCTGCGAAGCGTAGCCCGGCGCGCATCGATGAATTTCGATGCGTCATCCCAGCGACCATTCGCTTTCAGAAAACGCTCGACCTGCTGATCGATCGCCGTATTCATGAACATGGCGAGCAGCATCGGCGCCGGACCGTTGATGGTCATCGAAACGGAAGTCGTCGGCGCACAGAGATCGAAGCCCGAGTAGAGCTTCTTCATGTCATCGAGCGTGGCGATCGAAACGCCCGAGTTACCCGTTCGTCCGTAAATGTCGGGACGCGTATCCGGATCCTCACCATAGAGCGTGGTCGAATCGAAGGCTGTCGACAGACGGGTCGACGCCTGGCCGCGCGCGAGGTAATGGAAGCGACGGTTCGTACGCTCGGGGCTGCCCTCACCTGCGAACATGCGGATCGGGTCTTCCTGCTCGCGACGATAGGGATAGACACCCGCCGTGTAGGGGTAAGCCCCCGGCAGGTTTTCGCGCATCACGAAACGCAGGATGTCGCCCCAATCGCGCGTCTTCGGTGCGAGCAACTTCGGAATGCGGTTGTGGCTCAAGGTTTCGGTGTAGTTCTCGCCGCGTACTTCGCGACCGCGAACTTTGTAGACGTACTCGGGCTCGGTGATGGAGTTCACACGAGCCGGCCAGGCACGCAACTCGCCAAGACCTTCTGCGCCCATGGCGGCAAGCGCCGCGTCATATTCTTCGCGTAAGCGCGTGAGCGCGGCATCGCCGCCGGCTGGCGCCGACCCGTAAGGCTGCGCCGGCGCGGGCAGCGCCGGATCACGCAGCGCCTTCAAAGATTCGTAGAGCGCATAGGCACGACTCGCCGAGGCGGCGACGCGCTCGATGTCGGCATCGGCCTTGCGACCGCCGGCCGCGATCTCCGCGAGATAACGCGAACGCGAACCCGGGATGAGCGGGTCACGGGAGGTGAACTCGGTCGGACCCGGATCTTGCACGGTCCAGGAGCGGGCATTGACGGCCTTCGATTGCAGGCGCGAGCAGATGGCGGCAAACAAACGATTGACGCCGGGGTCATTGAAACGCGAGGCGATGGTCGGATAGACCGGAATGTCGGCATCTGGTGCTGCGAGCTGATCGGGGTGATTGCGCCGCCACTGCTTCTTGACGTCGCGCAGCGCATCTTCGGCGCCGCGGCGCTCGAATTTATTGAGCACCACCATCTCGGCGAAGTCGAGCATGTCGATCTTCTCGAGCTGACTCGCCGCACCGTACTCGCTCGTCATGACGTAGATCGGCAGATCGACGAGGTCTATGACCTCGGTATCGCTCTGGCCGATGCCGGCCGTCTCGACGATCACGAGGTCGAAGCCCGCAAGCTGATAGAGCGAGATGACATCTTTGAGCACGGCAGAGGTCGCAAGATTGCGACGACGCGTGGCGAGCGAGCGCATATAGACGTTCGGCGCCGAGAGACTATTCATGCGGATGCGGTCACCGAGCAGCGCCCCGCCCGATCGGCGACGGGTCGGATCGACCGCGACGACGGCGATCTGCGCATCGGGGAAGTGACGCACGAAACGCTGGATCAACTCGTCGTTGAGCGAACTTTTGCCCGCGCCGCCCGTGCCCGTGAGACCGATGACCGGAGCCTTGCGCGTATTGCGCGCGATGGCGCGCAGGATTTGCTCGCGCGTGGCGGCGACCGCGCTCGCCTCGTCTTCGCGAACCGAGCCTTCGAGAACGGAAATCGTGCGGCCGAGGTGACGATGATCGCGGGCGTTGAGCGGGCCAAATTCATAGGCGGCTCGACGGCTCGCCCCGACGCGACGGATCACATCGCTGATCATGCCGACGAGACCGAGGGTTCGGCCGTCTTCTGGCGTGTAGATTTTTTCGATGCCGTGACGCTCGAGCGCCTCGATTTCGTGCGGAGCGATGGTGCCACCGCCGCCCACCACCACACGAATGTGCTCGCAGCCGCGCTCGCGCAGCATATCGACCATGTAGGCAAAGTATTCGTTGTGGCCGCCTTGGTAGGAGCTTACGGCGATGCCGTCGGCATCTTCCTCGATCGCTGCTCGAACGATGTCCGCAACCGACCGGTTGTGCCCGAGGTGAACGACCTCGGCGCCCTGCGACTGCAGCAGGCGTCGAATCATGTTGATGGCGGCGTCATGACCATCGAAGAGCGAGGCCGCGGTCACGAAACGCAACGGCGGCGCGGTGATACCCTCACCGACATCGGCCCCTGGATCCTGAATCGATTTTCGGTTCGACTGGCTCACGGTTCGCTCCTTCGGGAGTAGATGGGCTTTTTAGATCCCGACTTTACTGGCGAGTATATTACGCTTTACCCACTAATAAACTACACTTCCACCCCATGAAACCCTCGCCGCGATCCACCCCCCTGCCCTGGAGCGGAGCCGATCTGCGCTCGAGGGAGCGAGATTGGAAGCGCAACGCGGTCATCCTTGCTGCCGCTCGGGCGTTTGCGACCCGTGGCTACCACAACACCAGCCTCGATGATCTCGCCGCGGCTCTGAACGTCACGAAGCCCACGATCTATAGCTACGTCGACAGCAAAGAAGAACTGCTCTTCGAGTGCTTCAAACAAGGCGTCGATCAAATCCTTGCCGGCTTCAGCGAAGCGGAAACCCGAGGCGGAAACGCCCGCGAACGCCTGATGACCGTCGCACGGCATTACGCCATCGCCGTCACCGGCGATTTCGGCTGGTGCATGGTCCGCCTCGAGGAAGAGAACCTCGACAAAACGATGAGCGCCAAGATCAAGACGCTCAAATCGGAGGTCGACCAGGGACTGCGCAAGCTCATCCGTCAAGGCGTGGCGGACGGGTCGATCCGTACCTGCGACCCCAAGATGACCGCCTTCACCCTCGCCGGCGCCCTAAACTGGATCGCCCACTGGCACCGCGCCAACGACGCCCTCTCGCCAGAGGAAATCGCAGCCCGCGTACTCGAAATCTTTGAACTTGGCCTCGCGCCGCGCTGAATGACACCCCAGCTGACTGACATCCCATTCGACCGGAGTCCACCATGAGCTTCTCCACCCTTGAATTTTCGATCGAGAACAACGTTGCCCTCATCGCGCTCAATCGCCCTGAGTCGGCCAACACGATCAGCGTCGAGCTCGCCGAAGAATTACTTCAGGCCGCCATCCGCTGCGAGAGCGACCCCACCGTGCGTGCGGTCGTGCTGACCGGCAAGGGACGTTTCTTCAGTGGCGGAGGCGATGTGCAATCCTTCGCCGCAGCCGGTGACGGCGCGGGCGAGCTGCTGCGTCGCATCACCGCACCCCTGCACGCCGCGGTGTCGCGCTTTGCGCGCATGGACGCCCCGCTTGTCACGGCCGTCAACGGCACGGCAGCGGGCGCAGGGTTCAGTCTCGCGATCGCCGGCGATGTGATCGTGGCTGCCGAGTCGGCCAAATTCACTATGGCGTACACCAAGATCGCCATGTCCGCCGACGGCGGTGGCTCTTTCAATCTGCCGCGAATGGTGGGTATGGCGCGCGCCAAAGAATTGATGTTGCTCAACCCGGTACTCACCGCCGCAGAAGCCCAGCAACGCGGACTCGTCACGATGGTGGCGCCCGATGCCGAGGTGCTCGCCAAGGCCAAGGAAATTGCCGCGTCGCTCGCCTCGGGACCGACCCGCGCGTTTGGTGAAGTCAAACGACTGCTCGCAGACAGCCACACGAACTCGCTCGAGGAGCAACTCGCACTCGAGTCACGCTCGATGGCAGGCCTCGCTGATCGCACCGAGGACGCTCGCGAAGGCTACACGGCGTTTTCCCAAAAACGCGCTCCGAAGTACAACGGACGTTAATCCAAATGAGCGAAGTGACTTGGCACAACGCGGGCAATCTCTCTCAGCTTGCTGAGGGAAAAATGATGGGCGTCGAGCTTGGCGGACGAGCGGTCGTGGTGTGTCGCACCAAAGACGGCGTCAACGCTTTGGATAACGTTTGCTCGCATGCTTACGCGTTGATGCACGAAGGTCGTCTTCGCGGCAATCGACTCATCTGCCCGCTTCACGGTGCATCGTTCGACTGTCGTACGGGTGCGGTGCTCGGCGCTCCGGCCACGTCACCGCTCGCCACGTTTGCCGTGCGCGTCGGTGACGACGGCACGATCGAGGTCGGTCTACCGGCTTGAGCCAAGCGCGACGATCGCCGATCAGCGCCGCCGCTCGATCAGATTGACGCTGCGACAGGAGAACACCGTGTCACCGCTCTGATCGGTGAGGCGGTAATCCATCTCAATGACGCCGCGACGCGGATCACTCGACGATTCGCGCTTCGCGACGCACTCCCACTTGGCGCGCAATCGATCCCCTGCCCGCACGGCCTTCGGCCAGCGGGTGTCTTTCCATGCCACGCCGCAGATCCAGGCGATATCGCCACTAATCTCGTGATCGAGACGGCGCCAAAGCACGGCGGTGAACAAACCGGACGCCACGACCTCACCGAATACGGATGCTTTCGCCGCTTCGGGATCAGTGTGAAAATACTGTGGGTCGTATCGGCGAGCGAAATCGAGCATTTCCTCCCGATCGACGACCTGCTCGCCGGATTCGGCGCAATCTCCGATGGAGATATCTTCGAAGTATTTTTTACTGGAATGACGCATCATCGAGCCCTGCACCATGAATCTTGAACAAAGAATTCGTCGTCTTGAAGACCGGGATGCCCTGCGTAACCTGATCGCACGCTACGGTCGCCTCGTCGATGAGCGCGACATCGAAGCGGTCGGCATGCTCTTCACGAAGAACGGATCGTTTCGCTCGGTCGACGGCAAGATCGTTTCGACCGGTCGAGACGCCGTGATCGAACAGTTCCACAAGCGTTACGCGGTTCTCGGGCCGAGCAATCACTTCACTCACGACATGTTCATCGAGCTCGATGACACCGACCCCGACCTCGCCTCCGGCTGGGTCAACTCTCATGCTGAAGTGGTTCGCAATGGTGTCGCGCTCTGGGCGGCCCTGCGTTATCACGACCAGTACCGCCGCGAAGAAGGAGTTTGGCGATTCCAAGTTCGCGAGCTGCATTTCTTCTACTACCTGTCGCCCAAAGATTATCCAGACATGCTCGGTCAGCTGATGAGAAACCGCGCCTACACCGAGCCCCTACCGGCAGATGTCCCGGAAAACTCGGACACCTGGAAGGATTACTACTCGAAGTATCCTCAGCGGGGCTGACGCCCGTCGCGCAGTTCGCGCAACTTACGCTCGAGATAATCGACGACGCGCCGATCGCGCTCCGTCTCCTTGTGGACAAGAAAGCTGATCGCCATCCCCTCCAGCACGTAGCGGGTCAGGTCTAGCGCCACGTCGAAGGTTTCGTCATCGGTGTGCCAATCGGTGAACACCTCTCGAGCCGTGCGATGCCATTCGTTTTCGAAGGCTTCCTGCGCAGGCCGAAGAATCTGTGCGAGTTCGGGATCCGTACGAGCCGCGACGACGAGCTCAAAGAATGCGACGAACATCGGATGACGGACGTGCTGCCAATACGCCTCGAGATTGGCGCGCAACCGATCCCCTTCGCCGTTGGTCGGCCCCCGCTGCGCGGCACGACGAAACGCCTTGAGGCGCTTGGCGTGCAGGTATTCGACGGCGGCTCGAACGATGTCCACTTTCGATGGAAAGTGATGGAGCATCGCACCGCGTGATAGCCCGGCCCGAGCGGCGATCACCGTGGTGGTCGTTCGCGCGTAGCCGAGATCGACGAAGCTCTTGATCGCCGCTTCGATGATGAGCGTCCGCGTGGCGGCGCTTTTCTGGGCTTGCCACCCGGTGACTTCGGGTTCTGCTGCGTCGATTTGTTTGGGCATGACCGTGACCTTGCCGGCACGCGAAAAAAAAGTCAAAGGTGATTGAAACCGACAGCCTTGCTTGATACCGTTTTCAGGCGTCGGCCGCAGCGTAACCTGCCGAGCCGGCGTACTCTGACTTAACCAACTTGATCACCCGGAGGACAGGGACATGGGACGCGTCGAAGGAAAAGTGGCAATCGTCACCGGGGGAGCCCAAGGGCTAGGCAAGGCAGACTGCGAGGCGCTCGTCCGCGAAGGCGCCCACGTCATGATCACCGATATCAAGGTCGCCGAGGGCAAGGCCCTCGCCGCCGCGCTCAATGCGGTTCGCGCCGGAAGCGCTGCCTTCATGGAACAGGATGTCCGCGACGAAGCGCGCTGGCAGGAGGTCGTCGCCGCGACGGTCAAGCAATTCGGCAAGCTCAATGTGCTCGTGAACAACGCGGGCTTCGTCGTGCCGGCCACGCCCGAGGCCACGACGCTCGAGCAGTTCAGGATGCACAACGCCGTGATGAGCGAAGGCACCTTTCTCGGCTGCAAGCACGCTATTCCCGCCATGCAGGCGAGCGGTGGCGGTTCGATCGTGAACATGGCCTCGGTCGCCACCCACCTCGGCTACCCGATTTTCTTTGCCTACACGGCGGCCAAGGGCGCCGTGCGTGGAATGACGAAAGCGATCGCCGTCTGGTGCCAGATGCAGAAGTACAACATTCGCTGCAACTCTCTGCACCCGGGCGCGACCGATACGCCGATGATCGAAGAAGCCAACCGCTTGCTCGGTCTCACGCGCGAGTTCTACACCCAGAGCGGACCCGGACTCGGCCAGCCTGAGGACGTGGCGAACGTGGTCGTATTCCTCGCCTCGGACGAGTCGCGATACATCAATGGTGCCGAACTGTTGCTCGACAACGGCCTCACCATTCAGTAATCGAACAGAGGACAACCAGAATGGATCTCGGATTGCGCGGCAAGCGGGCACTCGTCACGGGTGCCACCAAGGGCATAGGCAGAGCGATCGTCGATTTGCTCGCAGCAGAGGGTTGCGACATCGCGCTCTGCGCGCGCAGCGAAGATGACGTCGAATCTGCCGTGCGTGAAATCAAAGCCAAGGGCGTGAACGTTTCGGGTGGCGCAGTCAACGTGCGCGATGCCGAGGCGTACAAAGCCTGGCTCGAACGCAGCGTTGCCGAACTCGGTGGCTGCGACATTTTCATTCCGAACGTCAGTGCTGGCGGCGGCATGGATTCAGAAAAGAACTGGTGGAAGTGCTTCGAAGTTGACGTGCTGCACACGGTGCGTGGCTGCGAATTCTTGGTACCGCATCTCGAAAAGTCGGGCCACGGCAGCATCGTGATCATCAGCTCGACCAATGCGCTCGAGACCTTCTATGCGCCCATGGCATACAACGCCATGAAAGCCGCACTCATCACCTACTCCAAGCAGCTCTCGCAGTTCATCGGTCGGAAAAATATCCGCGTGAACACCGTCTCTCCGGGGCCGATCTACTTCGAAGGCGGCGCTTGGGAGATGATCAAGAGCACCAACCAAAAAATGTACGACGCCACGGTACGCGCCATGCCCAATGGCCGCTTCGGCGGGCCTGATGAAGTCGCCAAAGTCGTCGCGTTCCTCGCAAGCCCGTCCGCCTCGATCATCACGGGTAGCAACGTGGTTGCCGACAACGGATATACCAAGCGCGTCCAGTACTGATCATGTCGAGTCTGCCGCGCCGCATCGATGCCTGCCTCGTTGCCGGGGGCAAGTACCACGACATCGACCACGCGCGGCTGCAGCTGCTCAATCTGCTCGGTGAGCTCCCGAACATTCGGTGTCGGGTGCTCGAGGACTATCGCGACATCGACGCGATCGTGGCGGCGGACGTGCTCATCACGTACACGGTCGACGTAGTGCCGGATGAAGCCGGCGCGGCGCGTCTGCGCGACTGGGTGGCCGCGGGTCATCGCTGGTTCGCGCTGCACGGGACCAACTCGATACTTCGTTGGTCAAAAGCCCATAAAGCTTGGGAAGCGCCGCGCACCGTGCCGACGCTCATGCAGACGCTCGGTAGCCAATTTTTGGCGCATCCGCCGATCGCCCCCTATCGCGTGGAGATCTCAGCGCCCGAGCATCCACTCGTTCGGGACATCGAGCCCTTCGATGCAGATGACGAGTTGTACCTCAGCGAGCTGCACGGCCCGATCGAAGTCTTGCTGCATACACGCTGGTCCGGACGAACGTCTCTCTTCGTCGATAGCGACTGGACCCAAGACGAACCACGCCCCGTGATGTATCTCAAGCGTACCGGCGCGGGCGAAGTGCTTTATTTCACGCTCGGACACTCGCGCGGCCACTACGACATGCGTCCGATCATGGACGAGTACCCGACGATCGAACGAGGCAGCTGGAACACGCCCGCCTTCGTCGAAATTTTAAGGCGCGGCATACGCTGGGCCGCTACCGCCGAACGGATTTCATCATGAGCAAGAAACCGACCCCTACCCTCACCGAATCCGAGCAAGCTGAGTTGCGCGAGCGCTCACGTACGCCGACCTATCGCAAAGTCCGACGCGTCGAGCCCACGGACGGCCCGGGAACACCGAGTGCAAAAGCCCCGGACCCGGACCTCGGCGACGCCATGATTCCGAAAGAGCGCTACACCTCGCGAGGCTTCCTGCAACTCGAGTGGGAGCGGATGTGGAGCAAAGTCTGGTTGCTCGGCGGACTGGAGTCGGACGTTCCCGAACCCGGCGACTACATCGCTACCGAGATCGGTCGCGAATCGATCTTGCTCGTGCGACAGGCCGACGGCCGGATGCGCGCGTTCTACAACGTTTGCCTGCACCGAGGTAATCGACTTCGACCGACGGGGATTTCAAGCGCCGAGACGTTCAAGTGTCAGTATCACCATTGGGAATATGGCATCGACGGTCGTTTCGTCCGCATCCCCGATCTCGACACGTTTCCGCAAGGTGCCCCACCCTGCCGGGGCCTCAAAGAATTACCCTGCGACACCTGGGGCGGATTCGTGTGGTTCAGCCTGAACCGAGACGTGGGCCCGCTCGCCGAATATCTCGCGCCGATTCCGCAGCATCTCGACCCCTATCATTTCCCGCGCATGGCCCTCACCCGTGACATCACGGTCGAGTGGAACTGCAATTGGAAGGCCTCCGTCGACGCCTTCAACGAGAGCTATCACGTTCAGGGCATCCATCCTCAGTTGCTCTATTACCTGCACGACCTCGACATCCAGATCGACTGCTACGAGCGCCACAATCGATATCTCATTCCCTTTGGTACCGTGAGCCCGCGCGTCCGCAAGCCGCCTTCTATCCCCGATCCGATCAAGACCATCATGAAGACCGCGGGCATGGATCCGGCGGACTACGACGAACCTCTCGAGAACCTCCGCCGCGACGTACAGCTGCAAAAGCGGCGCACCGGCGCCTCGATGGGGCGCGATTACTCGAAGCTCAACGACGATCAGCTGACCGACGACTACCACTACCTGATCTTTCCGAACGTCACGCTCAACGTGCACGCAGACGATCTCATGCTGTTCCGACAGCGTCCGCATCCGACCGACCCTGATCGAATGCTGTACGACGTGTGGACCTTCGAGCTCGTGCCGGAGGGGGCCGAACGCCCGCCCCGCCCGAAGCATCAGTACTTCCGACACGGCGACAAGTCGATCGGCCTCGTCCTCGATCAGGACGCCCAGAACCTCCCGGGCGTACAGGACGGCATGCATTCGGCCGGGCTCGATGGGCTCTGGATCGGCTCTCAGGAATTGCGAATTCGGCACTTCCACAAGGTGCTCATGGACTACCTCGGCAACGATGCCGACGAGACGGCAGCGAAGCTGGATAGCCGCTGACGAGCCGGGGATAAAAAGAGCAGCGCTGATTGTTTCCGTCAGCGTTGCTCGTTTTCTATCGTTGACTTACCATCAAGCTCGCGCGCCCGGCGCGCTCCCGCAGGAGATCCCGTGAGCCTTCCCAAAGACCTGTTGCTGCGCGCCTATCGGCAGATGAAGACGATCCGCGAGTTCGAGGAGCGTCTGCACGTCGAAATTCAAACCGGCGAGATACCGGGATTCACCCACCTCTACTCCGGACAGGAAGCCGTCGCCGTCGGCGTCTGCGAAAACCTGTCGGACCAGGACTGGATCGCGAGTACCCATCGCGGTCACGGACACTGCATCGCCAAGGGCTGCGACGTCCAAGGGATGATGCTCGAGATCTACGGGCGTCGTGACGGCCTCTGCAAAGGCAAAGGCGGCTCGATGCATATCGCCGACATGACGAAGGGCATGCTCGGCGCGAATGCGATCGTCGGCGGCGGACCTCCGATCGCCGTGGGTGCGGGCATCGCCTGCAAGATCGCCAAACGCGGCAACGTCGCCGTGGCCTTCGGCGGCGACGGCAGCGCCAACCAAGGCACCGTCTTCGAAGCGATGAACCTCGCCGTAGTGCTTCGTGCACCGGTCATTTTCGTGTTCGAGAATAATGGTTACTCCGAGCACACCGGCGCCTCGTACGCCGTAGGCTCGGGCGATATCGCGGGCCGCGCGCGCGGCTTCGGCATGGCCGCCGAAACTTGCGACGGTTCAGATTTCTTTGCCGTGTACGACACCATGGCGAAGTTGTTGAAGTCCGTCAGAACAGGCGGCGGCCCGGCTGCGCTCGAAGCCAAAACAACCCGCTTCTTCGGTCATTTCGAAGGCGATCCGATGCTTTATCGGGCCAAAGATGAGGTCGCACGTCATCGTGAGCAGATGGACTGTCTACGTATCTTCCGCGATCGCGTCGGCAAAGAAGGCTGGCTGCAGATCGCCGAACTCGACGCCATCGATGACGAAGTGATGGCCCTGATCGACAAGTCGGTGGCGACCTCGCGCGCGGCAACGCCACCGTCTGCCTCCGACTTGCTCACCGACGTGTACGTCTCCTACTGACCCGTCCTGCAGAGAATAGATTCATGCGACAAATTTCGATGAGAGATGCCATCAACGAGGCCTTGCACCTCGAGATGGCGCGAGATCCGCGGGTCATCGTACTCGGCGAAGATGTCTCGGGTGGCGCGGGCGGAACTTCCGGTCAACGCGACGCTGCCGGCGGCGTATTCGGCGTCACCAAAGGCTTGCTGCCGAAGTTCGGCGAAGATCGCGTAATCGATACGCCCATTTCGGAGTCGGCGATCATCGGCGCTGCGAACGGCGCCGCACTCGCCGGTCTGCGTCCGGTCGCCGAACTCATGTTCGCCGACTTCTTGGGCGTGTGCTTCGACCAGGTGTTCAACCAGGCGGCGAAGTTCCGCTACATGTTTGGCGGCAAAACGTCTTGCCCCATCGTCATTCGAGCGGCAACGGGCGCCGGCATGAACATGGGCGCCCAGCACAGCCAATCGATGTATGCCATGGTGACCGGCGTGCCGGGCCTCAAAGTGGTCGTACCGTCGAATGCCTACGACGCCAAAGGCCTCATGCTGACCGCCATCCGTGACGATGACCCGGTGATTTTCTTTGAGCACAAGGCGCTCTACCCGAGAAAATCCGCCGTCCCCGAGGGCGATTACACCATCCCGTTCGGCGAAGCGAATCTCGTACGCGAGGGCGAACACGTCACGGTGGTGGCGATCGGACGCATGGTGTCGTTTGCAGAAAAGGCTCTCGATGCATTGGCTGCCGATGGCATCACCGCTGATCTGCTCGATCCGCGCACGCTATCTCCGCTCGATGACGAAACGATCTACGAAAGTCTCGAAAACACCGGACACCTCGTCATCATCGACGAATCACCGCCGCGCTGTTCGGTTGCCGCCGATATTGCGGGCCTCGTCGCAAGCAACGCTTTCCATTCGCTGAAGGCGCCCATCGTCCAACTGACTCCACCGCATACGCCGGTACCCTTCGCCCGCGAACTCGAGCGCGCATACGTTCCGGGACCGCAGGCCATCGAAGTAGCGATCCGAAAAATGCTCAAAGACTCTCGGGCGGCGAGCTGACCATGTCACGAATCCACGCGATTACGATGCCCAAATGGGGCATCGAGATGCAGGAAGGCGCCATCACCTCCTGGCACGTCGATATCGGCGGCTCTGTTTCTCGAGGAGCGCAACTTCTCGATGTCGAGACGGAGAAAATCGTCAACACGGTCGAGGCCAGCGTCGAAGGTACATTGCGTCGGATCATCGGTTCGGTCGGCGACACGCTTCCGGTGGGCGCACTCGTCGGTATCGTCTGCGAAGGCGAAGTATCGGATGCCGACATCGATCGTTTCGTACGCGAATTCAAGGCTGCAGATGCCTCCTTCGAACCGGAGACGAGCGGCGGCGCATCGCCCACTGCTGCGGCACCGGCTACTGAAGCGCCTTCGGCGGCTCCCGCGGCAGAGCGCGAAGACGAAGCTCGGGTCAGCCCGATCGCAAGGCGCCTCGCAGAGAAACTCGGCGTCGACCTCTCGAAGGTGACGGGCACGGGTCGTAACGGACGCATCTCGAAAGAAGACGTCGAGTCCTACCACGCGAAGCAATCGACGGCGGTAGAGGCCGTACCCATGAGCGCCATGCGACTGGCGATCGCGCGGCGACTCACAGAATCGAAGCAAACGATTCCTCACTATCGAGTTCATGCCGATGTCGATTGTGCAGCACTCGAAGCCGCTCGGAGCCAGCACGCTGCAGCGGGCCGCAAGATCTCGGTCAATGATTTACTGGTCTTTGCGCTCGCACGTACGCTCGCAGAATTTCCGGACGTCAATGCCTGTCTCGAAAACGACACCATATTGCGGCGGCGCAGCGCGGATATCGCGCTCGCCGTGTCGACTACAGGCGGGCTCATCACGCCCGTGCTGCGCGGTGCCGAGAGCAAGGATGTGGTCGCCCTCGCCCAAGAAGCGCGCGATCTTGCCGCCAAGGCTCGCGACAACAAGCTGACGAGAGAAGAAATCACCGGCGGCAGCTTCACGCTGTCCAACCTCGGCATGTTCGGCATCGACGCTTTCGACGCCGTCATCAACCCGCCACAGGTGGCCATCTTGGCGGTCGGCAGCATTCGTGACGTCGTCGTACTGCGTAACGGAGCGCCTGCGGCGGGCCGACTCATGACACTGACGCTGTCCTGCGACCATCGTGTCGTCGACGGCGCACTCGGGGCACGTTTTCTTTCTGCACTCAAGCAACGTATCGAAGGGGGGAACTTCGCATGACGAAGCCAACGATCGCCATTCTGCTGCTGTCACTCCTTGCTCTGCCGGCCAGCGCGGCGACGCCTGCGGGCGAGCAACTTTATCAACGCGCTTGCGCAGCCTGCCACGAGGGCGGAGTCAAAAAAGCACCGCACAAGATGTTCCTGCAGATGATGCCCGCCGACGGCATTTTGAATGCCATGAACCAAGGCATCATGCAGATGCAGTCGGCCTCGCTCAGCGCGGCCGAGCGTCGCACGGTCGCGGAGTATCTCGCCGGACACACCGTCGAAGAGGCCCTCGCCCGCGCCCAACCGCAGCTTTGCACCGGCCCCGCCAAAGATTTCGATCTCGGCAAGGGCGTCAAGAAGGTGGGCTGGGGCGTCAACCGTGAGAACCACCGCCTTATTCCCGCGGATGTCGCAGGCCTCACGGCCGCCGACTTGCCCAAACTCGAACTGAAGTGGGCATTCGCCTTCCCCAACGCGCAGCGAGTGCGCTCGCAACCCACCGTCGCGCTCGGCGCCGTCTTCATCGGCAGTCAGAACGGAACGGTGTACGCCCTCGACAAAAAGACGGGTTGCGTACGATGGACCTTCCGCGCGAGCGCCGAGGTTCGTACGCCCGTCATCATCGAGGCGGGCGATGAAAAGACGAAGACTCGGCCCATCGCCTACTTCGCCGATCTGATCGCCCGCGTTTATGCGGTCGAAGCCACGACCGGTAAATTACTTTGGGTGACCAAAGTCGATGAGCATCCGAACGCGACCGTGACCGGCGCACCCGTGCTCTACCAAGGTCGCTTGCACGTTCCGGTGTCATCGCTCGAAGTCACCTCAGCCGCTGATCCGGCGTACCCGTGCTGCAGCTTCCGCGGCTCGGTGGTCGCACTCGATCCGAAGGACGGCAAAGAGATTTGGCGAACCTACTCCATCGACGAAGCTCCGGTGGAAGTCGCGAAAACGAAAGTCGGCACGCCGATCCTCGCGCCCTCTGGTGCACCGATCTGGAATAGCCCGTCCATCGACACGGCCACGGGCACTCTGTACGTCGGCACCGGCGAAAACTACTCTTCGCCCGCCAACGATCGCAGCGACGCGCTGCTCGCGATCGAGCTCAAGACGGGCAAGCTGCTCTGGCATCGTCAGAAGACGGCGAACGATGCTTGGAACGTCGCCTGCATGATGCAGGACAACCCAAACTGCCCGGCGGAGAACGGCCCGGACTTCGACTTCGGCGCCGGCACGATCGTCGCGCGCACGAGCGCCGGAAAACCCATTTTGCTCGCCGGTCAAAAATCAGGCGACGTCTACGCGCTCGATCTCACTGATCAAGGTCGTCCGATTTGGCGCAACAAGGTGGGCCGTGGCGGCATCCAAGGCGGCGTGCACTTCGGTATGGCCCTCGAGGGCAAAACGCTGTTCGTGCCGATCTCCGACATGTCGAACCCGGAAGCCGAGACGAACCTGCACTCAGTCCCGTCGAAGGCGGGTCTTTACGCAGTCGATATCGACACGGGCCGCATGCTTTGGTCGCAGCCCGCCAACGACGTCTGCAACGGTCGCAAGTATTGCGAGCCGGGCATCTCTGCGGCGATCACGGCCATGCCGGGTGCAGTACTCGCAGGACACATGGACGGACGTCTCCGGGCGTACGACAGCGCGACGGGTCGCGTGATCTGGGAATACGACACGACGCGTGAAGTCACCACGGTCGACGGCTCGAAGGCGAGCGGTGGTTCCTTCGGCGGCGGCGCCGGCCCGGTCGTCCAAGACGGTTTGCTCTTCGCGGCATCCGGCTACGGCACCTATTTCCATATGCCGGGCAACGTGTTGCTCGTCTTCGGCTTGCCGAAAGAGTAAGAATTTTTTGGGGGCAACGATGAGCAAGAAAACACCGACCATGGAATGGGAAGGCGGCGAAGATCTCGCCACCCTGCGTATCGCCGTCACGACGATGGGTGATTTGCTGCTGACTGCAGCCGATCGAGACCCTAACAAGACGGCTCTCGTTTTCCCTGAGAAAAGCTATACCTACGCAGAGCTTGCGGCTCGTGCGATCCGTCGTGCACGCAGTCTGCAGGCGCTCGGCGTCAGACCGCGCGACCACGTCGGCATCCTCATGCCCACCTGCCCCGAGTTCGTCGAGCTCTATTTCGCGATTGCGCTGTGCGGCGCCGTCATCGTGCCGATCAATGCGCGTTATCGATCGGGTGAGATCGGCTACGTCGTGGAGAACGCCGATCTCGTGACGCTGATCACGACGGATGCCGTGGCCGATCAGGTCAACTTCGTCGAACGACTCGAGGGGGCTTTGACCGACCTGCCCTCGCAGAAAGATCCGATGTCCTTGAAGCTTTCCGCAGCGCCGAAGTTGCGCAACGTGGTGCTCTACGGTCGCGGGGGTCGTCCCGGCTTCGTTTCTGAATCAGACTTCGACGCAGCCGCCGACCGAGTCGCCGAGATCGAGGTCCACAAGACTCGTCTTCGCACGCGCGTTCGCGACACGGCACTCATGCTCTACACCTCAGGCACGACCGCTAATCCGAAAGGTTGCCTGATCACCCACGAGGCGCAGGTTCGCAACTCCATCGCCCTCGGACGTCACCGCTATCGCCTGACGCGCGAGGACTCGCTCTGGTCGCCACTGCCGATGTTCCATATCGCAGCCGTGCTCCCCTTGCTCGCGATCTTCGATGTCGGGGGCACCTATCTGACGATGGGATACTTCGATGCGGGCGTCGCACTCAAGATGCTCGAAGATCACAAAGTCACGGTGACGTATCCGAGCTTCGTGACCATCATGCAGGGGCTGATCTACCACCCCGACTTCCCGAAGCGCGACCTCTCGAGCATCCGGCTCATGAACTCCAACTTCGCCGTGCAACCGCCCGGCGTCGCAGAGCCCATCATGAAAGCGATGCCCGCCGCCATCCAGGTCGGCAGCTTCGGCATGACCGAGGCTTCTGGCACGGTTTCGACGGGTTCGCCCGGCGAACCGGAGTCTCAAAGAATTACGCGCCTGGGTCGCCCGCTGCCGGGGCTCGAGGTTCGCGTGATCGATCCGAACACGGGCCGCGACATGGCAACCGGCGAACGTGGCGAGGTTCTGGTCCGCGGATATAGTCTTTTCGAGGGCTACTACCGTGACCCGGTGAAGAGCGCTGAAGCGCTCGACAAAGACGGCTGGTTCCACACCGGCGATATCGGCTCGGTCGATGCGCAAGGCACGATCATGTTCCACGGCCGCTTCAAAGACATGCTCAAAGTGGGAGGCGAGAACGTCGCGGCAGCTGAGATCGAAGCGCAGTTGCAGAAGCACAAAGCCGTCAAGCTTGCGCAGGTCGTGGGCATACCGGACGCCAAGTACGCCGAGGTGCCTGCGGCCTTCGTCGAACTTCAACCGGACGCCACCGCCACCGAAGCCGAGCTCATCGAGTTCTGCAAAAAGGATGTCGCCGGGTTCAAGGTGCCGCGACACATCCGGTTCGTCACCGAGTGGCCGATGTCCTCGAGCAAGATCCAGAAATTCAAGCTGCGTACCGCGCTCGTCGAAGAACTCAAACTTGGTTGATCACGACCTTCACCCACCACTCCTGAGGAGTACTCAACATGGCCACCTTCTTCGCACTGCTCAAGGTCAAAGCTGGTAAGGAAAAGGACTTCGAGCGTTTGCAGCGCGAGCTCTCGAAGCTCACTCACGACAACGAACCGGACACCATCGTCTACGACGTCATCCGTCATCGCGAGAAGAAAGGCGTCTACGCCGTCTATGCGCGCTTCAAAGATGAGGCGGCCTTCGAGTACCACCAGAAAACGCCGTTCCACGATCGACTCGTCCCGCCGATTTTCGAGTGCCTCGACGGCGGCGCCGATGGCATGACCCTCGATTTCTACGATCACGTTGGCTGAGGAACGATCGCCCATGAACACGCCCGTGCTCGGCCCGGTGATCCAACTGGGTTTCGTCGTGCCGAGTATCGAGGCGGCCGTGGCCCACTGGACCTCCCTCGGCGTCGGTCCCTTTTTCCTCCTCGAACACATTCAGTTCGGACGCTGTCATTTTCGCGGCGAGCCGCTGTCGATCGACATGTCGGTCGCCGTGGGTCAGTGGGGCACGGTTCAAGTCGAGCTCATCCAACAGCACTGCGACACACCCAGCATCTACACCACGTTCGACGGTTCCTCACGCGGAGGACTGCAGCACATGGGCGTGATGACGGATTCCGTCGCCGACTCGCTGACGCGTCTCGCCGAGCGCGGCATCAGCGCCGTTCAGGCGGGTGAAACCGGCAATGGCATTCGCTTCGCCTACGTGGACACGGACGAACGCCCCGGCGCCCACCCAGGCGGCATGATCGAACTCATCGAGCGCGGTCCGGCCATCGACGGATTCTTTTCGCTCGTGCGCAAGGCCGCCGTCGACTGGGACGGTCGTGATCCCTTGCGCAAACTCGGGTGACCGCGAGCGTCTCAACGCCTCACCCGCCGCTGCGCCCCGTGCAGCTGGCCTATCACGTACCCGACTCGCGAGAAGCCGCCATCGAGTGCGCGCTCACTCGCGGTTGGGGGCCGTTTTATCTCATGGAACGCATCCCGCTCGAGTTTGCGAGGTATCGCGGACAAGAAACGCCTTGGGTGCATACCTCGGCCTACGGTCAGGCGGGCGACATCATGATCGAACTCATTTCTCAGCCTGACGATGCCCCGTCGGTATTACGCGAACGATTCACGCGCCAACAGCACGGCTTGCATCATGTGGCCTCGTTCGTGGAAGACCTGCCGGCAGCAATCGAGGCCGAGAGGCAGCGCGGGTATCAGATCGCCCTCGAGGCCCGCACGATGACGGGCGTCGATTTCGCAATGATCGACACGGCGACGACGCTCGGTCATATGCTCGAGCTCTACGAGCCCGACAAAGCGCTCGAAGATTTTTACGCATTCGTACGACGCAAGGCCGAGGGCTGGGATGGCAGCCATCCCGTTCGCGTCTTGCGCTGAATGCCCGATCACGGAGAACCACATGAGCATGTTCAAAGACAAAGTCGCCGTCATCCTCGGAGCCGCCGGACGGGACAACATGGGGCAAGTCATGGCGCGACGCTTCGCAGCGGAGGGTGCCAAGGTCGTGGTGGCCGGCCGCCACGAGGGCCCCCTCACCGAGCTCGCTGAGGAGATCGGCGGCGAGGCCCAGGTCTGCGACATCACGCGCAAGACAGAGGTCGAGGCGCTCGCAGAGGCCGTCTGGCAACGTCACGGTCGGGCGCACATCGCTATCAACTGCACCGGGTGGGGACTACTCGCAAAACTGCTCGATACGACCGAGGAGCAACTCGACCAAGTTTCGGCTCTTCACTTCAAGGGCACGTTTTTCTTCATGCAGGCCTTCGTGGGTCGCATGTCGCGCAGCGGCGGCGGCTCCGTGATCACGGTGTCATCCGCCTCGGTTCGGGCCGTGCTCTACCACCACGCCGCGTACATCGCGACTAAAGCCGCCTCCGAGGCGCTCGTGCGATGTTTCGCCAACGAATTTGGCGCCAAAGGCGTGAAGGTGAATGCGCTCGCTCCCGGATTCACCGAAACGCCGATGACGGCGAGCGAGTCGAAACTACCGGGCCTCCTCGACCTCTTCCGCAAGGAGTATCCGTTGGGACGGATCGGGACCTCTCAAGATGTCGCGGAAGCCGCCCTCTGGCTCGCCTCCGAGGCGAGCTTCATCACGGGCGAAACGCTGCAGATCAACGGCGGCCTCACCCTGCGGCGCAATCCTTCGCCGACCGAGATCAACGCCGTACTCAAAACGAACGCGCCGCCCCGCAGCTAAACCGCGGGCGGCACTCGGTCGCGCTGACGCTCAGCCCTTCGGAGCCTCGAACGGATCGAGATACTCGCGCACGTAAGGCTCGGCGAGACAATCGACGATGCCCGGCCCGTGCTCGGCGAGCGCCGGTGAAGTCATGTGGGCTTCTTCGGCCGCCGCACTCGCGAACGACTCGATGACCGCATAACGCCGCGGCTCACGAAGCTTGAAGAATTCGTAGTAGAGCGTATCGGGCTCGGTCTTGCGAACGACCTCGGTGAGCGCTTTGCAACGCTGCACGAACTCCGCCTCGCGACCTTCTTTGATGAGCATTCTCGAAACGAACGTGACTTTCGACATGGTGGTTCTCCCCGAAAAACACTGACAAGAGACGCAAACTCAGCGGCGTTGGTCGAAGCGTCGTCCTACCATCGCCGCTGCAATGTTCACTTTCTGGATATCGACGGCACCGCCGGCGATGCCCCAACCCCAAGCATCGCGTAAGCGACGCTCCATTGGGTATTCGCGCGAGTAGCCGTAGCCGCCCATCAACTGCACGGCATGCCCGCACACCTCTCGGGCGATTTCATTGGCGAAACATTTGGCCATCGAAGACTCGAGCACCGAAGGCATGCCGTGTTGCGCATTCACCGCCGCGCGCCAGATGAGCAGCCGCGCTGCATCGACTCGCATGCGCATTTCGGCGAGTCGCAACTGCACAGCCTGGAACTCGACGATGGGCTTGCCGAACTGTTTGCGCTCCTGAACATAGGCGATCACGTCATCGAGCGCACCCGACGCCTGCGCAAGCGCCATCGTGGCGTTGCCGCAGCGCTCGAGGTCGAAGGCCTCCATGAGCTTCTTGAAACCGCCCGCCGGGACAACGATGTTTTCGAGCGGGATCGCGCAGTCCTCGAACACGAGATCGGAGGACGGAACGCCACGAAAACCCATGAGATTTTCGCGAGCGCCGAAGGTCATTCCGGGCGTACCGTTTTCGACATAGACGGCGCCGATGCCCTTGGGGCCCGGGTCGTCCGACAAACGGCAATACACGACATAACCGTCGGCATGGCCGCCACCCGAGCACCAGCGCTTGGTGCCGTTGATGACCACGCGGTCTTTTTCGATGCGCGCGCGAGTCGTGAGGTCGGTGAGTGCCGAGCCGGCATTGGGCTCGGACATCGACACCGCGACGATCTTTTCGCCACGACATACGGCAGGCACGACCTTGCGGCGCAGCGACTCGCCGGCGAAATGCTCGATGGCGCGCACCGGGCCCACACAGGACTCGAACACCGGGAAGGCCACAGCGCCCGAGATCTTGGCCAGCTCTTCGATGACGATGAGCGCCTCGAGATTACCAAGCCCCAGGCCGCCGTATTCCGACGACACGTTGATGCCGAGAAAGCCCATCTCTGCGAACTCGCGAACGAGCTGGTGGGAGGGCGGTTCGTCGTGCTCTTCGCAATGCTTGGCATGTGCAGGAAGCCGCTCTTGGGCATACTTGCGAGCAGTCTCCTGCAGCGCTTGTTGTTCCTCAGTCAAAGAGAAGTTCATTACAAGGTCTCCCGATGTCCAAATCTGAATCTATCCTGAGCGGCATCCGCGTACTCGATTTCGGCCGATATGTCGCGGGCCCCTACTGTGCCACCCTCCTCGGCTATCTCGGCGCAGAAGTAATCCGCATCGAAAAACCCGACGGCGGTGAAGACCGCTACATCGCACCCATCACTTCGCAAGGCGAAGGGGGTGTCTTCCTGCAGACGGCCTGCAACAAAAAATCGCTCACGCTCGACTTCGGCAAGCCGGAGTCGCGTGACATCGTACGACGACTCGTACAAACCGCCGATGTCGTCGTGGTCAATCTGCCGCCGGCCGCTCGTGAGTCGCTCGGTCTCGATTACGCGACCTTGTCGGCGATCAACCCGAGGGTCATTCTCGCCTCTCAGACGGCATTCGGCGAGCACGGACCCTATGCGAGCCGCGGAGGCTTCGACGGCGTCGGTCAGGCGATGTCCGGAGCCATGTTCATCACGGGCACTCCGGGCGCACCCGCGAAGGCGGCGGCGCCGTACGTCGATTTCTCGACTGCGGTGCTCTCGGCCTTCGGCGTCCTCGCGGCGCTCATCGAGCGCGACCGCTCGGGACGCGGCCAACACGTGCAAGCGGCGCTGCAAGCCACGGCCCTCGCCGTCTTCGGCTCCCATCTCATCGAGCAGGGCGTCACCGGCATCAATCGCGTCGGCACGGGCAACCGAGTGCAGACCTCTGCGCCCTCCGACGTCTTCGCAACACTCGACGGCCACGTGCTCACCCATGTGGTCGGCAACGGTCTTTTTCGCCGCTGGGTGAAACTCATCTGCGGTAGTGACACGGTCGCGCAAAAACGCTGGCTCGATGATCCGAGGCTGCAGGACGACGCTGGCCGTGGCGAACATTCGGCCGAGATCCTCGCCGCCATGCGCAATTGGTGCGCCACTCGAACCACGAACGAAGCGATCAGCCAGCTCGAGGCTGCAGGCTTGCCCGCTGGACCTGTCTACACTCCTCAGCAAGCGCTCGACGATCCGCAAGCGAAGGCGATGCAGTGGTTCGCCGAGGTGGCCGGTTATCCCGGCCTGCCCCGTGCAGCTCCGGTGCCCAACCTTCCACTGCGGTTCTCGAGGTCTTCGGGCGGCATCGAACGCGCACCCCCGACGCTCGGCGAACACACCGACGCCTTGCTCGAAGAACTCGGCTACGACGACGCGGCACGCGCTCGACTGCGCGAAGGCGGCGTGGTCTGAAGCGCGATAGGCCGCCTTACGCAACGGGCGTCACCCGATAACCGAGCCGCGGGAAATGCACGAGCTGCCCGCTTGAAGACTCGGCGCTCGGACGGATGACCAGACGGTCAGCCGCCACCACGTGAAGCCTGCCGCGCACGACTCCGCGTCGCGTGTCGTCGGGCGATACCTCGACTAGCTGTCCAACCTGCAAGCCTTGGGCATCGGCCTTGTCGATCGATTCGGGTGTCGTGGGTCGCGCTGAGCGAGCCTCCGCGAGCGCAGAGGCTGCCGTAATCTGCTGGCGTTCGACGGTCCAGAGCGTCTGCATGCGCTGCTCCCAGGCTGCGAGCGACGGTAACCCCGAGAGCAGCTCAGCAGCCACGTCGGCGAAAGCACCGCGCGCCATCCAAACGAAAGGGTATGCCTGCACGTCAGCGAGTCCGGGTGCGGATCCGGCCAAAAAATCGCGGCCATCGTCAAGCTGCGCCGCGAGCAGCGCCGCGTGCGCGCGGAATTGCGATCGCGAGTGGGCGGCATCACGGCCTACCGAACCGAAATCGATGTCGGGGAAGAGATATTGACGGTCTTCACGAAACGACTCGGGCCACTGCGCCAGTCCGATCGACAGCACGATCTTCAGCGCCGAACGAAAGAAAGCATCGCTCCAACGCACGAGCGCGAGCTCGAGCCCGCCCCCGAGTGGGAACAAGGTCGGAGAGGGCTTAATTCGCTCGAGTTCACGCGCGATCAACTGCGAGTCGATGAACACCTCGGCACCGATCTGCAGCACGGGCGTCCCTCGGTATCCTCCCGTCAGCGCCAGCAGGTCGTCCTTGGGCGGCATCATCGGCGTCTCGACCCAGCGAAACGGCAAACGCTTGATGGCAAACATGCCGAGCGCCTTCTGCGTGAAAGGTGAGGCGTCGTAACTCCACAAAATCACCGAATCTTTGGGCGAGTTCATGATTGCTTCGCTCCTGTCTTCGAAGATGCGTCGGCAACCGATGCCGCCGTTTGACCGTAGAGATGGCGATGCCCTTCTTCATCGGCACGTCGCTCATCGCCGAGCACCAGAGCGCGACGAACAGCAGGGCGCTGCTCCATCGCGGTGAACCAGCGCTTCACGGCCGGGAAGTCTTCGAGAGTTTGACCCTGCCGCTCGTATGGCTTGATCCAGGGCCAGATCGCCATATCGGCGATCGAATACTCACCGGCGACGAATTCTTTGACGGTCAGCTGTCGATCGAGCACGCCATAGAGGCGATTCACCTCTTGGGTGTAGCGCGTGATGCCATAGGGCACGTGCTCGGAAGCGAAAGCGCGGAAGTGGTGCGCCTGCCCCGCCATCGGACCCAACCCTCCGACCTGCCAGAAGAGCCACTGCATCACGGCATGTTTCTCGCGAGACCCCGAGGGCAGGAAACGGCCTGTTTTTTCCGCAAGATAACTGAGGATCGCGCCGGACTCGAAAAGAGACAGCGCCCCACCCGGCGCCTCGTGATCGGTGATCGCCGGAATTTTGTTGTTCGGCGAAATCTGCAGGAAATCAGGGTCGAATTGCGCGCCGCGAGTGATGTCGACGTGCTTCAAGCGATACGGCAACTGGCACTCCTCGAGCATGATGGCCACCTTGAGGCCATTCGGCGACGGGTACCAGTACAGATCGATCATGCGCGGGTGATGCGATAACCGAGTCGAGGAAAATGCGTGATGAGATCGCCCACTTCAGCAGTACGACGACGAACGGCAACCTCGCTGATCGTCAACGTGACGAGCTCACCTTCGACCGGAATTTTGCCGTAGTCGTCGGGCGTGATGCAGACCTGCTCTCCGGCTGCGAACCCGAGCGGGTCTTTCGGATCGACGCCCGAGGGCTCGAGGGGTGTCGAAGCTCTCGCAATCGAAAGCGCGTCGTCGGCGCTGATCTCGCTACGCTCCCCTCGTGAACATGCCGTCATCCGAGATTCCCACTCGCGCAATCGCGCGAATGGCTCGAGCAACTCTGCTGCATTGCCGATGTTCCCGCGCGCCATCCATACCGGGAAATACGCATCGATATCGGCATAAGAGACCTGCGACCCTAAAACGAATGGCCGGCCATCGGCGAGCATCAACTCGACGAGCTCGAGCCCTGCACGAAATTGGGTGTACAGATGTGGGATGTCGCTCTCGAGCGCATCGAAGTCCATGAAATTGAAAAAAGACTTTCGGTCGTCGATCACGGCTTTCGGAATGAAGGCTTTGTTGAGCCCCATCGACAACCCCGCGCCCGGATCAAAAAAGCTGCGATCGCTCCAGGGCGTCAACGCGAGCGATACGCCGAGGGACCCCTCGGGGAACAGGCTCGGCTTCGGAAAGCGCCGTTCGAGTTCCCGAGCGATCAGTCTCGTGTCGCAATAGACATCGGCGCCGATCTGCATGACGGGGATCTTTCGGTAGCCACCGGTCAGGATGCCGAGCTCGGGGCGCGGCATCACCATGGAGACCTGGACGGACCGCCACGCCAAGCCTTTGAGGCCGAGCGCAAGGCGGATTTTCTCGCCAAAAGGCGAGGGATCGTGGTGATGAAGGATGGGCTCGTTCACGGCTTGGAACTCTACACCGGGACCATCTAAAAAAACAGTCAAGCCTGTTTATTTCAGACTGGCTCGGTCGTATACTCATTTGGTCAATACACTGTCTTTTTCCGACGATTTTCGATGGTGACTCCATGGATGCCGCAACAATCGACTACCTGAAAACCGGAATGAAAGCCGAGGCGGAGCGTACGGCGCCTCCCCCGGGCTTCCCCCAGCTCCCGCTCATCCCGGGTGCTCGGTACACCGACCCCGCCTTCCTGGAGCTCGAGCAGCGCTACCTTTGGCAGCGCTCCTGGCTCTTCGCCTGTCACGCGGACGAGATCCCCGAGCCAGGCAGCTTCTATCTCTTCAAGAGAACGGGCTCCCCGATCATCGTGGTCCGTGGCAAGGATGGCGAAGTCAGAGCGTTCTACAACTCGTGCAGACACCGTGGCGCGCCCTTGGTGCGCGAATGCAAAGGAAAAGTCGACGGCCTCGTCTGCGGCTATCACGGCTGGACCTACGGACTCGACGGTCGACTGATGAACCTGCGCGACAAGCGCGACTTCGTCGATCTCGACCTCAGCCGATATCCGCTGCACTCGGTACGTTGCGAGTCCCTCGGCAACTGGATCTTCGTCAACGAAGACCCGCAGGCCGAGCCCTTGCTCAAACATCTCGGTCCGATTCCGGAACAACTCGAAGAAATCCAGCCTGGGCAAGTACGCTTCGTGCACCGCAAATCGTATCCGGTGAAGTGCAACGTCAAAGTTTTGCTTGATGCGTTCCTAGAGGTGTATCACCTGAAGTCGATCCACCAGAACACGGTTGATCGATTCCTCGACCATCGCGGCACGTTCATCACGCTCTGGAAAAACGGGCATTCCCTGATGTGCACGCCGAACCGCCGTCCGGACTGGCAAGACCCCGGCACGCGCGGCATGCGCCGCATCGAGACCGCCTCCGAAATCACTTCGAAGAACAATCCGTCGTTCAATTTCTATCCCAACTTGGTGACGCCGGTGGATGCGACGGGCAATCCGTTCATCTTGTTCTGGCCGACGGGTCCGCGTTCGATGGAAATCGAAATCGTCTGGTTTGCGCCCGATTGGGGTAGCGGCGAGATCGATCCGCTATGGCAGACGCGCCTCTCCAACTTCGAGCGCATCCTCGAAGAAGACACGCAGTTCGCGGAGCAAATCCAGGAGTCCGTGGAATCAGGCGCGTTCAAGGGCATCACGCTCAACTATCAGGAGCGACGCATCTATCACTGGCACGAAGAGCTCGATCGACGTATCGGCACAGAGCGCATTCCCGAAGCGTTGCGCGTGAAGCATGTACTCAAAGATTGGGTTGCAGGCTGACGATGAGCAGCATCCAGTCATGGGGCGTCTGCATCCCTCGTCTGCGCATCTCGCGCAAGACGATCGGCGCCGCCATGGGCTGGGTGAACGCCTCTCTGAAAGGCGCACGCGGCGAGCGTTCGATGTGCAACTGGGACGAAGACTCGCTGACGATGGCGGTAGAAGCCGCGCGCAGCGCCCTGCCGAGTCGCGCGATGCGGGACTCGGTGAGCACCGTGGTGCTCGCCTCCACCACCCTGCCCTTCGCAGACCGCAGCAACTCGACGGTGCTCGCGAGCGCTCTAGGTCTCGATGATTCCGCGCTGACCTTCGATGTCACGGGCTCTCAGCGCTCGGCGACTGCGGCGCTCGCGCAAGCGTTAGAGTCCTCAGGCCGCGGCCATACGCTTGTCACCGCCGCCGACCGACGTCTGGCCCGCCCGGGCAGCGATCAGGAGTCATCGTATGGTCACGGCGGTGCGGCGATCGTCGTCGGCGCCGACGAAGGAGTCGCCAAACTCATCGCGCGCCATCACCGTGCCGCCGATTTCGTCGACCATCATCGATTGACCGACTCGCCCTTCGACTACTCGCTCGAAGAACGCTGGGTTCGCGAAGCCGGCTGGCAGACGCTCGTGCCCGAGACCTTGCGGACGTTGCTGACCGAAGCCCAGATCGCCGCCAAAGATATCGCTCATCTCGTCATCGATGCGCCCCCCGCGGTAGCCCGAAAGATCGCCTCGCTCACCGGAATCAGCGAGAGCGCGATCATCGACAATCTCGCCGCTCAATGCGGTCAAACCGGCGCCGGTCACCCACTCATCCTGCTCGCGAGCGCGCTCGAACGCGCCAAAGCGGGCGAACTGGTACTCCTCGTCGGCTTCGGCCAAGGTGTCGATGCCCTGCTCTTTCGCGCGACGGCAAAGATCGGCTCGCACAAACCCTCGCGCAGCGTCCTCGAGGCGCTGGGCGATCGCCGCGAAGAAACCGAATACACCCGATTCCTCTCTCACTGCGGACTTCTGCCCGTCGAGTTCGGCATGCGTGCCGAGCGCGATAGCCGAACCGCACAGACGGTGGCGTGGCGACGTCACGAAGACATCTATGCGTTCACTGGCGGACGCTGCACCCAATGCGGCACGGTCCAGTTTCCGCGCGCCCGTGTCTGCGTCGCGCCGGCCTGCCGACAAGTTGGCGAGCAAGAGCCCGTCCCTCTCGCCGAGGAGACGGCTCGCATCAAGACGTTCACCGAAGACTGGCTGGCGTTCAGCCCACGCCCGCCGCTGGTCTACGGCAATGTGGCCGTCGCCGCAGGTGGCAACGCCTTCATCGAGTTCGCCGATTTTGCTCCGGGCGAAGCGAAGGTCAACGACGAGGTCAGGTTCGTATTCCGTCTCAAAGACATCGACCGTACTCGCGGGTTCCGCCGCTACTTCTGGAAGGCGGCGCCGACGAACTCGGCGGCGGCTGGGAGCTGACCGATGGCGAGTGGTATCCGCGACAAAGTAGTGATCCTCGGCATGGGTTGCGCACGCTTCGGCGAGCGTTGGGACTGCGGCGCCGACGATCTGATGCTCGAGGCCTTCGAAGAGGCCACACGTGATGCCGGCATTTCGAGAGATCAACTCGAAGCGGCTTGGCTCGGCGTGTTTTACGATGAGCAGAGCGTGTCGAAATCGGCGCTGTCGCTCGCAATGACGCTGCGCTTGCCGCAGATTCCCGTCTCTCGGGTCGAAAATCTTTGTGCGACCGGCACCGAAGCGCTCCGTGGCGCCGCGTACGCCGTCGCTTCGGGCGCCTGCGACATCGCCCTCGCAATGGGAGTCGAGAAGCTCAAAGATACGGGCTTCGGAGGCCTTCCCGAACGTACGAAGGGCACATTCGAAGATCTTTGGCAGCCCGGATTCACGCCGCCCGGCGCTTTTGCCCAGCTCGGCGCCGCGTACGCGGCCAAGCACGGTATCGCGATCGACGAGCTGCGTCGTGCCATGGCACACGTCTCGGTGAAGAGTCACGCCAACGCGCTGCATGCTCCGAAGGCTCACCTGCGCAAGGCGATCACCTCCGAGCAAGTGCTGTCGGCACCGATGATTGCCTGGCCGCTCGGTGTGTTCGACTGCTGCGGCGTATCGGACGGCGCAGCCTGCGCCATCGTCACCACGCCCGAAATGGCGAAGTCTCTCGGACGACGGGATGCCGTCACCATCAAGGCCATGCAGCTCGTCGCATCGAACGGCTATGAGCTCTCACACGCCGATTGGGACGGTGCGCACACCCCCACCACTCGCCGCGCCGCAGAGCGTGCGTATGCCGAAGCGGGCGTGAAAGATCCGAGCCGTGAGGTTTCGCTGATGGAAGTGCACGACTGCTTCTCCATCACCGAGCTCGTACTCATGGAAGATCTCGGCTTCTCGGCCGAGGGGCGCGCCCCGACGGACATTCTCGACGGTCGCTACGATCGCGACGGTCGCAATCCTTGTCAGACGGACGGCGGTCTGAAGTGCTTCGGACACCCCGTCGGCGCTTCGGGACTGCGCATGGTCTACGAGGTATACAACCAGTTGCTCGGCCGCGCAGGCGAGCGACAGCTCTCCTCACCCAGTCTCGGCCTCACCCATAACTTGGGTGGCATTCCCAACCGCAACATCGCCAGCGTCTCGCTGTTCGGTCTGAAGACGCTCTGACGCCAGCCTCGAGGATTCCATGTCAGCCACGACCCCTCTGATCAATTCCGAAGAAACCTCTCCCGTGCGTTGGGGCTTTACCGACGAGGAGCTTGCCCAGCGTCCTCATGCCTATCGAGACGACCTGCTCGCGGGCAAGGTCTGCCTCGTCTCGGGAGGTGGCAGCGGTCTCGGTCGCGCCATGGCTTTCTTGTTCGCGAGGTTAGGCGCCGAGGTGATGATTTGCGGGCGTCGCGAAGATCGCCTCCTCGATGCCGCAGACAGCATTCGTCGCCTTCTCGGTCGCGAGGTGGGCACTCGCGCCATGACCATTCGTGATCCCGACCAAGTTCAGTCTTTGGTCGACGAAACCTGGTCTCGCTATGGCGGACTCGATCTGGTCGTCAACAACGGTGGCGGTCAGTTCCCGCAGGCCGCGCTCGATTACTCGGTGAAAGGCTGGAACGCGGTCATCGACACCAACCTGAACGGAACCTGGTGGATGATGCAATCGGCGGCGCGCGCCTGGCGCGACCGTAACCGTCAGGGGTCGATCGTCAACATCGTTGCCAACGTCTGGCGCGGCATGCCGCAGGTGGCGCACACCTGTGCGGCCCGTGCAGGCGTCATCTATCTCAGCAAATCGGTGGCCGTCGAATGGGCGCCGCTCGGCATTCGCGTGAACTGCGTCTCGCCCGGCTCCATCGCTACCGAAGGTCTCAATGTATACAAGCCCGAAGCCGCTTCAAAGTTTGGCAATGCCAATCCGCTGCGTCAGTTCGGCGACGCGTTCGATATCGCTCAAGCCGTGGTGCATGTCGGCTCGCCCGTGACGGGCAAATTCATCACCGGCGAAACCCTGGTGGTGGACGGCGGCAATCAGATGTGGGGCGACGTCTGGCCGGGTACCATCCCGGAGTGGTTCAAGGTTCCTGATCGCTGAAACATCGGAGGACTGGCGATGACTCAGACCCTCTTCTCTCGCACACCGCGAGCCTCGTTGCCCGAAGGCATTGCCCCCGCGTGGGACATGCTCAACAAACTGACGGGTGAGCCGACCTTCATCGAAGTGTTCGCCCAAGCCCCTCACCTGCTGAACCTCGTGATGAACGAGTTCTACGTGAAGGTGTTCTTCGGGGGTCAGGTTCCGCAGCGCTACAAACAGCTCGCGCGACTGCGTCTATCGCTCGTACACGGCTGCCGTACCTGCAACAAACAAAATGTGCCGGGCGCGCTCGAGGCGGGCTTCTCCCAAGATCAAATCGAAGCGCTCGTCTCGAATACGCCGAGCCAACCCGTGTTCTCCGAGGCGGATCTCGCCGTCATCGAATACGCCGATCAAATGGTACTCACGAACATGCACGGAGAGA
The DNA here is from genome assembly GCA_964599335.1 of uncultured Acidibacter sp. Taxonomy (GTDB): domain Bacteria; phylum Pseudomonadota; class Gammaproteobacteria; order Steroidobacterales; family Steroidobacteraceae; genus UBA964. Next base: position 7,028 of record CAZRFN010000010.1, on the reverse strand, counting down.
TTTCGCCGCAGCTCTTCAAAACCCTGCGCGCACATTTCTCCGAGGCTCAAATATTGGAGCTCGGCGTCGTGATGGCCATCATCGGCGGCATGGCCAAGCTCTCCTTCCTGCTCGACGTCGTCGAAAAAGAAACCTGGTGTCCCTTCACGCCGGAGACCGCGGCCTAACGCTTGCGGAGTTCGGGCGGTATCCGACGTCACCTGCCGCCACTCGCCACCCGTCAAAAAAAAGCCCGGCTTTCGCCGGGCTTTTTTCGTCCTGTTAGGGACGTCGCTTCGGAGATCGAGCGCTTACTTGCCGCTCGATCCGAGGTTGAAGCCCACCTCGATGCCGTAGCTGCGCGGCGCACCCCACTGGGTGTGCGTCCACAACGTCGCGACTGACTGCGAGGCGACGCGATACCGCTCATCCGAGAGGTTCTTGCCGTACACGCGGACGAAGTAGCGATTGTCGGACGGCGTGTAGGTCGCCGACATGTTCAGCAGCGTCTTCTCGTTGAGGTACGCGTCGTACTCACGACCCGCAGCAGAGATGTAGAAGAGGTTCTCAGCCTCGTAGTACACCTCGCCCGTCACCTCGAGACTGCCCTGGGCAAAGTCCGTGGTGTACGTGCCCGAGATCGCACCGCTCTCCTTGGGCGAGCGCGGCACCGGCAGACCCGAGAAGTTGCCGTTGAAGGCGACGATCGAGCCACCGCTCACCGAGTCGGTGAGACCCGGCTGGTTGATCACGAACTTGTCGTACTTCGCATCGAGGAACGCCGCCTGACCGCGGATACGGAACGAGTCCGTGATCAGCGCCTGCAGCTCGAGCTCGATACCCTGCGACTTCACTTCGGCCGCGTTGTAGAACACGGTCTCCTGGAAGTCTGCACCGCCCTTACGAGTGATGATGTTCACTGCGCGCTGAGCGTCTTCGTACTTCGTCGTGAACACGGTCGGGTTGAAGCGCAGGCGGCCATCGGCCGACTCGAACTTCAGACCGAGCTCGTAGTTCGTCGCGTACTCCGGATCGACGGGGCGCGTCAGCGAGGGAACCATCAAACCGCTGGTGCCGGTCTGATCGTTGTAACCACCCGCCTTGTACCCACGCGATACCGTCAGGTAGCTGAACAGCGAGTCGTTCCACTGGTACGAACCCGTCAAACGCCAGCTCGGCTCCGACCACTTGCGGGCCAGGTTGCCGAAGCCCGGGGTCTTCGAGTTGACGATCTGACCGCCCGGGTACTTGGTGAAGTCACCCGCGTTGAGCGGCTCGCCGAGCTGCGCCGGGGTCAACCCCGGATTCTTCGGATCGAGAGAGGCGAGACCCACCTGGGTACGACCCGCCCACTCGCGCTCGTCCTGCGTGTAGCGGAAGCCCGCACCCAACGTCAGCTTGTCCGACGCCTTGTAGGTCAAGTCGGCATAGCCCGCCAGAGAGTCGGAGTCCTGCTGGTTGCAGAGCACCTGCGGCGTGTTGTTGTTGAACTGAGCCGGCAGACCGAGCGCAGCGAACGGCAGCGCGAGGTCGATGAAGCCCAGAACCTGGACCACACAGAAGCGCGCATCGTTCGTCTGCTGGAAGGCACCGACGACGTAGTTGATCGGACCGTCGTTCTTCGAGGCGACACGCACTTCAAGCTGGCTCGTCTCACGATCCGTGTCGCGCGTGGCGTCGAACAGCGAGATGGGCTGCTTGGTGATGGAGTTCACCGGCGCGGCACCCGTATAGGTGTTCGGCAAGTGCTCCTTCTGGTCGCGCGTACCGAACGATGCGAAGAGCGTGTGCGAACCGAGGTCCCACTCCGCGTTCAGGTAAACGCCGTCGACGTCGATGCGCTGACCTTTATCCATCTCGAGCAGCGAGTCGTTGCGCTCGGTCGAGGCCATGTTGTCGAGCGGATCGCCGGTCGGGCGCGTGAAGCCGAGGAAGTTCCAGAGGTACGGTCCGTTCGGCGGGGTGTCGTTGAACGACGGCACCGCGTCCGAGCGATCACGCATCTTCTCGATCTGCAACAGCAGCGTGAGGTTGTCCGAGGCGTTCCACTGGGCCTTGATGCGGCCGTTGACGACGTCGTCACCGCCCGTCGTCGCGCCCGTGCCCGAGCCACGCTGGCCCGTGACACCCGGAATGGTGAACGGCGCAAACGTGCCACCGAAGATGTTCAGGGTGTTGATCGGCCCGTAGGTCGCGCCGAGCTTGTAGTAACCGTCGGACTTCGAGACCGAACCGACGAGACGCAGGGCGAACACGTCCTGCTGCAGCGGCAGATCAACCGCCGCCTGCAGGCGCTTGGCACCGAAGCTGCCGTAGCCGAAACGGATGTCCGCGCCGAACTCCGACATGTTCGGACGCTTCGTGCGGATGTTGACCGCACCGCCCGTCGTGTTCTTGCCGAACAGCGTGCCCTGCGGACCGCGCAGCACTTCCGCGCCGGCGATGTCGAAGGTGTCGAGCAACTGGGTCTGGACGCTCGGCATCACGAAGTCATCGACCTGCACGCCGACCGGCGAGTCTTGGTAAACGATGATGTCGGTGAGACCGACGCCGCGCATCGCGAACGAGGCCGCATTGAAGGCCGTGATGCGAGCCGCCGAGAAACCCGGCACAGACGACGCGAGTCCGGAAATGTCCTTGGCGACCAAACGATCGATATCGGCCGACGTGACGGCGGATACCGAGATCGGCGTCGTCTGCAAGTTGGTTTCCGTCGCACCGCGCTGAGCGGTGACGGTGATTTCTTCGAGGCGGGTCTCATCTCCCGTCTGCTGTGCTTGTGCAGCCGCGATGGTCATCGCCATCGCGCTAGCGGCCAATACCGACCGCACTGCCACAGTCACGGATCGTCCCTGTGATTTGAGCATCCTGGTTTACCTCAGGTGGTTAAGAACAGAAGTTGTCACTCGCGACCCACCTACTAATGAGGCAGCCGCACCCAACAGAACTTGAAGTGTGGTACCCAGTTGGAAAAAAATCAAACCGTCCTGTTTTTTTTACTTTAGAACTGTTGCGAACCAGCAACAGATACATTTTGTTGTCATCAGTTCTAGACTGTAGCCAGCGAACACGTAGGAGGTCTGCCGCCATGAGTTACGACTTTCAGGTCAATCCCGCCGCTCCGCCCGACTCACTCGAGGCCCGGCAGACCCCCATCGACAACGGTCTCGAGATCCCCGATCCGACGCGCTATTTCTCCGAGGAGTTCATGCGCAAGGAATGGACTCATCTTTGGCCGCGCGCTTGGCTACTCGCCGGCGTCACCGCGGACGTTCGCGAACCGGGCGACTACTTCACCTTCGATGTAGGCCACGAGTCGATCATCGTGGCGAAGCAGGACGACGGCAGCATCAAGGCGTTCTACAACGTCTGCCCGCACCGAGCGAACCGCATCGCCCTCAACGACTTCGGCAGCGTGAGCGAATTCACTTGCGCCTTCCACGGCTGGAAGTTCCGCTGCAATGGCCAGCTGAAGGCGATCACCGACGAGCAGACCTTCTCACCGAAGCTCGTCGCACACCGACCGGGTATGAGCGAAGTGCGCTGCGAAGCGCACGCCGGTCTCGTCTTCGTCAATCTCGACGGTAAGGCGCCACCGCTCTCCGAGTGGATCGGCCTGCCGAAGGGCTACCTCGAAAATTACCGCATCGATGAGATGAATCCGGTGCGTCACGTGCGCACGCTCTGGAACGCGAACTGGAAAGTCGGCGTCGATTCGTTCTACGAGACCTATCACCTGCCGCACATCCATCCGCAGACGCAGACGGTGATGGGTGACTACAGTCAGTACGATCTTTATCCGAACGGCTTCAGCCGCATGATCGTTCCGCTCTGCCAGAAATCGCACCGAATCGCCGATCAGGACACGGTCGACGTGGGCCTGAGGTTCATGATGCAGGATGCCGGCATGGATCCCGACTCGTACAAGGGCGATGCCCGAGGCGTACGCGCTGCCGTTCAGCAATCGAAGCGTGAGCGTGCGCGCCGACTCGGCCTCACCCACTACGAGAAATTTACGGACGGACAACTCACCGATAGCTGGGCGACGGGTCTCTTCCCGAACGTGCAGATCGGTTGCCATCCGGAAGGCGTGTTCATCATGCGCTTCTTGCCTCACCCGGATGATCCGAAAAAGTTTTACTACGACAACATCACGATGTTCCGGTACGTCGACGATCCGGATTACTTTGTGCCCGCCTGGATGGGCCTGCCCAAGGGCACGGACATCACGGGCGCGACCCGTCCGCCGATCGAGCGTTTCGGCGAAGGCGAGCGCGCCGACCTCGGCGAGGTACTCGATCAGGATGTCGAACTGGTCGCAGCAGTCGGTGCCGGCAGCCGCTCACGCGGCTTCCGCGGCCCGCTCTGGAGCGAGCAGGAATCGCGTATCCGCCACTTCCATCGAGAACTCGATCGCTACATCAAGGGCGAGAAGTAAGCGACGAAAGATTTCTTTGACAGATCTCGAACGGTGCGAAGCGCCTCGTGTCTCGGGGCGCTTCGCTCAACCGAATACGCCGTGCAGATACCACCAGTGCGGCGACAGCCTCTCGCGATATACCCAAATTTCGGCACCTGAGCCGTCGCGCGCGACGTAGTAATCACGGGCGACCTCGCGCCCGTCCCACCAACCCGTCTCGATGCGCTCAGGACCCTCGAGCAGTTGCAGCCCTTGCGGCGCGTCGATGAGCACCTCGGGTTCGCGCAGCAGCCATAACGGTCGGCGTGCAGCGCACCACGTCTGAGATGTGCTGCGCGGCGATTCGCTGCGTGGCGGAGTCGCATCGGGCTCTGCGATGCCGAACGCCCGCTCGGGTCGATGCTCGGGGACGAGACAGAGTCCGTACACCGCATCACTGCCGAGCCGCGCGCGCAATCGCTCGATGAGTGCGGGAGATTCGCGGCCGGCACCACCTCCGTGCTCACCCGGACGCCAGACCGACTCGCTCTGCGCCACGAACGCTTGCAGCACGCCCGAACGCAATTCGCAGCGCAGCACCGGAGCCGGTAGCGTGATGCGCGACAGCTGCAAGGACAGCAGCTCCGCGAAATGTCTCGCTTGCAGTTCAGCCGTGGCGAGGCGTAGATCGAGACGCGTGGGCGGATGTTTGCGGTGCTGTAGACGCAATTTCAGCCAATCGATGCCGCACTGGCGCGTGCGCAAAAATCGCTCGAGCTCATCGAGCAGCGGCTCGAGATGCTGCAGTACGAGCGCAACGGTCTGCAGTTCGAAGGCTGGCTCCACCTGCGCTCGAAACCGCTCACGACGTACAACGGGTCGACGCAACTCGGGCGCCGCGCCGGTGAGTTGATCGAGTGTAAGCAGCAGCTTGGGTCCGAACCGCCGGGCAAACCCCGCGCGTGGCAAGCGCAGTGCCGCGCCCAACGTGCGCACACCCACCGAGTCGAGTCGCTCGAGGGCTTCGTCCGGCCAGCGCAGCAACGCAAGCGGCAACGGCGCGAGCAGACCGACGAGACGATCGCGAGCCAGCACGATCGAGCCCTGCCCCGCCCGCGCGAGCACGAGCGCCGCAAGCGGCGTCGGCGCCAGCGACCAATGCAGCGCATAGCCCGCCGCGCTACAACGATCGAGTAATTGCCGGCACAACCCTCGCGCTCCACCGAAGAGCCGAAAACTGCCGCGTACTTCGAGTAGCACGGCATCGGGCGGCTCGAGACTCACACGCGAAGTGAAGCCACCGGCGATCTCCGCAAGATGTGCGAGTTCATTCGAGCTGCTGCGAACATGCAGCGCCACCCAGGCCTCGGGTGCTGCATCGAACAAAGATTCGAGCGGCAGTGGCGGATCGGGCGGTCTACCACTCGTCAGCGCGCGCGGTGTCGAGGCGGTGCGCGTCGAGACCTGCGCAGTAGACCCATGACGCGACGCGCGAAACGCGCGTGTCACCGAAGATGCACGCTCACGACGCGACATCGTCGCGCTCCTGCAGAGAGAACTCCTGCCAACGTAATTCGAGAGGTCTGCGCTCGCCACCGCGACTTTTGAGTAGCTGTACGCGTCCGCCCGTCACGTGCGGCTCGAACACGAGACGAAGTTCTGCAGGCGATGTACGCGTCGCTTCGGTGAGCGGTCGAAAAAGAAAGGCCGGTGCACCGCTGCGCTGCGTAGCGAGTTGCAAACGTCGCAGCACCGTCACGCTCGTGGCCACGCCCGGCGCGAGCCAGGCGAGTACGAGCGCCGCACCACCTGAGTCGAGGGATTGCTCGATGACCCAGGCGGGCTCTGCCGAACGCACGACGAGCTGGCGCTCGAGAGGCACACCCGCTGCGATGAGCGCGGGCGCATAGGGTTCGAAGGGTGGCGAGACCCAAACGGCCCATCGCGGTGGCGGCTGCGCTCCGAGACGGGCGAGCAGTGGCACGAGGAGTCGTAATTCGCCGAGACCGCTGCGCGCGGTGAGGATTTCGGTGAGACCGGCAGCGGGCCACCCGCCACCCGGCAACGCCTCATCGAGGCGGGTACACCCCGTGCTGAGCGTAGCGGTGCGTGCAACGCTTCGACCGCGCCAGATGGCGGGGTGTTCGAGCAGCCGTTCGAGCGACGGCTCGGCTGTGGTGTCGCAAGTGGCCTGACCCATGGTGACAACGCGCAGCGCCCGTCAACGGACGCAGCCTGGGAAAATGCATGTGGATCGCTCGCGGAGACGACGGACGGCGTTACATCAGCCCGGCAGGCGCAGCCTTGCCGCTCGTGGCCCCCCGACGCAGCACACCGACCACCACGCCTTCGATGATGAGCGGCTCTTCGCGCAGATTGACGCGGATCGGCTCGAAGTCGGGGTTTTCGGGCAGCAGCCAGACCGTGGGGCCTTCTTGCTTGTAACGTTTGACCGTGACCTCGTTTTCGAGGCGGGCGACGATGATTTGGCGATTGCGCACCTCGGGCGTGCGATGCACGGCGACGAGGTCGCCATCGAGGATGCCGGCGTCTTTCATGGACATGCCGGTGACCTTGAGGAGGTAGTGCGGCCGAGGCGAGAAAATGTCGGGATCGATGTTGAAGCGCGCTTCGATGTTCTCTTCTGCGA
>CAZRFN010000009.1:0-57544 GCA_964599335.1 uncultured Acidibacter sp. | reverse complement strand
GGCATCGGCCGCCTCGGTCCAGCCCATGTAGCGCAGCATCATCTCGCCCGAGAGCAACACCGAGCCCGGGTTGACCTTGTCGAGGTTCGCGTACTTCGGTGCGGTGCCGTGCGTCGCTTCGAACACGGCATGACCCGTGACGTAGTTGATGTTGGCGCCCGGCGCGATACCGATGCCACCAACCTGGGCGGCGAGGGCGTCGGAGAGGTAGTCACCGTTGAGGTTGCAGGTGGCCAGCACGTCGAACTCGTCGGGACGAGTCAGCACTTGTTGCAGCGTGATGTCCGCGATGGCGTCCTTGATGATGACCTTGCCTTCCTTCTTGGCGGCATCCATCTCGGCGTTCGCTGCCTTCTCACCTTTTTCGGCCTTGGTGCGCTCCCACTGTTCCCAGCCGTAGGTCTGGCCAGGGAACTCGCGTTCCGCAAGGGCATAAGACCAATTGCGGAAGGCACCTTCGGTGAACTTCTGGATGTTGCCCTTGTGGACGATGGTCACGCTCTTGCGCTTGTTGACGATGGCGTACTCGACGGCCGCGCGGAAGAGACGCTCAGTGCCCTCGAGCGACACGGGTTTGATGCCGATGCCCGAGGTGTCCGGGAAGCGAATCTTCGCGTAAGCCTTCGGGAAGTTGGCCTTGAAGAGTTCCTTGAATTTTTTGTTGTCGTCCGAGCCGAGCTCGAACTCGATACCGGCGTAGATGTCCTCCGTGTTCTCACGGAAGATCACCATGTCGACCTTCTCGGGCGCCTTCACCGGTGAGGGCACGCCCTTGAACCAACGAACGGGGCGTAGGCAAACGTACAGGTCGAGCAGCTGGCGAAGCGCCACGTTCAGTGAGCGGATGCCGCCGCCGATGGGCGTCGTGAGCGGGCCTTTGATCGACACCAGATATTCGCGGCAGGCCGCGACCGTCTCGTCGGGCAGCCAGGTGTTGAACAGCTTGTTCGACTTCTCTCCGGCGTAGACCTCGAGCCAGTGGATCTTGCGCTGGCCGCCGTAAGCCTTGGCGACTGCCGCATCCATGACACGGACGCTGGCGCGCCAGATATCGGGGCCCGTACCGTCGCCTTCGATGAACGGGATAATCGGGTTGTTTGGGACAGCGAGCTTGCCGTCCTTGATGGTGATCTTGGCGCCGCCGGCCGGAGGCGTGAGGGTGACTTTTGAAGCCGTGGTCATGTGTTGTGAACTCCTTCTGAAACGCCCGGCGATTATTCGAAACCCCCGCCGTTGCGAGCGCGAATTCTATCATGGGGTTGGGTGCTGGCCCGTCCGTGCGGCGGCTCCGATAGAATCCCGCGGATGAACGACCCCTTGACGTCAACGCCGCTGGCGGACGGATTTCGCATGCCTGCGGAATTCGAGCCGCATCGTGGCTGCTGGATGCTCTGGCCCACTCGGCCCGATAACTGGCGTGAGCAGGCGCGACCGGCGCAGCGGGCGTTCGCCGCCGTGGCCCATGCGATCGCCCGTTTCGAGCCGGTCTCGGTGGGCGTTGCCGACGGTCAGTACGACGAGGCACGGCGTTCGCTCGAGCCGCGCATCCGAGTCGTTCGTCTCGAAAGCGATGACGCTTGGATGCGAGATGTGGGGCCCACCTGCGTCGTCGGACCCCGAGGCGAGGTTCGAGGTGTCGATTGGCACTTCAATGCTTGGGGTGGTCTCGACGGCGGGTTGTACTTTCCTTGGGACCGCGATGAGCTCGTCGCGCGTCGCGTGCTCGCACTTGAGGGTTTGGCGCGCTATCGCGCGCCCATCGTGTGTGAGGGTGGTGCGATTCACTCGGACGGCGAGGGCACGCTGCTCGTCACAGAAGAGTGTTTGCTCAATCGCAATCGAAACCCGAGTCTCGGTCGTCGTCAAATCGAAACCTTGCTGCAGGCCTACACGGGAACGACGCAGATCATTTGGCTAGGGCGCGGGGTGTTCAACGACGAGACCGACGGACACGTCGACAACCTGGCGTGTTTCGTGGCGCCGGGCGAGGTCGCACTGCTGTGGTGCGACGATCGTCGCGATCCGCAAGCGGCTATTTCGCGTGACGCATTCGAGCGGTTGAGCGACGCGCGCGATGCCCGAGGTCGGCGATTGAAGATTCACAAGATTCCGATGCCGGGCCCGCTCGAGATGACTGACATCGAGGCGGCCGGTCTCGTGACGCGCCCGGGTACCAAGCCCCGAAAGGGTGGCGAGCGCCTCGCGGCAAGCTACGTGAATTTTTATATCGCCAACGGCGGCGTGGTCGTGCCGATGCTTGATCGCCGACTCGATGCCAAGGTGATCGTGCAGTTGCAGAGTATCTTTCCCAATCGCCGCGTCGTCGGCGTGCCGGCGCGCGAGATTTTATTGGGCGGTGGAAACATCCACTGCATCACTCAGCAGATCCCGCGGGGTCTTCAGCGCGCTCGCCAGTCGACTCCGAGATAAGCGCTGCGTCGTCGAGCGGGGAAGTATCGCCAATCACCTTGAGCGAAGTCCGCACGATCGGCGAGCAGGCGATCGGTGAGGTTTTCCACCTCCATCGTCAGTGCCAAGTCAGGGGTTAGCTGCCAGCGCCCCCGCAGACCGAGGGCAGTCTGTGCGGGGTGTTTGCGGGTATTGGCCGCATCGGCGAAGTAGGCGCCGACGCGGCGCACATCGAGTTCTATGCCGACTCGTTCGTGTGGCTTCGCGCTCAACGCGAGACGATGGATGTGTCGTGGGGCGGTATCGATGTCGCGACCCGCAGTGATCGTCTCGCCACCTTCGATCGCTCTCGAAAAATCGTAACGATGACGTGCAAACGTTCCGCCGAGCGCGGCGCGTAACTTCGGAAGTGGCTGCCACTCGAGTTCGTATTCGACTCCCTCGTGACGCGTTCGGCCGCCGATGACGTTGAAGCCGTTGGCATCGCGAAGGATGACGTCGCTTTTTCTCGCGCTGAAAACCGCGAAGTTGCCGCGCAGGGTGGGTGAAGCGCTGTCTCCGAAGGCAAATCGCCAGCCGAGCTCGGCGCTGCGCATACGCTCGGCATCGAGATCAGCGACCGATTGAGTGCGCTGCAGTCGATAAAGCTCGGTGATCTCAGGCGGACGGAAGCCTTCAGCAATCACGGCATAAACGTGCTGCATTTCGTTCAAATGACGAATGGCCTCAACTCGCGGAGTCAGCCGTGAGAATCGATCGTCGCGGTCAGCAGGGCGGCTGTAGAGGCATCCGCCCGGGCAGGGCGTCCCGTCTTCGGCCGTATTGCCGTCGCGCATGAGGTTGTCGTACGCGTACGCGATGCGATCCGCACGCACTGCGGCGCGCCAGAGCCAGGCATCACTGCGATGCTCGATGGATGCATTGGCTCCGATCGAGGCGACCTCGACGGTGTAGTCGTAGTGCCGACCGGCAGGTCGGATCGAGCGAGCGAAGGCGCTGCCCTCGAGCGTCGGGCCATCCTGAATTTCGAGGAGCGAGGTGTCGGCCCACTCCGCATCGAAGCCTGCGCGCCAAGACCAGCCCTCGAGTGCGAGGGGGCGACTACGTGCGACACCGAGTGCCACGCTCGACTGCGAATTTTTTTCGAGAGGCTTGCCCAACAAAAAATGCTGCAGGAACGTCATGGAGGAGTTCCGCAAGATCAGGCGTGCCTCATCGTCGCAGCCCTCACAATCACTGCGGGTCCAGACGGCTGACATACGAAGGCTATCGGCGTCCCTGAAGGCCTCCGGGTTGGGATTCGAGCGACGCAGTGTCGGATCTCGATACGAATCGAATCCTCGAATGAAGCCCGCGGTGTCTTGGTCGAGGCGTGTGGCGGCGGCGCGCCATCGCAACTGGCCGCCGGCGAATTCGCGATCGTGTAAAAGATTGAGTTTCAGTTCGGTGACGGCAGAGTCTTGTCGGAATCCGCCATCGTGGCGGATGAGTCCTTGCATGGCTTGGCGTCCATCGCCGAGTGCGAACGAAAGAGATTTGAATTCGTCGGCGCCAAAAACGGAGCTGATCCGTGCACCCTGGAGGTCCGCTGCGGAGGGTGTCAGCACGTTGATCACGCCGTGCACGGCATTGGCGCCATGCACGACGCTGCCGGGGCCGCGCAGCACCTCGACCGCTGCGGCCTGAGCGGTATTGGTTTCGAAGAGTTCGTTGACGTTGCAGAAGCCGGTGGGTCTAAGCGGGAAGCCATCCTCGAGGAATAGGAACGCGCCGCAGGCGCCCGCACCCGTCAGCACCGGTGAGCGGATCGCGAGCAAACTTTCTTGCCCACTACCACGTTGCAACAAGACTCCAGGGGCGCGATTGAGGCTTTCGGCATGGTGGGTCAGATCGAGGCGGCCCAACTCGCCCGGCGTGAGACGCGAGACGCTGGCGGCCACATCAACGAGGCGCTCCTCGCGCCGTCGGGCGGTGACCACCACCTCCTCGAGCGTGGTGGGTGAGGTCGCTAACACGGCTATCGCGGCAAGTTCGAGCATAGGGACATTATCGCTTGGTATCCTTGTCGACGTGCGTTTGACCTCCGTCCTGCTCGTTGCGTTCACTCTTGTGGTCGGTACCGCTGAGGCGGCCGGCGAGCGTCCGCGTGTGGGGCTCGTGCTATCCGGAGGGGGTGCGCGCGGCGCCGCCCACGTGGGCGTCCTCAAAGTTCTGGAGGCCGAACGTATTCCCATCGATGCGGTGGCGGGTACCAGCATGGGGGCCGTAGTCGGCGGTCTTTATGCGAGTGGTTTGAGTGCCGCCGAGATTGCGGCCTTCGTCGAGTCCCCGGAGTGGCGCCAAGCCTTTCAGGAACCGGGTCCTCGCGATCGGCTCAGTTTTCGGCGCAAGAGCGAAGACCAAAATTTTCTCGTCGACTTCCCGGTTGGTCTGAAGAGTGGGACCTTCCGAATTCCGAAAGGTCTGGTCTCCGGTCAGCGTCTCTCGCAAGCGTTGCGGCGGATCACCTTGCCCGTGGCGCGGATCCAGCAGTTCGATGCCTTGCCCAGCCGTTTTCGCGCAGTCGCCACCGATCTCGAGACGGGTGAGGCGATCGATCTCGCTCAGGGTGATCTTGTTTCAGCGATGCGGGCGAGCCTCGCAGCCCCGGGCGTGTTTGCACCGGTCGAGATAGACGGGCGGCTTCTGGTCGATGGCGGGCTCGCCAATAATTTGCCGGTCGAGCTCGCCCGTCGAATGGATGTCGATGTGCTCATCGTCGTCGACGTGGGCTTCCCGCTGCGCAAGCGTGACACGCTCGATTCGGTGGCGACGATCTCCAATCAGATGTTGTCCATCCTCATTCGACGCGGCAGTGATGCGCAGCGCCAGATGCTGCGACCGACCGACATCCTGTTGGCGCCCGAACTTGGCGAGGCGTCGAGTTTCGATTTCGATATCGTCCCGAAAGCCGTCGAACTCGGTGAGGCGTCGGCTCGGGCCGCCCTCGAACGCTTGGCTGCGCTGCGACTCGGCGAGAGCGACTACTCGCGGTATCTCGCGGAGCGACGTGCGGTTCGAGGTGGGGCCCCACGCGTGGAAGAGGTACGTGTGGCCGCAGATTCGGTGCGCTACGAACGTGTGCTGCGCGCGGGTTTCGTCGATCTCTCGAGTGCGGAGGGGCTCGATGCGGGGCTCACCACCTTGTTTGGTCGCGGCAATTTCGAGAGCGTCGATTATCGATTACGTGATGGCGCTCGAGGAGATCTGCTCGAACTCAGTGCCCGCCGAAATTCCTGGGGACCGAACTATGTTCGTTTCGGGCTCAATCTCGAAGACGATTTCAACGGCAATTCCACGTACAACGCAGCCGCTCGTATCGTCCTCGCAGACATTGGCTCTCTTGCCGCCGAGTGGGTGTGGGATTTTCAAATCGGCTCGGAGCCGAAAGTCGCTACCGAGTTTTACATCCCTTTCGGCGATTCGGCGCGATGGTTCGTGATGCCGCAGGCGAGTTTCGATCTTCGTAACGTGCCGCTCATCGAAGAGGGCGTCCGACGTGCCGAATACCGTTTGCGCACGACCGAGTATGGCATCGACGTCGGTCGGGAGTTTTCCAATTGGGGCGAGGTCCGTGCGGGAATTCGGCGTGTCTCCGGGCAGGCACGTCAGCTTATCGGCGAGGAGGGTGTACCGGCGGTCAAAGATTTCGACCTGCGCGAGTTCTATGGGCAGTTCTCCTACGATGTGCTCGACAATCGTAATTTTCCGCGTCGTGGCCAGTACTTTGTCGCGGAGTGGCGGGCGGAGACGCCGAGCCTGGGCTCCGATCGCCGAGCTGATCTCGTCTCCGTCGATTGGCTCGCTGCGCGCTCGAGTGGCAGGCATACGGGCGTGCTGTGGACATCCTTCGGGACCAATATCAACTCCAACCCCGACACGATCCGATCGCTGTTCCCAGTGGGTGGTTTTCTCAATCTCTCGGGATTGGCGCCCGATTCTTTGAGCGGCAGACATTACGCGCTCGCGCGACTGATGTACTACCGGCAGATCGGTCGAGGCGGAGAAGGGTTTCTGAACGTCCCGGCCTACGCGGGCGTGTCTATCGAGGCCGGAAATGTTTGGGAGCGCCGCAGCGACATCAGCCTCGGCTCATCACTCACGCACGGCAGCGTCTTTCTCGGTCTCGATACGCTGCTCGGGCCCGTCTATCTGGGTTCGGGGTTCGGCGAGGGCGGCGAGAACACCTTCTACTTATTCCTCGGCCGCACGTTCTGATTCAAGACTTTTTCGTAGACGTGGGCGGGTCGGTCTCCCGAGCGCGAGTATTCGTGCTTGCGACTCATCTCGACGAATGCTGCATCACGCTCCTCTGAGGTGGCGAACCAATGGGTGCGACTCCAATCGGCCCCGAGAAGGGTGCGGAACGGGTCTCCGGGCTTCAGGGAGACGCGTAAACCATAGGGCTTCGGCGTGTCGGCCGAGTCTTGTCTGAGATTGTGAGCGTGGCAGGCAGTCATGGCCGCAAAGGTTACGCAGCGACTCGCTCAATCACAACCCGCCGCTTGAAGACGCCGCGCGCGACCCCCAGAATTCGGGTTATGTCACTCCTCCGTCGCAAAACCGAAACCGTCAGCGCTGCCGAGGCGCTGCCCGGGCGCGCTGCGCCCATGCCCGTGCCCGCCAAGCATTTCGTGAATGGTGCGCCGCTGAAGCCGCCCTTCCCGGCGAATACCGTCGAGGCGGTATTCGGTATGGGGTGTTTTTGGGGCGCTGAGCGGCTCTTCTGGAAGATTCCCGGTGTCGTCTCGACGTCGGTCGGTTATGCGGGCGGACATACGCCAAATCCCACGTACGAAGAGGTGTGCAGCGGTCTGACCGGTCACGCCGAGGTGGTACGCGTGATTTTCGATCCGGCTAAGGTGGCTTACGGCGATTTGCTGCGGGCGTTCTGGGAACGACACGACCCGACCCAAGGCATGCGTCAGGGCAACGACATCGGCACGCAATATCGCTCGGTGATCTACTGCACGAGTGAGGCGCAGCTCGAGGAAGCCAAGTCGAGTCGTGACCGTTATCAGTCAAGCCTTGCGGGCGGCGGCTACGGAGCCATCACCACCGAAATCGTTTCCGCACCCGAATTCTTTTATGCCGAGGACTACCATCAGCAGTATCTCGCGAAAAATCCGGACGGCTATTGCGGTCTCGGTGGGACCGGCGTCTCCTGCGTGATCTAGGCGGTTTCTTAGGCCGCCGCGCGCAGGGCGGCTCGCAAGATTTCTACCGCGTTGCGCACCTCATCTTCGGTCGAGATGAAGGGCGGGGCGAGAGCGATCGTCTCGCCAGTGAAGCGAGGCAACAATCCGCGCGACAAGGCTTGCTCGAACACCTGGAACGCCCTCAAAGCGGGTTTTCCGGGAACCGGTGTCACATCGACGGCCGCGGCGAGACCGAGGTTTCGGATGTCGGCGACGAGTGGTTCGCCGCGCAGCGAGTGGATCGCCTCTTCGAGCACGGGTGCCAGATGGGCCGCGCGGTCGATCAACCGGCTCTCCTGCAATTCGTCGAGCGTAGCGTGTGCGGCGGCCACACCGAGCGGATGCGCGGAATACGTGTAGCCGTGGAAGAATTCGATCAGATGGTCCGGGCCGCCCATGAATGCGTCGTAAATCGCTTCGGAGGCGAGTACGCCACCGAGTGGTACCGCCGCGTTATTGACGGCTTTGGCGAAGGTGATGAGGTCGGGTTTCACGTCAAAGAAATCGGCTGCGAATGGCGTACCGAGGCGACCGAAGCCCGTGATCACTTCATCGAAAATCAGCAGGATGCCGTGGCGCGTGCAGATCTCTCGAAGACGCTTTAGGTAACCACGCGGCGGCACGATGACCCCGGTCGAACCCTGCATGGGTTCGACGATGACCGCCGCGATGTTGCTGGCATCGTGCAGCGTGACGAGACGCTCGAGCTCGTCCGCCAAATGCGCACCCCATTCCGGTTGACCGCGCGAGTAGCCCATGTGCGCCGGATCGAAAGTGTGGGGAAGGTGATCGACACCGGGAATCATCAGCGGCGCGAACATCTTTCGATTGGTGACGATGCCGCCGACCGAGATGCCGCCCATGCCGACGCCGTGGTAGCCGCGCTCGCGTCCGATGATGCGGGTGCGTGAGCTTTCTCCCCGAGCGCGGTGGTACGCCACGGCGATCTTGAGTGCGGTATCGACGGCTTCCGAGCCCGAGTTCACGAAGAACACGCGATCGTTCGGGCGGCCCGCGAATCGGGCGATGCGCTCGGCGAGCGAGAAGGCGGCCGGATGGCCCATCTGAAAACTCGGACTGAAGTCGAGCGTGGCCACCTGGCGCTGGACGGCTTCCACGACACGGTCGGGCGAATGCCCGAGCGGGCAGCACCAGAGACCTGACAGACCATCGAACACCCGATTACCGTCGGCCAGCGTGTAGTAGGCGCCCTTGCCCGAGGTGATCAGGCGTGGATGCGCCTTGAAATGGCGGTTATGGGTGAAGGGCATCCACCACGCACGCAGCGCGGGTTCGCCCAACCCTGCAGTCGGATCGCCGGTCATCCGCGCATCACGGCCGCGAGGCCGGTGGCGACGTGCTCGACGTTGGCGGGGCTCACGCCCGCGATGTTGATTCGGCCGTCGGGCGCCATGTAGATGTGCAAGGCCTCTCGTGCTGTCACCACTTGGTCGGGGGTCAGCGGCAGGCGAGAGAACATCCCACGCTGCGTTTTGATCCAGCCGAAGTCGCGCTGACTGACTTCGGTGAGTCGGTCGGCCAACAGCGTGCGCAGGGAGTTGATGCGATTGGCCATGTGGCGCAACTCGGTCATCCAGTCCTGTCGAAGCTCGGGTTGTGACAACACGCGATCGACGATGGCGGCGCCGTGATCCGGAGGCATCGACCACAGCGTACGGGCGAGACGGCCCAGCTGGCCCGAAACGATCGACGCGGGTTCGCTGCCTGCGGACAGCACCGCCAACATGCCGGTTCGTTCGCGGTAGAGTCCAAAATTCTTTGAACAGGACACTGCTACCAAAAGCTCTGGGACCGCTTTGGCGATGAGGCGTATCGAGGCCGCATCGCGATCGAGGTCTTCACCGAGACCGTGATAGGCCATGTCCATGAATGGCACGAGTCGGCGACGCGCCAGCACTTCGGCTACCGCGGCCCACTGGGAGGCATCGAGGTCTTGTCCGGTCGGATTGTGGCAGCAGGCGTGCAGTAGAACGATGGCGCCTGCGGGCAGCGCGTCAAAGTATTCGATCATTCGATCGAAGGCGAGCGTGTTGTGAGCGGCGTCGTAGTAGGGGTACTTCTCGAGTCGCAGCCCTGCGTTACCAAGCAAAGGCACGTGGTTCGCCCAGGTCGGATCACTGACGTGAATGCTCGAGCCCGGTCGAGCAGCGATCAGAAGTTCGGCGCCGAGGCGCAGTGCGCCGCTGCCGCCCGGAGCTTGTGCGAGAGAGAGGTCGCCTTTGCGTCCGGAGAGGTCACTGCCGAAGGTGAGGGCCGCGACCTGGGCGTTGAAGCCCGGGTTGCCGATCGGTGAGAGATAGCTCTTCGAGGTTTGAGCGGCGAGCATGTCTTGCTCGGCACGCTTCACCGCGCGCGGGATGGGCGTCTTACCGGATTCGTCTTTGTAAACGCCAACACCGAGGTCGACTTTTTCTGGAGAGTCGTCTCTCTGGAAGGCGGCGGAGACGCCAAGGATGGGGTCGGGAGGGACGCGGGTGAGAGTCTCGAGCATGACGGGCCTGCGCAGCGTTGAAACCTCTGCATTATCGCAGTCTGCGCTAGCCCGTGCGACCTCCGGGCGGTTGAAAGGCTGGGAAGAAGAGCTTGCGGAAGGTCAGTCGGACCGTTCGACCCTGCGGATCGAGCAGGTCGGGCTGATAGATCACCGGTACGGTGCCGCCCGGTGCAGTGACCGACTGCCGCTCGTTGAAAAGATTGCCAACGACCAAACTGACTCGCGCGCCGCGCAGGAAGGGGTAGTCCCTCGCCCACGGCTGCAAGCCGAGATCTGCGAAGACGCGGAGATTGACGGTGGTCAAAGAGGCGAATTCGAGATCGCCTCGCTGCGTGACTGCTGAGCCTGCAACGCGGCTGCTGCTGCGCCAATTGGTGACGAGGCGTGCGCCGAAGCCGTCACGATTGGCGCCCACCGCTGCCTCGAGTTCGTGGCGAGCCGCTGCGCCGGTGTCGAAGAGGGAGTCACCGTCGAGTAGGTCGAGGATCGGTAGTCCTGGTGCGAGCGAGATCTCATCCTGAAGGCGTTGCGTGTAGGTCAGGGTGAATTGCGCACTGCCGCGGCGCGCGAATGCAAGGAAGCGCTCACCGATTTGGGCCATTCGAGCGCGACGAGCGGCTTCGTCTTCGGGCGAGGCCGGTGTCCCAGTTGCAGGTGGCGGCGAACCTGCTGCTGCGGGGCGCGAGCCGCCACCGCCACCGCCGCCGCCCATGCCGCCACCGCGTTGAGAGAAGGGCGCCTCGGGCTGCGGCCCCCAAGGTCGGCTGAGGTTGAGTGTGAATCGAATCTCCTCGCGATCACGACCCGCGAGATTGACGGCGCGGGCGTCGAGCGTCGTCAGACGACCCGATGAGTCGCGTTGGAAGCGCGTCGGGAACGCCCGCTCGAGATCGGGTGTGGCGAGCGGCAGACTCGCGATGATGTTTCGGGAGCGCGTGCGGACGTAGTCCGCATTGACGTCGAAGTCGACCTCTTCGAAGGGTCGAGAACCGATACCGATTTTGAATACCTCGCGCCGATCGGGTGTGAGCGACGGGTTGCCACCCGTGACGCGCGTGACGTCGACCGTTTCGTTGCGAGTGGTATCGAAGACGCGTGAAAACGGTGTCGAGACGACCGCGCTGCCAAGCTGCTGCATCGACGGCGCCCCGTCTTCGTCGGTCACCGAGAGAATCAGTCGCAGCTTGCGCGCCATCGCCCAGTTGAATCCGTACCCCAAGGTGCGTAGCGAGCCGACATCGGAGATGTCTTCGATCGCGTAATTGAAGTTCGCGCCAAACGCGCCGATCGCTGCCTGCTCGGCCTCGCCGCGCCAAACCGGGAGATCGAGGTTGATTTGCGCGTCACGCTGATTGCGTGACAGATCGCTGACGAGCTCGGTACCGAAGCGCGTCGAGACGCTATCGATGCTGCGAGTGCTCGCACCGCCTTTGACAGTCACGTTGATCGGGCCTGCAGGGAGGTCGAGTGGTGAGCCGTTGGCGACGAGATCGATATCGATGACATCGCTGCGAGAACTCGCGGCGATCGTTTCGCCTCCCGTCGAGGTGTCCGAGTCGGTGCGCTCGGCATTGAGCGCTGAGGACCAGCGCCAGCCCGAACGCGTGCCTTGCAGTAGTCCACTCAAACGCGCTTCGCGAGAATCGCTGTCGCGGCGCAAGGGGAGAGGCCCGGTGATCGAGGGGCGAAGCCCGAGCAGCGAGCGTTGCCGGGTGTCGTCGAGCGAGGCGTTTACGGTGAACGACGAGCCTTCGGTGAGCGGCTTTGCGAGCACGGCGTTCGCCGTCAGTTGATCGACGATTGGCGCCAACGATCGGAAGGCGGCATCGGCGTTCGGCAGTCCGTCGGCACCGACGATGCGACGTTCGTTTTCGAGCAAACCCTCTTCACGCCGTGCTTTGAGATCGAATTGAAGTCGCTCGTCACGTTGAATGCGCAGCCAGTTGCCACCTAGATCAGCGCCTTCGCGACCGCCATCTGAGGTGCCTCGTACGCCCACCTCTGACGTAAACGCTCGAAAGCGCGGTCTCAGTACGAAATTGATGACGCGCTGATCGGCGCGATAGCCGTATTTCAGTGCAACCTCTTCGGGAAGGATGTCGGTACGCAGGATGGTTTCGGTCGGGATGTCGCGAATTTCGGCGAAGCCCGAGACCCGTACGCCGTTAATCAGCACGACGGGACGTCCGCCGCCACGACCGCGATTGCTGCCGAGTTGAGGTCCGAGTGCGACGAGCAACTCAGACACCGAGCCGACGCCGAGGGCGCGAATCTCTTGAGCCGACAACTGGAACTCGGGAGCGATGTCGCCGATGACCGCGCCCGGTTCGCGACGACTCGTCACGACGACTTCCTCGAGGCCCATCTCGTCCATGCCTTGCTGACCGGCGCTTTGCTGCGCCAGGGCGTTGGGAGTCGCCAGTGCGCCAATGCACATGACGAGCAGGGCGAAGGGGAGGGTTTCGAAGCGGAGTTTGGAAATCATGCGGCATCCTTGCGTCAGGGCCGCATTGTAAGTCATGCCGGTCTGCGACGTCTGCGTAAGAGCAGCCAAAGTATCGTCAAGACGACGGTGATCGCGGCCGGCCAGATGAGTTGCGGCAGGATGACGCGGCGCAGTGCGTTGAGGGATACCTGTCGCTGTGGCGTGTAACCCTCGGGCAGGGCTTGCACGCCATCGTCGATTTCAAATCTTTGATAGGCCTCAAGCAGTCGCTGGAAATCCTCGGCCTGCGTCGATCGAAGATCTTTGGTCTCGCCCGGATCGCGAGCGATGTCGAACAGTTGCCATCGACCGTCGCCGACCGCAGGCAAATTGCGAACGAGCTTGAGGTCGCCCCCGAACATCGCCGCGTTCCCGGCGAGCTCATACCCTAAGGTCTCGTCGATTCCGCGAATTTTCGAGTTAGTGTCGCGAAGCAGCGGCACGAGGCTACGCCCCGTCATCGGTTCAAGACCGCCGGGCTTGCCGGGGTGCGATACGCCGGCGAACTCGAGCAGCGTCGGTGTGATGTCCGTGACATGCGTGAAGCTTGATGCGATCTTCCCGCCTTGTTGGCCGACGGCGAATGCGGCAGGCGCCCTGATGATGAGCGGCACACGCAAGCCGCCTTCACCCGCGTAAAATTTATGTGTGGAGAGGGGTGACACCGCGGCGCTCACCCAGTTCCGGCCGATCGTTGCGTAGGCGCCTTTTGCACCGAGGCGGGCGGTGTCACGGGTGTACTGCGTGGCGAGCCAAAGCCGGCCGCTCAAATACTCGTATGGATCCGAGGGCTCTGCGCCGTTGTCCGAGAGAAAAACGAAGATTGTGTTGTCGTCCGCGCCGAGCGATCGAATCGCCTCGCGCAGTCGTCCAATCTCGTAGTCCATGGCTTCGGCCATGCCGGCATAGACTTCCATTCGACGAGTTTCGTACGAGCGGCGCTTCGGATCGAGCGTGTTCCAGTCCTCGAGTCCGGGCCAGCGGCCGAGCGGCGTTTCTTTTGGTAGTAGTCCGAGCGCCATCGTTCGAGCATGGCGTTGCTCTCGTAGAACCGACCATCCAGCATCGTACCGGCCGCGCTGCCGTTCAATGAATTCGGGCGGAGCTTGGAGTGGGATGTGATTAGCCTGAAAGGCAAGGTAGAGGAAGAACGGCGCGCGCTCGGTGGATCGAGTGGTAGCCCAGTCGTTGCGCAGATAGTCGATGGCTTTGTCGGCGTAGAAACGCGACGAGTAGAACTCTTTCGGCATGTTTGCCGGCTTGCCGTCCTCGAACCAATACACGCGGTCGGTCAGCGCGAGATAGCGTTGGTCCGTCTCCCAGTTGTCCGAGCCGCTGTCACCCTGAATCAGCGAGCGATCGAAACCCCGCGCGGGAGGCAGGTTGTGCGGCTCTTTGCCGACGTGCCACTTGCCGACGGCATACGTGCGATAACCGCTTCGCTGTAGCAGAGAGCCTACGGTGACTACGTTGCGATCGAGCACCGTGAGATAACCAGGCTTTCCCTCGAGCGACGGAGGCACAGACTCGTGCATCGCGCCAACGCCAGTTCGGTGGCTACGAACACCGGTCATGAGCATCGCGCGAGTAGGCGAGCACTCTCCCGAGACGTGAAAACTCGAGAAGCGTGTGCCCTCGGCGGCGAGCGCGTCGAGGTTGGGAGTCGGAATCTCGCTGCCGAAAGATCCGACATCGCTGAAACCAAGATCGTCGGCGACGATCACGACGATGTTCGGGCGCGTCGATCGCTCAGGCTCCATCGCGAGTGCGCCCTGCGATGCCGCAAGCATGAGCATCGCAATCGACAGCAGGGTGGCAGATACCGTGCGCCGCATCATCGTCAGCGGCATCAGCGCGAGACTAGCAGTCCGCCGTCGCAGGTGATGACTTCGCCCACGGTATAGGCGCTGGCGCGTGATGCGAGGAATATCGCGAGCCCCGCGATATCTTCGGGCGAGCCCACTCGTCCGCTCGGATTCGTGCGACCGACAGCCTCCCAATCGACGCCATCTCCTTCGACTTTGCCCCCGAAACCGACGCCCGTGCTCAGCATCCAGGTTGGGAAAGGGCCCGGTGCAATCGCGTTCACGAGAATATGTTCGGGCACGAGTCGCGCAGCGAGCATGCGAGTGAGGTGGTGCAACGCGGCTTTCGAGGGTCCGTAGGAGTAGGTCTCGAAAATCGGCTTGCCGATACCGTCGATGGAGCCGATGTTGATGACGCGCGCCGGGTGCTCTTTGGTCGCGGCGGCGCGCAGCAGAGGCAGCAACGCTTGCGTAAGGAAGAACACGCCTTTGACGTTGGTGTCCATGACTTTGTCCCAGCCGGCCTCGGGAAAGCTGCCGAGCGGGGCGCCCCAAGAGGCGCCTGCATTGTTCACGAGTACGTCGAGTCGGGATTCACGTTCGGCAAGCGCCTTGGCGAGCGCAGAGACGCCTTCCATTTTCGACAGATCTGCGGGCAGCGCTTCGCACTCGCCTCCATGCTCGCGAGCGAGACGCGCTGCGGTTTCCGCGCAGACATCGGCTTTACGAGCGCTGAGGTAAACCTTGGCGCCGTTGGCGAGAAAGCCCGCTGCGATCATTTCGCCGATGCCGCGTGACCCGCCGGTGACGAGCACCACTTTGCCCGAGACGGAAAAAAGATTTTTCATGGTGAAGGATTCTCAGGTTTTCGGAATGTGTTTGCGGAACTCGCCTTTGGCGATGGCGTCACGATGAACTTCATCGGGGCCGTCGGCGAGGCGTAAGGTGCGCTGCGAAGCGTAGGCATAGGCGAGGGGGAAGTCATCGCTCACGCCAGCGCCGCCGTGCGCCTGGATCGCAAAGTCGAGAACGCGCAGCGCGACGTTCGGTGCGACGACTTTGATCATCGCGATTTCGTTGCGTGCGACTTTGTTGCCGGCGACGTCCATCATCCACGCTGCTTTCAGCGTGAGCAGCCTCGCTTGCTCGATCGCGATCCGCGACTCGGCGATGCGCTCGCGCCAAACGCCTTGCGTTACGAGCGGCTTACCGAAAGCGACTCGAGTCGCGAGTCGATGGCACATGAGCTCTAGGGCACGTTCGGCCACACCGATGGAGCGCATGCAGTGATGGATGCGCCCCGGTCCGAGGCGGCCTTGGGCGATCTCGAAGCCGCGACCTTCGCCGAGCAACATGTGGTCAATCGGCACGCGTACGTCGGTGAGAGAGATTTCCATGTGCCCGTGCGGCGCATCGTCGTAACCGAACACCGGCAACGCCCGTAATACTTTGATACCCGGCGTATCTGCCGGGACGACGATCATGCTCTGTTGCGAGTGAGCGGGCGCATCGGGGTTGCTGCGGCCCATGACGATGTAAACCTTGCAGCGCGGGTCTCCCGCGCCAGAACTCCACCACTTGCGACCATTGATGACGTAATGGTCGCCATCGCGTTCGATGCGACACGCGATGTTGGTCGCATCGGAGGAGGCGACATCCGGCTCGGTCATGAGGAAGG
Source organism: uncultured Acidibacter sp. (assembly GCA_964599335.1). Lineage (GTDB taxonomy): Bacteria > Pseudomonadota > Gammaproteobacteria > Steroidobacterales > Steroidobacteraceae > UBA964. The sequence continues at coordinate 41,415 of CAZRFN010000009.1, read as the reverse complement.
CGGATCTCATCTCGCCCTTGAGCAAAGGTTCGAGCCATCGGTCTTTGAGTTCTTCGCTGGCATAACGCTCGAACACTTCCATGTTGCCGGTGTCCGGTGCCGAGCAATTGAACACTTCGGCAGCGAAGGGCACGCGACCCATGATTTCGCAGAGCGGTGCGTACTCGAGATTGCTGAGACCTTCGGGCGCCCGGGTGCTGCGCGGAAGGAAGAGATTCCAGAGCCCCGCAGCGCGCGCTTTGGCTTTCAGTTCTTCGACGATCTTGGTGGGCACCCAAGGGTTGCCCGCTGCGCGGTGAGCGGCGATTTCATCGAAGAAGCGCCGTTCGTTCGGGTAAACGTGCGCGTCCATGAAAGCGAGCAATTGCCCGCGAAGTAATTTGACGTGGTCGCTGTAGTCGAAGTGCATACCGTCTCCCTCGCGATCGACGGTCGGGCCAGTCGGTGGCTACCGGTGGCTGGGTCCGCCGGACTTCAAGGTCTCGGCAAAAGCCTCGATCGCCGCGTCATCGTAGCCGAGTTCGCGAAGGATTTCGGCATTGTGCTCGCCGATTGCAGGCAGGCTGAGCCGTGGCGCAGCGGGTTCGTCCAGAAACTTCACGGGCGGACCGATGTGTTCGTGCCCGTCATCGTCCAGCAGGCGCATGCCACGCGCGCGAATCTGCGGATCATCGAAAGCTTCGCGAAGGTCGTTGACCCACGCGAAACCCACTTCTTTGCCGCGGAACCAGTCGATCCATTCGGCCCGCGTCCGGGTGGCGAAGAGTTCGCGCAGATAGGTGATGAGTGGCGCTTGATGAGTGCCAGGCCCGCGTTCGCAGAGCTCGACGAAATCGAGTCGACCGAGTTCGCCGAGTAGCTTGCGTACGAACTTGAGCTCTTGAGCGCCGAGCACGACATGACGCCCGTCTCGTGTCCGATAGATGTTGTAGAACGCCGAGCCGCCGAGACTGCGCTCCTCGCGCGGCTTCGGCGGCGTTTTGTGCACGAAAGTGGATCCCGTGATGTTAGGGGTCCATGCGATCGCAGAGTCGAGCATGGCAACGTCGATGTAATCACCCCGCCCGGTTTTTTCGCGCCGCAGTAGTGCCATGAGCACGCCCGCGAGCGCATGTAGCGAGGCGGTGATATCGGCTACCGGTACGTGTGGCATCACAGGCTCGCCATCGTTTCCCTGATTCAGGCTGACGATGCCGCTCAAGGCTTCAGTCGCAAGATCATGTGCCGGTTGTTCGCGGTAAGGGCCGCTCTGCCCGAAGGCGGAGATGGAGCAATAGACAATGCGAGGATTGCGTGCGGAGACTGCGGCATAACCGACGCCGAGCCGGTCGACGACGCCTGGTCTAAAGGCCTCGATGAACACATCGGCGGTCTCGGCAAGACGTAAAACCGCTTCGCGTCCCGCGTTGGATTTGAGATTGACGCAGAAGCTTTTCTTGCCTCGTTGCGTGTTGCGAAAGAAAACAGTGTGCCCGCCCTCGCTCGCTCCGAGGTAGCGGCCGGGTTCGCCCTCGCCGGGCGGTTCGATCTTGATCACCTCTGCTCCGTGGTCCGCCATCATCAAGGTGAGTTGCGGCCCAGGAAGAAACTGCGACAAATCGACGACGCGCAGGCCCTCGAGTTTCACGTGATACCTCTCTTGCGCAGCGCTTCGATTTCGGAGGATGAATAACCGAGCTCTGCGAGTACGGCGTCGGTGTCCGCACCGAGGCCGGGAGCGGTTTTCGCAGGGAGGCGCTGTCCGTCGAGCTTGATGGGGTTGGCGAAGCTACGAAAATCGGGCCGCATCGGATGGGGCGTCGATCGGATCATGCCGGTGGCAATGGGGAAGGGGTTTTGTAGCGCCTGCGCCATGTCATTGACCGGTGCTGCAGGCAGGACGCCTTGCAACTTGGCGAGCCAGTGAGCGGTGGTGTGGCGTTCGAATACGGCGTCGAGCAGCGGAGTCAAAGATTCTCGATGTTCGCGGCGCAGGGGCATCGTGGCAAAACGCGTATCTTCGGCGATCTGCGGTTCATCGATGACCCGCATCAGTTCCTGCCAAAATTTTTCGGTCATGCACATGACGAAAATCCAGCCGTCTGCCGTTTTGAACAACTGAACGGGCGTTGCCGTCGGATGTGCGCTTCGAGGCATGCGTCCAGTGACGAGACCGTCGTTGAGATACCAGGTGCCCGGATACGACAGTTGATGCAAGGCGACGTCGAACAGACTGACATCGACGTCACGTCCCGCTCCGCTGCGTGCGGCACCGTAGAGCGCGGCGAGCAGCGCGAGCGCCGTCGTGATGCCGGTCATGTAGTCGACGATCGACAGGCCCATGCGGGCAGGGGGCGAGCCTGGCTCGCCGGTGACATGCAGGTAGCCAGCCTCGGCTTGCATCAAATAATCGTAGCCCGGCCAACCGCGACGCTCATTGTCGCGTCCGTAGGCCGACAGATGCGCGCAAACGATGCGTGGATTCGCCGCTTTGAGCGCGGTGTAGGTGAGCCCGAGTTTGTCGGGTTGATCGCCTCGAAGATTGTTGAGCACGGCATCGGACTTCGCGACGAGCTTTTGAAAAGCCGCTTGCCCTTCGGGGGTTTTTAGATCGAGGCACACACTGCGCTTATTGAGGTTGAAGGTCTGGAAGAAATGCGAGTCATGCTCGCCCAGGAAGTAAGGGCCCATGCCGCGAGTAGCGTCGCCACCTTGCGCTCGATTTTCGATCTTGATGACCTCCGCACCGAGGTCGGCGAGATACATGGAGCCGAAAGGCCCTGCGCCGAAAGCCTCGAAGGTAAGAATTCGCAGCCCTTCGAGCGGGAGGGGTGGGCCTTTTGGATGTGCCGCGTCACTCAAACCGGATTCCTCTCGATCAGTTGTCTGGCGATGATGATGCGCTGCATTTCATTGGTGCCTTCACCGATGCACATGAGGGGGGCGTCGCGGTAATAGCGTTCGACGTCGAACTCGGTGGAGTAGCTGTAGCCGCCGAAGATGCGCATGGCCTCAAGGCTGTTTTCGACACCGGCTTCTGAAGCAAAGAGCTTGGCCATGCTCGATTCGAGGTCGCAGCGCTCACCGGTGTCGTACTTGCGCGCGGCTTGTTCGATGAGCAGGCGCGCGGCTTCGACACGCGTGGCCATATCAGCGAGCTTGAGTTGGATGGCTTGATGCTGAGCGATGGGTTTGCCGAAGGTTTGTCGCTCTTGGGCGTAGCGCAGGGCGTCACGCAAGGCGCCTGCGGCAATTCCCGCACCACGTGCCGCGACGTTGATGCGGCCAAGCTCGAGACCGCCTACGGCTTGCTGAAAGCCGCGTCCTTCGACGCCGCCGATGAGGTTGTCGGCCGATACCCTGAAGTCGGTGAACACGAGCTCGGCACTGTCGATCGACTTGTAGCCGAGCTTGCGAATTTTCTTGGCCGCGTCGAAACCGTCGCCTTTCTCGCACAAGAACATCGTCATGCCTTTGTGGCGCGGTTGTGCGTCGGGGTCGGTTTTCACGAGTACGCCGAAGCAGCTTCCGTAGACGCCGTTGGTGATCCAGGTCTTCGTGCCATTGATGACGTAGTGATCACCTTCGCGACGCGCAACCGTACGAATGGCTTGCAGATCGGTGCCCGCGTTGGGCTCGGTGAGGCCGACGCCGCCACGGATTTCTCCGCTCGCAAAACGGGGCAGCCACTTTTTCTTTTGGTCGTCGGTGCCATGGCGCTGAACGCAGGCCGCCATGATGAGATGGGAATTGAATATGCCGACGGGCGCCATCCATACGGAGGCGATACTCATCACGATTCGCGCATAGGTGGAGGCCGAGAGCCCGAGGCCGCCATATTCCGGAAGGATGGTCGCGCCGAAGAGGCCGAGCTCTTTCATCTGCTCGACGATCTCGAGCGGATATTCGTCAGCGTGATCGAATTTTTTGGCGACGGGTTTGAGTTCGCGTTCGGCCCAGCGCTCGATACTGTCGATGATTTCCTGATCGACGTTTTCGCTCATGACATTGAACTCCGAAAGTGTCTCAGTAGCCCATGCGATCTTCGACGGCATGACCTCGCTTGGCCACGAGGATGCTGCGCTCGAAGGTGCAGATCACTTTTCCGTCCTGATTCTTGCCGGTGGTGCTCACGGTGACGACTCCCGCCGTCGGTCGTGAGTTCGATTCGCGCTTGTCGAGCACCTCGGACTCGGCGTACAGGGTGTCGCCCGGAAAGACGGGCGCTGTCATGCGGATGTCCTTCCAGCCGAGGTTCGCGATGGCTTTTTGGCTGACATCCGTCACGCTCATGCCGACGAGGATGGCGAGCGTGAGCGGAGAGGCGACGAGGCAGCGACCGAATTCCGAAGCTTTGCCGTACTCGACGTCGAAGTGCAGAGGGTGGGTGTTCATGGTGAGCAGCGTGAACCAGGTGTTGTCGGTTTCGCTGATGGTGCGTCCGGGTCGATGCTCGTAGATATCGCCGACGACGAAGTCTTCGTAGTAACGACCGAAAGACTCGCGGTAGCGGTTCGGGGCAACTTTTACGGGTGTATGGCTCACGTCAGATCTCCGTTTAATCTCCGAAAGTATGCCATCGCCGCGTGAGTGCCGCTCCTCAGGACTTCCGCGTACGAGCGAGATCCAGCACCAAAATTCCGAGCACGATCAGCGCCATTCCCGCCCACTGCCATACCGACAAACGTTCTTCGAGCAGCATGAAGGCGAGCAATACGGTCGTCGGTGGGCCAACCGTGGAGAGCACCGCACCGCGCTCGGCACCGATACGCCTTACGCCCTCAGCTTGGAATGACGCAGGGAGAAACATGCAGAACACGGCGATTCCGATCAGCAACGCCCACCCGGAGGGCCCGATGGTGGCGATCTCCTGAGTACCGCTCATTAAAAAGTAGTGGGGTACGAGGCAGGCCGTCGCGGCGGTCATGGCGATTAGCGTGAACCGAGCGCTGCCGACCGATCGCGTGTACGTCTCACTGACCAGAAAATAGACAGCGTAGGAGAGCGCCGAACCAATCACGAGGAGTGCGCCGAGCAGGTTGGCGCGTAGTTCTTCGAGGTCGAAACCGCCTACGGTGAAAAAGATGCCGAGGTAGGTGAGTAGCGTCGCCGCGAGCACTCGAGGCGCTGGCCAACGGCGGTCGCGGACAGAGGTGAAGATCACGACCATCGCCGGGTAACTGAAAATCAGCACGCGCTCGATGCTGGCCTCGATCATGGTGAGTGCCAAGAAGTCGAGCAAAGCGCCGACGTAGTAGCAGAGCGCGCCGGCGAGCGCTGCGATGACGAGCGCACGTGGCGGAGTCTTCGCGATCACGCTCAAAGATTCGCGCCGCAGCGCGAACCACCAGAAGAGGGGCAGTGAGATCATTGCGCGAAGGGCGACGACGCCTTCGAAGCTCAGGCCTTGTGCATACAATTTTTTCGCGAATATGCCTTTGGCGGCGAACAGCATTGCTGCGGCCGCGCAGGCGAGCGCGCCCCAGGGGTCGATATGACCCGGCCGGTTCGATGGGGTGACGATCACGCTAGGGAGTCAGAGGAGCGCGCGTAGCGACCTGGTTTGCGGTTTCGCGAGAAATGCGCGAGGGCCCAAATGCAGCCGCCGGCGATGAGAATCTCGCCGAAGTTGTCGAGCTTGAAATTTCTGAGCGGCGGCATGGCAGAGGCCAGCATCAACACGCCGCCCAGGAACATCCAAGGGAACTTGCGCTTGAACATGAGCACGGCACCGCTGCCGATCACGACGAAGCAGGTGATGATCGACGGAATCGGCGGAGAGCTACGTACAACCTGCTGACCCTCGAAGCAGAGGGTGTCGGCCGATACCGCAGTCGAGTAGCGGATGAGATCGAATTCGCACACAGGATAAAGTCGCTCGTTCCAGAAGTGCGGTACGTCGTACATCATCAGGGCGACGGTCAGCGAGCAAAACACCAGCATGGGTCGGGTGCTGCGCATGAACTCGAAACCTGCAAGTCGCAATGCCACGCCGGCGACGACGATCAGCCAAGTGCCGAAGAGCCAGTGAATCCAGAAGCGGGGCCAGGAGATGGCCTCAAGCAGCGGCGAGAAGCCGATGAATCTTCCGGCGCCCACGATGAGGTTGTCGTAGACGAGGCCGAGCTGTGGGATGAGTAACAGGCCCGCTACCAGGAGTCCCGTCGTTTTCCAAACGCGCCACAACCATACGACCAAGACCGCCTGAAGGAGGGCCTGAAAGAGGAAGAGCTCGGAGTACATGGTCCAAGCGTATCATTGAAACTACGGGGTTTCTTCAGGGAGATGGCCGATGAGCGGACCGTTGAAAGGGATCAAAGTTGTCGAGATGACGAGCGTCGTGCTCGGGCCTTGGGCCTGCCAAATGATGGCTGACATGGGCGCAGACGTCATCAAGATCGAGCAGCCGCGCGGCGATAGCAACCGCTCGCTCGGGGCGGCCAACAATCCGGGCATGGCCGCGCTTTACCTCACCTGCAACCGAAACAAGCGCAGCATCGTTCTCGATCTGCGGATTCCCGGTGCAAGAGAGGCCCTGCTCGCGCTCATCAAAGATGCCGATGTCTTCGTCCACAACAATCGACCCCAAGTAATGACCAAACTCGGTCTCGACTACGCGGACCTACGCCAGGTCAATCCGCGCATCATTTATTGCGGCGCCTATGGCTACTCAAAGAAAGGACCTTACGGGCGACTCGGCGCGCTCGACGATTCAATCCAGGCGGCGAGCGGCATCGCGATGCTGAACGACGCCGTGCTCGGCGAGCCTCGTTACCTGCCGACGGTCGTGGCGGACAAGACCACTGCCATCACGGTGGTCTACGGCGTACTGGCTGCGCTTTTCCACCGTGAGCGGACGGGCGAGGGCCAGGAGCTCGAGGTTCCGATGTTCGAGACCATGGTCAATTGGGTGATGGCCGAGCATCTGTGGGGCATGACGTTCGATCCGCCCAAGGGTAAACCTGGCTATACGCGGCTCATGTCCAAAGATCGCAAGCCCTATAAAACCAAGGATGGCTACATCGCGGTATTGCCGTACCTCGATGCGCACTGGGTGAAGTTCTGCGGCGTGACGGGACACCCTGAGCTCGTCGATGACGAGCGTTTCAAAACGTTGGCCGATCGAGTGCGCAATATCGATGCCACCAACCAAACGACGGCCAAGATCATGGCGACTCGCACCACGGCCGAGTGGCTCGAGGTGCTTGCGAACTCCGGTATTCCACACATTGTGGTGAATACTTTGGAGGGGCTTGCCGAAGACCCGCACCTGAACGCGACGGGCTTCTGGAAATCCTACGACCATCCGACGGAAGGTCGACTGCGCATGCCATCGTTCCCGATCAACTTCAGTGCGACGCCGGCCTCCATCCGCACCCCTGCACCACGCCTCGGTGAGCACACCGAAGAGGTCTTGCGCGAGGCGGGTCTCGATCACGCCACGATCGAGGCACTCGAAAAGAGCGGGGCTGCGCTCAACGCGGAGCAGGCGAGGAAATCGGTCGGCGTCGGCGGCGACTGACCCAGCGACGACTTAACGCATCGGGCTGCGTGAACGGCGTTACGTCAGGCCGTAAACGCGCATCGCGTTATCGCGCAGAAATTTCCGCAACGGATCGGGGCGCAGTTCGAGCGCCAGCACTTCGTCCATCGTTCGCTTGAAGCCGAGCACGGGGAAATCTGTGCCGAACAATACTTTGTCCTGCCCATAGCTATTGATGTAGTTCACGAACGCTTGCGGCCAATACTTTGGACTGTGCGCATCCGAGCCGATGAACACGTTCTCGTGTTTCCAGGCCATGGCGATCATCTCGTCGGTCCAGGGAATGCCCACATGGATGCCGATGAGCTTGAGCTCCGGGAAATCACAGGCGATGCCGTCGAGCAGGATCGGTCGACCGACGCTGCGCATGGGCTGCTCTTTCGCGTAGACCATCGATTGGCCGACTTGCATCTGGATCGGCACTCCGAGCTCGCAGCACTTGGCGTAGAAGGGGTAGTACTTCGCATGATCGGGTGGAAGGTCGAACCAGTGCGGATAGAGATGCGCGCCGATGAATCCCATGTTCTTCACGGCGTCTTCTAATGCGCGCACGCCATTCATTCCCTCGTAGGGGTCGAGGCCCGCCATGCCGTAAAAACGGCCCGGATATTTTTCGATGGCCCGTGCAATGAGTTCGTAGGGGAGGTGGAACGACCCCGGCAGCCCTTTTCGACCCGCCTTCGGCGCGAAGAGAAACGCGCGCTCGACACCGGCCTCAGCCATCTGCGCCAGCTGGTCCTCCAAGGAAACGCCTTTCATGCTGGTCTTTGACTTCATCTTTCCGGCAAAGAATTGGTCTTGCCAGCCGGGGCGATGAGAGATCGCCTCTTCGGTCCAGATGCCGCTGACGATGTCGATGGCGGGAACGGGCGGAGTTCGGGTCACGAGCGGAGTCCTCTGTCGGTCACTAGTAATGAGTGCTTTCCAACGAACCAATAATGCCGCAATGGCTTCGTTGACTGGCCGCATGCGGGAGGGGGCGGCCGTTTTTGCGTACTTCGCTGTTGTATTTTGGCAACAATAAAATCGGTCTGAACGGGGGTCTACCGTTGCTTAAGGGTCATCTGCGGCCCTAGACTCGCCTGGCTTTTTTTCCCTACTCCATTCAGGGACCGAAACGGAGGATCAATGTCTTACCGCAATAACAAGCTTTCCCTCATCGGGGCGAGCGTTCTCGCCGTATTGGCGGCCGCTCAGGCGGGCGCTCAAGAGGCCCAGCTCGAAGAAATCGTGGTGACGGCTCGTCAGCGCGCCGAGCGCATCGAAGACGTGCCCGTGACGATCACGGCTTTCACCCAGACGGAAATCAAGAACGCAGGCATCGAGCGTCCTCAGGACTTCATCGCGCTGACTGCTGGTGTGTCTCAGGTACAGACGGCCGAGGCCGGTGACCTGCAGGTCAACATCCGCGGCATCAACACTGCGCGCGATGCCGAAACCAACTTCGCGCTCGTCATCGACGGCGTACTGCAGACCAACCCGAACGCGCTCAACCAAGAGCTCTCCGGCGTTTCGCAGATCGAAATTTTGAAGGGTCCGCAGGGCGCGCTGTACGGACGTAATGCGCTCGCCGGCGCCATGATCATTACGACTCGCAAGCCGAGCGACTCGGTCGAGTTCGACATTGGTCTCGGTGGCGGTGAATTCGGCAGCTTCAAGGGCAACTTCTATTTGGGTGGTCCGGTCGGTGACACGGCCCGTGGCTCGATCTCGGGCTACACGCGCACCACCGATGGTCAGTGGACCAACATCGACCTGCGTTGCGACGACTGCGTCGATTACTTTGAAGAGTCGGGCTTCCAGGGTCGATTGCTGTTCCCGGTGGCGGGTGGCGATGTCGACGTGAAGGCGAAGTACTCGACGATCAAGGCGGGTGCCATCAACTTCAACGCATCGATCGCGCTTGCCGACGTCGCGCCGTTCGTGGGTCCGGCGTTCTACGCCGATCCGAATGCGCACACTTTCCGCTACATCAACAACATCGCGCCGAAGAACGAGCAGGAGAACCTGAACTTCTCGGTGAAGGGTGAGTGGGAGACTTCGCTCGGTACGCTCTCGAGCTACCTCGCGTACAACGACCAAACCAACTACTTCATCACCGACGGTACGAGCGGCGCATTTTTGTTGTACGCCCTCGATTCGACTTGCCGTTCTTCCAACGATGCGAAGCTCACGAACCCGGGCTACATCCCGCCGTTCTTCGGTATTCCCTCGAGCATCTGGTTGACCCCGGCGGGCAACAACGGCGCGGGCTTCCTGCCGCCGTACGGTCCGACGACTTGCGACGGTTATCAGTACCAGCAGCGTGATCAGCAGGACACGAGCGTCGAGGTTCGTTTGACCTCGGCGGGCGATCAGTCGCCGCGTTGGGTTGCCGGCCTCTACGCCGCCGACATTCAGCGTCGAGTGGTCGTGTCTCAGGGCTCCGATCTCGCGCGTGGCGTGCGGGCTCAGCCGTTCGTGCCGACCACCGGCCCGAATCCGACGGACCTCCTCTACGACGACGACTTCTCGAGCACGGTCTACGCCGCTTTCGGTCAGGTCGCGTACGACGTCACCGACAACCTCGAGCTCGCGCTCGCGTTGCGCTATGACATCGAAGATCGCTCGGTCGACAACAACGTGCCGCGTTGTTCGTCGGCGACGGCGACTTCGGGTCCGTGCCGCGCCCAGACGGTTGGATTCAGCTTCTTCTCGAATCCGTACATCAACCCGGCCTACACGGCGAACAATGCGTACGCCGCTTCGGGTATCCCGAGTCGTTCGAAGAACTTCAGCCAGCTGCAGCCGAAACTCTCGGCCAACTGGAAGGCGACCGAAGACTTCGCGGTGTACGCGTCGTACGGTTACGGCTTCCGCAGCGGCGGTTTCAACTCGTCGGGTAGCGCGGCGACCATCGCTTCGGCTTACGGCCGTGCCGGCGGTACCACGCTGTGCCTCGGTGCCAGCTTTACGCCTCCGACTTGCGGTGCCAACGCCACGCTCAACATCACGGACGTCAACGACATCTACCGCAAGGAAGTGTCGAAGGCGGCTGAGGTGGGCTTCAAGTCGTTCTTTGCCGACCGCACGGTCAGCGTGAACTTCGCGGCCTTCCAGACGAAGGTTGAGGACATGCAGTTCTTCAACTTCTTCGCGGGCCCCTTCGGTCTGCTTCGTGTCGTCACCAACATCGACGAAGTGTCGATCAAGGGTTACGAGCTCGACGCGCGCTGGAACGTCAACGAAAACGTCTCGTTCTTCGCGGGCTACGCGGTCACGGACGGCGAGATCGACAAGTACGTCGGTCGCCCGTACACGAAGGGCGGCGAAGTGCCTTACGCGCCGAAGTACACGGGTAACGCCGGTATTGACGTCAAGTTCCCGATCTCGGCGAACTGGACGGTCAACGCGCGTCTCGACGGTTCGTTCGTCGGCGAGACCTGGTTCCATCCGGTCCAGAAGCAGCGGCTGCCGAACCTCTTCACTTACTTCGGCTTCGGCCAGGGTGAGTTCTCGAAGATGAAGCGTGATCCCTATCGTTCGATCAACGCGCGTCTCGGTATCTCGAATGGCACGTTCAGCGCCACCGCCTGGGGCCGCAACGTGACGGACGAGGAGTACCTGCAGGAAATCATTCCGGCACCGGAGTTCGGTGGGTCGTTCATCCACGACTCGGCGGGCCAGAGCTACGGAATCGATTTTACCTACTCGTTCCGTTGATCAGACTCGACACCGTTCGCGGTGCAGAGACGAACAGGGCCGGAGGGGTTTCCCCTCCGGCCTTTTCGTTTGCGCACCCCTCCCGGGTGTAAAATCGTCGCGTGAGTCGTACCGACATCGAGTTTCCTCCGAAGCACGCGGCACTGCGTGACGACGTCCATATGCTCGGTGCGCTGGTCGGCGATGTGCTGCGCGATCAGGGTGGCGTCGAGCTTTTCGAAACGGTCGAGCGCGATCGAACACTCGCCATCGCCAGACGCGGTGGCGATGCCGCAGCGGATGCCGAGCTCGAAGCTCGGGTGGCCGGCCGAGAGCCAGCGCTTGCACGGGATCTCGAGCGCGCCTTCTCGAGTTGGTTTCAGGCAGTCAATCTCGCCGAGCAAGTTCATCGTATTCGGCGACGCCGAGCGTACTTTCAGGATGACGCGGAGCGCCCACAACCCGGCGGCGTAGATGATGTCATCGGTCGGCTCAAGGCGCAGGGTCTGTCGTTCGATGCGCTCATGCAGCTGCTGCGATCGCTGCACATCATGCCGGTGTTCATGGCGCATCCAACCGAGTCCACGCGCCGCACGATTCTGCGCAAACAACTCAAGCTCGCCGAGTTGCTCTACGACCGACTCAATCCGACGCTGGCTCCGAGCGAGCGTCGAGCGTCGGCGGGGCAGATTCGCGTCGAACTGACGACGCATTGGCAGACCGAAGATCATCCGCGCCAACGTCTGACGGTGGCGGACGAGCGTGAACACGTGTTGTTCTTTCTCGCCGAAGTGCTGTATCGCATCGTTCCCAATTTTTATGAGGAAATCGCGGAAGCTTTAGGCAAGCACTACGGTGTCGATCCGCAGACGATCGAACTACCGACCATTCTGCGTTTCGGCAGTTGGGTCGGCGGCGACATGGACGGTAATCCGGACGTCCATGCCAAGAGTTTGCGCGATACCTTGGCGCGTCAGCAGCAGACCATCGTGAACGCCTACTTCCTCGAGGTGCAGTCACTCGCGCAGTTGCTGTCGCAGAGTGCCAGCCGAGTGGGTATCAGCGCGGCGCTGCAAAAGCGCAGTGACGAATATCTCACCTTGCTTCCGGGTGCGCGCTCGTCAGCCCCTACACGACACGACCGCATGCCGTATCGCGTGTTTCTCATGCAGGTGGCTGAGCGATTACGTGCAACCTACGACGGCCGCCCCTCGGGATATGAGGGGCCTCTGCAGTTCCAGCGTGATATCGATCTCGTCGTCGACAGCTTGCTCGCGCATCGGGGACAGCACGCAGGGCTTTTTGCGGTGCGTCGATTGCAGCGTCGTATCGCAACTTTCGGATTTCATCTCGCCACGCTCGAAGTGCGTCAGCACTCTGGCATTCATCACGGCGTACTCGCTCGTGCATTGGATGAGCCCGGCTGGGTGGCGCTCGATCGACGGGCGCGCCTCACTCGACTCATCGACCTGATTGCTCGGGATATCGGGCCACGGGTCGAGCTCGATGCGGAGGGCAAACGTGCGCTCGCCGTGTTCGAGGCTATGTTGCAATGTCGTCGTCGTTACGGTGTCGAGGCGATCGGTGCCTACATCGTCAACGGTACCGAGGGGGCGGACGATGTACTCGCAGCCCTGTTGCTCGCGCGATGGGCAGAAGCTTTCGACAAAAAAACAGATGAACTCGCCATCGATTTTGCGCCGATGTTCGTGACACCCGAGGCGCTCGGGCGAGCCGGAGACATCATGCGCGAGCTCCTCGACGAGCCGCTGTATCGAGCTCATCTGGATTCGCGCGGTCGTCAGCAAACGGTGCTCGTCGGATATTCCGAGGGCAACAAGCGCGAGGGCATCGTGGCCTCTCGATTCGCGGTGTATCAGGCGCAAGGTGCCATCGCAGCTTCTTTGGCGGCCGCCGGCGAGGAGCACCGTATCGAGCATGCTCGCGGTGGAAGTATTCCGCGAGGCGGTGGCCGTATCGACGGCATCGTGACTTCGGCCCCACCCGCAACGATCAACGGTTGGCTGAAACTCACCGAGCAGGGTGAGGGGATCATCCAGCATTACGGCCTCGGGCCGATTGCGCTGCGCACCCTAGAGCGTGCCTTCGGCGCATTATCTTTGGCCAACGCCGCGTCGCAGGCGGGGCGCGTCGCCGAGCCCGATGCTGAGAGTCTCGCTATCGCGGAGTCCATGGCGCGAGCGAGCGCCGAGTGTTATCGCGCGCTTGTCGACGATTCGGCTGCGTTTCACGACTGGTTTCGACAGGTCACACCCATCGACGTGATCGAGCGCATGCAGATCGGTGGGCGACCGATCGCTCGTGAGGGGCTTGAGGGTCTCGCCGGGCTGCGCGCCGTTCCTTGGGTATTTGCCTGGACTCAAAATCGCATGCTGCTTCCAGGGTGGTACGGCGCCGGCAGCGGACTTCGCGCTGCGGTCGACACCTACGGGCTCCCCTCGGTCCGGCGTGCCATCGGCGAGTGGCCGTTCTTGAAAAGTTTGATCGATGACGTCGAGGTCATGCTGGCGCGGGCCGATCTCAAGATTGCCGCTAAGTACGATGCGCTGCACCCCGAGTCCGGTGACCGGTTCTTTGCAGAGGTCCGTCGCGAGCACGCATTGACTCGAGAACTTCTGTTGCTCGTCAAAGATCAACTCAATCTGCTCGACGACGATCGAACTCAGCAGCGCGCTTTGGCGTTGCGTAACCCTTACGTCGACCCCATGAATCTCATGCAGGTCGATCTGCTGCGTCGCTGGCGAGACGGAGGACGACATGACCGAGATCTACTCGAAGCCTTGCTGGCGAGCGTCAATGGCATTGCACAAGGCCTGCAAGACACCGGTTGATCGCGCGATAGGCGGCCGATCGCTTACGAGGCGCTTCTGCGGCGCCGCTGCGCTCTTATCTTCGATCGTGCTATCGCTCGGAGACGTGGCCCGGGCTGAGGTCTCTCCGTCAAGTTGGGTCATCGACACCGATGCCTATGCCACATGGCAGGGTCGCAACGATGTTCAGGTGCCGAACGACGCGGCCGGCTCTCGTTTCGCGCTCGACCGGTTCACCGGAAACAGCGCCCATCTCGCACCTCGTATTCAGATCTCCTGGCCCTCGTCGGGTCGTCGTGAATGGCGGGTGCTGCTCGCACCCCTCTCGCTCTCGGGTGAGGGTGCGACTTCCGAAGCGATTCGATTTCAGGGCGCGACGTTCGTGCCGGGAACGGTGAGTGGTCGCTATCAATTCAACTCGTGGCGGGGAACCGTTCGCTGGCGTTGGATCGATCGCGAAGACCTGGTCGTCAAGCTAGGGTTCACGGCCAAGATTCGTGACGCCAGCATACGTCTTCGACAAGCCGGGCTCTCAGCGCAAAAAGACAATACGGGGTTCGTCCCGTTGTTACACGGTGCATTCGAGCGATCGCTCGGATCCGGCTGGTCGCTCGAGGGTGATATCGACGCGCTCGCGGGCGGTCCCGGCTATGCCGTCGACGCCGGTCTCAAACTCATGAAGCCGATCAACGACGAGTGGTCGGTTGGGGCGAGCGTCCGTTTCCTCGATGGGGGCGCAGACAACGACGAGGTCTATGCCTTCGCGTCGTTTACGAGTGCGGGGGTCTCGATTCGCTGGCAGCCGCGTTGAGGTCCGTTCGCGGCGGATCTTCCTCGAGGGCGAGTCGTTCGGCTTGCTCGAAATCATCGAACTGACCGCGATCGACGGCCCAAAAAAATGCCCAGACGGCGATACCGCCGATGAGGATCGAGAGCGGAATCAGTAGATAGACGCTTTCCATCAGCCTTCTTCCTTTGCGGGGCGCAAGATGCGTCGCGCATTGAACACGACGAATAACGATGACAAAGACATTCCGAGTGCGGCGATCCAGGGTGGCATGAAGCCAAGCGCGGCGATCGGAATGGCGGCGATGTTGTAAAACGCCGCCCATCCCAAGTTTTGTCGAACGATGCGGAGGCTGCGGCGCGCCACGCCGATACTGCGCGGCAACGAGGCGAGCGATTCGCGCAGCAGTAGCAGGTCGCCCGCGGCGTGAGCGATCGAGGAGCCCCGACCCATCGCCATCGACACGTCGGCTGCGGCGAGTACCGGGCCATCGTTGATGCCATCGCCCACCATGAGTACCCGATGTCCGCCAGCTTGTTCGGCTCGTAGTAGTTCGAGCTTTTGTTGCGGCTTGAGCTCAGCTGCGGCGGTGGCGATGCCGAGTTCGGTAGCCACCCGTTTCACGGGCTCCGCGGCGTCGCCGCTCGCCAGCAACACTCGCAGACCGAGGTTGTGCAGCGCTGCGATCGTCTCCGCTGCATCATCACGAATCGGATCGGCGATCGTGAACAAGACGCGTACACCCGAGTTGTTCGAAAGCGTGATGCCGGGTTGCCCGATGCGCCACCGTTCGCCGTCGATGGTGCCCTCGATTCCTTCACCTGCGATCTCGTGGGCGTTGGCGCAGACGACGGCAGGGTCGAAGAAGGTCTTGAATGCTGCGGCAATCGGGTGTTGCGACTGGGCTTCGAGTGCTGCTGCGATGGTCAGCGCGCGCTCGCGAGAGATCTCACCGGCCGTGATGTCGACGGAAGTGATGCCGGGTTTCCCGGTGGTGAGTGTGCCGGTTTTGTCGAGCATTACGGTATCGAGGGTCGCGAGACCTTCGACGGCATCGCTTTTCGTCACGAGGACGCCGAGTCGGGCGAGGCGGGTGGTCGCCGCCGCGATGGCCACGGGTGTGGCGATCGAGAGTGCGCACGGGCAGGTGGCCACGAGCACGGCGAGTACGGCTGGGAATGCCCGTGAGGGATCGACGACGTACCAAATCACGCCGACGAGCGCGGTGAGCAGTAAGACGCGCACGACGAACCACGAGGCCATGCGCTCGGCGGCAAGACTGAGGCGAGGACGCTCGCTCTGCGCGCGCTCGAGCAGTCGAACGAGTCCGTGTAGCGTCGAATCTTGAGGTCGACGGGTGACCTTGAGAGTGATCGCTGCGCCGGCATTGAGTGAGCCGCCGAGCAATCGTTCACCGACGAGGCGTCGATGCGGTAGCGATTCACCGGTCACCAGTGATTCATCCACCAAGGCTTCGCCGTTGGCGACCACGCCATCGACGGGGATGACTTGGCCACTACCGACTCGCAACCAATCATTGATCGAGATCTCATCGAGCGAGATACGACTCGTGGCTTGGGTGGTCGGGTCGATACGTTGAGCGTAGGACGGCAGAGATCGGGCGAGTGCCTCGGTGAGGTGAGTCGCCTGATGTCGTCCCCGCATCTCGACATAACGGCCGAGTAGCAAGAAGAGGATGAACATCGTGACCGAGTCGAAATAGACATCGCCGATGCCGGTCAGCGTGTTGTAGACGCTGGCGAGATAGGCAAGGACGAGTGCGAGCGAGACAGTGACATCCATGCCGAGTACACGACGTCGAAGGTCGCCCATCGCGCCACGAAGTATGGGTGCACCGGAGTAGAAGAGCACCGGTGTCGCGATGATCAGACAGGTGACGCGCAGCACCTCGGCCATCACCGGATCAATACCCTGAAATGCTCCAGCGTAAAGCCCAGCCGCATACATCATGAGTTGCATCGATCCGAGCGCGGCAAGACCAATTCGTTTTTGTGCAGTCCGTCGTTCCTCGCGTTGTGCGGTGACCGCGGCCTCGCCGACGAGAGGTACAGGACGGAATCCCGCATCCGCCACTTTCCGCAGGATGCGTGACAGCGAGATTTCTTGCGCTCGCCAACTCACTGAGACCCGTCCGTTGACGACATTGACCTCCGCATTGACGATGCCCGGCAGCGTATCGAGCGCCTGGTGAATCGCGCGCGCACACCGAGCGCAATGGATGCCCTCAGCGTTGAATACGGCATGACCTTCGCCTTGGCTCTCGCTGGTCCAATGGCCCTCGAGTAGCAAATGGTCGGTGACGGCGGTCGCCATGATTACTCGCCGAGTCGGAGACCGTTTGCAGGGGCGCTCGCTCGACCTCTAAGGCGCCAGACGGCCTTTTGGTCGAGTTGCAGGAGCCAGCGTCCCGAGAGATCTGCATCGATGCGGCCGGTGTATGTGCCGGCTTCATCCGTCGCGATCAGATCGATTTTTCGGTCACGGTCAGGATCGATGACGTGGGTCATCGTGAGGCTCAGGCGGGCGGGCAGGGGCTCGCTCGAGGCGCTACGGACACGCGCCACGATTGTTCCGGTCGTGTCGAGGTCGAGAGCCGCTTGGATTCCGAGTTGCCTCGCTGCCTTTCCCAGCGCGAGGTCGGCATCGAGCGCCTGGCCCTCAGTCGCGTAAGACTTCGGGAGCTCTGCATCGGAGCCTTTCATGGCCAGGCCGAGCGTAACGAAGCTCGCGATGACGGCGGCCGTGGGAATGACGATCATCGCCCAGAGCGCCGGGTTGGCGACGGGTGAGTGGTCTCTCTGTTTCGTCATACGCTGACCTCAATGACTCGGTGCAAAAAATCGTGACTCTGCGGACGCGTGCAACGACGGCTCGTCGAGGGCGGTGACCGTCAAGCGGATCTCCTCGCTTCGTCGAGCCTCTTCGAAAGATTCCTCGGTCCTCTCTTCGTCGTCCGTCTCATCTTTCCAGGCATCGCGGCGGATGCGGATGGCGGCATTGAACACTTCGCCTGCGGCAACCTCGAACACGGGTCTTTCCGGATCAAGGCGATAATCGCCGGCTTCCTCGAGAGACACCACGAAGCTGCGCGACCTCTCGGCCTTGTTCATGATCTTGAGGAGATAAACGTTTTCCACTTCGCCGGAGTCGAGGTTGCGATAGAGCGTGTTTCGATCGTGCAGTACGTCGAGCGCTAAAGGCTTGCGCACCGCAAGCGCCGCCACGAAACCGCCGATCAGAAGCGCGAGCAGAAGACCGTAGACGATGACGCGCGGTCGGATGATATGCGTGGTCTGGCGATCGAGCGCGTGTTGCGTGTCATAGCGCACCAAGCCTCGAGGGTATCCCATCTTGTCCATCACGCCGTTACACGCATCGATGCAGGCAGCGCATGCGATGCACTCGTATTGCAGACCTTTACGGATGTCGATACCCGTGGGGCAAACCTGAACGCAGAGCGTGCAATCGGTGCAGTCGCCGAGTCCGGCGGCACGCGGATCGGTCCCGCGTCGTCGGCCGCCTCTCGGCTCTCCTCGTTTCTGATCGTAGGTGATGATCAGCGTGTCGCGGTCGAACATCGCGCTTTGAAAACGCGCGTAAGGACACATGTATTTGCAGACCTGTTCACGGAGGAACCCGGCGTTGCCATAGGTAGCAAAGCCATAGAACAGCACCCAAAACGTCTCCCAGCCGCCGAGCGACAGCGTCAACGAGCGCGCGGCGAGATCGGTGATGGGTGCGAAGAACCCGACGAACGTGAAACCCGTCCAGAGGGCGAAGGTGATCCAAAGAAATTGCTTGGCGGATTTTCGCGCCCATTTTTCGGTGGACCAAGGCGCAGCATCGAGCTTGATGCGACGGGCGCGATCACCTTCGGTGACGCGTTCCATCCAAAGGAAGACCTCGGTCCACACCGTTTGTGGGCAGGCATAACCGCACCAGAGTCGGCCCGCAACGGCCGTGAAGAAGAAGAGGCTGAGGGCGGCGATGACGAGTAGCCAGGCGAGGAAGATGAAGTCCTGCGGCCAGAGAGTCAGTCCGAATAAATAAAATTTTCGAGCAGGCAGATCGAAGAGGATGGCTTGTCGGTCTCCCCACGGAATCCAGGGCAGCAGGTAGAACAAGCCGAGCAACACCCAGGCCGCGGTGACCCGAAGAGTCGAGAATGTGCCGCTGACTTCGCGTGGATAAATTTTTTGGTGCGGTGCGTAGTAGGACTCTTCGGCGACCGACGGGTCAGGGGTAGTCATGGTTTATCGCGTGTTTGGGGTTTGATCAGCCATACGGTCAATGCCGCCGACAGCAGACAAACACCGAAGAAAAATAGAAACCCGAGACTGTAGAGCTCGGTGCGACCGGGTAGGGCCCCGGTCGGCTTGAGCACGGCAACGACCGGCGACGGATCGACGAAAGCGAAGAACACCATCGTCGCGGCGCTCGCCGACAGAAACGAACACCATATGACCGTCAGCGCGAGGCGGCCGCGCTCGCCGATAGACTCCGGCTCGCGATCAGGGTGTCCGTTGCGCGACACGGGTTTCACCCATGCTGATGACATACGCCGTCAGCAAGCGGATTCGAGTTTCGCCGAGTCGATCGCCCTGCGCGGGCATCTGGTTCTGACGTCCCTTTTCGATGACCGAGCGAATCGTGGCGTACGACCCGCCGTGCAACCATACGTTGTCGGTGAGATTCGGTGCACCCAGTGCGTGATTGCCTTGACCGTTGTCGCCATGGCAAGCCACGCAGTAGGTTTTGTAATGGGTTTCGCCCGCGATCGGATTACCCTTTGGCGCCTTTCGGCCCGAGAGAGACGCTACGTAGGCGGCGGCATCGTCAACACCGGTGTCGCCAAGCACGTCGATCCAAGGCGCCATGATACCCATGCGACCTTCTGTGATCGTCGCTTGGATCAGCTCCTGCGAGCCGCCCCAGAGCCAGTCGGCGTCGGTGAGGTTTGGAAAGCCTGTGCTCCCTCGACCATCTGAGCCGTGACAGGCTGCGCATTCGTTCGCGAAAAGATTTCTGCCGATTGCGACGGCAGAGGGGTCGAGTGAAAGCTCGCTAGGATCGCGATCGACGAAGCGCGCGAGGATCCGCTGGGCCTCGGCTTCTTGTTTCGCTTGCATCTGCTCCCACTGCTTCACTTGTGACCAACCGAGCGTGCCCGGATGTTTACCGAGACCCGGGTAGAGCATGGCGTAGACCACGGCGAAGACCACGGAGAGCACGAAGAGCCACAACCACCATCGCGGAAGCGGATTGTTGTATTCCGTGAGGTCGTTGTCCCAAACGTGTCCGGTCGTATCCGACGTTTTCGTTGATTCGCCGCGACGCTTTCGCATCCAGACGAGCAACCACACCGCCGCAATCGTATTGACGACGGTCAGGATGATCACGAACCAACTCATTCCATTGCTCATCACGGCGCATCCTCCTCAAGCGGCAGCCGGGCTGCATCATCGAATTTCTTTTTTCGACCGCGTCCCCAGGCCCAAACCCACACGCCGATGAAAGCGATCATGGCGAAGAGGGTGGCGAGTCCGCGAACGACACCGAGAGTTTCAGGGCTCATCGTTCGTCCTCCCGATCAATTCCACTGCTTGGAGGCCGTACCGAGCCCCTGCAGGTAGTAAATCAGGGCATCCATTTCGGTCTTGCTCGCAACTTCTGCGTTCGCCGAGGCGATTTGCTCGTCGGAGTAGGGCACACCGAGTTTGCGAAGAGCCGTCATCTTCTTGGGCGTTAGTTCGGCGTCGACCTGATTTTTGGCCAGCCACGGGAAGCCCGGCATGTTCGACTCGGGCACGAGATCGCGGGGATTCATGAGGTGCAGTCGCTGCCACTCGTCGGAGTATTTTCCGCCGACACGAGCGAGATCGGGGCCCGTGCGCTTTGAGCCAAATTGGAACGGGTGGTCGTACACCGACTCGCCTGCAAGCGAGTAGTGACCATAGCGCTCGACCTCACCTCGCAACGGGCGGATCATCTGAGAGTGACAGGTGTAGCAGCCCTCACGAATGTAGATGTCCCGCCCCTCGAGGGCGAGCGGCGAGTAAGGTTCGATGCCCGGAGCGGCTCGAGTCACCTCGTCTTGCTGGGTGAGCGGGATGATTTCGACGAGCCCGCCGAAGCTGATCGCGATGACGATCAGCACGCTCATCAGACCGATATTTTTTTCGATGATTTCGTGTTTCATGGTCTTCGATTCCGAATGACTCAGGCGTGCGCCGGTTGCGGATTAGGGATGGACACAGGCTCCACACGTCCCTGACCGATGGTCTTGATGACGTTGTAGACCATCAAGAACATGCCGAAGAGCACGAGTGATCCGCCGACGAGTCGGATCGCGTAATACGGGTAGGTGGCCTTCAGCGCTTCGACGAAGGTGTAGGTCAGCGTGCCGTCCGCATTCGTGGCGCGCCACATGAGGCCCTGCATGACACCTGCGATCCACATCGAGACCGTGTAGAGCACGATGCCGATGGTCGTCGTCCAGAAGTGAATGTCGATGAGTCGCGTACTCCACATTTCGGTGCGTCCGTAGAGACGCGGGATCAGCATGTAGAGCGAGCCGACGGACACCATGGCCACCCAGCCGAGTGCGCCAGAGTGCACGTGGCCGATCGTCCAATCGGTGTAATGGGAGAGCGCGTTGACCGTCTTGATCGACATCATCGGGCCTTCGAAGGTCGACATGCCGTAGAACGAGAGCGAGACGATCAGAAACTTCAAGATGGGATCGGTGCGCAGCTTATGCCAGGCACCCGAAAGGGTCATGATGCCGTTGATCATGCCGCCCCAGGAGGGAGCCAGCAGCATGACCGAGAAGATCATGCCGAGCGATTGAGCCCAGTCGGGTAGCGTCGTGTAGTGCAGGTGGTGAGGGCCCGCCCACATATAGATCGAGATCAGCGACCAAAAGTGAACGATCGAGAGGCGATACGAGTAGATCGGACGACCGGTTTGTTTGGGCACGAAGTAATACATCATGCCGAGGAAGGCTGCCGTGAGGAAAAACCCGACGGCGTTATGGCCGTACCACCACTGCACCATGGCATCGACGACACCTGCGTACGCCGAATAACTCTTGGTGAGCGTGACGGGCATCGCAGCGCTGTTGACGATGTGCAGGATGGCGACCGTGATGATGAAGGCAGCGAAGAACCAGTTGGCGACGTAGATGTGTTCGACCCGACGCTTGGCGAGCGTGCCGAGGAACACAACGGCATACGCCACCCAGACGAGTGCGATCAGGATGTCGATCGGCCACTCGAGCTCCGCGTATTCTTTGCTGGTGGTCCAGCCCATCGGTAGCGAGATGGCTGCGAGGACGATGACGAGCTGCCATCCCCAAAATGTGAAGGCGGCGAGCCTGTCGGAGAACAACCGCGTGTGGCAGGTACGCTGCACGATGTAGTACGAGGTGGCGAAAATCGCCGATCCACCGAAAGCGAAGATCACTGCATTGGTGTGCAGGGGTCGCAGTCGACTGAAGGTCGTCCACGGTAGATCGAAGTTGAGAGCGGGGAAGAGCAACTGCGCGGCGATGATGACGCCGACGAGCATGCCGACGACTCCCCAGACGACCGTCATGAGTGCAAATTGTCTGACTACCTTGTCGTTGTACGACACGGCTGTGCTTTGTGCGGACATTCTATGGACCCCCGAGTGGTCGTTATGACGGCGCCGATCCGCCGAACCCCGCGCATGTTGGCGTCCGCACGGTGTGCATTGAATAAGTACATGACGCAGGGCGGTATGCATCGACGACAGCCGTGGTGCGTTACGATGCGTCCATGAAATCGATGCTGTCGTGCGTTGCGATTCTCTCGGGCCTGTTTTTATGGCCCGTGTTCGCGTCTGCCGCTGGCGTCGAGTCGGGCGCAGAGCTCTATCGAGATTGCGCGGCTTGCCACGGCAAAGATGGTGGTGGCGTGGCCGACGGTTCCGTGCCCGCGATAGGCGGCCAGCCCGCCGAGGTCTTGCGACGTCAGCTTCAAAGCTTCCGCACCGGAACGCGCAGCGATTTGCGCATGCAGCACTTTTCGAATGACGACCATCTCGCTGGCGACGAGGCGGTCGCAGCGGTATCGCGATACATCGCCGGGCTGCGTCGCACGACTGCGCCGGCTACGGGGCCTGGGCGTGACCTCGAAACCGGCGCTACGGAGTTCGCTCGTGGGTGCGCTAGCTGTCATGGCCCCCGTGGTGGCGCGATGGCCTCGATGGGTATCCCCGCCTTGGCCGGGCAACACGCCCCGTATCTCGAGCGCAAGATGCGTGAGGCGGTAGCCGGGCAAAACTCGCTGAGCCGAAGTCACGGAGCGCTGCTCTCTCGGCTTTCGCCGGGGCGCGCTGCAGCCATGGCCGATTGGTTATCGCGCGAGCCCCTTTAAACGCTCTCGGCTATAAAACTCTCGCCGTCAGCCCTCTCGATTGATCTCGAGATCGATGGTCATGCGGACGAGCTGTGCGAGCGAGTTCGCACCCATTTTTTCCATCACTCGGGCCCGATGGATTTCCACGGTTCGCTGGCTGACCCCGAGATCGCCGGCCATGACTTTGTTCGCTTTGCCTTGAGTCACGAGCACCAGCACTTCCTGCTCGCGCGGCGTTAGAGAGTCATAACGACTGCGAAGGGTGTCTTTCTCGACGAGGGCCTTCCTATTTTCCGCGTCGGCTGCAAGAGCGCGTTGAACGCGGTCGATCAGATCTTTGTCGCTGAAGGGTTTGGGTAGAAAGTCGAAGGCGCCGTGCTGGATCGCTTCGACGGCCATGGGAATGTCGCCATGACCACTGACGAAGATCACCGGGATGATGGCGCCGCGACGGTTGAGCTCACTTTGAAGCTCGATGCCGCTCATGCCCGGCATTCGCACATCGAGAATCAGACAGCCCGGTTGCTCGGGATGCCAGTTGTCGAGGAACTCTTTCGCCGAGGCATGCGCGACGGCAGGTAGCCCCGCCGATTTGAGCAGCAAGCGCAGCGATCCACGAACGGCGTCGTCGTCATCGACGATGAACACGGTGGTTTGACGAGCCATCAAGCGTTCCCCCCTCGATAAGGCAATTGCAGTATGAACCGAGAGCCGCCATTGCGCGCCGGTTCGTAGAACAGTCGACCCTGATGGGCCTCGGCGATGGTCCGGCTGATTGCGAGTCCGAGCCCCGTGCCCGTGGCCTTGGTGGTACAGAACGGATCGAAGATACGACTGATCAGCTCGTCGGGTACTCCAGGTCCTCGGTCAATAATTTCGATGAAAAGGTTTGATTCGCCATCGTAACGACTCACGATGCGCAGCTCGCGGTCTTGCGCCGGGCACTCAGCCAGAGCCTCGATGGCATTGCGGATCAAGTTGAGCAAAATCTGTTGGATCTGAATTTTGTCGAGCAAGGCGACCGGGATATCGACACCGAGTTCGCGGATGACGCGGACTTCGCCGTGACGGATGTCGCTTTGCAGAAAGCTCAGTACTTCGACGATGAGTTCGTTGAGGCTCGCCGGTTCGAGCCGGGTCTCGCGGTTCTGCACGAGCGCACGAAGGCGACGAATGATTTCGCCTGCCCGCAGGGCCTGCTGGCTGATCTGGTTGAGCGCGAGATGAAGGTCCTCATCGCCGGCACCCGTCACGCCTGCCGTGGCGGTCATTCGCAGGGCTGCGTTGGCGTAGTTGGCAATCGCGGCGAGCGGCTGATTGAGTTCGTGCGCAATCCCTGCGGCCATTTCGCCCATGGTCGCCAGACGACCGACTTGCGTGATGCGTTGCTGGGCGAGGGCGGCATCCTCCGCATCACGGCGAGCGTCGGTGACGTCTTCACCGGAGGCAAAGAATCCGATGAGTTCGCCACTCGCATTTCGCATGGCGAGGCAGCGCCAGGCGATGAGTCGACGACGACCGTCCGCGGCGAGCACGTCGTGTTCGAAGTAACGTTCCTCGTGCATGGGGCGCTCGGCGAGGGCGGCGAGCTCGGCGAGGACTAGACCCCGTTGATCTTCAGGAACGGCGACGTCGAGCCAGTCGCGACCCAGAAGGTCCATCTCGCGTCGGCCGAGCACGTCGCAACCTTTTCGGTTAACGAGTTGCACCCGACGTTCGGCGGATAGCGCGAGCAAAAACACCTGCGCGATTTCGAGATAGAGATTGGCGCGATCGCGCTCTCGACGAATGGCAGCCATTGCTTCGCGTCGCAGCGTGATGTCGTGCAGCAGGCCGACGAAGCGGGGAGGGTCGGACCCTGCCACCTGACCGACCGACAAAAACACCGGAAAGACCGAGCCGTCCTTGCGTCGGGCGTCGACCTCGCGACCAATGCCGATGATATGAGCGACGCCGGTGCCCATGTAACGCTCCATGTAGCTGTCATGGGACTTTCGATCGATCTCGGTCATCAGCATGCTGACGTTGCAGCCAAGGACTTCACCTTGGGAGTAACCAAAAAGCCGTTCGCCGGCGCGGTTGAAGCTCTCGATACGCCCACGTGCGTCGATCACGACCACGGCATCGACCGTGGCATCGAGCA
Organism: uncultured Acidibacter sp.; assembly: GCA_964599335.1. Taxonomy (GTDB): domain Bacteria; phylum Pseudomonadota; class Gammaproteobacteria; order Steroidobacterales; family Steroidobacteraceae; genus UBA964. The sequence continues at coordinate 16,049 of CAZRFN010000009.1, read as the reverse complement.
GGGCCTGCAGGTCGCGTTGGACGGCGGAATTTTCGGGATGGATCGCCATGGGGTGCATCGGAAGATACCCAAAAATTGCCTGATCGGGATGGATAGGTACTTCCCGCGATGGTTGCAGTTATCGGAGCGTGCCACCGTGCGGTCCAAACCCGTGCGGACCAAAGGAGACCGGGATGTCCAACGTGGAGACGGTAAGGAAGCGGCTGCTCGCCAAGCGCGCCGAATTGGCAAGGCGGGCAGATCTCACGGATGCAGATTTGCGGCATGAGCGGGAGCCCTTGTCGGCCGACTTCGCCGAGCAAGTGACGGAACGCGAGAACGAAGATGTCTTGCGGGGTATCGGTTTGTCGGCGCGCACCGTCCTACAAAGTGTAAATCTCGCGCTCGCTCGTCTCGAGCGAGGCGAATACTTTGATTGCGCTCGTTGCGGAAAACCGATAGAGCCGGGGCGCCTCGAGGCGTTGCCCGAGACTCCGTTCTGCTCACACTGCGCCGAGTAAAACTGCCGCAACGTCATGGATCTTCCCGTCACTTTATTGGTGCTCGTCGATCGAGGCGGTGGCGCCCAGGCCGCGCTACAGAAGGCCTCGGCGCTTGCGCGTTATCTTGGGGCCGTGATCGAACTGTTCTCTTGCGACACCGAGCACGCGAGCGCAGTTCGACGCGCGTCGAGCGACGCATCAGCCCGTCGCGTCATTGAAGAATGCTTCGACGACAGTGAGCGATATCTCGAAGCCTTGAGTGGCTCGGTCGTCGCGCGTGATCTCGACTTTCGACATTGCGTGGCGTGTGCCGCGTCGGTAGCCGAGGGTCTCGCTACCCGGATCGAAGCGCTGGCGCCGTTACTCGTGATTCGCGGCATCGTCGACGGTGGGGAACGTGGCTCGCGTCTGGCTTTGCGACCGGAAGTCGTTCAATTGGTCAAGCAGGTGACGGCTCCCATATTGCTGACCCGGGGCAGTCCTTGGGCGCCGTCACCTCGCATCGTGGTCGCCGATGCCTTCAGTTCGCCAGACGCCGATACGCGCGCTCAAATGCTGAGCCTGTCGAATCAATTACGTACCGAATGTCACGGGTGGTTTGCAGAGCCCGCCCAAAATTCCGAGTGCGAGCCGCACGCACTGTGTGAGTCCATCAAAGACTCGAGCGCCGACATTCTCGTAGTGGCGGCACCCGATGCAGAAGGGGCTGCACCTTCGTCGCGCGCCGCCGAATTCGAAGCCCTGCTGGCGTCGATCACCTGCGACACCTTGATCGTGCCGAGGTCGCCGGTAACCTCATCGGCTATCGCGCGTTTCCTGGTCGCGTTCCGCGCGAATCCGGCGAACCGTCAACCAAGAAAATCCACCTAGCACGCTGATCAGCACCAGCATGAGGGTGCCGAGCCAGGCGCCGACGCGCCACGCCTCGATGAGGCCAAACGTCACGCCGATCGGCGTGCTGACGAGAAGAATGGGTTTTGCGATACGCATGGGTGAGAAAGCATAAACTGCGCGCCCCCTGGACGACCGCGATTATCCACTCGTGTTATACTGTTGTATCTAGATATAACACCTTAAGACCGATCTGACTATTTGGAAGTGAATATGGCCCGTTTCCCGACCTCAAAGTTTTCCTTTGCCGACGTACCTCGCAGCATCGTGTGGACCCTCGTGTCGATCGGCCTGCTGGCCGCCGTCGGGCTCGTAAGAACTTTCCTTTTTTCGGGCCGTGACGACGCGGCGGTCACGCCGGCGCCATTGGTGTCGGTCACGGTCGTCGAGGCCGTAGAGCTGGCGGATGTCGTGACGTTCTCCGGAGCGATCGGCGCGCGTGATGAGGCGGCGATCAGTGCCGAAGGTGAGGGCGGACGCGTGTCGGCGCTCAACGCCGAAGTTGGCGATCGCGTGAAAGCGGGGCAGGTCTTAGCGCGTCTCGACACGTCCTTGGTCGCGCCGCAAGTGGCGAGTCTCGAAGCGTCGCTTCAGGAGTCCAAAGCGAATGCGGCCGTCGCCGAAGCCGACTACCGCCGAGCGCAGGCGGTCGCCACGATCGGAGCGTTGTCGACACAGGAAATCGAGCGGCGCGGTGCTGCAGCGATCGCCGCGGGCGCCAAAGTCAAAGTGGTGTCGGCTCAACTCGCCGAGGCGCAGGCTCGTCTGCGCCGCACCGAGGTGCGTGCGCCTTTCGACGGTATCGTGTTGACGCGCTCTGCCGAGGTCGGTCAGCTCGCAGGTCCGGGTGGTGCGCCGCTGTTTCGCCTTGGCCGCGCCGGAGGTATCGAGATGCGCGGAAACGTCGCCGAACGCGACTTGCCGCGACTCGCACCGGGTCAGCCCGCTCGCGTTCGCGTCACGGGCGTCGAGCAGGCTTTCGAGGGCAAGGTCCGTTTGATCGGTGCGGTCATCGATCCGCAGACGAGACTCGGCAGTGTGCGCGTCGATCTTCCGGCACATCGCGACTTGCGTCCTGGCGCGTTTGCACGCGGCGAAATTTCTACGGGTTCAGGACGTCGTCCGCTGCTTCCGCAGACGGCTGTGATGAGCGACACGACGGGTAACTACGTCTTCATCGTCGACGCCTCGAGCAAGGTCGAGCGTCGCGACGTGCGTGTCGAAGGGTCGCGCGCCGATGGCGTGGTGATCGGTGGTGGTCTGCAGGGCGGCGAAAAAGTGGTGACGACCGCAGGCCCCTATCTGCGTCCGGGTGAGGCGGTGAGGGTCGCCCGATGAAGAACATGTCCGCATGGGCGATTCGTCACCCGACGTTACCCATCGTGCTTTTCATGGTGTTGACCTTCGTGGGTCTCATCAGTTTTCAGCGTCTACCCATCAACCTCAACCCGGACGTGAGCTTCCCGCTCGTGTCGGTGCAGGTCTCGCAGCCGGGTGCGGCGCCGTCCGAAATCGAAACCCAGATCACCCAGAAGGTCGAGGGTGCGGTACGCAGCGTGGCCGATGTACGCAGCATCAGTTCGCGTGCATCGGAAGGGTCTTCGATCACGACGATCGAGTTCCAGATCGGTACGCCCATCGATCGTGCACTCAATGATATCCGTGATGTCGTCAGCAAGATCCGCTCGGATTTACCCGAGGGTGTCGATGAGCCGCAGATCAGCCGCATCGACGTGGAGGGCGGAGCGATTGCTTGGTACGCCGTCTCCACCACGGCCCGTACGCCCGAACAGCTCAGCTGGTTCGTCGACAACTCGATCAGTAAGCAGTTACTGGCGGTACCCGGCGTCGCGCAGGTGACTCGGGGTGGTGGCGTATCACGTGAGATTCGGGTCGAGCTCGATCCGGCGCGCATGCAAGCGCTCGGCATTACGGCGGCGGAGGTCAATCAGCAACTCCGGGTGCTCAACATCAATGCGCCGGGTGGTCGCGCGCAGGTCGGCGGCGGTGAGCAGTCGATCCGAGTGCTGGGTGCCGCGGCAACGGCTCTGGAGCTCGGAGCGACTCAAATTCGCTTGGCCAACGGCGCGAGCGTGCGTCTGCAAGATGTCGCCGAGGTTCGTGATGCGGTGGGTGAGCAGCGTTCGATTTCGCGATTGAACGGTCGGCAGGCTACCAACTTCGGCGTCTTCAAGGCGCGGGGCGCCTCGGATGTCAAAGCGCTCGATAGCGTCGAAGCAGAGATCGCGAAAATTCTCAAAGAAAATCCCGACATCGGTATCAAGCGCGTCTTCACGACGGTCGAGCATACCCGTGAGACCTATCGGTCTGCGCTGATGGCGATGATCGAGGGGTCGATTCTCGCGGTGCTCGTGGTGTTTATCTTCTTGCGAGATTGGCGAGCGACCGTGATCTCGGCACTGGCCATTCCGCTCTCGGCAATTCCGACTTTCGCCTTCATGTACTGGCAGGACTTCACCCTCAACGGCATCAGTTTGTTGGCGCTGTCACTCGTGGCCGGCGTACTCGTCGACGATGCGATCGTGGAAATCGAGAACATCGTTCGCCATATGCGCATGGGCAAGAGTGGCTACCAAGCGGCTCTCGATGCCGCAGACGAAATCGGGCTCGCCGTGGTGGCGACGTCGGCCACCATCATCGCGGTGTTCGTGCCCGTCAGTTTCATGGGCGGTTTCACGGGTCAGTATTTCAAACAATTCGGGCTCACCGTCGCAGCGGCCGTGTTTTTCTCGTTACTCGTCGCCCGACTCATCACGCCGCTCATTGCCGCGCATACGCTCAAGCCGCACGAGGAGATTCGTTCGGCGGACGGGTCGATGATGAACGCTTATCTCGATACGCTGCGCTGGACGCTGCAGCATCGGCGAGTCACTTTGTTCGGCGGGCTCGCGTTCTTCCTGTTCTCGATCGGTCTGCTCGTTGCCATTCCGAAAGCCTTGATTCCGCCACAAGATTTCTCCTCGGCTCAGATCAACATCGAGTTACCGCCCGGAGTGCAGCTCGAGCAGACAGCCAGAATTTCGGAGCAGGTCACCTCGCTCATCGCCAAGCAGCCCGAGGTGACCGACATCATCGAGTCCATTGGTGACGGTGACGTGCGTACCGCGTCGCTCTACGTGACGTTGGTGCCGCGCAGCGAACGATCCGTCACTCAAAAAGAATGGCAGGACCGAGTCACGCCGCTCTTTACCGAGATCCCCGACGCGCGTGTCGCGTTCAGTGGCGATGACGCGGGCCCTGGCGGGCGTCCGATCACGCTGTACTTGACCGGCGAGGACCCTGCAAAGATCGAGGCGGCAGCCCGACGAGCCGTCGCGGCGATGCGCCAGTTGCCCGAGCTTCGTGATCCGCGAGTCAACGGTGACATGCAGCGTCCGGAAGTACTCGTACGCCCACGCCTCGATCTCGCTTCGGAGCTTGGCGTATCCGTGGCGGCGATCAGTCAGACCATCCGAATCGCGACGCTCGGTGATTTGCCGCAGAACGCTGCGAAGTTTTCCTTGAGTGACCGCCAGATACCGATTCGAGTGAGTTTGCTCGAGGAGTCGAGACGAGATCTCTCGACACTCGAGAATCTTCCTGTGCGCACGGCTACCGGCGCTACGGTACCTCTAAAAGCCGTCGCGGAGATCACTTTCGGAGAGGGCCCTTCGGTCATCCGTCGCTACAACCAGAGCCGACGCGTGGTGGTCGAGTCGGATCTCGCCAAGGGTGTCGAAATTGGCCCGGCGCTCGCCAAGGTCTATGCGTTGCCCGAGATCAAAAATTTGCCTGAAGGGGTGCGGCTCGTCGAAGTGGGTCAGGCAGAGTTCCTGAAGGAGCTCGCCTCGAACTTCACGCTCGCCATCGTCGCGGGTGTATTGCTCGTATTTGCGGTGTTGGTGCTGCTCTTCGCGCGCGTGTTCCAGCCGATCACCATCTTGTCGGCGTTACCGCTATCGGTCGGTGGCGCAATCATCGCGCTGATGCTCACTGGTAAGCCGTTCTCGATGCCGGTTGTGATCGGTTTCCTGATGCTCATGGGCATCGTCGGCAAGAATTCCATCTTGCTCGTCGACTTCGCCATCGAAGAAATGCGAGCGGGCAAACCCAAACTCGAGGCCTTGATCGAGGCGGGGCACAAGCGCGCTCGCCCCATCATCATGACTACGGTGGCGATGGTGGCCGGCATGATGCCGATCGCTTTGAGCACGGCGGCCGCCGGGTTTCGTGCGCCCATGGCTATTTCGGTGATCGGCGGACTCATCACGTCGACTGCGCTCACGCTCGTCATCGTCCCGTCGATGTTTTCGGTGATCGACGATCTCGAGCGCTGGGTCGCGCCGCGTTTCGCAAAATTATTGACCTCCGGAGATACCCGGACGGCGTGAGGCGACTCAGCCCTGCCAAATCAGGGCGAGACCGAGCGTGCTCGAGGCGATAAACAACGTGGCGAGCGCACCGAGCGCGAGCGGCTGCCAACCTTGGGCAATCAATTTGCGAATGTCGGTCTCGAGCCCGACCGCAGCGAGCGCTAGAGCGAGCAAGGCTTGAGCGATCGGCGCGGCGATCTGCTTCGTCTCGACGGGCAGCCATCCGCTGCCTGACAGCAACACCATCCCGAGAAAGCCGAAGACGAACCAGGGCATCGGCGCGCGACCCTGGACCTCGGCCGAGAGGGTGTCAGCGCGACGAGCGAGTTGCCGCTGCGCCCAAAGGCCCATACCGATGACGAGCGGCGCCAGCATCAATACGCGTGCGAGCTTGGCGACCGTGGCGAACTCGCCCGCAGCCTCGCCACGGGCGAACCCCGCCGCGACCACTTGAGCGACCTCATGTACCGAAGCTCCGGTCCAGAGGCCATAGCGTCGCGGATCGAGATCCAGTAGCCCACCGATGACGGGGTACGAGAACATCGCGATCGTTCCGAAAAGCGTAACCGTCGCCAGCGCGTAGGCGACGGCCTCCTCGTCGTCGCGCACGACGGTGTTTGCAGCAACGATGGCCGAGGCGCCGCAGATGCCGGTGCCGGTGGCGATCAGTGTGGCAAGCCCGGGACGCACGCCGAGCCGAGCGCCTAGCCACTGCGTCAGGAAAAACGTTCCGAGCAAGGCGAAGGCGAGAATCGCGAGACCCGCGACGCCGATCCCCAAGATCTCCGCGAGCGTGACCTGCAGACCGAGCAGCACAATTCCTGTGCGAAGCGGTCTGCGTAGGCACATGGCGATTCCCGCCCGGGCCGTCTCCGGTCGGCCGAACGTGTTTCGAACGACCATGCCGATGACGATTGCGAGCATGAGCGGGCTGATCTTGGAGAGTCCGGGTAGCTCGAGGGCGCGCACCCCGAAGGCTGCGGCGGCCACGCTGGCGGCGAGCAGCAGGCCGGGTAGTTGTCCGATCAGGGGGGAGGGGGTCTGGGCGGAGGCGGGCGAGGGGGAGGCCATGAAGAGGGTCCAGGAGGGGCAGAGGGTCTAAAGAGGGGGTGGGTGCCGCACGTTGCCGGGCCACAACAGTCATTTTGGAGCAGGATCAACACTATAGCGCGCGAAATTGTAGTGTTGCAGTCGATATTCGGTGTTAGACTCCCGGGCGATCGTTGCCTTTCCGTCTGCATCTCTGGGCGTCCTAACGCCGGTCTGCATTGCTGAATCGACATCGATCAGGAGGCCTCGGAGGCTGTCGTTGTCGCAAGGCAGGGCATCAAACGGGGCGATTTGTTAGTTAAGTTTTAGAGAGTGTTTCCAGAGATGGCAAAAATTTACGTAGGCAACCTGCCTTTTACCGCTGATGAAGCGGCAGTCCGCGCGCTGTTCGCACAGCATGGCGAGGTGACTTCGGTCGCCCTTCCGGTCGACCGTGATACCGGTCGTCCGCGCGGTTTCGGCTTTGTTGAAATGGGTCAGGATGACGCAGCTCGCGCCATTCAGGCTCTCAACGGCTACTCGATGGGCGGTCGCCCGCTGCGCGTCAACGAAGCGCAGGATCGTCCCCGCACTGGTGGCGGTGGCGGCGGCGGTCGTCCGGGTGGCTTCCGTGGGGGTGGCGGCGGTGGCGGTGGCTACCGTGGCGGCTCCGGCGGTGGCGGTGGTGGCGGCGGCGGTCGCTGGTAAAGCGCGCTGACGTTCACCGCAACGCGGTCGAACAAAAAGGCCCGGTTAATCACCGGGCCTTTTTCTTTTTGGGTCATGCGTTGTTAAACGCACAAGTCAAACCTGCGAGACCCGTACCAGTTGTTTGCCGACGTTTCGTCCCTCGAAGAGTCGGATGAGGGCGGTGGGCATCTGCTCTAATCCCTCGAGAATGTCTTCCTGATAGTGCAGCTTGCCTGCGGAAATCCAGTCGGCGAGCTGCGCCTCGGCGCGCTCGAATCGTTCGCTCATTTCATAAATGAAGAAGGCTTCCATGCGCGCCATTCTCTTGAAAATGGTGAACGCATTCTTGAGTGCATACGGCCGCTCTACGCCGTCGATGTACTGCGAGATCGCGCCACAGAGCACGACCCGGGCATGGCGTCTAAGGTGAGCGAGTCCGGCGTCCAGCGTCTCTCCGCCGACGTTGTCGAAGAACACATCGAGACCATTCGGAAAAAGTTCGCCGATGCGCGACTCGAGATTGTCCGATTTGTAGTTGATGGCTGCGCGGTAGCCGAGCGACTTCGTCAGCAACGCGCATTTATCAGGCGAGCCAGCGATACCAACGGCTTCGGCGCCGAGGTTACGCGCGATCTGTCCCACGTTCGAGCCGACGCCACCCGCGGCACCGGATACCAGCACTTGATCACCGGCTTTTAAGGCGCCGACGTCGACGAGTCCGAGATAGGACGTGAAACCCGTGAGGCCGAGCACGCCGAGTGCCGTCGAGACCGGTGCGACGCGTTGGCGCACCTTGAACATCAAAAAATAGGGTGATCCGTCGGCGATGGCGTAACGCTGCCAGCCCATCTTGCCGTGGACAATTTCTCCGACGCGCCAATCCGGATGTCGTGATTCGACGATCCGACCGACGCCGCGTCCATGCATGACGTCGCCGAGTTCGAGTGGCCGTTCGAATTTTTCCGCGTTCAGCATGTAATTGCGCATCACGGCTGCGACGCCGAGGTAGAGCACCTCGATGCGGAACTCGCCCTCGACAAGGGGTCGAAGCGGCGACTCGATGAGTCTGAAGTCGCTCTCTTTCACCGCGCCGACGGGCCTTGCCGCCAGAACCCACTGCATATTCGTCGTCATGGCGAGCGTGCTCGCGTTTCGGGGGTGATCCAGAGTGCGAGCACGAAGGCCGTGCCCGTAGAGGAGGTGCCCATGACCCGAGTCATCAGAGTGTGGGGTGTGGCCGGAGATGTACGCGGTGGGCTCATGTTCATGTAGAGGCGGTGAGCCGCGATTGTAGGCGCAAATCGGGGTAGCCCGGATACACTCGATTACATGACCACTTCGAGTTCATCGATCCGCCGCGGCTATCTCGACGGACCCACGGGACAGATCCACTATCGTCGATGCATGGGACGTGACGCGCGTGGCAGGCCGGGTGAGCCGCTCGTGCTGCTGCATCAATCGCCGTTGTCTTCGACTCAGTTCGAAGCGGTGATGCCGGCGCTCGCGGCGGCGGGCTTCGATGCGCTGGCACTCGACATGCCGGGTTTCGGCATGTCAGACGTCGCCTCAGAGGGTGCGACCCTCGAAGATTTCGCGACCATCATCTCGGCGGGTCTGCGCGCGATGGGTTGGACAAGCGCGAACCTCGTCGGTCATCACACCGGTGCCGTACTCGGTGCCGTGTTTGCAGCGGCGAATCCGCAGGCCGTCCGCAAGCTCGTGCTCAACGGCTTCCCTCTGCTCGGTAAAGCCGAGCGCGATCACTTCGCGACATTTTACTTCGGCCCGAAAGACCCTAAACCCGATGGTTCTCATCTACGTATCGCCTGGGAAAACCGATTGCGCTCGACGCCGGGTTGGAGTGATATTCGTTTGATGCATCGATATACGGTCGAGGCGCTGCATCGTGACGGTAGCAATTGGCGAGCTTTCCCGCTCGTCATCTCCGCGGATCTCGAGGCCGTATTGACGCGCATCGAGGTGCCGACGCTGATGTTCACCAACACTGGCGAAGATTTGCATGCTGCAACTCAGCGTGCGCACTGTCTGCGTCCTGATTTCTTTGCCTACGCCGAGTTGCAAGGCGGATCACACGACATCATCGACGAGCAGCCCGAGAATTGGGTTCGAGAGATCGTGCGTTACTTGCGCGCCTGACGGCGTTGACGCACGACCGAGTCGGTTAGGCCCGTTGTAGACCCAGCTGCCCGTCCTCGATGACGAAACGAGCCAGCGATTGCGCCGTCGCTTGAGGCTCGCGTACTGAGGTATAACCGATGAGCTCCGCCTCGAGTCTCGAGGGTGTCAGTGTCAGACGCGCATAACCCCGATAGGCGCCGCTGGCGAAGAACACGTCTGAGGCATCGGGACGGTTGTACACGTCCATCACTTTCTGGGGTGGCGGCCCCGAGGTGATCGAGGTGGTGACGATTTCGCTCGCGATGAGGGGTGAGTCGACGCGGTGCGAGGCGATGCGTTGGTCTGCGACGATGAAGGCATGGATGTCACCGCCCAGCATCACGGGATTTCGACAGCGGCTCGCAGCCACCGACTCGAGCAGGCGACGACGTGCGGCGGGGTAGCCCGCCCAACTGTCGCTCCAGTGTTGTTGCCTCGGGCCGGGGTCTTCATCGACCCAGGTCATCACGACACCTTGTGCGATGAAATTCCAGCGCGCCTTCGACGTGCGCAGCTGTCGGTCGATCCAGCCTTCTTGAGTGGCCCCCAGAATGCTGCGTGACTCGTCGTTCCAAGTGGGACAGGTATCGACATAAACACGCGAGCCTCCGCCTCGTCGCGGGGGCGTCGGGCAGGCCTGCGGTGAGCGGTATTGCCGCTCGTCGAGCATGTGTATGGCCAATAGATCGCCTAACGTGCGGGTCATGTAGAGCTGCATGTCAGGGCCGCGCGGCAGTGCCGAGCGCGGCAGCGGCATGTGTTCCCAATAGGCCTGATAAGCCGCCGTACGTCGAGCGATAAAACCATCTTGTTGATCTGGGTCTTCGGCGATGAGCCCGGCGTAATCGTTGTCGACTTCGTGGTCGTCGTGGGTGACGAGCCAAGGGCAATGGGCGTGCGCCGCTCGCAAGACGGGATCGCTTCGATACCACGCGTAGCGAAGTCGATAATCATTGAGCGTCTTGCATTCACCGATGTCGTGACGGCGCACGGGTGAACCGGTATTGCCCTCGTAGATGTAATCGCCCACGTGCACGATGAGATCGGTGCCGCGCTCGAGCATGTGGGAGTAGGCGTGGAAGTAGCCTTGTTCGTAATGTTGGCAACTGGCCACGGCGATCTGCAGTGGCGTCTGTCGCTCGCCGAGCGGTGAGGTCCAGGTTCGCCCGACGGTACTGAGGTAGTCACCCGCCCGGAAGCGATAAAAATAGTCACGACCGGGGGCGAGACCTCTAACTTCGAGATGAACGGAATGTGCGTACTGCGCTTCGGCTCGAGTGTCCCCCGACTGCACGATCTTTGCGAAGTGGGCGTCTTCGGCGATCTCATAGTGCACGGCGTAATCGGATTCGCCGAGAGAGGCGTCGGGGCTGGTCGGCTGAGTGGCGAGTCTCGTCCAGAGCACCATGCCATCGCTCACGGGATATCCGGACGCGACACCGAGCGCGAACGGATCACTCTTGAACTGCGGCCGGCGCGCCGACTGCTGGGTGGCGCCCCACGCGGGTATTCCGATGGAGGAGCCGGCGAGCGCGGCCGAGAGAAGCGTGGCAGAGAGAAAATCACGACGATCGGTCATGGCTGCGAAGTGTAGTCCTTGGCATGCTAGTTTTCGTGACGAGTTCACGGGAGAGTTTTGATGACCCAGCCCGCTGTGCCCCTCGATCCCATGACTCCGCGTCAGGATGGTCGTCCGGTCATTTGTGAGCCGCTCGCCGGCATCACTTTGGCGGCTGCCGATCTTGAGCGGTGTCGGCGTTTTTACGGGGGCGCCTTAGATCTTCGGGTCGACACGTTGCGTGCGTCCGGTGAGGCGGCGCAGCAACTCGCACGTCACTGGGGCATTGCGTCTGACGATGATCTCGATGGGTTGCTACTGAGTCGGCCGGGGCTTCCGGATGCTATTTCCGTGCGCATCGTGCGCATCGCAGCAGAGCGACCAACATCGCGACCGGGTCTCGACTGTCGCTTCGATGGTCCGCTCGGTCTTGGTGTTCCGGTCAGGGGTCTGGCGCAGCGGCACGCCATCGTCGAGGCCTACGGCTTCCAAGCCAATGCCGGCCTCACCACGATGACCTTTCCGCGACCGGATGGTACGACCTACGACATCGGTGAGACGCAATGGATCGCTCCCGATGATCTGATGGTCCCCGGTGTCGATCGCGCCCACTTGCATCCGGTCGGCTCGATCGATGCGGCCCTCGGCATCGGAGGTCCGAGTTATTCGAGCGCACTCGTGAGCGATGCCGATCGACACGGCGAATTCCTCGACAGAGTGCTCGGTTACGAACTGCGTCGGGAGTTCACGTTCGAGAGTGAAGGGCCGCAGGGCGGCATGAAGCTCGCGAAAGGTATTCGAGTTAGATTTCAACAATGGTTTGCCCCCGGCTCTCGGACCGGCTATCTCGTCATCATGCAGTTGTTGTCCGGCAGTCTCCGCGCGCCCAACGGCCTCGGCTTGAAGAACCGAGGGATCGGCCTATGGTCGTTCCCGACCTTCAAGTTTGAGGAGGTACGAGATCGCGTTGCGCGTCTTTCGGTGCCCGTGCTGAGTGCACCAGCGGAGGTCGAGGTGCCAGGTGTCGGACGTCAGCGCTCCATGGTGATCGCCACGCCCGATGGGTTCCCCATCGAGATCGTTCAATGCTGATTCGCCTGGGACTCGCCGTTTTGTTGTTATCGCTCGGGGCTTGTACGACTCCCGACATCCTCGATTGTCACGCGGCGAATGGCCTCACGCCCGATTGTCGATTTCAAAATCCGGAGGATTTCGCCAAGAGTCCGAGTGGTGTCGCGCTCATCGTCAGCGAGATGGGGCAGGGCAGTCTCGAGTCGCGCGCCGGGCGGCTCGTTGCCTACGTGCCGAACGCCGAGAGTGGTCGCGGCGACATCCGCGTGCTGTGGCCGCGAGCCTCGACGCCCTCGATAGCGACCCCCGTCGCACCGAATGTTGCGGCGCTGGGCGATCCTGCTTGCCCGGCACTCGGTGCAGGTCGTTTCGTTCCCCACGGAATCAATGCCAGGCGTCTCGATGATGGTCGACACGTGCTGTACGTCGTCAATCACGGCGCTCGCGAGTCGATCGAGATCTTCGAAATCTTTGATGATGGTCGAGAGCTCGCCCTCGAGCCGCGTGGCTGCGTTCTCGCCCCGCCCGATGCCACGACGAACGACGTCGTCGTGCTCAGTGACGGTGGATTCCGAATTTCCGATAGTTTTCGTCGAAGCGAAAATACGATTGTTTCGGGATTACGCATGCGGTACGGCTCGCATCGACCAGGTTTCGCCTGGGAGTGGCGTGCGAGTCGGGGTTACTCGCGCATCGCAGGCAGCGAGACGGCCTATGCCAATGGCATCGAATCCTCGCCGGACGGACGCTTCGTCTATCTCAACGGCTATTTCGAGAACGCGCTGATCAAAGTCGACACCGAGACGGGTCAGCGCGTGGGCGAGGTGTCGGTGTCGGGGCCCGACAACGTCACCTGGACCGATGATGGCCGACTGCTCGTCGCCTCGCATCATGCGGGCACCTTTGATCTGCTCAAGTGTCTCGGCATCGAGCGCGGTAATTGCGGTTTTCGATTTCAGATCCTCGAAGTCGATCCAGAAACGCTGGCCTCGCGCGTTATCCTCGATCAAGAGGGTCCGCCCATCGGCGCGGTGACCGTCGCGCTGCCTTTCAAAGGCCGGCTGTATTTCGGCACCTTCGCGGGTGATCGTATTGCCTGGCGATGATCGTATGGCGTTGACGCAGTCGATGCGCGAGCGCGCCGAAGGTTATGTCACCGAGCTCGCTTACACGCTGGGTTATTACCCCGAACTCGATCCGCGTCGAGTTCGCGAGACGCTCTCGGGCGCAGGCGTCGCGATTGCGCCCATCCGACGCGCGTGTGAACTCGGCTTCGGGCGAGGCTTGAGTGTGGCCATCCACGCCGTCGCCGGCGATGCCGAATGGTGGGGTAACGACTTACTGCCACGGCATGTCGAGGAGGTCGAAACGCTCACTCGCGGACTCACGAATCGCATTCATGTGTCGGCAGAAACGTTCGCGGAGTTCTGCCTGCGAGAGGATCTCCCTGAGTTCGATTTCATCGCGCTGCATGGCGTATGGAGCTGGATTTCTGAGAGTAATCGGCAAATCATCAAAGCATTCATCGACCGAAAGCTTGCGAGGGGCGGGGTGCTTTATCTCTCGTACAACACCCGCCAGGCATGGGGATCCGTATTGCCGCTGCGCGATTTTCTGGTTGCCGAGGCTGCGAAGCCGGAGCTTGCATCGAGAGCCCTACCCGATCGTATCGAAGCAGCGCTCGTCGCTGCGCAGCACGTGGTGGCTCGCGACCTCCCGCCCGCTCGAGACGATCCTGCATTCGAAAAACATTTACGCAAAATTCGTCATCAAGCGAAGGCGTACCTCGCTCACGAATATTTCAATCGGGACTGGGCTTTGTTCGACGAGGCCGATCTGTCCGCCACATTCAGACCGCTTGGGCTCGAGTATGTGACTCAGGCCAACGGCGTCACGGAGAGCACGGGTTTCCGTCGAGATCTTTGGGTGAGAGGGCAGAGGTCGCCAGAGGAGTCGACACAGAGTCTCGGATGGACATCGCTCGTAGCAAACCGCGCATCGGTAAACGAACTCAACGCCCGGCTGCTGCGGCTCGCGCTCGATGAGCACTATCTGAGTACGCTCGCTTCGCCCGAGACCGGTGGTGGCATCGAGCTCGGCTGGCGTACCTTGCTCGCGCTCGGCGCGTGGCGAGAGGGCGCACGTGATGCCGCAGCGATCGCCGACCGCGTCGCCTCGACGCTGAATCGACTCGGACACCCGCTCGTACACGAAGGTGTAGTCATCAAAGATTCGGAAGAGGCCGCGGCGATGCTGCGTCGCGAGGCGGAATCGTTACTCGCGACGACCCTGCACAATCTCACGAAGCTCGGGATCGTGGCGGGAGATGGTCGGGAAAGGGGGGTTTAACCATCGGTTCACGTTGCCAAAGAAATTGGCATCGACTCTCCGATCTTCGTGGATTGCCATGCTGCCGTCAGGCGGTGAATGTGCTCGCGTACCGCGAGGATCTCCGGTTCGCCGATCGGCAGCGGCGCGCAGTGTCGCGATTCGCAGGTGATTCGGTAAAGATCGAGCAGCGCGGAAGCTGCGCCCGTCCAGCCCGCCCATCCGTCCGCTTGCAAAACCTCCACCAGTCGCTCTACGCCATCGCTCTCGGCGGTGGAAGTCATTCGAAATCCGCTCGAGTCGCCTTCGAGTGTTCGGATGATGAAGCCGCGACGTTGCAGCGTCGATTCGACGGCAAAGTGCAGCATGTCGTGCGGGATGATGCCTTGCTTCGGGCATTGCACGCTGTTCGTGCAGGCGCCATCGACGATGACATCCATTCGATCGTATTTGCCCGCGCCCTTGGTGAAGATCAAATGCATAATATTTTTGCGGGAGATGGATTCCTAAGCTAATTCATCAACGCCACAACCACGACCGCTCCCGCAACAAAAGCGAGCCATGAGTAAAAAATCGCAATCTGCCACTTCCTGGGCCAGCCGTCTTTCAGTTCTCCGTAGCGTAGGAATTCATCGAGGCCAGGACCGCCGCGAAGTTTTCGCAAGCTGAGGTAGGCGATAGGAAGGATGCTGGACAGAAGAAGGGCCATGACTGCGGGCCATGCTGAATTGTCATCCACGCCGAAAAAATAAAACGATACGGGGGCGAGAAGACTCCCGATAAAAAGCCAAGATGTGATCTTGTACGCGGTCGCGTTCCTTTCGAGGATCTCCTCATCGCTCGCCGAGGGGCGATCCTTGATCTGGCGACGAGCAACGAAAGACAGTACCGCGACGCCCACAAAGCTGAGCAAAAAGGTGATGAGCAGTTGTTGCAGTTCCATGTGCGTCTCCTTATGTGGGAGGGTTGCTCCATCATGTCAATCGGTCGTAACGATCTAAGTCCTGCGATTTCGTTCCAGCAGTTGATGTAGTCCAAGTAAATCGCCCAGCACCCAAAGATCGGAAATCATCCCCTCCTTTACGGTGAAAAGCGCGGCTCCTGCCCACTCGATGCGCAGTGAGGTGGGTTCGTAGCCCAAAAATGGCTTGCGATGTATTCCCGAGAACAGCATCTTGGCGAATGCTTTGTGGTCACTGACCACCAAGTCCTGAATGTCGCAGCGATAATCACCCAGTGCGTCATGAACGAAATCAACGTAGCTGGCGAACTCGTCGTGACCGAATTTGCTGGGTCCGAGAGAGCCGCGAAAGGTGAAATCAGCACAGAGCAGTTTTGGAATCGCCGACTTGTCGTGTCGGTTCCAAATGTCGGCGTAGAAACTCTCTACGAGTCGGGTGGCTCGGTCATTCATCGGTGGGACATGCGCTCGAAACAAAGTTGCTGAAA
>CAZRFN010000008.1:0-61401 GCA_964599335.1 uncultured Acidibacter sp. | reverse complement strand
CCACCCCTTCGCGGTCTGCCAGCGAATCGCGAAAGCGCCGCAGAAATGCACTCTGCGTGGCGTAAACCCGGACGTCCGCCAGAAATGCCAGAGCTGTGATTTAATGACCGGACTTCAGCAAGATTCCGGAGTTGTGACCGATGAAACGCCTTCTCGCCTCACTCTTTGCGATGGCCCTCACCTGCAGCGCTGCAGTCGCTGATGAAGGAATGTGGACCTTCGATAACTTTCCGTCCTCTGCCGCGGAGAAAACCTACGGCGTGCGGATCGATGGGCCCTGGCTCGATCGAGTTCGCGAGTCAACCGTTCGCCTTGCGGGATGCACGGCATCTTTTGTTTCCGCTGAAGGGTTGATCCTTACCAATCACCATTGCGTCGCAGCCTGTCTCGCCGAGAATTCCTCAAAGGATCGAAGCCTCCTCGACGAAGGTTTCGTCGCGCGAGGAAAATCGACCGAGATCAAGTGCCCGACGCAGTTGGCCGACGTACTCGTCGCCATGGATAACGTCACGAGCAAGATCGATGCGGCGACGAAAGGTCTCGATGACCGTGCCGCCAATGATGCGCGCAAGAAAACTTTGACTGAGCTCGAGCAGGCCTGTGAAAAAACGACTGGCAACAAGTGCCAAAGCGTCGCGCTCTATAACGGTGGGCAGTATTTCATTTACCAATACAAGCGCTACACCGATATTCGCCTTGTATTCGCACCCGAGGCAGGCATTGCGGCGTTTGGTGGAGACCCGGATAACTTCCAGTTTCCGCGCTGGTGTCTCGACATGGCGCTGCTGCGTGCATACGAGAACGGTAAACCGGTCAAACCGATCCGCCACTTGAAGGTGAACTTCGACGGCCCGAAGGCCGGAGAGTTCGTACTCGTGTCGGGACACCCGGGCTCCACCGATCGACTGTTAACCGTTGCCCAGCTGCAGCAGCTGCGTGAGGCCGAGTTGCCGCCGTCTCTGCTGCGTAGCAACGAACTGCGGGGTCGCTACATCCAATTTTCGAAGACCAGCGACGATGCCCGACGTATCGTCGAAGACCCTCTCACCGGCCTTGAGAATGGGATCAAGGTGCGTCGCAAGCAGCTCGATGCGCTGCTCGATGAAAACATGATGGCGCAGAAGCGTCGTGAAGAAGCCGAACTGCGGGCGAAAGTCAGCGCCGATCGTGAACTCGCCTCGATCGGTGATCCCTGGGCAGACATCGAGCGGGCGAATGGCATCGCGCGCAACCTCGACACCGAACTCACGTACCTCGAGGGCGCAGCGGGCTTCAACAGCCGATATTTTCGACTCGCGCGTACTCTCGTACGCGGCGCCGCCGAGCGAGAGAAGCCCAACACCGAGCGCTTGCGCGAATTCACCGACGCGTCCTTGCCCCGAATCCGTCAGCAGCTCGCGGCGCCGGTGCCGATCTACCCCGAGCTCGAAAAGCTGACGCTGTCTTTTGGTCTCGAACGCATGCGCGAGTGGCTCGGCCCCGATCACCCCACCGTACGCAGTTTGCTCGCAAAAGACTCGCCCGATACTTTGGCGCAGTCTTTGGTGGCGGGAACCAAACTCGGCGACCCCGAAGTGAGGCTGGCATTGTGGAACGGCGGCGCGGCAGCGATCGCCGCTTCGAACGATCCGTTCATTCAGCTCGCTCGCAGCATCGATCCGCAAGCCCGCGCGCTTCGCAAGCAATATGAGGATGAAATCGAAGCGCCGATCAGTGTGGCAGAAGAAAAAATCGCGCGCGCCCGATTCAAACTGTATGGCACGAACGTCTACCCGGATGCGACCTTCACGCTTCGCCTCAATTACGGCACGGTGCAGGGCTGGGTTGAAAAAGGCCGCCCCGTCGAGCCTTTCACCCGACTGTCGACGGCCTTCGAGCGTGCGACCGGTCAGCCGCCCTTCCGTATTCCCGACAGCTGGCAACAAGTGAAGGGATCACTCGATCTTTCGACGCCGGTCAATCTGTCGACCAACAACGACATCGTAGGCGGCAACTCGGGTAGCGCCCTACTCAATGCGCGGGGCGAGGTGGTTGGACTGATGTTCGATGGCAACATCCACTCGATCTCGGGCGCCTACTGGTTCGATACAGCGAAGAATCGCTCGATCGCCGTTCATCCGGCGATCATGAAAGAGGCGCTGTCCAAGGTGTATCGAGCGGACGATCTGCTACGCGAGCTCGGCGCAAAAAAATAACACCGCCATACGAGGCATCGCTCTTTCGTCTCAAAACACGTAGAGCGATGCCTCCGGTGCGGAACGGATGACCCAGGCGAGCGCCGACCCGACGATCACCGCGAGGAGGATCGCGAGCCAGAGTCTCGAGCTCGAAATGCGATCTTCTTCCGGAACGTTCGCTGCAGATTTTCTGCCCGTAATCATGGGCAGGATCAGATTCTCTCTTCGAATCCAAAGATAAAAGAGCGCTGCGACCACATGGACCGCAATGGCCGCCGCGATCCAGTCGAACAACTGCTTATGCAGCGACGTGAGTCGATCGCTGGTCTCGATGGTGACGTACCCGAACAAGGGGCCGGTTTCGAATACCTGGTCGTTGGCAAATAGCCCCGTCACCGCCTGCACCAGCAACATCGCCAGCATCGCGAGGATCATCAGCGCACCGAGCGGGTTGTGTCCGACCGTACTCGAGGTGCCGCCACGAAGATAGTCGACGACCGTCTTGGGCCCCTTCACGAATTGCGTGAATCGCGCATGTCGCGTACCCAAAAACCCCCAGAGCACCCGCGTGAGTGCGAGCACCAGCACGGCATAACCAAAGCGGGTGTGCCAAGAGAACCAATCGCCCTCAAGCTCGCGCGTAAGCCACGCTCCGACAACCGCAAGGAGCAAAGACCAATGAATGATCCTGACCGGGAGATCCCAGATCAGCACGGTTTGCGTTTGGCCCGATGCGGCGGGAGTCTCGTTCACAGCGACCTCAGGCGTGACGCTCGTTGTACTCGATGAAAAAATCATCGGGATCCCAGAGCGAGAGGGAGGTCATGCGGATCATTTGACCGTCTGCACCCCGCACTTCGAATCGATGGGGCGCGGCATGAACTCGGGCACCGAATGCGAGGGCGCGTCGATGCGCAGCCTCAACATCTTTGCCTTGCATGACGAAGACGATGTCGCCGATACCGAGTCTCGTTCTCGCGGCGGGCTCAGGCAAGCGCGGTTCGGTGAACTCGAGCAAGCCGATCATGCCGATCACCGGATCGTCTGCTTTCATGATCACGAGTCGCGTTCGATCGCCTTTCGCGCCTGCGGCAAGACCGGTACCGGACAGCACGATTTCATCGTCGTACCAAACCGTCAAACCAAGTACGTCTCGATAAAACGCGACGGACCGATTCAGGTCGCGAACGATCAGCGTGGTGCGCTTGACGAGCGGCGGCGGCAAAGATGAAACGTGATCTACAGAAACGGACATTGAACGACTCCGACTCGTAAACTGACCATCAACCGACTGACAAGACGCTCACCGCGTTCGACGTATCAGCAGTAGCGCTGCAGCACCCATGAGCAAGGTCGGCAGCCATGCGAAGAGCGCGGGATTACCATTGAATACCACCGCGCCACTCTCGAGCATGCGCTGCAACAAAAAGAACGCGATTCCGAGGATCAACCCAAGCGCCACCTTGGCCCCCGCCCCACTCGCCCGCAAAGATCCGAACACGAACGGCAGCGCGAGCAAGACCGCGAAAATCGGCGCGAGCGTACGCGCGATACGCGACCAGAACGCAAAGCGAGACTCTCTCGTATCGAGCCCGTTTGCCTCGAGATGTCGGACCATCTTCCAGAGCGCGCCACTTGGCAGCTGAGCCGGTGATGAGGCTGCGATGCCGAGGAACTCGGCGGTGACGTTGGACTCGAGCACCCTTCTGGCCGCACGAGTGCTCGACACGCGCTCCGCTTCGAATCGGGTCTCGGCATATTGTTCGAGAGACCACGAGCCCTCGTCGCCGGCGCGTGCACTCACCGCACGACCCATGGCGAGCAGACGCCCGTCATCGCCGATCTCGTAGAGCATCATGCCGCCGAACTGCGACTCACCCGTCTGGCGCTCGACGTTGACGAGTAGATTGCCATCGCGAACCCAAGCGTCGCCTGATCCGGCAACGCTGACATCATTGAACTTCGCAAATGCTTTTTGCTGTCGTGCGTACTGCTCGAGGGGCGGCCCGATCACCTCGCCGATCAATGCGCCGGTGAGCGCGAGGAGCAACCCAGCGAGCGCGACCGGACGGGCGATTCTCCATACGGAGAGCCCCGACGTCCGCATGACGATGAGCTCGCTGCCGCGAGCCAAATTGCCGAGTCCGATCAGAGCTCCGATCAGCGCACTGATCGGCAAGAGTTCCCAAGCCTGCTGAGGGAGATTGAGCAGGACGAACTGCAGGGCCGCCAACGCCGTATAACGGCCGACACCGATGTCGTCTTGCTGCCCAATCAACAAAAATAGCCCACCCAGCGACAGCAGCACGAACACGACCATGCCGACGCCGACCAGCACGCTGCGCAAGACGTAACGATCGAGTACGCCGAAAGCGTTCATGACACCCTCGAAAGCGTCAGCGAGTCGCGGTGCCGAAGGCGCGCACGAAGGTCGGGAAGCACGATGAACGACAGGGTCAGGACGATGACGCAGGCATGGACCCACCACAAACCGAGCACGACCGGCACGGTTCCTTTGGCCATCCAGACTTTGGCAGCCGAAATCAGGCTGAAGTACACAAAGTAGACGACGATGGCGAGCCAGAGACGCGAATAACGACCTTGCCGAGGCCGCAGCCGGGAGATCGGCACAGCCAACATGGCGAGCACGAAGACCATCAGGGGAATCGCCATCCGCCAATGCAACTCAGCGTGAAACTCAGGATCGCTCGACGCGAGGAGTGCCGAGGTCGGCTTGGCATCTAACTCACCCGCTCGCGCCCCGACAGGTGGCACACGAACCGGAATGACGTTGGTGGCGAAACGAACGATGCGGAACTCGCGCGAGCCCGGTACACCCTCGTAACGCTCACCGTCGAAGAGCGTCAAGGTGTGCAGCGCCCCGTCTGCCGAAACCGAATGTCGTGCCTCGGCCGCCACGGCAATTTCGTAGCGTTCATCTCGAAGGCGCTTGACGAAGACACGCTCGAGCGTGCCGTCGGCTCTCGAAGACGCGGCATACAGCACCACCGAGCCGCCACCGAAGCTGCGGAATCGCCCCGGCGCGATGGGTGCGAATTCGCCCGCCTGAAGCGCGCTCGCCCGCAACGCCTCCACTCGCGCCGCGGCCGCCGGCGCGCCGATGAGGGTCAACCAGGCGACGAGGGCCGCCACGATCAAGGCGAGGAGAATCACCGGCACGTGAATGCGCCAACGATCGACACCGCAGGCGAGCACTGCGGTCATTTCGCTGTCGTGATAGAGACGTCCGAAGGCCACCACCACACCGAGCAACAGCCCGATCGGCAGAAGGACTGCGAGGTTGGTGAGGGTGCCGAATCCGACGAGCTCCAGCACCACACCCCGAGGAAACCCCTCCTCGGCCGCCCGAGCCAACACCGTGGCTACCTGGTTGGTCAGCAGGATCACGAGTAGCGCGCCGGTCACCCCAAGCCAGGTACCGAGGGTTTCTCGCAGGATGTAGCGGGACAGGATGTGGGACACGACCTGACTTCCCCGGAACGCCGGGATTGGGAAAACGATAGAATGTTACGGTAACTCACGTGGTTCGTGGTGCAGGCACGCACCCATTCGGAGGTCATCATGCAATTCGAGATTTTCACCGGCAGCGCCGCCCAAACTCAGGCTGATTGCCTCGTCATCGGGGTGCATGAATCCGGCGCCTTGTCCTCGACGGGACTCAGCGTCGACCGCCAAGCCGGCGGCAAGTTGTCGAAATTCCTGAAGTCTGGGGATTTCCCGGGTCGACTCGGTGACACGCTATTGCTGCCCGCCTTCCCTCGCATGAAAGCCTCGCGTTTGCTGCTCGTCGGCCAAGGCAAGTCGGACGTCACCCGCAAGGCCTGGCGTAAAGCCCTCCATGCCGCGATCGGCGCCCTCGCCCGCACGCGCTGCAAGAGCGCGGTGATCGCCTTGTCTCGCCCCGGCGTTCGTGAACTCGACGATTATCTCTTCGCCCGCTCGGCCGCGGAGATCACCCATTCGGCGCTCTACCGCGTCAACGATTTGAAATCAGGCAAGCGCCCGCCCGCGCCCGAACTCGCGCGGATCAAGTTCGGCCCCATTCGAGCATCGAGCGCGGCTGCTGCGCGTCGCGGCCTGCGTCATGGTGACGCCTCGGGTAATGGCGCAGCCCTCATGCGCAATCTCGCCAACCTGCCGGGCAACGTGTGCACCCCGAGTTATCTCGCCGATCAGGCTCGCCAACTCGGTGGACGTCATAAAGACATCAAAGTGCGCATCCTCGACGAGGCGGAGATTCGTGCCGAGAAAATGGGCTGCTTCTTGTCGGTCACGGCGGGCAGTGATCAGCCCCCGAGATTCATCGTCATGGAGTACAAGGGGCCGCGCGCCTCGCGTGCGCCGATTGTGCTCGTCGGCAAGGGCATCACGTTCGACACGGGCGGCATCTCGCTCAAAGATCCGCCGGGCATGGACGAAATGAAATTCGACATGTCGGGCGCTGCGGCGGTGATCGGCGCCATGTCGGTGGTCGCAGAGTTGCAGTTGCCGATCAACGTCGTTGGCCTCGTACCCACTTGCGAGAACATGCCAAGCGGCCGTGCGACGAAGCCCGGAGACATCGTCACTAGCGCGGCGGGCCTTACGGTCGAAGTGTTGAATACCGATGCCGAAGGACGACTCATCTTGTCTGACGCGCTGCACTACGCGCGGCGTTACAAGCCCCAAGCGGTGATCGACCTCGCCACACTGACCGGCGCCTGCGTCATCGCACTCGGCCACCACCACACTGGCGTGATGGCCAACGATGACGATCTGGCACAAGAACTCGTCGCCTCCGGTGTTCGTGCAGACGACCGTGCCTGGCACCTGCCCTGCACTGAGGAGTACGCCGAACAACTCAAGAGCAACTTCGCCGATCTCGCGAACGTGGCGGGACGCGACGGCGGCGCGCTCACGGCGGCGGCCTTCCTCGCGAAGTTCACCGAGGGCATGCGCTGGGCTCACATGGACATCGCGGGCTCGGCTTACGTCGGGGGCGCGGCCAAGGGCAGCACCGGTCGCCCTATCGCGTTGCTGACGGACTTCCTGATCCGTCGCGCGGCGCGCTGATCCTCACCCGACTCGCTCACCGACATCGCCATGGATAAGGCTTACACGCCGGCAGACATCGAACAGCGGATTTACGACCGCTGGGAAGCCTCAGGACTGTTCGCTCCGCGTGGCTCCGGCGCAGGGTATTGCATCGTCATTCCGCCACCCAACGTGACGGGCACGCTGCACATGGGCCACGCGTTCCAAGACACAATCATGGATGCGCTGACTCGCTATCACCGCATGCGCGGCGACGCGACGCTCTGGCAACCGGGTACAGACCATGCGGGTATCGCGACTCAAATGGTGGTCGAGCGACAGCTCGAGGGAGAAGGCACGCATCGCACTACCCTCGGTCGGGACAAATTCATCGAACGCGTCTGGAAGTGGAAAGGCGAATCGGGCGGCACCATCGCCAGACAGATGCGCCGCCTGGGCGCCTCGGTCGATTGGTCGCGCGATCGCTTCACCATGGATGAAGGCCTGTCGAAAGCCGTGTCCGAAGTTTTCGTGCGGCTCTACGAAGAAGGCCTGATCTATCGCGGTAAGCGTCTCGTCAACTGGGATCCAGTGCTGCAGACCGCGGTATCGGATCTCGAAGTGTTGAGCACCGAAGAAGAAGGTTCGCTTTGGCATCTTCGCTATCCGCTCGCCGATGGCAGCGGCCACGTGGTCGTAGCCACCACCCGCCCCGAGACTTTGCTCGGTGACACGGCAGTCGCCGTCAATCCGAAGGATGAGCGCTACCTCACTCTGATCGGCAAACAGATTCGGCTACCGATCACTGAGCGACTCATCCCGATCATCGCTGACGATTACGTCGACCCGGAGTTCGGATCGGGTTGCGTGAAGATCACCCCGGCCCACGACTTCAACGATTACGAAGTCGGCGCGCGTCATGGCTTGGCGCAGATCAACGTATTCACACCCGATGCCCGCATCAACGAAGTTGCTCCCGAGCGCCTACGCGGCCTCGACCGATTTGCCGCTCGCGAACGCGTCATCGCCGAACTCGAGGGCGCCGGCCTCATCGAACGTATCGACAAACACAAACTCATGGTGCCTCGGGGCGATCGCTCCGGCTCCGTGATCGAGCCCTACCTCACCGATCAGTGGTACGTGAAGGTGGCGCCGCTCGCCGAGCCCGCCATCGAGGCGGTGCGTAACGGTTCGATCAAGTTTGTGCCGCAGAACTGGGAACGCACTTACTTCGAGTGGATGCGCAATATCAAAGACTGGTGCATCAGCCGCCAGCTCTGGTGGGGTCACCGTATCCCCGCTTGGTACGACGACAGTGGGCGCGTCTTCGTCGGCCGCTCGGAGAGCGAAGTCCGCGAGCGCCACGGGCTCGCAGCGAACGTCTCGCTACGCCAAGACGACGACGTACTCGATACGTGGTTCTCGTCGGCGCTTTGGCCGTTCTCGACTCTCGGCTGGCCCGACAACACCGCCGAGCTCAAGCGTTTTTACCCGACCTCGGTGCTTGTCACAGGATTCGACATCATCTTCTTCTGGGTCGCCCGGATGATCATGATGGGCATCAAATTCATGGGCGATGTGCCGTTCAAGGAGGTGTACGTGCATGGGCTCGTGCGCGACTCCGAAGGCCAGAAGATGTCGAAGTCCAAGGGCAACGTGATCGACCCGCTCGACATCGTCGATGGCATCGCGCTCGAAGATCTCGTTCGCAAGCGAACCACCGGACTGATGCAGCCGCGACTTGCCCCCTCCATCGAGAAAGCGACGCGTAAGGCTTTCCCCGATGGCATCGAGGCGCACGGCACCGATGCTCTGCGACTGACGTTCGCCTCACTCGCGACACAGGGCGCCGATCTTCGTTTCGACCTCGCGCGGGTCGGTGGCTATCGCAACTTCTGCAACAAACTCTGGAACGCGTCGCGCTTCGTGCTCATGTCGCTTGAAGACGGCGACGGAAAGACGCTCGATCCGAAACTCCTCTCGGGCGATGTCGCGCTCGGCGTCGCCGACCGATGGATTCTCTCCCGCTTCGCCCACACGCTGCGCGTCGTCGAACAATCTTTTGCCGACTATCGCTTCGATTTCGCAGCGACGGCGCTCTATGAATTCACGTGGTACGAGTTCTGCGATTGGTACCTCGAGCTCACCAAGCCCGTCCTCCAAGGCGAAGGCTCGAGTGATGAAGCCAAGCGCGCCGCGCGACGAACCCTCGTGCAGGTTCTCGAAGGCTTGTTACGCGCCTGGCATCCGTTGATGCCCTTCATCACCGAAGAAATCTGGCAACGGGTCGCCCCTCTCGCAGGGAACCACCCAGGTGGCGAGGCGACGATCATGACGGCGCCTTGGCCAAAGATCGCCGATTGGGCACGCGATTCCGACGCCGAATCGGACGTCGAATGGATCAAGGCCTTCGTGCTCGGGGTGCGACAGATTCGCGGCGAGATGGATATCAGCCCTTCGCGCAAGCTTCCTGCACTGCTCGAAAACGTCGAGGCTATCGAGCGTACCCGCCTCTCGACCCATACCTCATACCTGCAACGCCTCGCCGGCCTCGAAAGCCTGAGGATTCTCGATTCGGGAGAGTCCGCCCCGCCCTCCGCCACCGCCGTCGTGGGCGCGATGCGCGTGCTCGTACCGATGGCTGGCCTCATCGACCCCAATGCCGAAGCGGCGCGTCTCGACAAACGAATCGTCAAAATCCGCGACGAGATCAAACGTGCGACGGCCAAGCTGGCCAACGAAAATTTCGTGCGCAACGCACCTCCCGAAGTCGTGACCCAGGAGAAAACTCGTATCGCGGACTTCGAACGTACGCTTGCAAGCCTCGAAGGGCAGTTGCAGCGCGTGCGTGAGCTCCTTTGACCGGGCGCTCCGAGTCTTCACCCCGTGCTGCGCTCTATTGTCTTTCTGGCCGCTGCGGGGCTCGTAATCTTCTTTATTTGGCGACGATTCGGCCCGAAGACGTCGGACACTCGCCACGAAGGACCGCCCGCCCTGCCGAGCCCCGACGCCGATCTACCCCTCGTGATCGAGCGCGAGGTGAGATTATGGTCGCACCTTCCCGAACCGCTTAAAGGCACCCTGCTGCCCCGAGTTCGGGAGTTCATCGAACGCATTCCCTTCGAGGGCGCGCACGGCTTCGAAGTCACAGACGATATGCGAATCGTGATCGCCGCACAGGCCTGCATCGTGACACTCGGGCATGACGACTACCCTTTCGACGATCTGCACGGTATCACGCTGCATCCCGACGAATTTATCGTGGAAGAGTCGGAAGAAGACGAGGAGACGGGCGTCGTCACCGAAGGGTATCGCGCGATCTCCGGTCAGTCGCAAGGTAGCGATCGAATCGTGCTGTCTTGGCGAGATGTCGCAGACGCCCAAACGAGAGATGACGGATATAACGTGGTCATCCACGAAGTCACGCATTTTCTCGAACATAGTCATCCCGGTGGTGACCGCGCCGCCCGCGCGGCGCTCGAAGCGGCCTATGAGTCACTCTGTGAGGCAGTCGATCGCGGCGAGGACACGCTGCTCGATCCGTACGGCGCCGAAGATCTGACCGAATTTTTGGCGGTCGCCGCCGAGTTTTTCTTTGAGCGGCCTGTCGATCTCAGAGAACGTCATCCGACGCTTTACGTATTACTCCGTGATTCGTTCCGGCTGGATCCGGCTAGCTGGCACGCTACGGATTCGTAGGCAGAGACTCGTCGTACTTCGACGGGTCTTTGGCCATCTCGGCCTTGAAGAATGGTTTGATCCGCGCGAGATCGGCTGCGTAATCGTCGGTCGTAAAGATCGGCGCGCCGAACACGGCTCGCCGTCGAGAGAAATCGAGCGCGACCGGAACGATCGGCACCCCCGCCCCGCGGGCCACGTGATGGAAACCGCGCTTCCATTCACTGACACGACTGCGCGTGCCCTCTGGAGTCAGAGTGAGCACCATCCGGTCACGCTTCGCAAACTCGTCGATGTAGGCCTGTACGACGTTTCCGGCTCGGGCCCGGTCGATCGCGACGCCACCGAAATATCGTCCTAGCGGCCCCAAAGGACCGCGCAGTGCCGTGTGCTTGGCGAGCCAGATCGTCTCGAGCTTGAGCGCGAGGTAGACCATGAAACCGATGATGAAATCCCAGTTCGAGGTATGCGGTGCCACGATCAAGACGAACTTGCGAAGGTTCGGCAGGTTACCTTCGATACGCCATCCGAAGAGCCGCAGCACGAGTTGACCGAATCCGCGGCGCCACCAGCTTTTGACCTGCGGCGTCTCGGGCGGCAGGTAGGGAAATCCACTCATCGACTTGGCACCTTCAGAAGCACAAGACCTCCCGCGATAAACAAAACGACGAGCGAAGTAACGGACAATCGTGAATCTCCGGTGATCAAGGCCACGGAGGCGATGAGCATGGGTCCGAGGAAGCTCGCGAACTTGCCCATGAGATTGAAGAACCCGAAGAACTCCCCGCCCTTGCCCTCGGGAACGAGACGCCCAAAGAGCGAGCGGGACAAACTTTGAACACCACCCTGAACCAGGCCTACCACGACCGCAAGCCCGAAAAACTCGACGACGGTGTCGAGGAAGTAGGCATAAAGCGTGGCGGACAGATAAACGATGATGCAGAGCAAGATGCCCCGCTTCGGGCCCCAACGATTACCGAGCCAACCGAGCGCGAGCGCTGAGGGAAACGCCACGAACTGCGTTAACAACAGCGCCGCGAGCAAACTCGACGAGGGCAAGCCGAGCGCAACGCCGTAGTCGACGGCCATGGTGTAAATCGTGTGGACGCCATCGATATAAAGCCAATACGCGACGAGGAACAAAGTGATGGGGCGGTACTCGCCAATATGTTGAATCGTCGTCTTGAGTTCGCGCAGCCCGTCTCGGGCCGCCACGAAGAGACTCGAAGCCGGTGCGGTCGCCGGCTTCTCTCGAACATTCCGGGCGAGTGGCAAGGTGAACAAAAACCACCACGCCGCCACCGTGAAGAACGAGAACTGCACGGCCTCGGCCGCGCTCTCGAGACCGAACCACTGAGGATTTAGGGTCATGAGCACATTGAAGGCGAACAACAGGCCGCCGCCGAGGTAACCCATGGCGTAGCCGAACGCCGACACTTGGTCGAGTTCGTTCTCCGAGGCCACATCGAGTAGCAAGGCGTCGTAAAACACATTGCCCGCGTTGAAACCGATTCCCGCCATGACGAAGCAAGCCGCGGCCCACCACCACTCGCCCTGACCGATGAATCCTAGCGAGGCCGTGCCGATCACTCCGAGCGTCGACCACATGACGAGCTGACGCTTGCGGCCGGCCGTGCGGTCGGCGATAGCACCGAGTACCGGCGCGAGCACAGCGACGATGATTCCGGCGATGCCGTTGGCAAAACCCAGACGAGACGTGCTGATCGTCGGATCGACGCCCGTACTCCAGAACTGCTGAAAGAAGACCGGGAAGAAGCCTGCGAGGACTGTCGTGGCAAAGGCGGAGTTGGCCCAGTCGTACAGCGCCCAGGACACGGTATCGCGGCGCTTGTACGGACTCGTCATGTCAGTTGGCCTGCTCGCGAGTTTCTCGGAAAGTAATATCTGGCCAGCGCTCGATCGTCAGATCGAGATTGACCCTAGAAGGCGCAAGATATACGAGCGCGCCGCTGTGATCTACCGCAAGGTGATCATAGGCCTTGGTTCTGAACTCGGCGAGTTTACGGTCGTCCTCGCAATAGACCCATCGGGCGGTATGAACGCCGATCGGCTCGAAGTTGCACTGCACCGCGTATTCGTCGGCGAGTCGGAACGCGACCACCTCGAACTGCAGCTGCCCGACGGCCCCCAGAATCTGGTCGTTGTTACGCAATGGACGGAACAACTGCGTTGCGCCCTCCTCGCATAGCTGACCGAGCCCCTTCGAAAGCGCTTTCATCTTGAGCGGATCTTTGAGCACCGCGCGCCGGAAGAGCTCCGGAGCAAAGTTCGGGATGCCGGTGAACCCCAACTCCTCGCCTTCGGTGAAGGTGTCGCCGATGTTGATCGTGCCGTGGTTGTGCAGTCCGATGATGTCGCCGGCGAAGGCATCCTCAGCCGCCGAACGATCAGAGGCCAAAAAAGTGAGTGCATCGGCGATCCGAACGTCTTTGTCGAGTCGGACGTGATGCAACTTCATGCCGCGCGTGTACTTGCCTGAGCATAGCCGCAGGAAGGCAATCCGATCACGGTGGGCCGGATCCATATTCGCCTGAATCTTGAACACGAACCCCGTGAGCTTGCCTTCCGTCGGCGCGACCTCTCTCTGACGCGTCGCTCGCGGCAACGGACCCGGTGCGTGACGAGTGAATGCCTTGAGCAACTCTTCGACACCGAAGTTCGCGATGGCCGAACCAAAAAATACAGGCGTCTGTCGACCTGCTCGATACTGCTCGAGATCGAACTCCTGAGTTGCACCGCGTACGAGTTCGATTTCCTCATCGAACGCAGCCGCTTGATCACCCAACAACTCGCGACCGGCTTCACTATGCAAGCCGTCGATCACCAGATTCTCGCCCGCTCGACCCCGCTCGCCGGCTTGGTACACGTAGATGCGATCTTCGAGAAGGTGATAGATGCCCTTGAGTTCGCGACCCATGCCGATGGGCCAGGTCACCGGCGCGGTTGAAATCCCCAAGACTTTTTCGATTTCATCGAGCAACTCGATGGGCGCACGACCATCGCGATCGAGCTTGTTGATGAAGGTCATGATGGGCGTCGCACGAAGACGACAAACCTCCATCAATTTGATGGTGCGCTCTTCGACACCCTTGGCACAGTCGATCACCATCAACGCCGAGTCGACAGCCGTCAACGTTCGGTAAGTGTCCTCGGAGAAGTCTTCGTGGCCTGGTGTGTCGAGAAGATTGACGATGCAATCGCTGTAGGGGAACTGCATGACCGAGGACGTCACGGAGATACCGCGCTGCTGCTCGAGACGCATCCAGTCGGACGTCGCGTGTCGCGCCGCCTTGCGGCCCTTGACCGTGCCGGCAAGCTGAATGGCACCACCGAACAAGAGCAGCTTTTCGGTAAGCGTGGTCTTGCCCGCGTCAGGGTGAGAAATGATCGCGAACGTGCGGCGCCGCGCGACTTCGTCGCCAAGAATCATGAGAGAGCCTTTATGTCAGGGGTTGAGGGCGAGACGCATCACGACGGCGTCTTCACGGCCATTTTCGGCCTGGTAATAGCCGCGGCGGATTCCGACTTGCTGGAACCCGGCGGACTGGTAGAGACGTACGGCTCCGACATTGCTCGGACGCACTTCGAGGAAGAGATCGGTGGCACCACCCGCACGAGCCAGGTCGGTCAGATGCGCAAGCATCTTGCCGCCCATCCCGCGACAACGATACTCGGGACGGATGCAGAGATTGAGGATATGGGCTTCACCCGCACCCACGCTAAGAATGCCGTATCCCACCAAAATGCCATCCACCTCGGCGACGCGACAGACGTACCCCGCACGCAGACAATCGCGGAAGATGCCCTCACTCCAAGGATAGGCATAACCGGCCCGCTCGGTCTCGACGACCGCGGGCACGTCGCCTTCGACCATTCGCCGGAAGCCGAACTGCGGAATCGGTAAATCTTTGAGTACGGTGGCCATCTTCGTCGTTAAGCGCTTCACGCGCCAACAGTGAGCTCCGAGTAGATCCGTCGTGCGAATTTGAGATCTTCCCACGCCTTGCGCTTTTCACCAGGACTGCGCAGCAAGTAAGCCGGATGATACGTGACGACGACCGGCGTGTTGAGGGCGCCGAACCGATGCACACTGCCTCGCAACTTCCCGAGTGGCGTATCGGTCCCGAGGAGGTTTTGCGCCGCCACCCGTCCGAAAGCCAGGATGATTCGCGGCTGCACGAGCGACACCTGCCGATGCAGGTAAGGCAAGCACTCGGCCACCTCATCGGGTTTGGGATCGCGGTTATCGGGCGGGCGACACTTCAGGATGTTGGCGATGAACACCGACTCTCGCGGCAGATCGATCGCCGCAAGCATGGCATTCAATAACTGACCGGCTGCGCCGACGAAGGGCTCCCCCTGACGATCTTCATCGGCACCCGGCGCCTCGCCCACGACCATCCAGTGAGCCGCCATATCTCCGACGCCGAACACCGTCTGAGTTCGCGTCTGATGCAAGCCGCAGCGCTGACATTCATTGACGCAAGCCCGTAACGCCGGCCAGTCGAGCGCGTCGACCGAGGCGGCAGGACCCATCCGTGAGGTTGGCGACGTCGCGCCAACTGGGGCCTTCGCAGAAGTTGGTGACTCTGCAGTAGCCAGTGACTCCGCAATAGATGGCGGCTCCGCAGCGGGCGACGCTCTGCGAACCCATTGCTCGATACCGAGAGCTTCGAGGTAGCGCGCCCGGCGTTGCTCGTCAGCCATTGCCGGCACGACGCAAGCGCCGGATGACATACATCACGGGCGCAAGCAGCACGTAGATCGAGAAAAGAATGAGCAGCATCGTCGGCGGCTCTGCGGCGACCAGCGCCAAGGAGATCGGCACGATCACAAAGTAGAAAAACTTCATGCGCGCATTCCAATCGATTTGCTTGATGCTCGGGTAAGGGATGCCCGAGACCATCATGACGCCGGCGAGCAAACACACCGAGAACGTCAGTACGAGACCCGCCAACCCGAGGTCGTACCATTCGCTCGAAAACCAGACATACGCTGAGACGAGGCCCGCTGCGGATGGACTCGGCAGGCCTTCGAAGTAGCGCTTGTCGACGGTGGCCGCCCTGGCATTGAACCGAGCGAGCCGTAACGCCGCACAGGCCACGTAAAAGAACGAGGCGATCCAACCGAACCGCGCCCAGGAGGGGCCGTATTCAGCGATCGCGGCAAAACCCCACTTGTACGCGACCAAGGCCGGAGCGACGCCGAAGGCGACCATATCCGCCAGACTGTCGTATTCCTTTCCGAACACGCTCTCGGTGCGCGTCCACCGGGCGACCCGTCCGTCGAGACCGTCGAAGATCATGGCGAGAAAAATCGCGGCGCTCGCACGACCGAAATCGCCGTTGATCGCCGAGATGATGGCGAAGAACCCGCATCCGAGGCAGGCCGTGGTCAGCAAATTGGGCAGCAGGTAGATTCCTCGGCGCGGGCCGGAGGGGGGCTGCGAAGCACTCTGGGGGCTCGTCAAGGGCCGGGAACTCCCGTGGGGCACGAAAAACCGCGTCATCATAGGGGTCGGAACCTTTCGGGACAATCTCTGCGCCCGTAACATGTCGCACCCTCATCAAGACGAGAGCCCTGCCCACTCATGCGCTGGTCCCGATATCCGATCAACACCGTCAAGGAAACTCCCTCGGAAGCCGAGGTCATCAGCCACCAGCTCATGCTGCGTGCGGGCCTGATACGTCGCCTCGCCGCCGGCATCTACACCTGGACGCCCTTCGGCCTTCGAACCCTGCGCAAGGTCGAGCAGATCATCCGCGAAGAGATGGACCGTGCCGGCGCCCTAGAGGTGCTCATGCCGGCCGTGCAGCCCGCGGAGCTCTGGCAAGAGTCCGGTCGATGGGAGCAATACGGCCCCGAACTGTTGCGACTCAAGGATCGCCACCAACGCGACTTCGTCATCGGCCCGACGCACGAAGAGGTTATCACCGATCTTGCCCGTCGCGAGCTCAAGAGCTATCGACAACTGCCGGTGAACTTCTATCAGATCCAGATCAAGTTCCGCGATGAGATTCGCCCTCGGTTCGGCGTGATGCGAGGCCGAGAGTTCATCATGAAGGACGCCTACTCCTTCCACCTCGATCAAACCTCGCTGCAAGAAGGCTATGACCTCATGCGCGATGCGTATGTTCGAATGTTCACGCGCATGGGCCTCGAGTTTCGTCCCGTCAAAGCGGACACCGGCTCGATCGGCGGCACAGCCTCGGAAGAATTCCAGGTGCTCGCCGATTCCGGCGAAGATGCGATCGCCGTCTCCGACGGCCCCGATCACTATGCCGCCAATCTCGAACTCGCGCCGGCGCTACCGCCTTCAGGCTCGCGCCCTGCCGCTACCTCATCAATGCAAAAAGTGGCGACTCCCGGACAAAAAACCATCGAGGATGTGGCCGCATTTCTGAAAGTACCGACTCAGCGAACCCTGAAACTCTTGATGGTCGAAGGTAGTGAAGGCGGTGTGGTCGCGTTCGCAATCCGAGGCGACCACGAGCTCAATGCCATCAAAGCTCAAAAATTACCGGGCGTCGCAAACCCCCTGCGTATGGCCTCTCGCGAGGCCGTGCTCGCGGCGACGGGCTGCGAACCCGGCTTTCTCGGCCCCGTAGGTCTCAAATGCCCCCTTTACGCCGATCATGCGGCGCTCACGCTCGCGGATTTCGTTTGCGGTGCGAATGAAGTCGATCACCACCTGACCAACGTGAATTGGGGACGTGACCTACCCGAGCCAACCGCCGCCGATTTGCGCAATGTCATCGAGGGCGACCCCAGTCCGGGCGGCAGCGGCCAATTACGTATTCGTCGCGGCATCGAGGTGGGGCACATATTCCAGCTCGGTCGAAAATACAGTGAGGCGATGCAGGCGACCGTGCTCGATGAAGCCGGCAAGCCGATCGTCATGTACATGGGTTGCTACGGCATCGGGGTGACGCGCATCGTCGCCGCCGCGATCGAACAAAATCACGATGCGGCCGGCATCATCTGGCCAGAACCCATCGCACCGTTCACGGTCGTGCTCGTGCCGCTCAATGCTGCCAAGTCCGAAAAAGTCCGAACGCTATCAGAGCAACTCTATGCGACGCTTCAGCAGTCGGGCATCGACGTACTGCTCGATGATCGTGATGCACGACCCGGCGTGAAATTCGCCGACGCGGAGCTCATGGGCATTCCGCATCGTCTCGTTATTTCTGATCGCGGCATCGACTCCGGCAAGCTCGAATACCGACATCGGCGCGCCAGCGCCAACGAAGAGTGGCCGGCCGACGAAGTCGTCAACCGACTGATCGCCGCGCACAAGAAGGCCTGAGGAGAATCACGCGATGAGTCAGGCAGAGATTTTGGTGGTCTATCACTCGCGTCACGGCGCGACCGCCGAACTTGCGCGTCATATCTCTCGCGGTGTCGAGTCTGTCGAGGGCGCGGTCGCGACGTTGCGGAGCCTACCCGTCGTCTCGGCCGAGAACGAACGTCCTGTGCAACAAGTGCCTGAATCGGGTGCGCCGTGGGCGACGCTCGATGACCTTCGACGCTGCGATGGACTATTGCTCGGTAGCCCCACTCGATTCGGCAACATGGCGGCGCCCGTCAAACATTTTCTCGATTCGACGAGCGCGCTATGGGCCGATGGCTCTCTGATCGGAAAGCCCGCCGGGGTGTTTACGGGCAGCAGTAGCCTCCATGGCGGACAGGAGAGCACCTTGCTCACGATGATGGTGCCGCTCATCCATCACGGCATGGTCATCGTCGGCATTCCTTTTTCGGAGTCGGCCTTGTCGAGCACTCGTTCGGGAGGCACACCCTACGGCGCCTCTCACTTCACGCCCTACGGCAAACCCACCGCGCTCACCGAAGAGGAAAAGTCTCTCGCCCAAGCGCATGGCGCCCGAGTGGCCGAGGTCGCCCTCGCCCTCAAGGCTCGCCGAGGATCTCGCGAACGAACGGTACGGTGAGTCGACGCTGCGCGCTCAACGACGCCGTGTCGATGTCATCGAGCAACTTACCAAGCGAGCGCATGTCGCGCGGAAACCGACGCAGCAAGTAACGGGCGGTGTCCTCGGGAAGTTCGAGCCCGCGCTGTGCGGCACGCAATCGCAACGCCTCGTGTTGCCCCGATTCATCGAGCGCTCGGATCTGAAAAATCTCGGCCGCCCCGAACCGTGACGCAATGTCGGCAAGGCCCCAGCGGAGCGCGGCCGGCGCGCCCGAGGCGGTCGCGATGATACGACCCCCCTGCTCCTCGATTCGGCGATACGCGATGAAGAGCGCCTGCTCGACTGCAGGCGATCCGATCACCGCGTCGACATCATCGAGGCACAGCAACTCGACGCCGAGCGCTCCACCTAAAAAATCGACCGTCGCCTCACCCAGATCGCGTAACGGCAGATAAGCGACCCGCGAACCCAAAGGCGCAGCCGCACACGCCGCCTGCAGCAAATGTGTTCGACCTGAGCCTTCCGCACCCCAAAGCCAAAGTACCGCGCGCTCACGCTGGGCCGTGATGCCCTGCAGCCTCGCGACGGCCTCAACGTTAGACCCAGTCACGAAGGTCGAGAACGTCGCTCGCTCACGCAGCTGCACACCCAGAGGAAGTTGCTGCATCGTCATGATGAGCGTGGAGTGGGCAAGCGAGCCCAAGCACTGACGAAGGAGCGTCGTGCATAGTCGATGCCCGAGAGCGTCGTCGTGCCGAACGTCACGACTGTAAGCGTCATCACGAGGATCGAAGGAACCACAGGCACCGCCGCATTCAGCATCGCCACGATCACGACGATGATTTGCAGCGTAGTGTTCACCTTCGATAGCGCGCTCGGGCTGCCCTCGATGCGCCCGAACCAAAGACGATAGATCAGCGCGCCGCCACCCAGCATGACATCGCGAGCGACCGCCGCTGCAGCGAGCCACACCGGAATCAGCCCCTGCCAGGTACAGGCCAGGAAGGTCGCAACCAGCAACACCTTGTCGGCGATGGGATCGAGAATCCGTCCGACATCCGAGGCCCATCCGTTACGCTTGGCGAGATATCCATCGAGACCATCCGAAATCGCCGCGATCGTGAACAGCACGAGGGCGAGCACCTCTTCGCCACGACTGATCGCGAGCACCGTAGGCACCGTCAGGACGATACGCAGCACGCAGATGGCGTTGGGCAGATGACGAAGCACGGCGAACCCTCTTCTCGGGACTCAGCGTCCGTATCGATATCTCGGCGGCGAATCACGCCCGGGTTCGCGACGCAAACGAGGTTGGGACGCGAGAGCCTCCGCGAGGCCGGCAGCCCCGCCCGCCACTTCGATGCGATACAGCGCCCCGTCGCCCTCGGCAGCCACGAGCTCAGCAGACTTCACTGCCGGTAGAGCGATCAGCATACGCCGAATCTCTCCATAATCTTTGAGCGTCAGCACACCGCCGATTCGAACTTCGGTCTCTGCGACCGGCTGGGCGATCGTTGCCAAAGAATTGAGCGCCAACGCATCGGCTGCACCCTCAATTCCCGCCGTCGCACCGCCTTGGAAAACCGTCGCGCTCGAACCGTCGAATAAGGTCCACTGCCATTCGGTACCGTCGGCTTCACCGATGAGCGCCATCTCGGCCCCACTTCGACGCGCGGTGTCGAGCGCAGCCTCGGGGGTTACGGTACGGCCCGACACCAGCCCCGCCGAGGACGCGGCAGCGAGTCGCAGCGGCAGACCGCGCTCATTCGCCGCACGCTCGAGACTGGCACGCACCTGGACCGGATCGGCACCCGACGGGGCCGCGGTCACCACGCCCAAAACGAGAGGGCGCTCACGCGACCACACGGGCTGACCGAGCCCCTGCATCGCACGCTCGATCGCCATCGCATCGAGCGTGATCCTCGCCGCGCTGCCGTTAGACGGCGGTCTGACGATTTGCACGTAGCGCCTCGCCTCACGAAACAAAGGTTCGAACACGGGATCGTCCGCCGCAGAGCGCCTGCCCGACAACCGCACGAGTGCGATTTGCATGGCCTCTTGGAAAGCCGCTTCTCCCGTCGCCTCGACTTCGACCTCGCCGATGGCGACCACCTGCGAGGCCGATAACACGGACGGCGACGCCGCGGCGAGCGCGAGCACCACGGCTGCCATCCACCGCGGCAAATACTGGGAAAAGCTGGAGAATTCAGTGGTCATGCGTGAAGTCGCGTACAATATCACACCGTTTTTTTGTCGCCCTGATGCCCATGAGCCAACCGCCCGAGAAGACCACCGGACTCACCTATCGCGATGCGGGAGTCGACATCGACGCCGGGGATGAACTCGTCGAGCGCATCAAGCCGCTGGTCAAACGCGCGCAACGCCCCGAAGTGCTCGCCGGCATCGGCGGCTTTGGCGCGCTGGTCGAGTTACCTCCAGGAAAGTGGCAGCGACCGGTTCTGGTCTCCGGCACCGACGGCGTCGGAACCAAACTCAGGCTCGCCATCGATACCGGGCGACACAGCACGATCGGCATCGATCTTGTGGGTATGTGCGTCAACGACGTCGCCGTCCAAGGCGCCGAGCCACTCTTCTTCCTCGATTATTACGCCACCGGAAAACTCGACGTCGACGTGGCCGAGAGCGTGATCTCGGGAATCGTCGAGGGCTGTCGTCAGGCCGGTTGTGCACTCGTCGGCGGCGAGACGGCCGAAATGCCCGGCATGTACCACGGGGGCGATTACGATCTCGCCGGTTTCTGTGTGGGCGTAGTCGAGAAAGACGCCATCATCGATGGATCCAAGGTCGCCTCGGGCGACGCCGTGATCGGCCTTGCCTCTTCTGGCCCGCACTCCAACGGCTATTCACTCATCCGTCGTCTTGTCAGCCTGGCCAAGGCCGACGATAAAACGATGGTCGACGGAAAGCCTCTCTTCGATCGACTGCTGGCCCCGACGCGCATCTATGTACGCTCGATGCTCGCCCTCGCTCGGGCGCTACCCGTTCACGGATTTGCGCACATCACGGGTGGTGGGCTCACCGACAACATCCCGCGCGTTCTCCCAGAACACCTCGGCGTCACGCTTCAACGGAAGGCCTGGAATCGCGACCCCGTCTTCGACTGGCTGCAGCACACCGGCGGGATCGCCGACGCTGAGATGCATCGCACGTTCAATTGCGGCATCGGCATGGTGGTCATCGTTGCTCGTGAAAATGCCGACGCGGCGCTGCATCTGCTGCGCGCACAAGGCGAAATCGCGACGCTGATCGGCGAAGTGCGCAACGGTCACGGCGACGTCGTCATCGAGTGATGTCCTCGCCCGCGCGGCTCGTGGTGATGATCTCGGGCGCGGGCAGCAACCTGCTCGCTCTAGACGACGCCTGTCGA
This sequence comes from uncultured Acidibacter sp., assembly GCA_964599335.1. GTDB lineage: Bacteria > Pseudomonadota > Gammaproteobacteria > Steroidobacterales > Steroidobacteraceae > UBA964. The sequence continues at coordinate 39,172 of CAZRFN010000008.1, read as the reverse complement.
CGAGGAGACCTCCAAGCGCAAATCGTCGGCGTCCTCTCCGATCGTCCCGCTGCACTCGGACTCGAACGAGCCCGAGCTCGAGGACTGCATGTCGAAGCGCTTCCGATCGAACCGGGCGAGAGCCGCAGCGCTCACGATACCCGTCTGCTCGCCGCCGTTTCGAAGTTGCAACCCGACCTCGTGCTCCTCGCGGGCTATATGCGCATTCTCGATGCCACGTTCGTTCACGCGCTGCAGGGTCGACTGCTCAATATTCACCCGTCGTTGTTGCCCCGGTACAAAGGCTTGCATACGCATCGGCGCGCCCTCGAAGCCGGTGACGACCTACACGGCGCTACGGTTCACTTCGTCACGCCCGATCTCGATGGAGGCCCGCCGCTGCTGCAGGCACGCATCAAGATCAATCCGGGCGACGACGAATCGACCCTCGCTGCACGGGTCCAGCGATGCGAACATGTGATCTACCCGACGGTCGTACAATGGTGCACATCGGGACGATTGCGCTACCAAGGTGGCAGGCCCATGCTTGACGAACGTCCGTTAGAGACGCCAGTCCTCCAAGATTTCGACGTCTGAGTCACACGTGAAAACGCTTGCGTTAATGGCCTCGCTTCTTGTCTCGGTCGTGCTACCGATGCCTGAGGCTATGGCCTCCGAATCGGAGCTCGCTCCGTTCAGCGTCAACTTCGAAGTGAACTTCCGGGGCATGAACGCCGGCACCGCGAGCCTCGAGCTCACTCGCGACAACGGCGGTGCCTGGCGCTACGTATCGCGCAATAACGCGCGCGGCATCTTTCGGCTCGCTTTTCCGAGCGAGATCCGCCAGACGAGCGTGTTTACACTCGTCGATTCCGAGGTCAGGCCTCTGCGCTACAGCGCGGACGACGGCACCGAGGCGAAAGATCGCGATATCCAGTTACGGTTCGACTGGAGCGCGGGACGAGTCAGAGGCATGGCCGAAAATGCGCAAGTCGACCTGCCCGTCGAGGTCGGCCTGCAAGATGGCATGTCGGTGCAGATCGCCTTGATGCGAGCGCTCGTGCGCGGCGAGACGCCGACCGGCTTCAAATTGATCGACAAGGACGAGATCAAGGAATATGTCTACTCGGCCGAGAAGCCGGTGCGACTGAAGACCGCAATGGGCGAACTCGACACCGTGGTGTGGAGCAGTCACCGCCCGAACTCCAATCGACTGACGCGGGTGTGGTACGCGCCCTCGCTCGGTTATCTGCCGATACAGGCCGAGCGCCGCAAGGGTGAAAAACTCGAGTGGTCGATGCGCCTGAAAACTTACCGACGTTGAAAGGTCGACGCCGACCTTCGACTGCGCTGGGACTCAAGTCCGAGGCAAAGTGACTCCGCGCTGACCCTGATATTTTCCGCCTCGGTCTTTGTAGGACGTGGAGCACACTTCGTCGCTCTCGAAGAACAACATCTGCGCGACGCCCTCGTTGGCGTAAATCTTTGCAGGGAGCGTAGTGGTGTTCGAAAATTCCAACGTGACGTGCCCTTCCCATTCAGGCTCGAGTGGCGTCACGTTCACGATGATGCCGCAACGCGCGTAAGTAGACTTGCCGAGGCACACGACGAGAACATTACGCGGGATACGAAAATATTCGACGGTGCGCGCCAGCGCGAACGAGTTGGGCGGAATGATGCACACGTCCGAGTCGACGTCGACGAAGCTCTTTTCGTCGAAATTCTTGGGATCGACGATGGTCGAATTGATGTTGGTGAATATCTTGAACTCTCGAGCACATCGCACGTCGTAGCCATAGCTCGACGTCCCGTAGGAGACGATACGCCCGCCGTTGGCGGTACGAACCTGACCCGGCTCGAACGGCTCGATCATGCCGTGCGAATCGGCCATGCGACGAATCCAGTGATCGGACTTGATGCTCATGTGTCCTCGACGATGATTTTTGGAAACGCAGCGCTGCGGTCTTTACCCCGCCGCGCGAGCTCGCCGGCCGTACGCCGGGCGAGACGAAGATAGGCTTGGGCGCGAGCGCTCGCAGGATCGGAGACGACGCTGGGCTTGCCACCATCAGCCTCCTCGCGAATGCGGCCATCGAGCGGAAGCGAACCGAGCAATTGCACGCCATATTGTGCCGCCATGCGCTCGCCGCCGCCGGCACCAAACACATGTTCGCTGTGTCCGCACTGGGTGCACACATGCACCCCCATGTTCTCGACGATACCGAGCACCGGCACATTCACCTTTTCGAACATGCGCAAGCCCTTGCGCGCATCGGCGAGCGCGATGTCCTGCGGCGTGGTGACGATCACGGCCCCCGCGACCGGCACACGCTGAGACAACGTGAGCTGAATGTCGCCCGTGCCAGGTGGCATGTCGACGACGAGATAATCGAGATCGCCCCAATCGGTTTCGGCCAACAATTGATTGAGGGCTGAAGTAACCATGGGTCCTCGCCACACCATCGGCTGTTCCACGTCGACCAGAAACCCGATCGACATCGTGACGATTCCGTGCGCGCTGAGCGGAACGAGATGCTTGCCGTCGCGTGACGACGGACGCTCGCCCTGCAGCCCGAGCATGATGGGCTGGCTCGGACCGTAGATGTCGGCATCGAGCAAGCCCACTCGTGCACCTTGCGCCGCCCAAGCCAACGCGAGGTTGACCGCGACGGTGCTCTTGCCGACGCCTCCTTTGCCGGACGCTACGGCGACGACATTCTTGATGCCCTTGAGCGGAGTGAGGCCGCGTTGGACGGCATGCGCGGTGATGTGTGATTGAAGCTGCAACCCGAGCGATGACGGGGCAAGCCCGGCTTCTTCGAGGTGGTGACGCAGCGCCAATGAGAGGCTCTCGTGATATCCGCCGACCGGCAGACCGAGCTCGAGCACCACGCGCAACCCCTTGGCGGAGGTCTCCACGGCACGCACCGCACGGGCTTCGGCCAGCGTCTGGCGCAGATTAGGCTCGAAATAGCGCCCGATTTCGGCTTCGAGCGCCATCTGATCAAGGGTCTGGGACATGGCGCAATTCTAGCCGCTCGCGCGGCGGCGAGGCGGGTCGCTGTGCGATAATTTTCCGATGTCACGGAAGATCCTCGTCACGAGCGCCCTGCCCTACGCCAACGGCCCACTGCACCTCGGTCATGTCATCGAGGCGGTGCAGACCGATATCTGGGTGCGCTTCCAGCGCATGCAGGGCCACGATTGCCTGTATGTGTGCGCCGAGGATACCCACGGCACCCCGATCATGATCAAGGCGCAGTCCGAGGGCATCACGCCCGAGGAGCTCATCGCCCGGGTGGCCGAAGAACACCGTGCGGCCTACCAAGGATTTCTCATCGGCCACGATCAGTTCCACTCGACGCACACGGCCGAGAATCGCTACTTCACCGACCTGATGTTCGGCCGCCTCAAAGAGGCCGGTCACATCACGACCCGCAGCGTCCGTCAGGCGTATGACGAAAAGGCCGGCATGTTTCTGCCCGATCGTTATGTGCGTGGCACCTGCCCACGATGCAAAGCCGTCGACCAATATGGCGACAGTTGCGAGGTCTGCGGCGCGACGTATGCGCCGGCCGATCTCATCGATCCGAAGTCGACGGTCAGCGGCACGACGCCCGTGTGGCGCGAGTCGGAACATATCTTCTTTTCTCTGGGCCGCTTCGAAGAGATGCTCCGAGAGTGGGTACGCAGCGGCTCACTGCAGGAGTCCGTGCGCGCCAAACTCGACGAGTGGTTTTCGACGGGACTGCAAGACTGGGACATCTCGCGCGATGCGCCCTATTTCGGTTTCGAGATCCCAGGCTACCCCGGCAAATATTTTTACGTCTGGTTCGACGCACCAATCGGCTATCTCGGCAGCTTCAAGGCGCTATGCGATCGGCGCGGACTCGACATGCAGTCTTACCTCGCGCCCGACAGCAACGCCGAACTGCACCATTTCATCGGCAAGGACATCAGCTACTTCCACACGCTGTTTTGGCCTGCGGTGCTGCAGGGTTCGGGCCTCCGTCGCCCGACCGCCGTGCACGTTCACGGCTTCCTCACGATCAATGGCCAGAAGATGTCGAAGTCGCGCGGGACGTTCATCACCGCGAATCGCTACCTCGAACTGCTGCCGGCCGAACCCCTGCGGTATTACTTCGCCGCAAAACTCGGCCCTGGAGTCGACGACATCGATCTATCGCTCGACGATCTGACTGCGCGAGTGAACTCCGACATCGTCGGCAAGCTCGTCAACATTGCGAGTCGTTGCGCAGGCTTTGTCGCGCGCGGCGGCGGCAAACTTGCCGATCGCCTTCCGGATCACGCCCTGTATGCAGAGTTCACGGCGGCTGCACCGCGCATCGCCGCACTCTATGAGCAGCTCGACTACGCCCAAGCCATGCGCGAGATCATGCTGCTCGCCGATCGAGCGAACCAGTACGTCGATACCCACAAGCCTTGGGCGCTCGCCAAAGACCCGTCTAAAGCAGAAGAGACCCTAGGCATCGCGACTCAGGGCATCAATTTTTTCCGCGTGCTCATGGTGTATCTCGCGCCGGTGCTGCCTGACATGGCCTGCCATGCGGCCGGATTTCTCGGCGCACCGTTGTCGCGGTTCAGCGAAGTCGACTCGCCGCTGCTCGGAACATCGCTTGCCCCCTATCAGCCGCTTGCCCAACGGCTCGATCCGAAAGTCGTGAATGAACTCGTCGCGAGTCCGGCTACGCCGGCGGCGACGACGACCGCCACGGCGAAGACGACCACTGCGGCCACGGCATCAGGAGAGCCCTACGTGACTATCGACGATTTTTCGAAACTCGATCTGCGGGTCGCCAAAGTCACCGCAGCCGAGGCAGTCGAAGGCTCAGACAAATTGCTCAAGCTCACGCTCGATCTCGGTGGCGAGATCCGAACGGTGTTCTCAGGTATCCGTAAGTCGTACACACCCGAAAGCATGGTCGGTCGAAATGTCGTAATGATCGCTAATCTGGCGCCTCGCAAAATGCGCTTCGGCGTCTCCGAAGGCATGGTGCTCTGCGCCTCGGGTGAAGACGATCGCGTGTACCTGCTCTCCGCCGACGACGGCGTTGCAGGCGGCATGAAGATTTCCTGAGCCCGCGAGACGAGTCACCCGTGATGCGCGCCGACGCCGACCGCATCCACGCGCTTCTGCCGCAGACCCAATGTACTCGCTGCGGTTATCAGGGCTGTCGCCCATATGCCGAAGCGATTGCAGCAGGTGAAGCGGAGATCAATCGCTGCCCGCCCGGAGGCGCCGCCACCATCGACCGTCTTGCTGCGCTGCTCTCACGCGACCCACTGCCGCTCGATGAGACCTGCGGGGCCGAGGGACCGCCGACCGTCGCCGTCATCGACGAATCGAAGTGCATCGGCTGCGCGCGCTGCCTGCCGCCCTGCCCGGTCGATGCCATCGTCGGTGCTCAACGGCAGATGCATACGATCATCAACGACCTGTGTACGGGCTGCGAGCTCTGCATCGCACCCTGCCCCGTCGACTGCATTCGTATCGTGCCGAGGGCCTCGCTGAGTACACCCTCCGAGGAGCCCACCGCCGCGAGCAACCTACGGCGTTTCGAGTCGCATGAGGCTCGCCGCGGGCTGCGCGAGGCAGAACGGAGACGACTGCTGGATGAACGCAAGCAGCGTGTCTCGCGCCCACTCGTATGAAACCTGAGCTTCGACAACAGATGTTCGAACGTCTGCGGGCGCGTAACCCGCATCCCACGACGGAGCTCGAATATCGCACGCCCTTCGAGTTGCTGGTCGCCGTGATCTTGTCGGCTCAGGCGACCGATAAAGGCGTGAACATCGCGACGCGCAAGTTGTTCCCCGTCGCCAACACGCCCGCGACGATACTGGCGCTCGGTGAGCCCGGGCTGACCGAGTTCGTCAAGACCATCGGTCTTTATAAAGGCAAGACCAAAAATATCTTGGCAACCTGTCGACTCATCATCGAGCAACACGGCGGCGAAGTCCCAAGAACACGCGACGCACTCGAGGCGCTGCCGGGTGTCGGGCGAAAAACCGCTAACGTTGTGCTCAACACCGCTTTCGGCGAACCCACCATGGCCGTCGACACGCATATCTTTCGGGTCGCCAACCGCACGGGACTCGCGCCGGGCCGAACGGTGCTGGCCGTCGAAAAAAAGTTACTCAAGAACGTGCCGCCAGAATTTCTGAAAGACGCCCATCACTGGCTGATCTTGCACGGACGCTACGTCTGCAAGGCGCGAAAACCGAACTGCCCGGCCTGCCCGATCGCCGATCTCTGCAGCTACAAGCGCAAAACGCGTGCGGACGCCTGACATGCTTTTCGGTAACTCCAGAGAGTCGTTACGCCGCGGTTGGCTTGAGGCATTCAAAAAATCTCAGGCCGGCTCACTACTCACCGCACTCGAGACGCAACTCGCCGACCTGATTCGCGAGCATCCGGAGTATCACGCCTGGCTCGAGCACGGCGATGACGCGCTACAAGCCGAGTTCTCACCCGAGAGCGGCCGTACGAACCCGTTCCTGCATTTATCGATGCACCTCGCCCTGCGCGAGCAAGTCTCGACCAATCGCCCTCAAGGCATCGCGCGCATCCATGCCGCACTCGCCGGGCGCAGCGATGCGCACGACGCTGAACACCGGATGATGGACGCTCTCGGAAAAGCGTTGTGGGAGGCACAGCGCGCCGGCCGAATGCCCGACGAACGCGGCTATCTCGAAGACCTCGAACGACTCGTTACTTCCGCTTCGGGACGTAAAGATCGGTAAGCGTTCCTTCGAAGGCCTCTGCCGAGAAGGCGATCGACTCCGACAGGGTCGGATGCGGATGGATCGTCAAACCCACGTCGGTTGCGTCGGCGCCCATTTCGATGGCGAGTGCCACTTCGCCGATGAGCTCACCGGCGTTCGGGCCGACGATGCCTCCGCCGACCACACGATGCGTGTCGGGATCGAAGAGCAGCTTGGTGAACCCTTCGTCGCGACCCTGCGCGAGCGAGCGCCCGCTCGCTGCCCACGGGAACATGCCTTTTTGAACGGCGATGCCTTTGGCCTTGGCCTCGGCCTCGGTGAGACCCACCCAGGCGACTTCGGGATCGGTGTAGGCCACCGACGGAATCACTCGTGCATCGAACGCACGTTTCTCTCCCGCGATCACTTCGGCGGCGACCTTACCCTCATGCGTCGCCTTGTGCGCGAGCATCGGCTGACCGACGAGATCTCCGATCGCAAAGATATGCGGCACGTTGGTTCGCATCTGTCGATCGACCCGGATGAAGCCACGTTCATCGACGCTGACGCCGGCCTTCTCGGCATCGATCAGCGCTCCGTTCGGCTTGCGGCCGACGGCGACGAGCACGCGGTCGTACACCTGCGGTTCAGGCGCACCCTCACCCTCGAACTCGACTCTCAAGCCTTCCTTCAGCGCTGAAACGGCTTTGACCTTCACGCCGAGCATGACTTGCTCGTAACGCTTACGTAGGCGCTTCTCGAGTGGCTTGACGAGATCCGGATCAGCGCCGGGCATCAGCTGCTTCATCACTTCGACGACGCTGACGCGCGTTCCGAGCGCGTCGTAGACGCAACCCATCTCGAGGCCGATGATGCCGCCGCCGATGACGAGCAAGCGTTTCGGAAGTTCACGCAATTCGAGCGCGTCCGTTGAGTCCATGACTCGAGGATCTTGCGGCACGAACGGCAGTCGCACCGGTTCAGAACCCGCAGCGATGATGCAGTAGTCGAAACTGATCCGACTCGCACCCTCATCGCTTGTCACTTCGATCACTCGAGGCGCGACGAAACGACCCGTACCGCGCATCACCGAGACCTTGCGTTGCTTGGCGAGCATCTCGAGACCGCCGGTGAGTTTTTTGACTACACCGCTCTTCCAGCCTCGCAGTTTGTCGGTATCGATTTTGGGAGCACCGAAGTCGATACCGTGAGCGGCCATGGACGCTGCTTCGTCGATCACCTTCGCGGCATGCAACAGTGCCTTGGAGGGAATACAGCCGACGTTGAGACAGACGCCCCCGAGCGTCGGCCAACGCTCGATGAGCGTCACCTCAAGCCCGAGATCGGCGGCTCGGAAGGCCGCGGTGTAGCCGCCAGGCCCCGCACCGAGTACGAGCACCTGAGTGTGCTTTGGGACGCCCGGGAGAGGCCCGGTCTCGATCGCTGCAGAAGCCACCTGAGGGGCCGCGGCAGGCGCCATGGCAGTCGCCCCTGACGCCGCTGAAGCGACCGCAGTCGATGCTGTAGGGGCGGCATCGGCAGGCTTCGGCGGCGACGCCGCCGGTGCAGCACCTGCGGCCTCGATGCGCGCAATCACGGTTCCCTTGGAAACCTTGGCTCCCTTTGCCACCAAGATCTCGGTGAGACGCCCGCCCACCGGAGCCGGGACATCCATCGACGCTTTATCGGTCTCGAGCGTGATGAGCGGCGCCTCGGCCTCGACGGTCTCGCCCGCCTTGACGAGCACGTCGATGACTGGCACTTCGGCAAAGTTACCGAGATCGGGAACGGCGATATCGATGACCTTCATCAGACGAGCGCCTCGGGTTTGCTGAGCGTCTCGGCGAGCCAGCTCGTGAACCGAACGCCCTCTGCGCCATCGATCACGCGATGATCGTAGGACAAAGAAAGAGGCAGCATCAGTCGTGGGACGAACGCGCCATCGCGCCAGATCGGTTTCATCACCGACCGCGACACACCGAGGATGGCGACTTCCGGCGCGTTGATGATCGGCGTGAACGCCGTGCCACCGATACCTCCGAGGCTCGACACGGTGAAACACCCGCCCTGCATGTCCGCACCCGAAAGCTTGCCAGTTCGCGCACGCTCAGAGAGCGTCGCGAGGTCGTGGGCAATCGTGAAGAGATCCTTTTTATCGGCATCACGAATGACCGGTACCAGTAAGCCGTTCGGCGTGTCTGCGGCAAAACCGATATGACAATATTTTTTGAGGACGAGATTTTGTGCCGGCTCGTCGAGCGAGGCATTGAAGTTCGGAAACTGTTTCAAGGCACGGGCACAGGCCGCCACGATGAACGCGAGCGGCGTGAGCTTGACCCCTTTCGCCGCCGCCTCGGCCTTGAGCGCCTGGCGCTTTTCTTCGAGGGCACTGATATCCGCTTCGTCGAACTGCGTGACGTGGGGAATATTGACCCACGATGCGTGGAGCCGGGGTCCCGAGATACGTCGAACTCGGCTGAGCGGTTGGGTGTCGATCGGTCCGAACGCGGCGTGATCGACGACAGGCACTTTGGGCAAAGCGGGCGCCGCTGCGGCAACGCCACCCTGTAACGCCTGCTTGACCCAGGCTTTGACGTCATCGTGGGTGATGCGCCCCTTGAGACCCGAGCCGCGAACACGACCGAGATCGACTCCAAGTTCGCGAGCGAGCCGGCGTACGGAGGGGCCCGCATGGGCCCGCGAAAATCCGGCCTCCTGAATGGGCGCGAGATCGGTGCGAGCACCCGGGATCGCCGCTCCGGCGGGCGCAGGCGCCAAACCGGGCGGTGCAGAGGCGACTGGCTTCGCGGCAGCCACCGGCGGAGGCACCGCTGGCGATGCGGCAGGCGGCGCCGATGCAGGCTTGCTCGCCGCGGCCCCCGCCGCGACGGCCGACTCATCGGCCTCGAGCACTGCAACGAGATCGCCGGTATTCACCTTGGCGCCCCGCTCGATGTGCAGCGACTTCAGAACACCGGCCGACGGCGAAGGCACATCCATCGTGGCCTTTTCGGTTTCGAGCGTGGCGATCGGCGTGTCGACCTCCAACGTATCGCCCGGCTTGACGAGTAATTCGATGACCGCGACATCCTTGAAGGAGCCGAGATCTGGAACGCGTATTTCTTTGAGTGCCATGATCTGTAAGTCCGTCAGCTGACGAGCGGATCAGGTTTTGCCGGGTCGATACCGAGCGTGGTGATCGCTCGCTCTACCACTTCGATCGAGATCTGACCTTCGTCGGCCAACGCCCGCAGCGTCGCCAATACGATGAAACGATGATCGACCTCGAAGTGATGGCGCAGCGCCTCGCGCGCATCGGAGCGACCAAAGCCGTCGGTCCCGAGTACGACGTAGCGCCCCGGCACCCATTGTCGGATTTGATCGGGCACGTTGCGTACGTAGTCGCTCGCCGCGACGAACGGGCCCTTGAACGACGACAAAGTCGATGCCACGTAGGGCACTCGAGGCGTCTCACCGGGGTGCAGGAGATTCCAGCGCTCACACTCGAGCGCGTCGCGTCGTAACTCATTCCAGCTCGGCGCAGACAGCACCTCGCTCTCGATGGAGTAGTCAGCGGCCAACTTCTCAGCCGCCTTGATGACCTCGCGCAGGATGGTCCCCGAACCGAGCAAGGTAGTCTTGGCTTTTGCCTTGCCCTTCGGCGTGACGGTCGAGAATTTGTAGAGCCCTTTGAGAATGCCCTGCTCTGCGCCTTGCGGCATGGCCGGCATGGCGTAGTTCTCGTTCATCACCGTCACGTAATAGAACACCGGCTCGCCTTCGGCATACATTCGGCGCATGCCATCTTGGATGATGACCGCCACTTCGTAGGCGAAGGTCGGATCATACGAGCGGCAATTGGGCACCGTGGTAGCAAGCAACTGACTGTGACCGTCCTGATGCTGCAAGCCTTCGCCCGCGAGCGTGGTTCGGCCGGCCGTCGCGCCAAGCAAGAAGCCTCTCGTCTGCATGTCTCCCGCGGCCCAGATGAAGTCACCGACCCGCTGGAAGCCGAACATCGAGTAGAAGATGTAGAACGGCACCATGTTGATGCCGTGGTTCGTATAAGCCGTGCCGGCCGCCATCCAGGAGCACATGGCCCCGGCTTCGTTGATGCCCTCTTCGAGGATCTGTCCTTTCTTGTCCTCGCGATACGACATCAGTTGATCGGCGTCTTGCGGCGTATAGAGCTGCCCCACCGATGAGTAGATACCCACCTGTCGGAACAAACCCTCCATACCGAACGTGCGTGCTTCATCGGGAACGATCGGCACGATGTGCTTGCCGATTTGCTTATCTTTGAGGAGCGTGGTCAGCAAGCGCACGAAGGCCATGGTCGTCGAGATCTCACGACCTTCACTACTCTCGAGCAGGGGTTTGAACGCCTCGAGCGGCGGCACGACGAGCGGCGCAGCCGTGCGTCGACGAGCCGGCAAATAGCCTCCGAGCGAGACACGACGTGCGCGCATGTAACGCATCTCTTCGCTGTCTTCTTCCGGCTTGCAGAACGGCAGACGGGCGATTTCATCGTCCGAAACCGGAATGTTGAACCGATCGCGAAACTCACGCAGATCTTCGTCGGAGAGTTTTTTCTGCTGGTGACTGACCATCTGGCCCTCACCGGCTTTACCCATACCGAAACCTTTGACGGTCTTGGCGAGAATCACCGTGGGCTGACCCTTGTGCTGCATCGCCGCAGCATAGGCAGCAAACACTTTACGCGGATCGTGACCCCCGCGATTGAGGCGCCAGATCTCCTCGTCAGACATGTTGGCGACCATCGCCTTCAGCTCGGGGAATTTGCCAAAGAAATTATCGCGCGTGTAGGCACCACCCTTCGCTTTGAAGTTTTGGTATTCGCCGTCGACACACTCTTCCATCACTCGCCGCAACAAACCGAGGTTGTCTTTGGCGAGCAGCGGATCCCAACGCGATCCCCAGAGCACCTTGATGACATTCCAGCCTGCGCCAAGGAAAGCCGCTTCGAGCTCCTGGATGATTTTGCCGTTACCGCGCACCGGGCCGTCGAGGCGCTGCAAATTGCAGTTGATGACGAAAACGAGATTGTCGAGTTTCTCGCGCACGGGCATGGTGAGAGCGCCCATCGACTCGGGCTCATCCATTTCGCCGTCACCGAGGAAGGCCCAGATCTTTCGATCGGAGGGCGCGACGAGACCACGATGCTCGAGGTAACGCTGGAACCGTGCCTGGAAAATGGCCTGCATCGGACCAAGCCCCATCGACACGGTCGGGAACTGCCAGAAGTCCGGCATGAGCCAAGGGTGCGGATAAGACGAGAGGCCATCGCCGGCGACTTCCTGACGAAAGTGACGCAATTGATCTTCGGTCAGTCGACCTTCGAGATAAGCACGCGCATAGATGCCGGGCGAGGCATGCCCCTGAACGAACACCATGTCGCCAGGATGTTCGCTCGTCGGTGCGCGCCAGAAATGATTGAACCCCACCTCGTAGAGCGTCGCGGCCGATGCGTAGGTCGAGATGTGGCCACCGTACTCAGAAGAAATACGATTGGCCTGAACGACCATGGCCATGGCATTCCAGCGAATGTACGCCTCGATGCGTCGCTCGAGTTCACGGCTACCCGGATATTCGGGCTGCTGCCCCGTCGAGATGGTGTTGAGGTACGCCGTATTCGGCTTGAACGGCAAGTAAGCGCCCGACCGACGCGTGTAGTCGATCAGACACTCGAGCAAAAAATGGGCGCGCTCTGGACCATGCGCCTTGAGAACGGAGTCGATGGACTCCAACCACTCCCGGGTTTCGCCCGGATCAATATCGGCCCTCGGACTTTCGGACATACCCCCGTCCTGCTTTCCGCGCTTGTGAAAAACCGTATGTTAACTTGTCGGAGCCGTCTCGGGGGAGCGGTAAGCGTGTGCTAGCATCCCCGCCCCCATGACCGTGGAACTCACCCTGCGTCGCCCCGACGATTGGCACGTGCACTTGCGCGACGGCGAGGCACTCTCGTCGGTGCTCCCTCATACGGCGAAGCAGTTCGCTCGCGCCATCGTAATGCCCAATTTGAAGCCCCCCGTCACGACGGTGGCGCTGGCGAGCGCGTACCGCGATCGCATTCGCGCAGCCCGCCTGCCGGGGAGCGACTTCGAACCTTTGATGACCCTATACCTCTTCGACAAGATGCCCGTCGAAGAAATCGATCGTGCGAAGGTCGCTGGCTTCATCGCCGGATGCAAACTGTATCCAGCCGGCGCGACCACGCACTCCGATGCCGGCGTCACCGACATCCGACATATCGATGCCGTGCTCGCCCGAATGGCCGAACTCGGTGTAGTACTGCAAGTGCATGGCGAAGTCACCCACGAGCACGTCGATATTTTTGACCGCGAACAGCAATTCATCGACGACGTACTCGCCCCTCTCGTCGAGAGACACCCGACCCTCAAAGTAGTGTTCGAACACATCACGACTCGCGCAGCCGTCGATTTCGTCGCCAATGCACGAGCGGGCGTGGCGGCGACCATCACGCCTCAGCATCTGCTTTTCAATCGGAACGAAATTTTCCGCGGCGGCATCCGACCCCACTTCTATTGCCTGCCGGTGCTCAAGACCGAGCCAGACAGACAGGCGTTGATCGAAGCCGCAACGGGCGGAAACCCAAGGTTCTTCCTCGGTACCGACAGCGCCCCGCACGCGCGCGGAGCCAAGGAATCTTCTTGCGGTTGCGCAGGCATGTACTCCGCGCACGCTGCTCTCGAGCTTTATGCAGAAGCCTTCGAGGAGGCGGGCGCTCTCGACAAACTCGAGGGCTTCGCCTCGCTCTTCGGTCCCGATTTTTACGAGATGCCGCGCAACGCCGGCACGATCACGCTGCGTCGCGAGGAGTGGTCGGTACCCAGCGCTTTTGCGTTCGGCAGCGATGTCGTGGTCCCCATGCGCGCCAACGAAAAGATCCGCTGGCGGATGACCTCCACGTGAGCACACCGGTTCCGAGTCTTGCTCGCCGATTCCGCGGCTTTCTTCCTGTCGTCATCGACGTCGAAACCGGCGGGCTCAATGCCTCGAAAGATGCCTTGCTCGAAATCGCGGCGGTACTGATCGAAATCACGCCCGAGGGTTTGTTGACCCGCGGCGAGACGCACTCCTTTCACGTCAAACCATTCGAAGGCTCGAACATCGAGCCCGCCTCGCTCGCCGTGACGGGCATCGACCCCTTTCATCCGTTACGACCGGCCATCGACGAAAAAGATGCGTTGACGCGAATCTTCAAGGAAGTGCGCGAAGCGGTGCGCCGTCACGGTTGCAAACGCGCGATTCTCGTCGGCCACAATGCGTCGTTCGATTTGGGTTTTCTGAACGCAGCCGTGGCGCGCACGGAAATCAAGCGCAATCCATTTCATCCGTTCTCGAGTTTCGACACGGTATCACTCGCAGGCGCTGCGCTCGGTCAGACGGTGCTCGCGAAAGCCACGCTCGCGATAGGGCTCGAGTGGGATTCTTCGGCCGCTCACGCTGCGGCCTACGACGCCGAGCGCACTGCGGATATCTTTTGCAAGGTGTGCAACGACTGCCAGCCGAGTTTTTTGGCAGCGGAACAACGTGCCCGAGCGATGGGCTGGCTCGATGAACCGAACGGCGACAGTAGCCCCACCTCGCCCGTTGCCGAAGAGAACAACCCCTAAAAATCACGCGAGTGCGCCGGCCTCGCCGAGCAGGGTCTTGAGTTCGCCGTTGTGGTACATCTCGAGGGCGATATCGCAACCGCCGATCAACTCACCTTTGACGTAGAGCTGCGGATAAGTCGGCCAGTTCGAATATCGCTTGAGCGCTTCGCGCAGCTCAGGGTCTTCGAAAATATTGACGTGATGGAACTTGGCGCCGCACGCACGCAGCGCACCGACCGTCTGCGCGGAAAACCCGCACTGCGGAAAGTCGGGGGTTCCCTTCATGAAGATCACGACGGGAGCCGTCGCCAATTGCGCCTTGATTCTTTCGGTGACATCCATCGCGATCAATCTCCTGAAATCTTGTACTGCGGTTGTCTCGCCCCGCGTCGCTGCTCGAGTTCTCGAAGCAGATCCCATTGCTGCTCGGCAGCCATGCGGATCCAACCGGCGATCTCGTCACGAGTGCGCAAACATCCGGCGCAGTGACCCGAGAGGTCGAGCGCACAAACACTAATGCACGGCGACATCGGCCGCGCACGCCGGGCTTCTGAGCCAGCATCCGCCATAAATCCCGTCCTTGGGGTGCCCGAGCAGGGCTAATGCGTTGAATTATGGGGGTTCGTCCCCTATTCTTCAAACCCGTTCGATCCTTCACCTGTTGGAGCTTCAATACCAATGAAAAACCCACTCGACAGTGTCGGCGCAACCGTCACACTCGGCGTGCTCTTCGCCATCATCGTGATGGCGCTGCCCGGAACGCCAGGCGGCGAGTTCAACAACCTCGGACTCGGTCGCTGGCTGCACATCGTCACCGGAATTTTCTGGATCGGCCTGCTCTACTACTTCAACGTCGCGCAAATCCCGGCGCTTGCGGCGGCCAATGCCGACCAAGGTGGTCCGGGCGGCGCAGGCATCGTTAAGTACGTCGCCCCGCGCGCACTGCTCTGGTTCCGCTGGATGGCACTCGCCACGTGGTTGACGGGCGCTTGGTTGCTCGGTGGTCGCTTCATGGATGCCTTCACGCTTCAAGAAGGCAGCGTTGTGATCGGCATCGGCGTGTGGCTCGGCACCATCATGCTGTTCAACGTTTGGGCGCTGATCTGGCCGAACCAGAAAAAGGTCATCGGGGTGGTTCCGGCGACCGACGAAGAGAAAGCGAAGGCCCGCCGTACGGCTACCCTAACCTCTCGTGTGAACTTCTTGCTGTCCTTCCCGATGCTGCTTTGCATGGGCGGGTCGGCTCACGGTCTGCCGTTTTAAGTCACAACGGCTTGGGCGTGGGGTAGCGGATGACCTTTTTCGGGTTACCGCGCTCCACGCACTCCCGTGACGGCTGACCGGAGACGAGATACCAGCGGTCATCGCTGCTCTCGCCGGCAAATCGCCTCGGGCTCTGACTAAAACATCTTTCTATGAAATGCTCCGGCACGAGCAGCACTCGCTGCTCGCTGCCCGAGAGCCATCGTGCCGCATCAAAAGCCTCTGCATCGCCTTCACGCCAGCGCGCATGCCCGAAGTTGACGGTGTCGCGATCGAGATACAGCAGGAATTGCTCCTTGTAAGCGAGCAATCCGAGTTCACGATCTTCGGGAACTGCAGCAGTAACCTGACGGATGAAGTCGGAGGCGGAGCGCTCGCCGTTGATTTGCGGCGCCACTCCGAACCCCCACGTGAGCGTGAGGCAGGCGAGCACCAATGGCCACGCCAGAATAGGTTTGAGCCTGACGGCGAGCAGCCAAGCCACGCCCGCCAAGATGGCAAATGCATAAATCGGCGTGAGTGAGCGCAACTCAGAATCGGCGAGCAAGTCGACGACTCGAGGTACGGCGAGCCATGAGCCGACTGCGAGCACCGCACCCGGAACGACGAGCAACAACGCCAACACGCAGGACAATCGCTGCACCCCGCGACTTGCGAACAAGGCCGGAAGATGCGGCGCTGCGGCTATCGCTAGGGCCGGCAAGGCAGGCAGCACGTACACGCCCCTCTTGCCGGTACTGAGGCTGAAGAACGTCACCACGAAAATCGCCCACAGCAACGGCAACCAGACTGCAGCCCGACCCTCGCGCCAGTCGTTGCGCCAGCGAGGCACGAGCCAAACGAGCAGCGCGCTGAGCGGCAGCCACAAGACGGGAATCACTTCGACGAGGTAGTAGTACCAAGGCCTGATGTGATGCCAGGCCTGGGTATAACGCGTCACGGTCTGCTGGAACAGGATCTCGTCGCGATACGCCGCCAACTCTGGAGTGCCTTCGCTCGCGACATGCCAGAGCATCGGGACCAACCACATCAATATCGTTGCGACGAATACCGCAAGAACCGCGAACACCGAACTTGCGCGGAGTTTTTGCAAACCCATTCGCCCCGCAAGCCAAGCGGCAAGCGGAAGCAGAACGAGTGCGAGAACGCCGACCGCTTTGTCGATCACACCCAGCCCAGCGCCGAATGCACCAAACATCGCCACCCAGATCGGTGCCCCCTGCAGCAGGTGGCGCATCAAACCCCAAAGCGCCAACGTACAGAAAAAAATCAGTGTGGCATCGATTTGCGCGCCTCGAGTCGTCATCACGAAATGGATGCAAGACACCAAGGTCACCGCAGCAAGCCGTCCCGCCTCGCGACCATGCAGACGGCGCACGAGGTCGTAGACCAGTAACAGAGTGCCGAGCGAGGCGAGCATCGAGGGCAACAGGAACCCCAGCCTCAAAGAATCGGTGAGCAGGAAGCCGACGCCCATCAACCAGAAATGTAGCGGCGGCTTGTCTTGGTAAAGGTCACCACCGGCATGAGGAATGAGCCAGTCGCCGCTGCGCACCATATCGAGCGCAACCCCCGCGAATCGCGGTTCGTCTGCAGGCCAGGGATCTCGAAGGCCGTAGCCCGCGAGGATCAGCAGTGCGAACCACGCACCGATCCAAGCGAGATCGGCGAGCGTATCGCGATCGAATCGGGTCACGCGTCAGCCCGTTGGCGACCCGAGCGAATCAAGTAAAGATTACGAATGTAGACCACGAGACCCAACCCCTGCCCCGCGATGAACACAGGGTCTTCCTTGTGGATTGCGTAGGCGAGCAACGTGACACCACCTGCAAGGCTGAAGTACCAGAAGGCCTTCGGGATAATGCTGCGCTTGAGGCGTTCACTGGCGATCCATTGCAAGATGAATCGCATCGAAAACAACGCTTGACCGATGAAGCCGATGATAATCCAGACCAGGGTTTCGGAGCTTTGCATGTCTATCCTCGAAAGTAATCGCTAGTCCTCGGTCACCCGAAGTCCGGGCTTCGCTCTTCGGCGCAGCCACATCACACCAAAAATATCGACGATGCCCACCCAGAGCCGATCGAAGAGTCCATATTTCGAGGCTCCTCGCTCGCGCGGCCGATGGGATACCGGTACGGAAACGACCCGAGTGCCAGCACGCAGAAAAAGCGCCGGCAGAAAACGATGCATGTGATCGAATCGGGGAAGATCCATGAAGACTTCGCGACGCATCACTTTGATGCCACAACCTGTATCGGGCGTGCCGTCGCCCAGCAGTCGACCTCGCACTCCATTGGCGACTCGAGACTGGGCGTGACGCAGCCAAGTATCGCGACGCTGAGTACGGTTACCCATCACGAGCTCCGCCGAATGCCGAGCCTCGTAGAGTTTGGGAATATCGGCCGGATCGTTCTGACCGTCGCCATCTAGCGTCGCGATCCACTCGGCTCGAGCATGGCGAACGCCCGAGCAGACAGCAGCACTTTGACCGCTACGGAACGAATGACTGAGCAGACGCACCTGCGGAATATCGTGGCGCAAAGCCCTTACCGCGGCGGCGGTGCCATCGGTACTGCCGTCATCGACGAAGATGATTTCGAACTCGCGATCGCGGAGCGCTGCCACGATTTCGCGAGCGAGCGGCCCGACATTGTCGACCTCGTTGCAGACGGGAATCACTACCGAAATATCCATGAGGCGATTCTCGTTCAAGTTCGCTTGAGCCGCCAGCGCTTGTGGGACCACGGCCAATCCGCAGGACTTTCGTGTATCTGCTGCTCGACCCGCCGGGCAAAACGCTCAGTGAGCTCGCCTGGCGCCAAGGCTTCATTTTTTTCGCGCATCAACTCGAAGCTCGCCTCGTAACGACCACGGCCGGTACGGCGGATCGTTGCAAAAAACACGGGGTAGTCGAGACTGCTGGCGATCACGTCGCCTCCCATGAAGAAGGCGGTATCGCGATTGAGGAAGGTCGTCCAATGGCGGCGATCGCTCGCAACGGGCTCTTGATCGGCGGCTAATGCAATGAGACGTGGCACACTTCGACGCGCGATGATGTCGCGCATCACGCGGTCGGCCGGCACCATCCGTGCACCAAAACGACGACGCAGCGCCAACATCTCTCGATCAGCCCAGGCATTCTTGAGCGGCTTGTACGCGGTATCCACCGGAAACCCAAGACGCTTCGACATCCCGAGCAACAACCACTCCCAATTGCACTGATGCCCTGCCAGCAGCACGGCCGGCGTGCCGGAAGCGATTTTTTCTCTGACGATGTCGAAGTTGGTGAAGCGCATTCGATCGTCGAACTCGCGCTCGTCCATCGAGGCAGATTTGACGATCTCGACCATCACGTCGCCGTAACTACGATAGAACTCGTGACGGATCGCCTCGATGTCCGTCAGCGACTTGTCGGGAAATGCCTTGGCGAGACTGTTACGGATCACCGCAGGCTTATACGGGAAGACGTACCACGCCAAAAACGCGAACACCCGCGAGAGCCCGTGAAGCATGCCGAGGGGCAAGGCGGCGAGCGCCCGCACCCACCATGAGGGTCGAGGCGCGGATTCTTCGGTGCGAGACATGCGGAGGCGATGTTACGCGGCGTACAATCACCGCTCAATGCAAACGGTAGCCATGGCCCAGAAAAGCCCCTCGTGAGCACCCTTCATCTCATCCGGCACGGACAAGCCTCTTTCGGCGCCGACGACTACGACCGCCTATCGAGCCTCGGAGAGCAACAGGTCCGCCATCTACGAGACCATTACGCTCGCACTGGACAACAACTCGATTTGATCTACAGCGGTAGACTAAAAAGGCAGCGGGCCACCGCCGCGATCCTCGCCTCGCCATCGATCGACGACGTCAAAGACCACTCTGCTTTCGACGAATACGACGCCCACGCCCTCTTCAAAGTTCATGCCGAGCTCACGGGCGTGCCATTGAGTGCGTTACGGGGGTCAGGGCCGCCCGATGCGAGGGCCTTTCAACGTCGTCTCGAAGAGGTCGGTCGTCAATGGGTCGCCGGCACACTCGACCGACCAGGCATCGAGCGCTGGCACGAGTTTCGATCACGCGTGGCAAACGGCCTCGAACAAATCATGCGCGAGGCGGGTCGCTCGAAAGATGTGGCGATTTGTACGTCGGCCGGCGCGATCGGCGCCGCCGTGGGTCACATCCTTGGGCTCGAGGACGACGCCTCATTACGGCTGTCCTGGGCGGTGTTCAATTCTTCGATTACACGCATTCGCTTCGACGGCTCTCGCTGCAGCCTCGAGGTCTTCAATGCAGTACCTCATCTCGAGGCGCAGGCCGATCCGAAGGGCTTGATAACGTTCCGGTAGTCACGTTTCGCCGCATCAGCCAGACGGCGGGCAGCAAAATCGCGGGCATCAACGCGAGCAGCACATACTGATTGGAGTACGCGATCACGAGCGCCTCTCGGTGGGCCATCTGCAAGATCCAGGCGAAGGAACTTAAATCGTCGGCAGCGGGCACGTGCGCGATCTCGCGCAGACGATCGAAGTTTGCACCAGCGTCGGTCGAGATTCCGCGAACGAGCATGGCGACGCCGATGCTGCTGCCGAGATTTCGCGCGAGCACCATCAGCGCTGCACCCTCGGTTCGATACTCGGCTGGCAACGTAATGAATGTCAGCGTGTTGAGCGGCACGAAGATCAGTCCGAGACCCATGCCTTGCAACAACAACCATCCTGTCAGCACGTCGGCAGGCACGTCGGCAGGCAGCCAAGCGAACGCTATCAGGCCGATGGCGTTCATCACGCACCCGAGGGCGAAAGCCGCCCGTAAATCGATGGAAGGCCCCACCCGACTCAAGACGAGCATCGAAAGGATGAGGCCGATACCGCGAGGCGCCATCAGCACTCCTGCACTCGCCACCGAGTATCCCTGCACTTCCTGAAGGAACTGCGGCAGCAACACCATCGACCCCATGAACGGCCAACCAACCAAAACGGACATCGCGACGCCGAGCACCAGATTACGATCGCGCCTCAATCCGCCTGCGAAAAGCGGTCTCTCGGTCGACGCCGAGTGGACGATAAACATATAGCCCGCGATCAGACCGACACCCACCTCGAGGACGATCTCAGGTGAATCGAACCAATCGAGTTGCTGCCCTCGATCGATCGCCAATTGCAGCATCAGCACGCAGGCGACGAGCAGCAAGTAACCCAAGCGATCGAATTTTCGCGGAGACTCTCTCGGCGCGCCACGTAACGTCGCGAACATCCCCATCAATGACAGCATGACGACTGGTATGTTGATGTAGAAAACGGCACGCCAGCCAAAATTGTCGGTCAACCAGCCCCCGAGCCAGGGCCCGATCACCGGACCTACCATCACACCCATTCCGAACAGCGCGAAAACCTTGGAGAGCTGGTTAGCCGGGTATACGCCCTGCATGGCGGTCTGACTGAGCGGCAAAATCGCTGCACCGCAAAGCCCCTGGAGAAATCGCGCGACGACCAGGGTCTCGATGTTGGGCGCAAGACCGCAAAGCACCGATGACACTCCGAAGCCGGCGACGGAGAGAATGAAACTTCGCCGCAAGCCGAGACGTGCCTCGACTGCACCGAGCGCAGGCAGTGCGATGGCACTCGCGATCAGGTACGCCGTGAGCACCCACGCCACCTGCTCGCGTGTCGCGGATAAGCTCCCCTGAATCACCGGGAGCGCCACGTTGGCCACCGTGGTGTCGATGGCATAAAGCAGCACCGCCAGCACGGTGCTCAGCGACAGCAGCGTACGATTCGGAGTCACCGCCCTCTCAGCGACGACTGAGCAGTCGAGTGACGCGGTTGCCGGACTGCGGGTCGACTACGACGACGGCACTGGTGCCTGCCCGTAACGGCAGGTTAGAAGGTCCGGAGTCGATGGCGATACGCACCGGAACGCGCTGGACCACCTTCACCCAGTTACCGGAGGCGTTTTGCGGGGGCAGCACCGCGAACTCCGCACCACTCGCCGGGGAAATGGTCTCCACGTGCCCTCGCCATTCGACGCCCGGATAACTGTCGACGGTAATTGCGACCGACTGCCCGCTGCGAAGCAGGTCGAGCTGGGTTTCCTTGAAGTTGGCTTCCACCCAAAGATCGTCTGAACGCACCAGCGTGAAAAGACTCGTCCCGCGACGCGCCATCACACCTCGCTTGGGCAGCTTGACTACCCGTCCTGCCTCGGGCGCGATGACGGTTGCGCGAGCCAGACGAAGAGACGCCGCATCGAGATCGGCTTTCGCTTCGACGACGTGAGGATGAGCGTCGAGCTGCCCATCGAGGGCCGGTCCGAGGCGAACGCGAAGTTCGGCAATACCTTGATCGATGACCTGTAGCCGGCCCTTCGCCTGCAACGCCTGATGCTCCGCAGCATCGAAGCGCTCGGCGGGCACCATGCGCGCCGCCACCAACTCGCGCTGTCGAGCCAACTCGCGAGTCGTGTAACGAAGTTGTTCGTCTGCCAACGCTCGCTCGTCACGCCGCTGGTCGAGCTGACGACGGGCGGCGATCAGCTCTTCGCGTACCGCCTCGAGCCGCGCCGAGGCTCGCCGAACATCGATCTCTGCACTTTCCGGATCGAGCCTGACGATGACCTGCCCGCGCTCCACACGAGAATTTTCGGAAGCGAGCACCTCGGTAACCTGAGCCTCGATCTCCGGGTGGATCGGCACGAGATCGGCCTTGACGTACGCATTGTCGGTTTCGACGTATCGTCCACCGGTCGCCCAGACCAGCGCAGCGATGATCACCGCGATGATCGGAACACCCCAGAGCAGCACCGCTCGCATTCTCCGGCCGGTTGGCTTGTCGTTCAGCGTCTCGCTCATCGTCGCGTATCCTCACCAAAACTTTGCATACCCACCGATAGCCGCATCAGAGAACTGGAGAGCTCTCGACGCTCTGCAGCAGTCATCCCCTCACAGGCTTCGCGGGTGATGTCGTCGAGAACGCTCCAAATACGCTCGACCTTGTTCTCACCGGGCTTCGTCAAGAAAAGCTTGAGCGCACGCCGATCGTCGGAATCGACCTCACGTCTGAGAAGCTTGCGCTCCTCAAGCTCGTCGACGACCCGCAATACGGACATCGATTGGACTTCCAAAGCAGCTGCCAGCGCTTTGAGACTCGCGCCAGGACGAAACGAAAGGAAAGCGAGGCACCGAGCCTGCGCGGGGGTGAGATCGAAACGAGCCACGCGTCGACCGAACTCGAGCCGCAGCCGCTTGGCCACGTCGTGGATCAGGAACGCGAGATGTTCGCGGGGATTGTCCTTGGACATCCCCGCAGTCTATACGAAGCCAGGCTGATAGAAAGCCTTGCTTATTAAATTATCGAGACCGCTCGGACTTGTAGAGGCTTCCGGTTCGGGTCGCCAGGAACGCGTCGAGCGAAATATCCTCCTGCTTGAGGAACCCCCGCTCCGGCAAACTGCCGTTGCGAACCATCTCGATGACGGCCACGACAGACGCCGAAGTCGTCCACGCAATGGCCGTACGAGGGCGGCCGGCGATTTCGATCGGGTAATAGCTGCGCACGAATTCCTTGCGCTGCAGACGTCCCTCGCCCCACCCCTCGGCCGAGGCATGCACATAGACGACATCGGCATCGACCGGTGGTTTTGCGTTGGCAAGTATCTGCCCCGCGAGCTCGCGCTTTTCACGCATGAGCAGCTCATGGAAAAAGAAGTTCATGAGCTGCACATGCCCGGGGTAACGCATGGTTTTGTAGTCGAGATTTTCGACGCGTCCCGCGAATGTCTCGCACATGGTGCCGAGACCGCCCGACGTGGTGAATGCCTCGAGTTGAACGCCATCGATGTAAACGGTCTCGATCCACTCCATCGCCGAGACCATCTTTCGAACGCCCTCTTCGATGACCTCGCAATCATTGAGGTATTCGTTGACGACACCCTCGGGTGACCAGTTGAAGGCGTAGCCGAGTAATCCGGTCGGGTTTTGGGGTAACGCACCGACCCGAAGCCGGATCGAACGTACCCGCTCGAAGCCCGCGGCAAGGTTCGTACCGACGATGCCGATGAAACCTGGCGCGAGACCGCATTGAGGCGCCATCAGACCTCGACTCGTCGCCGCGAGCTCGCGGATATGGTTCGTGGTCGGCACGTCTTCCGTGAGATCGAAATAATGGATACCGAGTTCGTGCGCAATGGAAGACACGCCCTTGTTAAGAGCATAGGGCAGACACGACAACACCGCCTCTTGACCCGTCAACGCACGACGCAGTGCCGACGGGTCGGCCACATCGACACTCTGAACCACGAATTCTTTGCCCGCGATCGGGCGCGCATCGATCGCCGTGACCTTGAAACCCGCGCCATGCAACAACTCGGCTGCGAGATGTCCGACCTTGCCGAGACCCAGTACTGCGATTTTTTCGAATCTCATGGTTCAGATCTCGAAGCTGACGCCCTGAGCGAGCGGGAGTTTGTCTGAATAGTTGACCGTCGCCGTCTGGCGACGCATGTAGCCCCGCCAAGCGTCGGAGCCGCTTTCGCGTCCACCACCTGTTTCTTTCTCACCGCCGAATGCGCCGCCGATCTCTGCTCCTGAAGGACCGATGTTGACGTTGGCGATCCCGCAATCGGAGCCCGCCGCCGAAAGGAAGGTCTCAGCCTCGCGCAAGTCACGCGTGAAGATGCACGACGACAAGCCCTGCGGCACATCGTTTTGCATGACGATCGCTTGAGAAAGCGTGTCGTACCCGAGCACATAAAGAATCGGTGCAAAGGTCTCTTCACGGACCGTCGCGGTTTGCTTGGGCATCTCGATGATGGCGGGCTCGACGTAGTGACCACCAACGGGTACGCCCTGGCTGCGACGTCCACCGCCGAACACCACGCCGCCCTCGGCGCGCGCCGTATCGATGACCTGCTGCATGCGCGAAACGGCGTCGGCATCGATCAGCGGACCAACGAGCACGCCAGCCTCGCGAGGATCACCGATCGCCAGACTGCTGTAGGCTTTTTTGAGTCTCTCGAGCAGCTCGGCGCGGCGACTGTGATGAACGATGAGTCGTCGCAGGGTCGTACAGCGTTGCCCAGAGGTTCCCAGGGCCGAGAACACAATGGCACGTACCGCAAGATCGAGATCGGCCGTTGGGCTCACGATCATGGCGCTGTTACCGCCGAGCTCTAGGATGCTTCGGCCAAATCGCGATGCGACGCGGGGACCGACGATGCGACCCATACGCGTCGAGCCCGTCGCCGAGACGATCGGCACGTCGCGGGAATCGACCAGCGCCTCGCCTATCGCCGCTCCGCCGATGACACATTGCACGAGACCTTCCGGCGCATCGCTACCGAAACGCTTGAGCGCGCGCTCGACGATACGCATCGTGGCGAGCGCCGTAAGCGGTGTTTTTTCGGAGGGCTTCCAGATGACCGGATCGCCGCAGACCAGCGCGAGCGCTGCGTTCCAACACCACACGGCCACGGGAAAGTTGAACGCAGAAATCACGGCGCAAGGCCCCATCGGGTGCCAAGTCTCCATCATCCGATGGCCCGGACGCTCCGATGCAATGGTGAGGCCGTAAAGCTGACGAGAGAGTCCGACGGCGAAATCGCAGATGTCGATCATCTCTTGAACTTCGCCAAGACCTTCTGACGCGATCTTGCCCATCTCGGCAGTCACGAGTGCGGCGAGGGAATCTTTGTCACGGCGCAGTTCTTCACCGAGCAAACGGATGAACTCGCCTCGTCTCGGAGCCGGAACGACGCGCCAGGCCTCGAAGGCCGCCTTTGACCGGCCGATGACCGAAGTAATCTCTTCGAGTGGCGTGATCGGTGCACGACCGAGCTCGCGCCCATCAATCGGTGAGCGAATGATCAGTTCAGGTTTGGGAGCAGACATCGTAGGCCTCCTGAGGGCCGCGAGGATTACTCAGTCTCCCCGATTCCACAAGAGCCGATAGGCACCGTCGGGGTCATACATTCGGGCCTGTCGCTCGGGGTCGAAACGCCGCCCTTCTCGCGGATCGGTTCCACGGCCCGCGAGATATAGCCAGTTGCCCTGATTGCTGTACGGATCGTAATCGACGAGCTGCGACTCGAACCATGCCGCCCCAGCGCGATAATCGCAGCTCAAATCATTGATGAGCCAACTGGCGACGTTTTGCCTAAGACGATTGGAGAGGTATCCCGTCGCCGAGAGCTCTCGCATGCCAGCGTCGTTGAGGGGCTCGCCGCTACGGCCAGTACGCCAGGCCTCGAAACGACCCGCATCATGCGAGGGTCGCGGCTGTCGAGTGAGACCTTCCGCGCGATAGAGACGCGCGCCGTGCTGCAGATGGAGAAATCTGAAGTAATCGCGCCACAAGAGTTCGAACCAAATCCAGTAGGTGCTCTCGTTCGCACCTTGCATCGACTCGTGGGACTTCAAGACGGCGTACAAGGTGCGCGGCGAGATCGCTCCGGTTGCGAGCCAAGGCGAGAACTTGGTGGAATAGTCGACACCCGTGAGCCCATTGCGAGTCTGCTTGTATCGCTGCGGCAGAGCGCCGTCAAAATAACGTTTTACGTACGCGAGCGCTGCGGACTCACCACCTCGAAAATCACGATGCGCATACGGAAACGACGAACGGTCGTCATCGGCTGCGACGCAAGAACCGAATATCTGATCGATCGCCGACGACTCTCTCAAGGAGGTAAGCGGCAACGACGAAACAGCAGCCGGTAATTCTGCAGGCGCCACCTCGGGTGAGCGCGGCTGCACGCCTTCGGCCTCGATGCATTTCCGGAAAGTCGTGAAGACCTGAGGGAGTGCCGAGATGTCGAATGGAAGATCGTCGGGATCGAGCAAACTCGATTGCCAAACCGTTTCGATTTCGACACCCGCCGCCCGAATCTCCGCAACATCACGCTCTTCTTCAGGCGCTGCGATGTGCTCGCACACGATACGTGTCGCATTCACCGACTTGGCGAGCTGGGGCAGCCCCTCTCCCGCTTGGGCGTGCAACACCCAGAGCCGCTGACCGCGCTTAGCAAGAGACGCGTCGAGATCGCGCAGGGTATCGGCCAAGAAAACGCGGCGATGCCGATCTATGCGAGGAAACCCCCAACGCGTCGGCATATCGTGTCGCGGGTCATGAACATACACACACAGCAGCCGATCACTCTGCTCCGCTGCGCGTCTGAGCGCGCGGTTGTCGTGCAAACGCAAGTCGTTACGAAACCAGACGATGACCGTATTCATTTTTTGACGAGACTCGGCTTACCGTCACGACGACAGCGCTCGGAACAGTACTTCACGCTGTCCCAGTTTTTGGCCCAGGACTTCCGCCAGGTCATCGGACGACCGCAGACAGCGCATGGCTTCGACGGCAAAAACTGTTTATTGCCGCGGAAACCGCCGCGCTCGGGGCTCATCGGCGGCGCGCAGCCGCCAGCACTCGCTCGGCCTGCAAGACATGCGGACGATCGACGAGTTTGCCATCGACCCGAAGTGCACCGGCACCGGGAGATTTAGAAAATGCGGCCAGCACCGCCTCCGCATGCGCGACTTCGTCGGCGCTCGGCGTGAACGCTGCGTGCAACGCCGCGATCTGCGCAGGATGAATGGCAAGCTTCGCCGTGTAGCCACTTCGGCGTGAGCCGCGAGCGCGCTGCTCGACCGCGACGATATCTTTGATCTCGGTATCGACGGTATCGATCGCGCTGACGCCCGCTGCGGCGGCTGTAAAGAGGCAACCCGCACTCGCCATTTGGTATGGCATGTCGTAGCGACCCGTCTCGTCACGACTCGCGGCCGCACCGAGATCGGTGGCGAGATCTTCGGCGCCCCAGGTCATCCCGATGACCCGAGCAGGCGCAGGCACGAACGAGGCGAGCTGCAGCATCGCTCCGGCGGTCTCGGTGATCATCGGAATGAGCTTGATGCGCCCTACTTCGAGACCGTGAGCAGACTCCAAAGCCTCGAGCCAATGATCAACGCGCGAGACATCGCGCCCCTCGCGGGCCTTTGGCAAAAGAATTCCGTCAGGCTTGGCCGACACGATGGCCGAAAGATCGACCAAAGCGTCGGTGGAGTCGACGGGGTTGATGCGCACCCAAAGCGGCACAGGCCGCGACGATCGACGCAAGTGCGTTGCGATGGCCTCGCGGGCCTTCGGCCGTTGCGGTGCGGCGACGGCGTCTTCGAGGTCGAGAATGACGGCATCTGCCCCACTCGCCTCGGCTTTCTCGAAACGCTCGGGTCGGTCCCCGGGAACGAATAGCATCGACCGCATGCCACACCCTCGTCACAACGACTTTCGAACCGCCGCCATGATAACCCGCCGGTTCGATACTGTTATCCTGCCGCACCGGCGTCAGCGGCGCGGTTCGTGGCGATGGAGTGACGATGTCTACTGAAGTTCTGGACGTCCTGATCGTGGGAGCCGGCCTCTCCGGTATTGGCGCGGCCGCCGAAATTCGCCGTCAGTTTCCGGGCAAGACCGTCGCGATCCTGGAGTCGAGAGACCGTCTTGGCGGGACCTGGGACCTCTTCCGCTACCCCGGCATTCGCTCCGACTCCGACATGTATACGCTCGGCTACAAGGCCAAACCGTGGCGTAAACCGAAATCGATCGTCGATGGGCCCGCGATCCTCAACTACCTGCGCGAGATGGCCACGGAGAGCGGCGTCGCCTCGCTCATTCGTTATGGTCAGCGCGTAGAGTCGGCCGACTGGTCGAATGCGCGTTGCGAGTGGACCGTTTCGGTACGCGACCGCGACGGCAACGCTCACTCGCTACGAACGCGGTTCATACACCTCTGCACGGGCTACTACAGCTACACCGAAGCCTATCAACCGCACTTCGAAGGTGAGGCGGATTTCCGCGGTCAGATCGTTCACCCTCAGTTCTGGCCCGAAAACTTTGATTACACGGGTCGTCGTATCGTGGTCATCGGTAGCGGCGCTACGGCCATCACACTCGTGCCCGCGCTGGCAGAGAAAGCGGCGCACGTCACTCAGCTTCAGCGCACCCCGTCATACGTGGTCAACCAACCCGGCGAAGACCCTTGGGCACGGGTGCTCTCGACATTCCTCCCGGCAGCGTTCGTCTATCCGATCGTACGCTGGAAGCACATTCTGCTGACCTCGTTCTTTTATCGCTTGGCGCGCAAGCATCCGCGCTGGTTCGGGCAACGCCTCGTCGAACTCGCCGCGGCGGACTTACCCAAAGGCTACCACGTCGCTCGTCACTTCAAGCCCGACTACAACCCATGGGACCAACGCGTCTGCGCCGCACCCGATGGCGATCTTTTTCAGGCCATCGCGAAGGGCCGGGTCAGCGTCGTCACCGATACCATCGAACGCTTCGTGCCCGAAGGCATTAGATTGCGCTCGGGAGAAACTCTGCCTGCCGATGTCATCGTCACCGCAACCGGCCTCAAAGTATTGCCGCTCGGCGCGATTCGTTTGTCGTTAGACGGCACGCCCGTCAACCTTGCAGACTCGATGGTGTATCGAGGAGCGATGCTGAGCGGCATCCCGAATCTCGTACTGACTTTCGGCTACACCAATGCCTCGTGGACACTCCGCGCCGATCTGATCGCTGCCTATGTATGCCGCCTGCTCGGACACCTCGATCGGCACCGCTACCAGTACGCCGTACCCGTACGCGATTCGTCGGTCGGAGAGATGCCTTTCATCGACTTCAACTCGGGCTACGTTCTGCGCGCCCTCGAAGGCCTACCCAAGCAGGGCGATCGATTCCCGTGGCGAGTCCATCAAACTTATTTGCGTGACCTTGGCGTCACGCGTTACAGCCGACTCACCGACCCGGCTCTCAAGTTCGGCCGAGCGCCCGGCTGAAATCCTCATGAAAAATTCCCAACTCGATTTTCGAGGCAAGACTGCGGTCATCACGGGTGCCGGTAGCGGCATTGGACGCGCGCTCGCGCAGGGCCTGGCCGCAAGAGGCTGTCATCTGGCGCTCGCCGATATCCATACCGCCAATCTCGAAGAGACTGCTGCGCTCGTGCGCCCGTCCGGCGTACAGCTGTCGACCCATACGCTTGATGTCGCCTCTCGCGAGCAAGTCGCCGGATTTCCTGAGCGGGTGTCGCGTGATCACTCGACGATCGACCTCCTTTTCAACAACGCCGGCGTGGCCGTGGGCGGCCATTTCTTAGACACGACCGAGGCCGACTACGACTGGCTGTTCGAGATCAATTTCCATGGTGTCGTTCGAATGACTCGCGCCTTCCTGCCGATGCTGCTGACCCGACCCGATGCGCACATCATCAATACGGCGAGCATTTTCGGCGTCATCGCTCCCGCTGGGCAGACCCACTATTCGGCGAGCAAATTTGCCGTTCGCGGTTTCAGCGATGCGCTTCGCCATGAACTCGAAGGCACCACGGTTGGCGTTAGTGCCGTGTGCCCCGGCGGCATCGCCACCTCGATTGCGACGAGCGCTCGATTTTCAACAAGACTCTCCAAAGAAACGATCGCGCACCAACTTGCGAAATCGCGCCGGCTCCTACGTAAACCGCCCGCCGTCGCCGCAGAGATCATTCTCGCCGGTGTCGAGCGTCGTCGCCCGCGCATTCTCGTCGGGACGGACGCAAAACTCGGCGCTTGGCTCGAACGGCTGATGCCGACGAGCTATTGGACACTCCTGAAGAGACTCGGCGCGTGATCCTGATTACGATCCTGCTGTCGCTCGGCGCGATCTCGATCATCTTGGCGTTATTCACGCGTCGGGTCGCGCGGCAAGTCGAGAGCACCATCCCACCTTCGGGTCGATTTTTAGAGGTCCCGGGCGCTCGACTACATTATCTCGATGAGGGAACAGCACCCGCAGGCAAACCACCCATCGTGATGATTCACGGACTCGGCGCACACCTGCACCACTTCAAATATTCGCTCGTCGATGATCTCTCCCGTGACACCCGCGTCATTGCCGTAGATCGCCCGGGGTCGGGCTACTCGACCCGCGTGACCGGCAAGGCGACACGTCTCACCGATCAAGCTGATGCACTCGTTGCACTGCTTGATGAACTCAAGATCGACAGAGCGCTCTTCGTCGGACATTCTTTGGGCGGAGCGTTGTCGCTCACGCTCGCGCTTCGATACCCGAATCGGGTTGCGGGTCTCGCGCTGATCGCCCCACTCACCCACTACGCCGGGCGGTTCCCGGCCGTTTTCATCGCCCTGGCGGTTCGCGGTCGAGTGGCCCGACGATTCGTGGCAAATGTGCTGGCCACACCCGGGTTCATCGCGAATCGGCGTCGCGTGATGCCGAAAATCTTTGGACCAGAGCCCGTGCCGCGAGACTATCGCGTACGCGGGGGTGGACTCCTCACGCTACGGCCGAGCCAGTACATCGGCGCGTCCGAAGACCTCTCGGCCATTCCCGCCATATTGCCCTCGCTCGAGGCTCGGTACGAGACGCTGAATCGACCCGACGCGCCACCGATCGCCATGCTTTATGGGCGAGAGGACGCCATCCTCGATTACCGCATTCACGGCGAACGTTTCGCGCAGCGCGTGCCCGCCTGCGCACTCCAACTCGTGTCTGGCGGTCACATGTTGCCGCTCACCCAACCCGAGCGCGTCGCGCGTGTCATCCGTGACGTCTTGGAGCGTAGCCAAGGCTGAACGCCACCATGAACTCTCACGACCGAACGCAGCGCATGGCGTATCTCGTCGGCCTTTATCTACTGGCCGTCGTTCTCGGGGTGGGAAGTGCCTGGCTCTGGCTGACACGCGTCGGCATCTCGGGCGTCGATGCCGGAGCGTGGCGCGTGAATCTTCTCGCGGGCAGTCGAGATGCCGATGCGTATACGCGAGCACGTATCGCCCTCGGTGCCGTACTCGCGCTAGATCGAAGCGAAACGCTGTACTACACCACCGACCATGACGATACCGGCGCGCTGCTGCGCGCCGAGTGTCGATATCG
Source organism: uncultured Acidibacter sp. (assembly GCA_964599335.1). Taxonomy (GTDB): domain Bacteria; phylum Pseudomonadota; class Gammaproteobacteria; order Steroidobacterales; family Steroidobacteraceae; genus UBA964. The sequence goes on along the minus strand of CAZRFN010000008.1, from coordinate 7,641 downwards.
CATCGAGGGTTCACCGCCACCTGCGCGTTGGTGGAGTCTCACCGCCTATGCCGCAGATCATTTTCTTTTTCCGAACGACGCGAAGCGCTATAGCGTTAACGGAGAGACCGTGACGCTCGATGGGTCAGGACGATTCGGCGCCACGATCGGCCCCGCCTCCGAGATTTCTCGAGACGACCGATCATGGATTCCCACCACGGGTCAGGGTGGGATGCGCCTCACACTGCGTCTCTATGGTGCCGACGAGTCGGTACAGCGCGCTCCTGAATCGCTCGTCACCCCGACTATTCGACGGGCCGGAGAGTGCCCGTGAATCCGACGAGCTCTCACTGGAGAAGACACCTCGTCATCGCATCGGTGCTCGTCCTGCTCGTGCACGGCCTCACGATTTGGGCCGTTCCCCGACTCATCATGGATCGCATCATCGCCTTAGGTTCGGCGGACTCGACCCTCCCGCGTACGAACGGCGTCACCCTTCCGCCGCCGACCGATCACACTCAGCGCCGCATCGTGATGCCAAGCCCCGACCTGCTCTACGCCACTTGCTTCTTCGATCTCGCCGACGGCCCCTTGCGGGTAACGTTCTCAACTGATTACCCGCGTTATTGGTCTATCGCTCTTTACGCCTCGAGCTCAGACAATTTTTATGTCGTGAACGATCGCAACGCATCAGGCGGGCGCGTAGATCTCACGGTAGTCGCCCCAGGTCACAATGCTGCAACCTCCACGCTGCAGAATGACGAGACGCGAGTCGTGGTATCTCCGACTCGCCGAGGTATGCTCTTGATGCGCTTACTCGTCAACGACGACCCGGCGGTGCGCTCGGCAGCCGAGGTTGCCCGAAGAAGCCTCCGCTGTTCTCGTTAGACGCGGGCGCATCACCCGAGGAAATCATCTGTGACTGGTCTTGCCCGCTGGCTCACTGCACTCATCGTCATCGCAGCCCTGACGGGCGCGACCCCCCGCGTCTTCGCCGAGACGCTTCAACGGACGCCGTGTGAAGTCGTCGAATCCGGCGAATTCAAGCGCTACCGCGAACGCCAGCTCGCCACGCTCGATGCCGAGCAGGCGGCTGCAAAACGCCAGGGCTTGAGCGTCCGCGAAGTGCGCAACCTGGATATCGATCTCGGTACCGAGCAGGAATACGTCGCTCGCCATCAACCCGGTGTTCGCTGCGAACGCATCGTCTACGACAGCGATGGATTAAAAATACGCGGATTTCTTTGGACCCCATCTACGCTGAAACCCAGCGACAAGCTTCCGGTCATCGTGTTCAATCGCGGCGGCTCGGGTGACGACTCGAAACTCCGACCCAACACGCAGTTCGGATTCGAACGCTTCGTTCGCGCAGGTTACGCGGTAATCGGATCACAGTACCGTGGCAACACCGGCAGTGACGGCATCGACGAACTCGGCGGCGCTGACGTCCGTGACGTCTTGCGTCTCGTGACGATCGCGCGCGAGCTCCCCTTCGTTGACGCCAAGAACATCTACGCTTTGGGCTATTCGCGTGGCGCCATGATGACCCTGTCGGCGCTGCGCGACGGCGCGAGATTCAATGCAGTAGCGCTCGTGGGATTACCGTCGGATTTTCGAACCTCTCAGTTCGATCGACGGTTCTCGCCCACCTCGCCCGAAATGTCGGTGGCCCGCGCTCAGCGCTCTGCCATTCTTTGGGCCGACCGACTCGACGCGCCGATCCTGTTGATGCAAGGCAGCGGCGATCCGCTCGTCTCGACGGTCGAGCAAACCCTGCCGTTCGCCGCTCGACTGCAGCAACTTGCCAAGCGCTACGAACTCGTCGTCTACGAGGGTGATAGCCACGGGCTGATATTGAACGGCAAAGACCGCGACACAAGGATCCTCAACTGGTTCGAGCGTTTTCGGAATCCGGATTCGGCAGCGGACTCGCCATGAAGTTGCAGCAATTACGCTACCTCGTCGCCATCGCCGATGCCGGTCTCAACGTGACCGCCGCCGCGCAGTTGCTGCACACCTCACAACCCGGTATCAGCAAGCAACTTCGCTTACTCGAGGATGAACTCGGACTGAAGCTTTTCGTCAGGAAGTCGCGAGCACTCGTCAGAACGACCCCTGCGGGCGACAAGGTCATTGCTCGAGCCCGGGTGATCCTCCGCGAAGTGGCGAACATCCGAGGTCTAGCCGCCGAAATGAGGCGCGATGAAGAAGGCGCCTTATCGATTGCCACGACCCACACTCAAGCGCGATACGTACTGCCGGATGTACTCACCCGCTTCCGTCAGAAGTACCCGGGTATCCGCGTTCATCTTCATCAGGGCACCTCAGACCAGATCGCCGAAATCATCGAGCGGGAGCGAATCGACTTCGTCGTGGCGACGGGCGTCAACGCCTTGTTCGACAAACTCATCCGCATTCCCGTGTTTCGGTGGCGACGCGGCATCGTCATCCCCAAGAGGCACCCGCTCGCCACGACCCCGAAGCCGAGCTTCGCCCAGCTTGGCCAATATCCGATCATCACCTATGCATTCAGCTTCTCGGGCACTTCCTCGTTGCTCGAACAATTTGCCAATGCAGGGGTGATCCCGAACATCGCCCTGACCGCTTGGGACTCGGACGTCCTCAAGGAATACATTCGCTCCGGCTTTGGCATCGGCATCCTGGCCGACATCTCAATCAAAGAAAAAGAAGATGACGACTTGAAGCTGCTTGATGCGTCACACCTTTTTCCGCCGCACACGACTTGGGTCGGCTTCCATCGGGGCGCACTCCTTCGCTCGTACATGTACGACTTCATCCACCTGCTGGCGCCCCATCTGTCGAAACGGCAGGTGCAACTCGCCGAGCGCGCGGACTCACAAGAAACCGTGGATAAATCGATGGCCGACGCCTCGATTCCCTTTCGTCGCTTATAACGACCCGTTATCTGCACATGCGCAAACGGTAAGGCGGATTCCAAACCGCCAGACTTAAGATGAGGACGCCGTTTTTTTAGAGGCCCTCAATCATGCGCCCCGAAACCATCGCCGTTCACGGCGGATACACCCTCGACCCCACCACCAAGTCGGTCGCGGTCCCGATCTACCAGACGACCTCCTACGCGTTCGACAGCGCTCAGCACGGCGCCGACCTGTTCGACCTCAAGGTTCAGGGCAATATCTACACGCGCATCATGAACCCAACGACGGATGTGCTCGAGAAACGCATTGCGGAACTCGAGGGCGGCATCGGAGCGCTGGCGCTCGCCTCAGGCAGCGCTGCAGTCACCTATGCGCTCATGACCATTGCCGAGCACGGCGACAACATCGTGAGTTCGAGCACACTGTATGGGGGCACCTACAATCTCTTCGCGCATACCCTGCCGCAATTCGGCATCGAAGTCCGCTTCGCCGATCCGCGGCGTCCAGGCGATTTCGCCCCGTTGATCGATGAACGCACCAAAGCGGTGTACTGCGAATCGATCGGCAACCCGCTCGGCAACGTCACAGACTTTGGTGCGCTCGCAGCCATCGCCCACTCGCATGGCGTGCCGCTCATCGTCGACAACACCGTTCCCTCGCCCTACCTGTGCCGTCCGTTCGATCACGGCGCTGACATCGTCGTGCACTCGCTCACCAAGTATTTGGGCGGACACGGCAATAGCATCGGTGGCGCCATCGTCGACTCCGGTAAGTTCCCCTGGGCCGAGCACAAGAGCAAGTTCAAACGACTGAACGAACCGGATGTCTCCTACCACGGAGTCGTCTACACCGAGGCGCTCGGTCCGGCGGCCTACATCGCGCGCGCCCGTGTCGTTCCACTTCGCAACATGGGAGCTGCGCTGTCGCCCTTCAATTCTTTTTTGATTTTGCAGGGGATCGAGACGCTCGCCGTCCGTATGGACCGAATCTGCGAAAACGCGCTCAGCATTGCGCAATTTCTGCAGAGTCATCCGGCCGTTTCGTGGGTGAACTACGCAGGACTGCCGGGCCACGCAGATCACGATCTTGCCCAAAAATATCTCAAGGGTCGTGCTTCGGGTATTTTGACCTTCGGCGTAAAGGGCGGTCGCAAGGCAGGAGAGAATTTTCTCGATGCGCTCAAGTTGGTCGTGCGGCTCGTCAATATCGGCGACGTGCGTTCACTCGCCACTCATCCCGCCTCGACCACACATCGCCAACTGTCTCCGGAGGAACTCGCCAAGGCGGGTGTCTCGGAAGACATGGTTCGGTTGTCGATAGGGATCGAGCACGTCGACGATCTCAAAGAAGATCTCGATCGAGCGCTGCGGGCTTAAGGCCTTCGAAGGAAAGAATGGTGCCGGAAATAGGATTCGAACCTACGACCTACGCATTACGAATGCGCCGCTCTACCAACTGAGCTATTCCGGCGTCCAAGCCCGGTCCTGGCCGGGGCGGCGAATCTTAAACGCGCCGCAAGCGGATGAAAAGTTCGAACCCGGCGTATTCCAGGCGCTCCGGGGATGCGGACAGCGGCCCGACACGGTTTTACCGAGGCAAAAGGCCGATCAGGGCCGCCAGCGGTCTCACCGGGCCTTCTGCGGCACGGACACTGGTTTGCTTAGGCCGAGGCCTTGGAGACCCATACGCCGGCCTCGCGCCGCCTGGAGACGATCCGGCGGACGGTCAGATTTGCGTGGTACGTCCGCCGGACACGGGAGGCATGGGCACGCGCAATTCTCGGGGCAGCCCGAAGACCACGTTCTCTTCGCGACCGACGAGCTCACGCGGGGCCTCTGCACCCCACTCCCGCAACTGATCGATGACTTCTCGTACCAGAACTTCGGGCGCGGACGCCCCGGCTGAGAGCCCCACGCTACGCTTGCCCTCGAACCACTCGCGACGCAGATCGGCCGCTCCGTCGACGAGGAACGCCGGAATGCCCGCGCGTTGACCGAGCTCGACGAGACGATTGGAGTTGGAGCTTGCGACCGAACCTACGACGATGAGGATGTCGCACTCGCGAAGTAAATCTTTGACGGCATCCTGACGGTTCTGCGTGGCGTAACAGATGTCTTCCTTGCGCGGACTCGCGAGCTCTGGAAAGCGTTTGCGCAACGTCTCGACGATCTCGGCGGTGTCATCGACAGACAGCGTAGTCTGTGTGACGAAAGCGAGGTTCGAAGGGTTTTGTACGTTGAGTGAAGCCGCATCTTCGACCGACTCGACGAGGTGGATCTTGCCGCCGAACGACGTGTCGAAACGCCCGAGCGTCCCCTCGACCTCTGGATGCCCATCGTGACCGATCAGAATGACCTCACGGGCCTCGCGCGAATAACGACGAACCTCCATGTGCACCTTGGTCACGAGCGGACAGGTGGCATCGAACACCGCGAGCCCGCGTCGACTGGCCTCGTCCTCGACGGCCTTGGAAACACCGTGAGCCGAGAAAATGACCGTGGCGCCATCGGGAACTTCATCGAGCTCTTCGACGAATACCGCACCCATCGAACGCAGACGCTCGACGACATGTCGGTTGTGGACGACTTCATGTCGCACGTGGATGGGCGCGCCGAAAAGCGCGATCGCACGCTCGACGATATCGATTGCGCGATCGACGCCGGCACAAAAGCCGCGCGGATTCGCGAGCAGAATATTCATCGGCTACGCCTCCAGTCGGCAAAGGCGTCGTAAATGAGGAAGATGGCCCCTACGGTGATGGCCGCATCGGCGATGTTGAACGCCGGAAAGTATGCCTGCTGCCAGTGCACGTGGATGAAGTCGATCACGAACCCGTGCTCGAACCGATCGATGACGTTACCGATAGCCCCCGAGAGCACCAGCGCGAGCGCGAGCGCGAGCACGCGATCACGGCCGGCATGCAGCGTGCGCAGCCAAACGACTAACGCCCCGCTCACGACCACCGCGAGAATGCTGAAGAACCACCTCTGCCAGCCGCCCGCATCGGCGAGAAAGCTGAACGCCGCACCGGGGTTGTGCAAGCGCGTAATGTCGAGCCAAAAAAATACGGGTGTGAACTCGCCGAGCTCGTAATGGGTTTCGATCCAGGCTTTGCTCCACTGGTCGGCGACGACAAACAGCACCGAGAGCCACAGCCAGCGCCAGCCGCTCTCTCGCCAATGAACTGCGGCCAGTACCTCGCGCAGAGACGATCCACTCATGCGTAACGACGCTCCTCTCCGGACCCTGCGACATTGACGACGCAGCGGCCACAAAGTTCAGGATGCTCGGCATGTTGGCCGACATCGCCCCGGCGGTGCCAGCAGCGTACGCATTTCGGCGCGGTCGTCGGCTTCACGCGCACGGTCGCCCCAGACACGGAGGAGTCGACGACGACCCGAGCCGCAGAAGTAATGAAGAAGAATCGCAGGTCGTCGCCGAGTGCCCCGTAGCGAGCCTGCTCGCTCGCCGGCACGGCAATCTCGACCTCCGCCTCAAGAGGCGAACCGATGTCGCCAGCCTCACGCAGACGCTCGAGTTCACGCGCGACCTCGCCGCGCAGGGCGAGCAGTGCATCCCAGTCGATGGCATCGGTCGGCACTTCGGGTAGCACGTGCCACACCGAGTGGAATACCGAGGCTTCGCGACGAGCCGGCAAATGCGACCAGATTTCTTCTGCCGTGAACGACAACACGGGCGCGAGCCAACGCACCATGGCTTCGACGATGTGGTACATCGCCGTCTGCGCCGAACGCCGCGCGTGACTCTTCGGGGGCGTCGTGTAGAGACGATCTTTGAGTACGTCGAGGTAGCAACCACCGAGCTCGACGACGCAGAAACCGTGCACCTTCTGATAGACGAGATGGAACTGGTAGTCTCGATAGGCCGTAACGACCTCGTCGTGCAACCCCCTCGCCCGACCGAGCGCCCAACGATCGAGCGCGACCATGTCCTTGACCGGCACCGAATCGGTAGCCGGATCAAACCCGGCGAGGTTGCCGAGCAAGAAACGCACCGTGTTCCGGATGCGGCGGTAGCTGTCCGACATGCGCTTGAGGATTTCATCGGAGACGCTCATTTCATTGGCGTAGTCCGTCGAGGCGACCCACAAGCGCAGCACGTCGGCGCCGAGGCTCTGCATCACCTTTTGCGGCGCGATGACGTTGCCGAGCGACTTCGACATCTTCCGACCCTTGTCGTCGACCGTGAAGCCATGGGTGAGCACGCCCTTGTAGGGCGCACGACGGTGCAGTGCTTCCGACATCAAAAGCGACGAGTGGAACCAGCCGCGATGCTGATCGGATCCTTCGAGATATAGATCGACGGGCCCTTCGATTTCGGGGCGCTGGGCAGCGACACACTCGAATGAGAGACCGGAGTCGGCCCAGACATCCATGACGTCGGTCACCTTGTCGTAATGCGCTGCCTCGGCTCCGAGGAAATCGGCCGGATCGAGCGCAAACCACGCTTCGATGCCGCCCTGCTCGACCTTGGCTGCCGCGCGATCGATGAGCGTAACGGTATCGGGGTGTAACTCACCGGTGGTTTTGTGAACGAAGAGCGGAATCGGCACGCCCCAGGTGCGCTGTCTCGAGATACACCAATCGGGACGATTTTCGATCATGCCCGTGATGCGCTGCTCACCCCACGCGGGCGTCCACGCGACTTTTTTGATGTCCTCGAGCGCGCCGGCGCGCAGTCCGCGTTGATCCATGCTGATGAACCATTGCGGCGTGGCGCGGAAGATCACGGGCGTCTTGTG
>CAZRFN010000007.1:0-62227 GCA_964599335.1 uncultured Acidibacter sp. | reverse complement strand
TCGGATGGTCATCCGAATAAGCGATCAGTCGAATTCTTGCGAAACGATTCGAGCGGCGATCGACGCCTTGGCTGATCTCTGTAATCCGATTCAGGGCAGATCTGAATTCGGCCGCGGACTTTGATTCGGAGATCGCTGCGTTCAGCATCGCGATATTCGCGGCAACGTATTCCGAAAACTCCTCAACCATCGCCGATTGGACGAGGGTCTCCAGATCTTCGAAATGGTGGTAGAGCGAGCCGCGGGCCACCCCGGCCTGCTTGAGTAGCATCGTGGTGGTGATCTTTTTCGGCCCGACGTCAGCCAGCAGGGTTCGGCAAGCGTCGATCAATTGCTTGCGAATCTCAGTGCCGCGGCTTCGGCCGGGCTTAGCGTGGGGGTTTGAGCCATCCATGGTTGCTGAATGACACCTTAACGAATCTCGGGGTGGAGTTCAGCGCGAAGCGGATGGACTCGGCTTCGAGGTGGTCATCATTAAAAGTTATCAAAACTGTTGTGCAAAATGGCATATATATGGGATAATTAGTTTAAGGGACGGTTCAACACTAAGACCATCACCGAAAATGTCGCAGCAGTTGATGGCGGTTTGACCGTGGCGAGCCAGAACTGGAAGCAGACTCAGGGCGTCGTCAACGCTGAGTGGGTTATTGGCGGTGGTCGCATCCGGGGTGTTCTGTTCGGTGAACTTCAATACGACTTCGACGAGAATGCCGCTTCGGATGAACGCAAGATCATGAACAGCTACGGTGGTTCGTGGACGGTTTCGGCCCCTGCGGTGGAGCGCACGCAGAACACCGTCGGCGTCGGCGTGCACGCTGACCTCGGTGATTCTTCCGGTCTTCGCTTCGAGTTGACGAACTCGAACCGCGGCGACGGGTTCTCCGACAAGGGTGGCTTCCTGCGGTTGTTCTTCAACCGCTGATCCAGCCCACAGACGATTCGTCTAAATAAGACGGGGGAGTCGAGCGATCTACTCCCCCGTTTTACTTCGGCACTTTATTTTAAACCAGTGTGTTCAAGTACTCTCGCAGCGATCGACCGGGACGTCCCATGATTTTCTGGAACGTATCGGTTTTGTGGCCGGGCGTGCGGCCGTTCGCGATTTCGGCAAACAGCGTGGCCACGGCATCCGAGTGCCATTGATTGCGGTGGAAGGGCCGAATGGCCTCTTGGAAAGCCTTGGGATCGCAGTTGTCATAAACAACAGGCTGACCGATCACCTCACTGATCACTTTCGCGATGTCATGAAAATTCATGACCGGATCTGGGCCGGTGATGTCGTAGCACTGGCCGTGATGCCGTGCAGAGTCGGCATCGGCGAGCACATGCGCAATGAATTGTCCTGCGTCGTTGTTATCGGTCACGGCTACCGTCCCGTGACCCATCGGCATCGACAACTTGCCCGTTGCTTTGGCCGCTTTGACGGAACCACGGAAGTTCTGCATGTAGAAGCTCGGGCGTACGAACGTCCACTTCATGCCCGACGCCATGATAGCGTCTTCCGCCGCGATGTGCGCGAGTGGGATTGGGCTCTGGGTGCCGCGCACGGCCTCGGGAGAGGAGAGTTTGATGATCCAAGGTAGGCCGGCATCTTTCGCGGTGCGAATGAACGCGAGTTCGAGCCGCTCCTGAACCTCGCCGTTCGGCAGCACGAGCAGGGCGCGATCGACACCGACGAGGGCTCGCTTGATGGATTCCGAGTCTTCGAAATCACCCTGCACGAGCTCGACGCCTTGATCGGCCCAAGCGCCCGCTTTGGCGCGGTCGCGTACGAGGGCGCGAAAGCGTACACCTTTTTCGAGTAGGGCTCGTGCCGTTGCTCCGCCAATGTTGCCTGTGATGCCCGTCAACAAAATCATGATCAACCCCCTTCGAAAACTTGATGTGGCTGTCGACATCCTACCCTTCAGGGTCGGTGACACTCTTGTGCGGCATGCCTCAACGGCCGTTCTGCGGGGCGGCCTTTCGCTGGGGGAAACGGATTCTGGCGGCTTTTCCGTCGGGTAGCCGCAGCAACTCGAGCGTGAGACCCGATTGTGCGGCTCGCAAACGCATATTCTCGAGCCCGCCCGACTCTCCGGGGCGGAACTCTCCTGCGCCGTCATCGATGATATCGAGCGTCGCCACATGACCGGCGCTAGGCCCGATCAGGCGAATGATGATGTGTTTGGCGTCAGCGTGTTTGATGATGTTGGCGACGGCCTCCTCGACGATACGCAGTACGGCGATGGCTTGGTCTGCTGCGAGTTCGAGAGGCCCTGGGAGATCTGCAATCTCCCAGCGTATCGGCAACCGACCGCCGCCGATACGCGAATAAAGATGACGAAGATCAGCGAGCAAAGCCTCAAGAGAGGTGGCTTCGGTCGCTACGGCGCCATGGATCAGTCTTACCTCATGAATGAGCGACTTGATCTCATCAACCAACGCCTGATCTTGAGTGGCGTGTTGGGCGTGAAACGAAAGCGCCACGAGACGACTTCCGATTCGATCGTGAAGATCACGGAGCAGTTCTTCGCGTCGCAGCGTCGCTTGCTGCAATTGACGTTCGATATCGCGTTGATGCGCGGCACGGTTGGCGAGTGCTGCGACCGAGATGGCCAAGACGGCCGGAAGGGTCCAGGTCTGTAGATACTGATCTGAAAGCGTCGCGCGACTCAGGTGCACCACAAGGTCATGCACTCCACTCGCCAGCGCAATCATGAAGATCGAAAAAATCGTGACGCCCACCACGTCCGGCTTGATCCGAAGTCGCCAAGCCAGCCTCGCCAGCAGAATCAGAGCTAGAACGATCAGTGTTGAAAAAATGATATTGCTGATGAGGTGTGGATCGACGAGCGATGGGGGAATGGCGAGCAGTATCGTGATGATGGCGATGCCGACGACAATCGGTTTTCGATTCGGACGCTCGCCTGCAAGTTAAGTCACGACGATCTGAAGTGAAAGTGCGCCCGCCAATGCCAGAAACCACAGGCCGATACGTTGCCAGACGATCACGGGAAGCGGGATCTCGACTACGAGGTTGTGTACACATCGAAGCCCGCCCGCGATCGACAGCCACGATGCAACATTGAGAATGCGCGACGTAACATTGCTCTGGTCGCTGATCGTCAGGCCGATAACGCCTGCGAAAATGGCGGCGAAGGCCAGCGCGGCGATCAGAAGTACCTCGACTTGCAGCCTCTCTCGATACTCCGCTTCGATCGTCGGCAATGCGCCGACACGGACTCCGCCTAAACCGTTTTTGAGTTCCGAGTGAGCTCGTACGACGACTTCGATGACGAGCGTCTTTTGATCAGAGCGATCGACATTGAAATGCCCCATGATGGGCCAATATCGCCAACGCTTCGGTCGGTCTGAACTCAGATCGTCGACGATCGTTATCCCATCCACACGAAGGGTGCCATCGAGCGCGAGTCGGTTGAGGATCAGACCGTAGGCGCCAGGCTCCGGTCGCGCGATCTCGATTCGAAAAAGGCCGGTGGAGAGCCCATCTCTCGAGGGTGCCCAACTATGCGGTAAGTCGACCGGCAGGAAACGGCATGGCGTATCGTTCGGGCCGGTCTTGGCGTGCTCTGCAATTTCGCAAAATTCGGCGCGCGTAATCTGACTGGGCGGGGCGGTGCTCGCGTCGGCAAGCTGCGTCGAGCCACCGAGAAAAAAAGAAATCAGAAGCGTGCCAAACGCTCTAATCATTAATCATTGAGTAGGCCGTGGCGCCTTGCCTCGAAGACTGCCTCCGACCTCGAGTGCACCATGAGCTTTCGGTAAACGCTTTTGAGATGGGTATTGACAGTGTGGCTCGAGACGCCGAGCACTTCGGCGATTTCGGCATAACGAAGACCTTTGGCACACAGGACGAGCACCTCCGACTCACGTTGCGAGAGCAGCCCCTGTGACTCCGCAGCCTCTGGCGTCGGGCGTAAGCGATTGATGAGCGAGCGTGCGATCGCGGGACTGATGGGTGAGCCACCTGATTCGATGATCGAGACCAGTCGGCCTGCGTACTCGGCGAGATCAGATTTCAGGATATAGCCGGACGCGCCCGCTTCGAGGCTGCGAATGACATGTTTCTCGTCGGCGAAGACCGTGATGACCAGGATTTCGCAGGCCGGGTTGGCCTGGCGGAATTCAGAAATTAGTGTGAGCCCGTCTCCATCGGGCAAGCCGAGATCTAGAAAAACGGCGTCGATGGCGTGCTTGGCGAACTGTGCGCGTGCCGCAGCTATGTTGCCGGCGGCGATGACGGACCAGTCTGAAGCCCCCGAGGTCGCACGAACCAGATGATCGCGCAGCAAGCGATCGTCTTCGATGATCAGCAGGCGACGAACGGGTGATCTTTCGGGTAGGGGGTCGATCATGGCTTCAGGCCGAGCATGGCGAGGATTTTATACCCCGAAAACAACAGGACCGCAGCGATACCCGTTAGGAGAAAAACCAAAATTTCTTTGGTGGATTCCTTCATCGAAGACGGACGATTTACCTCAACGAGCCCAGCGTAGAGCGACAGATCTCGAGGTGCGCGTCATCAAGGCGACCATTCGAGGCCACTTCGACGACGGTTTCGAGGACGAGCGCCGCCATTTCGACATCGTTTCGCGAGCTGGCGAGCTCAGTCCGGAGTTCTTTGATGAGTTTGTCTCGAGCATCGAGCTCGCGGATCAGCGGATCCCAATGCGGAGCGCGATGACGGTCGAGGAGCGTCTCAACGACATCGTCATGCGTACTGAGATAGTCTGCAGTGAAATTACGAAGACCGAAATTGCGCAAACTCGGGATGGCCGCGAGAGTCGACTCGGTGACACGCTCGAAGCCCATGCTCCAGTCGGAGTATTGCCGCTCTTTGATTTCGTCGCGACGCAAAATTTTGATATCGCGATGTCGGGGGTCTTTCGAGATACGCTCGATGAGCGGGTCGACAACCGTCGCCTCACCCTCAATGGACTGTAAGAAAGTACCGTTGCCGAAGAGCAGCATTCCGGTGAGCCCCTTCGCGGTGTTGTTGCGATGGCACTGAGTAAGCAAGCCGAGTAAGCCGTCGGCTGAAAGGGGTTCGGAGGTCTGGCTAAGATAAGTAACGCGAATCATGTATTTGCTCTTGGTTGATCGCCCGAATCGGGCTCGATTTTACGGGACGCCGATCTCATTTTCGAAAGCATGCGTAACCCGAACACTCCGAGTCCGCCGATCAGGAGGACGAGAAGGCCGACCATGCCGAAAATCATTTCACTGAGAGAGAGCACCTGAAACGCCCCTCATGATCCTAACGTCCCCCTGAGTTCGATATTGTCAACCAAAGTGGACAGAATCACCAGCCCGGCGTCCGTTTTTCGGATTGAAACTCCGTGACGGATCAGGTGTGAAGCAAGAATCTCAATGGCTCGTGGACTCTAGCAGCCCAGGCTTTTTCGTTGTGACCCGCACCGTCGAAAACTCGCGAAACGAAGTCCTGTGATTCGTAGCCAAGTTGACGCATGAGGATGTCGACATCCGATTGCGCGCGGTCGTAGAGCGCGTCGAGTTCCGCCGTTCCACGATCCATGTAAATCCGCGTCGATCCAGGGGGTGGCAAGGCATCACGAAAATACGATATCAAAGCTTCCGGGATTTCTTTGTTTCGTTCGTAAGTTCCGATCCAATGGGTGCTCAACGCGGCTGCGCCACCGAACACTTCCGGATACTGACCCAACGCATAGAGGCTGATCAGCCCCCCCATGCTCGAACCCATGATGAACGTGGAGTGCTTTTCGGTCGCCGTGGGATATCGGCGATCGATCTCAGGCTTCACGACCTCGACAATGAATTTCAGATAGTCGTCTGCTGCCGGTCTCCCGCCCAAGGCGCGATCAACGAAAGAGTCACGAAGCGCCTGCGGCTCGAGATATTTGATCGCGGCCTGTGGAAAGAACTCCGCATGTCGTCGGGATGAGTCGTTGTGAATACCGACGATAATGAAATCCCGAATACCTCCTGATGCGAGCAATTGCGTCGCTGCTTGATCGACCTCCCACGCCTGACCGTTCCAAGTTCGACGCGGATCAAAAAGCATCTGTCCGTCATGCATGTAGAGGACAGCGTAACGATTGTTGCCGTTGAAACTCGGGGGGCGCCAAACCTCGATTGTCCGTGGCACAACGCCACTCCCGGTCATTTCGGGGAGACGATCGACCCGACCCTCAGGCTCCGCCGATTTGGCGATTGACGCGAGCGTTGCAGTTCCGCTCAAAGCAGCGAGTAAACGAATACACGAACGCCGGTGTAAATCTGGGTTGACGCTCATAGAATTTATGCTCATGGAAAAATATACCGGGGGAGAAGACTCCGGGCTGTATCCGAGGGTCTCGGGTCGCGCTACCATCGGACCGGGAAGGGCATTTTCCCGACAAGGAGGGTTTCGAGTCATCCGTTTTTTGACGGAGCTCGTGGGTCCATGTCCAGCAAGCCGCTCAAGGCAACGTCTATCGATATTGCGCACCGCGCAAACGTCTCGCAAGCCACGGTGTCTCGCGCGCTGCGAAACAGTCCTCTCGTGCGCCCTGAGACTCGTCTTCGTATTCAGCAGATCGCCGACGAGATGCGCTACCGAGTTGATCGTAGCGCTGCCGGTCTCAGGTCGCGACGCAGTCGTACGCTTGCGCTGCTGTTGTTCGAAGAGTATTCGAACGACGCGCAGATCAATCCCTTTTTTCTCAACATGCTTGGCCACATCACCCGCACAGCAGCTCGTCGTGGCTTCGATGTGCTCGTTTCGTTCCAACAGCAAAGCGAAGACTGGCACACCGATTACGAGTTGAGTAATCGAGCGGATGGTCTGATCCTGCTCGGATACGGTGATTACACCACCTCGGCAGATCGACTTCGTCGTCTTACCGAGTCAGGTGCGCATTTTGTCATCTGGGGTCCGGTAATCGAAGACCTGCACGGTCATTACCTCGGATGCGACAACGAACTCGGAACTCGTCGTGCGACCGAGCATCTCCTCGCGCTAGGTCGACGGACTATCGCTTTTGCGGGGGGCGCTTCCGATCAGTGTCCGGAGTTCATGCAACGTCATCGCGGCTACGAGGCGACGCTTCGCGCTGCGGGGCTCGCGCCGAACCCGTTGTTGCGAATCGATGCACAAAGTACGCCCGCGTCGGGCTATCAAGCCGGTCTGCAGTTGGTGAGCTCGAAGCAACCCTTTGATGCGGTCATTGCGGCGAGCGACTTGATTGCGATCGGTGTCATTCGCGCGCTGATGGATCATGGGTTGCGCGTGCCGGAGGATGTATCGATAGTAGGTTTTGACGACATCGTCACGGCAAGCTACTACAACCCGCCGCTGACCACGGTCAGACAGGACACCCGTCGTGCCGGCGAGCGACTCGTAGAAAATCTCATCGAGTTGATCGACGGCGGGAATGTTCATTCGACTCTGATCGAACCGACGTTAGTCATTCGCGGCAGTTGCGGGGGTCACCCGTCCGTATCGCGATCGTCGACGCGCAAGGTGGCGAGGGCCGCGAGGAAGAGTAGTACGCCACCCGTGAACAAGGCGTAAATCGCCTCCCCGTCGAATACCCATCGCACCAGTAGACCCAAAAGAGTTGCCGCCAGAATTTGCGGGATGACGATGAAAAAATTGAACATCCCCATGTAGACGCCCATTTTCGATGAGGGCAGTGCGCCGGCCAGCATGGCGTAAGGCATGGCCAAGATTGATGACCAAGCGAATCCGATACCAATCATCGGTACGAGTAGCCACACCGGATCGTCAATGAAAACAAACGAAACCAGCCCAAGACCTCCCAGACTGAGGCAGAACATATGGGCGCCGCGCCGTCCGAGCCATGTTGCCAGTGGCGTCAAAAGAAGGGCCGCCAGCGCAGCGATACCATTGTAGGTTGCGAACAGCACGCCGACCCAATCTGCGCCGTTGTTATACGCAGCCGAATTGACATCGCTCGACCCATAGTGGTGCGCGGTCACTCCCGGAGTTGTGTAGATCCACATCGAAAACAAAGCAAACCAAGTCAGGAATTGGACCACCGCCAATTGGCGCATGACCTTAGGCATGTTGACGAAGTCCTGCGTCAGGGTGGCAATCATCCCTTTTGGTTCTGTGCTTTCGGGGTTGTCTCGAGCATCATCGAATGAGCGCATCGTTTCTGGGGGATACTCCCGCGTCCTGATTGCCGTCCACCCGACCGCACCAAGGAAAACGAAGGCGCCAAGATAAAACGACCACTTGACGCTTTCCGGTACGCTTCCATCGGTGGTCGTGTTGGCGACGTCGAACCAGTTGGTCAGCATCCATGGCAGAGCCGAAGCGACGATAGCGCCGACGCCGATGAACCAGCTTTGCATCGCATAGCCGAGCGCCCGCTGTCGATTCGGCAGCATGTCGCCGACCAAAGTCCGGAAGGGCTCCATGGAGACGTTGATGGATGCGTCGAGTATCCAGAGCATACCGGCAGCAATCCATAGAGTAGGACTGTTCGGCATGACAATGAGGGCGGCCGTCGACAACAGTGCGCCATACAAAAAATAGGGCTTTCGTCGACCGAGACGATTCCATGTGCGATCGCTGTAGTAGCCGACGATGGGCTGAACGATGAGTCCGGTGACTGGCGCCGCCAACCAGAGCAATGGAAGCGCGTCGATCGACGCGCCCAGAGATTGGAAAATACGGCTGACATTGGCGTTCTGTAGAGCAAACCCGAATTGGATGCCCATGAAGCCGAAGCACATATTCCAGACTTGCCAGAAGCTCAGAGCTGGCTTTTTCATTTTTATTTCCCCCGAAGCGAGTGTCTGCGCCGTGTAGTGGCTAGACAATCGAATGTAATCGTATTCAGCATAGCTCTTCTGCGAGGATCGAAAACAATTGGCGAACGTAGTTTGGGTCGTGCTGCATGGGCGCGCACCCGGGGGAGCTCTGGATGCTCGATGAAAAGCTTTCAGGGACGGTCGACTTTGAGTCAACACCAGCCACTCGATCTGCATTGGCAGATTGGTGGAAAGGTGCCGTCATCTATCAGGTTTATCCGCGGAGTTTCGCGGATAGCAACGGCGATGGTACGGGTGATCTACCCGGTCTCATCGGCAAACTCGACTACATCGCGAGTCTGGGTGTCGATGCGATTTGGGTGTCGCCGTTCTACCGATCGCCAATGGACGACTTCGGATATGACATCAGCGACTATCGTGATGTCGATCCGGTATTCGGAACCTTGGCTGATTTTGATCGGCTACTTGGCGAAAGCCATCGACGGGGTTTACGCGTCATCGTCGATCAGGTGTTAAGTCACAGTTCCGATCGTCATCCCTGGTTCGAGGAGAGCCGATGTAGTCGCGACAATCCCAAGGCGGATTGGTATGTCTGGGCTGACCCTCGAGCGGATGGCACGCCACCCAACAACTGGCTCTCGATCTTTGGCGGCTCGGCGTGGCAGTGGGAACCTCGCCGAGGCCAGTACTACCTGCACAATTTTTTGGTCAGCCAGCCCGACCTCAATTATCACAACCCGGAGGTGGCAAAGCAGATGCTCGCCGAGGCGGAGTTTTGGCTGCGACGTGGTGTCGACGGCTTCCGTCTCGATGCGATCAACTTTTGTTTTCACGACGCGCAGTTGAGGAGTAATCCTCCCAAGCCTGAGTCGGAGCGAAAGGGACGCGGGTACACCATCGATAACCCGTATGCGGCTCAGTACCACCTCTACGACAACACACGGCCCGAGACGCTGGGATTCATCGAGCAATTGAGGGATTTGGTCGATGGTTATCCCGGCGTGATGACGCTCGGAGAAATCTCCTCCGAAGATCCCGTAACGACCGTCCGCGACTACACCCTCGGAGATCGTCGACTGCACTCTGCGTACTGTTTCGAATTGCTCGTCGATCGATTCTCCACCGCCCATCTCCGAGACGTTTTTGCGCAGCTCTCCGAGCGTGCGCCGGACTATTGGCCGTGTTGGGCCGTCGGTAATCATGATGTCGCCCGCGTAGTTTCGCGATGGGCCCGAGAAGGCATCGACAACGTTCAGCGTGCGAAGCTGATGAACGCGTTTCTGCTTTCATTGCGCGGGACTGCATGCACCTATCAGGGCGAGGAGCTCGGTCTTGCGGAGGCCGAGGTCCCTCGCGAGCTGTTGAAAGACCCATATGGCATCGCGTTCTGGCCTGCGTTCAAGGGGCGGGACGGGTGCAGGACGCCCATGCCTTGGGACTCTGCGATCGATCATGGTGGCTTCACTCGCGGCGAGCCGTGGCTCCCGGTTCCTGAGGCTCATCGGCGAGGTGCGGTATCAACGCAAGAGCTCGATCGAGGGTCGGTCCTCAACGCCTATCGGACGATGGTGAAATTTCGCCGAGCGCAGCCGGCCTTGCGTTGGGGATCGATGAGCATTCTGCCGTCGTCTGACGACATCATTGCGATCGTTCGCGAATTCGATGGGCAGCCGATCATCGCCGCCTTCAATTTCGGAGTTACTCGGATTCGATTGACATTGCCTTCGAATACCCGAGTCGACGCACTGACGGGGCATGGCTTCGAGCCCTGCAGCATCGGACCAGGGGTTGTGGAACTGCCGCCCGCTGGTGTTTTCTTCGGCGTGCTGCGAAAAAGCAAGAACTAACGCAGCGTAAGAATAGGGGGGGGGTTATGCTCACGAGCCTCGATTGGCTGGTTGTTCTGGCCTATTTTGCCGTCGTTTTTTTGGTGGCTTTCGGAGTGTCACGCAAGCGGGAGACGCGAGAGTCGGCAGCCGGTTACTTTTTGGGCAACCGTAATGCGGGATGGTTTATCGTCGGTGCGTCGCTCTTTGCGTCGAATATCGGTTCAGAGCATCTCGTCGGTTTGGCGGGGACGGGCGCGGCGAGCGGTGTCGCGGTTGCTCAGTTCGAAATTCTCGCTTCGCTGATTCTCCTCATCCTGGGCTGGTTTTTCGTTCCGTTTTATTTGCGGAGCGGTGTGTACACCATGCCCGAGTTTCTCGAGAGACGTTACTCGCCGGCGACTCGTTGGTATCTTGCGGCGATCTCCATCGTCGGTTACGTCATGACGAAGATTTCCGTCACGATTTTCGCAGGCGGAATCGTTTTTGAAGCCTTGATGGGGATCGACTTCTGGACCGGTGCCTTCATCGTGGTCATCGCGACCGGTCTTTATACGGTGTTTGGCGGCATGCGGGCCGTGCTGTACACCGACATGATGCAGATGTTCGTGATGCTGGCGGGGGCTGGCCTCGTCACTTGGTTCGGCTTGCAGGCGGTGGGCGGTTGGGACGCGATGGCGACCGAGGCGGGGGCCAATTTTCTCGATATGTGGAAGCCTGCCACCGACCCTAATTTCCCTTGGACGGGCATTCTCCTCGGTGCGCCGATATTGGGGGTCTGGTACTGGTGTACGGACCAATTTATCGTGCAACGCGTGCTGGCGGCACGAAACATTCAAGAAGCCCGGCGTGGCGCGATCTTTGCGGGTTTTCTCAAGCTGCTGCCGCTTTTCATCTTCGTCGTGCCCGGAATCATTGCGTACGTGCTGGCTGCGCGTGGGGAGATCACCTTGTCGTCACCCGATGCCGCGTTGCCGACGTTGGTTGCCGCGTTACTCCCTGAGGGTGTGCGCGGGCTGGTCGTCGCAGGCCTCTTGGCTGCGCTCATGAGTTCTCTGTCGTCGGTGTTCAATTCCTGCTCGACTTTGGTCACCTGGGACGTTTACCGAAAACTCAAACCGCAGGCATCCGAGCGGGAACTCGTCGTGGTCGGACAGGCCGCAACACTCGTGATGGTCGGATTCGGACTCGCCTGGATTCCGATGATGCAGCTGATTTCAGGTCAGCTCTATCAGTACCTGCAAAGCGTTCAAGCGTATATCTCGCCGCCGATCGCAGCGGTTTTCCTCATTGGGATTTTCTGGCGACGGGTGAACTCGCAGGGGGCTTTGGCGGCTTTGTTGACGGGATTTGTCGTCGGCATGGCCCGGCTGGTACTTGAGCTCAACCGAGACCTGGTCGGAGACGGCTGGGTCGGTTGGTTCACGACCATGAATTTTTTGCACTTTGCCATATTCCTGTTCGTTGTCTGCGCGTTGGTGCTCGTTGTGGTGAGCCTCGCAACTCCTCCGCCGGCGGACGCCCAAGTAGATGCTTTGACACTCGGGTCGGGCGCGAGTCCTCGCAGTGATACCTCGGCGGGATATCGACTCGACATTCTGGCGACGCTTGGATTGATCGCCTTGGTGACCATGATTTGGTGGGTTTTCAGATGACGATGACTTTCTGAAATCGTATTCATCTGGGGAGTCACACAGACGTCATGCAAGTATTCAGGTAGGGCTTTTGGTTTTTGGTTCGAAAAAGAATTCACAGGGGGAGTGACCAACCTATGTCGAAGCCATTCCAACGTCATCCGCGCAGTGCGCTGTCGTTGGCCGTTGCCGCGGCCATCGCCATGTCTAACAACGCGGCGGCGCAGCAGGCATCGCCTGACGACGGTCTCGTTGAAGTCACCATCACCGGTATTCGAGCGGCGATCGAGACTGCGATCGCAGCGAAGAAAGAATCCGAGGCGATTGTCGAGGTGGTCTCGGCTGAGGATATCGGCAAGCTGCCGGACACCAGTATCGCCGAGTCCATCGCGCGTCTCCCCGGTGTCGCTGCGCAGCGTACCGGTGGTCGCGCTTCGCAGATTTCTATTCGAGGCTTCGGACCCGACTTTACGACCGGATTACTCAACGGACGCCAACAGGTGTCGGTGGGTGACAGCCGCGCGGTCGAATACGACCAATACCCCTCCGAGCTCGTGAGTCAGGTAGATGTGGTCAAGTCCACTGACGCGTCATTGGTCGGTCAGGGTCTTGCGGGCACAGTGAATATCCAGACGGTCCGGCCGCTCAGCCGTGACAATCGAACCATCGCCGCCAATTACCGCAAGCAGAAGCTTGGTGTCGGCACCATCGCCGAGGGTGATGGCGAGCGCTTCAACCTCGCGTATGTCGATCAGTTGGCGGATGGAAAGTTTGGCATCGCGGTCGGCGTTGCCCGCCTCGACGAAACCGGCCCGACGACCTCGCGGTTCGAGTCGTGGGGTGGTGGTCAGGCCGCCTTCGGCGGTGCAAATGTGAACGTGCCATACAACGGGTTCAATGCGTGGGCAGATCAGACGACGCAACGTCGCGACGGCGCGATGGCCGTTCTCGAGTTCAAACCTTCCGACAGCTTCAAGAGTACGGTTGATCTCTTCTACGCAGAGTTCACCAGCCTCACAGCCACCAAGGGTTTTCAGGCTCCGCTCAACGATTCGTGGAACGGTAACCCGGGCAATTACGATTCCGGTGGTCAGTTGACCGCTGCAACCGTTAGTGGTGGCAACGCCACGGCGGGTACTTTCAACAAGGTTCGTGCCGTCGTTCGCAACGATGCGAGCAACAACGTTGATGAGCTGAACTCAATTGGTTGGAGCACGGAGTTCAAGGCGGGTGATTTCACGGTCAGCACCGACCTCTCGTACTCGAAGGCCGAGAAGAACGGCGGCATCCTCGAGACGACGGCCGGTACCGCGCAGTCGACCCTTGGCACTGCACGGCTCGACTCGATTCAGTTCACGAGCGCTGGGGTGTTCACCCCTGGAATCGATTATTCCGATCGCTCGATCATCAAACTGACCGACGTACAGGGTTGGGGTGGTGGACCGGCGATTGCGCAGGCGGGTTATTCCAAGCTGCCGTTCGTGTCGGATGAAGTGAAGTCCATGCGTTTCGATATCTCGAAGGATGTGGAAGGCGGCTTCTTCTCGAGTATCGAGGCGGGTCTCGATTACACGACTCGAGAGAAGCAGCGTTCGTACACGGAAGGGCGTCTCGTGATCGCCTCGGGTGGTCCGTTGGCCTCGGCTGACATGCCGGGATCGGGAACGGCGACCGTCAACGGTATCAAGATCGCGACGTTCAATCCGGTTGGCACGATCGGATCGATTTACCGTATCGAGGCCAAGCGCGTCCCCGATATCTACAATAAAGATTGGACCGTCGAAGAAAAGCTGATGACTGCCCACGTCAAGGGCAATATCGACGGTACGCTGTTCGACAAACCCGTGCGCGGTAACCTGGGTGTACAGCTCATCAACACCGATCAGAGTTCGACGGCATTCAATGTGAGTCGTTCGGCGACTTGTGTGAACGATGTGTGTCCGGCGAAGGAAAACACCGACGGTGACAAGTTCCTCGACGTGTTGCCGAGCCTCAACTTGATCATGGACATGGGTGATGATCAGCAGTTGCGCTTCAGCTTGGCTCGTCAGATGGCGAGACCGACACTCAACGACATGCGCGCGAGCTTCGACTTCGGTTACGACCCGGGTCAGAACCGACTGGGTGGTGGCGGCGGCAACCCTGAGTTGAAGCCCTTCCGTGCTACGGCGCTCGACCTTCGTTACGAGAAGTACTTCGGAACTCGAGCCTATTTAGGCGCTGCAGCGTTCTACAAAAAACTCAGCACCTACATCGTTCGCGTCCCGAACACCGCCTTCGACTTCACCTCTTACATCACGGCGACTTCCGGCATTCCGGCGACCGCGCCGAAGGTGGGTACCTTCACTCAACCGGTCAACGGCTCGGGTGGAGATATCAAGGGTATCGAAGTCTCCGGCTCGTTCCCGTTGAACATGTGGGCGGATTTCTTGGACGGCTTTGGTATCGAAGCGGGTTACGCCTACACGGATAGCCAAATCACGCTGCCCACCGGAGGCGTGACGGTGGATCAGATCGTGACCAACACGATTCCGCTGCCGGGACTCTCCGAGAACGTGGCGGATCTGACGATCTACTTTGCGAAGGCTGGCTTTGAAGCCCGCTTAGCACAGCGATATCGTTCGAGCTTCGTGGGTGAGGTGTCGAGCTTCACGGGCGATCGTCAGTTGTCATACATCAAGAGCGAGACGATCCTCGATGGTCAGTTGAGCTACGAGTTCCAGTCGGGCTTTGCCAAGGGGCTGCAGCTGCAGTTCCAGGCCCAAAACCTGACCAACGAACCGTTCGTTCGCTATCGTGACAACGAGAGCAACATCATTGAGCGCGTGAAGTACGGTAAGACGTACCTGTTCGGGGTCAATTACCGCTATTGATTGGGCTAGCGTTGCCCACCGGGATCGGTAAGATCCCGGTGGGCACGTGATTTTTGGTGGGGTTGGAATGTCGCTGGGACGCGGGTAATCCACTCATGGATTCGAGACTCCTGCGCACGATCGTCATCGTCGGCGGCGGCACTGCGGGCTGGATGGCCGCTGCCGCGTTCTCCAAGATTTTGCAGGGTCGTTATCGCATTCGGCTTGTCGAGTCCGAGGAAATCGGAACCGTGGGCGTTGGCGAGGCCACCATCCCGATGATCCGGCTGTTCAACCAGGTCGTGGGTATCGACGAAAACGAAATGCTGCGTGCCACGCAAGGCACGTTCAAGATGGGCATCGAGTTCGTCAACTGGTGGCGGCGTGGCGAGAAGTACATGCACGCCTTTGGTCGAGTGGGTCAGGAGCTCTCGACCGTCAACTTCGAACATTACTGGCGTCGCATGCACCATCTCGGTCGAGCGGCCGACCTTGAGGAATACTCGATCGACTGCATGGCGTCGCGTGAAAATCGATTCATGCGACCGCCGCCGGATATGGCCGGATCCCCGCTGGCCGATATCAACTACGCATTTCATTTTGACGCGAGTCTCTATGCTCGATTCCTTCGCACTCGAAGTGAGGCGGCAGGCGTCGAGAGGGTCGAGGGAAAGATCTCTGGCGTCGAGCTCAGACCCGATAACGGCTTCATCGCGGCGGTCCATATGGCCGATGGACGACGGATCGATGGGGAGCTCTTCATCGACTGTTCAGGCTTTCGTGGCTTGCTCATCGAACAAACGTTGCGTACAGGTTTCGAAGATTGGAGCGAGTGGTTACCGAACGATCGCGCGGTGGCGGTGCCGTGTACGTCAGCCAAGGTGTTGCTGCCGTACACCCGATCTACCGCGCACGCCGCCGGGTGGCAGTGGCGAATTCCCTTGCAGCACCGAATCGGCAACGGTCATGTCTTTTGCAGTCGGTACATGAGTGAGGACGAGGCGACTTCGATTCTCGTCAATAATCTTGATGGTACGCCGACAGCGGACCCTCGCACGCTGCGCTTCACCGCTGGTATGCGCAAGCTTGCTTGGAATCGTAATGTCATCGCAGTCGGCCTCGCGAGCGGATTTCTCGAGCCGCTTGAGTCGACCAGTATTCACCTCGTGCAGACGATGATTGCGCGGACGATCGCTTGGTTCCCAGACAAGGGTTTCAATCAGGCCGACATCGACGAGTTCAACCGCCAGTCACGTTTCGAATACGAAAAGATTCGCGACTTCATCATCCTGCACTATCACGCGACCGAGCGTGACGATTCTCCCTATTGGGATTATTGCCGCACGATGCGCATTCCCGAGTCTCTGCGGCACAAGATGGACATCTACCTCAATCACGGGCGCACTGTCCGCGAGGGCAACGAGCTTTTTGCAGAGGTTTCTTGGTTACAGGTGATGCATGGTCAGGGAATGCGGCCGACGGCTTGGCACCCGCTCGCCGACGTATTGCCTGAAGATGAAGTTGCTCGATATCTCGAAAACATCCGGCAAACCATCCTTAAGTGCGTTGCTGTGATGCCCGAGCACTCAGAGTTTATTCGGCAGAACTGCGCAGCAACCCACTGATCGAAAGGTTGACCTCGCAGTCCTCGATTCTTCCGCGCGAGGTCGCGGATCCAAAACGGAGGCGGTATGAAGGAGCGAACACCAGTAGTTTGGTATGGATCGTGGGCGATACGGATCCTCGCTCTGTTGACCTCTTCAATTGGCGTAGCCTCGGCCGCCTCGCTCGAATCGATTCGTGCTCGTGCCCCTGAACGTGAAGTCATCTACTTCATGCTGCCCGATCGTTTTGAAAATGGAGATCCGACAAATGATCGAGGTGGACTCAAGGGAGACCGGCTGCGCACCGGGTTCGATCCGACGTCCAAAGGGTTTTACAACGGGGGCGATCTAAAGGGGCTCATCTCTCGACTGGATTACATTCAAGGTCTCGGCGCGACAGCGATTTGGCTTGGACCGATTTACAAGAACAAGCCGGTACAGGGCGCACCGGGTCAGGAGTCCGCGGGCTATCACGGCTACTGGATCACGGACTTCACGACGGTTGATCCGCATTTCGGAACCGATGATGAGCTGAGGCAGTTGATCGATGCGCTGCGAGCGCGCGGGATGAAAATCTACCTCGATATCATCACGAACCATACGGCTGACGTCATCGCGTATCGTGAATGCCCGACAAGTGAGTGCCCTTACCGAGCGCGCGCGGATTATCCGTACTCGCGACGCGGCGGCCCGGCGGGCGAGCCGATCAATGAGGGTTTTGCAGGGGACGGTCCGCGGCATCAAACCACAGAGAACTTCGCCAAGCTGACCCGCGCGGATTTCGCCTATACGCCGTTCGTACCGCGCGGTGAGGAGTCCGTGAAGGTTCCGGGATGGCTTAACGATCCCATCTGGTACCACAACCGCGGCAATACGACGTTTTCAGGTGAGAGCAACGACATGGGAGACTTTGTCGGTCTCGATGATCTGATGACGGAAAACCCGCGTGTCGTGCAAGGGTTCATCGACATATTCGGAAACTGGATCGATCGCTATGGCATCGACGGCTTCCGAATTGATACCGCCAAGCATGTCAATGACGAATTCTGGCGGGCATTTACCCCGGCGATGCTCGATCGCGCCAAGCAGCGCGGCATCCCCAATTTTCATATCTTTGGTGAGGTCTTCACGGACTCACCCATGGATGTTTCGTTGCTTGCGAGATATACGCGATCGGCTGGTTTGCCGACTGTTCTCGATTTCGCATTTGCTGCCGCAGTTCGCGAGACGATAGCCGGCGATGCGAGCACGGATATGCTGGCGAGACTTTTCGCGGACGATGTGCTCTATGAAGGTGGCGCCGATACCGCGCTACGTTCGCCGACGTTCATCAGTAACCACGACTTCGGACGATTTTCGCATTTCATCTTCAAGAAGCGTCCTAATGTCTCCCTCGAGGAAGCACTTGCACGGGTCAAGCTCGCACACGCTATGTTGTTGACACTGCGCGGCGTACCTACGCTCTATTCGGGTGATGAGCAGGGTTTCGTAGGCCTCGGTGGTGATCAGTCGGCGCGCCAACCGCTTTTTGCGAGCCGGGTCGCGGAGTATTTGGCACAGCCCATTCTCGGATCGTCGACGACGCATGCTCAAGATCATTTCAATACCGATCATCCGCTCTACACATTGATTGCTCGGCTCTCGACGCTACGTACCGCTCATGCCGCGTTGCACTCGGGTCGGCAAGAGACTCGTCGATACACCGAGGGTAAACCCGGAATCTTCGCCGTTTCGCGATTCGATCCGGTCAGCGGCGGAGAATATGTGATTGCGTTCAACACATCGGCCTCGCCCATCGTGACGCAAGTGCAGGTCGAGACCACTTCGTTGACGTTCGACTCGCTCGAGGGTCGTTGTGAGTCGAAAGCGAGCGCGCCCGGAAGCCTCAAGATGTCTTTACCGGCCTTCGGTTTTGCGGTGTGTGCCGCGAGAGGAGATCGATGATGTCGACGTATCACCTTTCGAAGGCTCTGGCGATCTCTGCCCTGGCTCTCATGTGGGCCATGCCGACTGATGCAGCGGATGTCGCGTCGGTCGACTCTCCCGGGGAAGTGCTACGCGTCACGGTTTCGATCAACGGTGAGGGCAGGGTCGGCTATCGTGTCGATCGTAACGGAAAGCCCGTCGTCGGCGAATCTC
Organism: uncultured Acidibacter sp.; assembly: GCA_964599335.1. Lineage (GTDB taxonomy): Bacteria > Pseudomonadota > Gammaproteobacteria > Steroidobacterales > Steroidobacteraceae > UBA964. Next base: position 43,406 of record CAZRFN010000007.1, on the reverse strand, counting down.
GACTCGGATTCATCTTTGCGGATGCACCCAAGTTCGAGCGAAATTTTTCGATGGTGGAGCAGGTCACTCGCTCGGTCGATGACACTTGGGAGCAACCCTGGGGCGAGCGGCGTTTTGTTCGGGATCGGCATAACGAGTTACGGATACGGTTAAGAGAGACGAAGGCACCCGTGCCGGCGTCGGCTGCGCGTGAATTCACGGTCGTGTTCCGTGTTTTCGATGACGGACTCGGTTTTCGATATGAGTTTCCGGATCAGAGTGCGCTCAAGCAAGTCAACATCACTGATGAACTCACCGAGTTTCATCTGATCGATGCACAGACGGCCTGGTGGATACCCGCAGGGGAGTGGAACCGTTACGAATATCTCTACAACCGGACGGCAGCGACGGAAGTTGGACAGGCACACACTCCAGCCACGTTCCGTACGTCAAAGGGTTTACACATTGCAGTGCACGAAGCCGCGCTTGTCGATTATTCGGCGATGTGGTTACGTCGGGTCGAAGGGACTCGATTCAAGGCGACGCTCTCGCCTGCCGCGACGGGCCCGAGAGTTCGCAGGACAGCGCCCTTCAATACGCCTTGGAGAACCCTACAGATCGCCGATCGTGCAGGGGGTCTTTACATGTCTGATCTCATTCTCAACCTCAACGAGCCGAACGTGCTCGGAGACGTGTCGTGGGTGAAGCCGCACAAGTACGTTGGGATTTGGTGGAGCTTGCACCTCGATACGGAATCCTGGTCATCAGGCCCCAAGCACGGGGCAACGACGGCGAACGCCAAGCGCTACATCGACTTTGCTGCGGCGAATGGATTCCGAAGTGTTCTCATTGAGGGTTGGAACGTCGGGTGGGAGGCAGACTGGTTCGCCAATGGCGATTCGTTCGACTTTACTAAGGCCTATCCGGATTTCGATATTGAGGCCGTTGCCGCCTATGGGAAAAAGCGCGGTGTACGCATCATGGGACATCACGAGACCTCGGGCTTCGCGTCGCACTATGAGGCGCAGCTTGGGGCCGCGCTCGATATGAGCGCACGCCTCGGTATCGAGGCGATCAAGACGGGATATGTCGCGGATGCAGGGGGCGCGAAGTTCGTCGATCCAGATGGAACAGTGCGCTTCGAATGGCATGATGGTCAGGCCATGTCTCGCCATCATCTCAAGGTAGTCACCGAGGCAGCCAAGCGACGTATCGCCATCAATCCGCACGAGCCGATCAAGGACACGGGACTGCGCAGGACCTATCCCAACTGGGTATCTCGCGAAGGTGCTCGGGGGATGGAGTACAACGCCTGGGGTGTACCGCCCAATCCCCCTGAGCACGAGGCCACACTGTTCTTTACGCGTATGTTGTCGGGACCCATGGATTTCACTCCCGGCGTCTTGAGCCTCGTGGGTCGCGGCGGTCAGAAGTTTCAATCGACGCTCGCCAAGCAGCTTGCGCAGTACGTCGTGCTCTATAGCCCCATCCAGATGGTCGCGGATCTCCCGGAGAACTATGAGCGGTACCCAGGACCGTTTCAGTTCATCAAAGATGTGCCGGTCGATTGGCATGACACCTTGGTGATCGATGGTGAGGTTGGAGATTTTGTGACTGTTGCTCGCAAGGATCGAGCCAGTGAAGACTGGTATGTCGGCGGAGTCACGGACGAGGCCGCCCGGACGCTTCTTGTGTCGCTCGACTTTTTGACGCCTGGAAAGCGCTATCGCGCCCGGGTGTATCGCGATGGAGACGATGCCAGCTGGCAGACCAATCCACACTCGATCATCATCGAAACGCGTCTGGCCAAGTACGGCGATCGCTTCGAGATTCCCGTCGCGCAGGGTGGCGGTTTTGCCATTCGACTTGAGGCCCTTCGATGAACATAGCTGGCAGACTAATCGCGCTCATCGCACTGGCGGGGTTGACACTCGTCGCGTGTGATTCGAGATCGGGCGACGAAGACCCGTCGCGTCATACGCCTGAAACGCTGGTCAAGATCACGCCGCCGGACTGGACACGCGATGCGGTCATTTATCAGGTCAACATCCGACAGTTCACATCCGAAGGCACGTTGGTTGCAGCCGAGGCACAGTTACCCCGCCTCAAAGAACTCGGCGTCGATATCTTGTGGTTGATGCCGATCCATCCCATCGGTGAAAAAAATCGCAAGGGCACGCTGGGTAGCCCGTATGCCGTGCGTGATTACCGTGCCGTGAATCCGGAGTTCGGGACAATCGACGACCTGAAGCGATTCGTCGCCCGCGCTCAGGCCCTCGGAATGCGTGTGATCCTCGATTGGGTTGCCAATCACAGTGCGTGGGACAACCCGCTCGTGACCCAGCATCCGGACTGGTACGAGCGAGACTGGAAAGGCGATTTTCATCCGACGTCTTGGTGGGATTGGTCGGACATCATCGAATTCGACTATTCGAAGCGCGAGCTTCGTGCATACATGGCGGATGCCATGGCGTTTTGGGTGCGCGATGTCGGCGTCGATGGTTTCCGTTGTGATGTCGCCGCCTATGTGCCGATCGACTTTTGGAATGATGTTCGTCGGGAGCTCGATGCCATCAAACCGGTCTTTATGCTTGCCGAGGCCGCCTCCCGCGATATGCACTACGAAGCCTTTGATGCGACCTATGGCTGGGGGCTGCACTCTGCACTCCACGATGTTGCGCGTAAGGGTGCGAGCGTCGATTCACTCGCGGGGCATTACTCAGAGCAAGATAATCTCTTCCCGCGCGGCAGCATGCGTATGGTGTTCACCAGCAACCACGACAAAAATTCCTGGGAGGGAACTGAGTTCGAGATGTTCGGTGAGGGCGTGCGAGCAGCGATCGTCCTGACGTTCGTAGGTGATGGAATACCGCTGATCTACAACGGCCAGGAGGCGGGTCTCAACAAGCGACTTGCGTTCTTCGAGCGAGATCCGATCGAGTGGAAAGCCCATCCCCATGAGGCCTTGTTCAAGCAGCTCATCGAACTCAAGACCCGTCACCGCGCGCTCCATAACGGGCCTTGGGGTGCGCGGATGGTTCGAATCACCAATGATTCACCCCAACGGGTTCTCTCGTTCGTTCGCACTAACGACAGCGAGAAGGTATTGGCAGTCTTCAACTTTTCGGCGGAGCCGAGAACTGTTCGACTGAAGGAAAAGCTCGCGCACGGTGAGTACGTCGAGTATTTCTCGCGCGAAGAACGGGTCATTGGCGAGGAGACCTCAATCGAGCTTTCCCCTTGGGGCTTCGCGGTATTCACGTATCAGTCATCGACGGACTCGCGCTAGATGACGGTCAGTGAGCTTTATCTTCTCGCACTGCTGATCATCTTCACGGTGCCTTTCCTCGTCTGGCGTTTTGGCCGGACGGATCACTTTGCGCCGCTGGTTGTCGTACAGATCGTCACCGGAATCTTGCTCGGCCCCGGCGTACTCGGCGCATGGTTACCCGAGTATTACGAGTTCATCTTTACGCCATCTGTCGTTCAGTCTCTCAATGCCGTCGCGCTTTGGTCGGTGATGCTCTTCGTATTTCTTGCCGGGCTCGAACTTGATCTGCGCAGCGCATGGCGTGAGCGGCGGGACAGTGCCATTGCAGCGGGCTTCGCCCTCGTTACCCCTCTTTGTGCCGGTGCGCTCGTCGCCGTATGGCTGATCGGGGACGGCGGTTGGATCGGATCGAACGCGGACGGTTGGCAGTTCATCCTCGGTATCGGCATGGCCTCTGCGGTGACGGCGCTGCCGATCCTTGCGCTGTTCCTTGAGCGTCTGCAGTTGTTGAAGAAACCTCTCGGCCAACGGATCCTGCGTTATGCGAGCCTCGACGACATCCTGATCTGGGGCGTACTGGCCTTGATCCTCACTGATTGGGCACGTCTCGGAAAGCAGGGTGTATTCCTTGCTGCATTCGCGATCGTGGCGATCGCGATCCGTCGTTTGATGCCGCGTATCAGCCTAGCTGATCGCTGGTATGTATCGCTCATCTGGTTGGCGGCTTGCGGCTTGGGGGCGGATTGGTGCGGCTTACACTTCATGGTCGGAGCGTTTCTGGCAGGCGCCGTGCTCGATCATGAATGGCTGGGTGAGGCCGAGCTTGCACTGGCCCGGAGACTCGTTCTGCTGCTGTTGATGCCCGTGTTCTTTCTGAGCACTGGCCTGAGAACAAACTGGGAAATGGGGGGGTTCGCGGTGATCATGACGGCGGGTCTGTTGTTACTCGCCTCCGTAGGTGGCAAGTTACTCGGTATTCGTCTTGCGGGGCGGGTACTCGGATGGACTCCGCTTGATGCAAAGATCATCGGCTGGTTATTGCAGACGAAAGCGCTCATTGAGATCATCTTCGCGAGCGTGCTCCTCGATCGCCAGGTGATCTCCTCGGCGGCGTTCACGGCACTTTTGCTTATGGCTATCGCCAGTACCATGTTGACGATTCCGCGAGTCTCGCCTCTGCTGCGAGCGCGGGGAACGAGCACCGAGTAACTTGTCTGATGTCGACTCTCAACTCATCTTTTCAGAACTGGTGGCTCGTCGGTGATATCGGCGGCACGAATGCGCGTTTTGCTCTGTACGACGGGGCTGGTTCGGGAATTGGTGAGGGGAGACTCATTGGACGGGAGACCTTGGCGGCCAGTGAGTTCGCAACGTTTTCCGAGGCAGTCGAGGTCTTCTTGCAGAGGGCTAACGTCGATGCAGCCAGCCTTCGTGGCGCCAGCCTAGCCGTGGCGTGCCCGCTCGGAGGGGAGGACATCCGTTTCACTAATTCTCCGTGGAATTTTTCGCCGGACATCCTGCAGCAAACGCTGCGATTGAAACATTTGACGCTCGTCAATGATTTCGAGGCCCTGGCGCTCAGCGTCCCGCGGATGAGCGAATCGAGTCTGCTAACGATTAGAGAGGGAGGGTTATCCGAGAGCAGTGCTAAATTGGTATTAGGTCCCGGTACGGGACTGGGTGTGGCAGGCATCGTGCCGATTGCAGCGGATGATGGCGTGCGCTGGCGCCCGATTCCGGGCGAGGGCGGGCATGTTGCCTTCGCTCCTCTCGATGATTTTGAAGTCGACCTTCTTCGTCATCTTCGCTCCCGTCACGCTCGTGTATCGGTAGAGCGTATCGTCTGCGGCGACGGGCTCGTGGCGCTACATGGTTTCTTGATGTCGCTATCGGGAAAGAGTCTCTCGTCGCCGCTGACGGCTTCGGCGATTGCCAAGTCCGCGCTAGAGGGCGATTCGATTGCGCGAGATGCCGTCATGCGGTTCTTGGCGATCCTCGGGAGCTTTGCAGGAGACTGTGCCTTGCTCCTCTCCGCTCGCGGGGGTGTTTATTTTGGGGGTGGCGTCCTCCCAAAACTCTGGCCGATGGTGGCAGACAGTCCGCTGATCGAAAGATTCGATGCCAAGGGCCGAATGACTTCGTGGGTCTCGAAGATTCCCCTCAAGCTGATTCATGATGACTCGGCGGCCCTACGCGGCGCTGCCATCGCTGTCGATCGACGTTGAATCCTGTCGCTCGATCGGCTCAAATCCGACCCATGACTCGTAAATCTGCGCTCGACCGTTTTCTCGATGTCGTCGAAAGAGGGGGTAACGCTCTCCCGCACCCGGCAACCCTATTTGCCTTGTTAGCGCTCCTCGTGGTGGTCGCGTCCTGGTTCGCGTCACTGGCGGGCCTCGCCGTGCAGCACCCCACGACCGGCGCCACCGTGACGGCGGTCAACCTGCTCAGTCTCGAGGGCCTACATCGCATTCTCACCAGCCTCGTGACCAACTTCACGAGCTTCGCGCCGCTCGGTACGGTGCTCGTCGCTCTGATCGGCATCGGAGTGGCCGAGCATTCGGGGCTCATCGGCGCTGCGCTTCGTAAGTTGGTACTCGCCTCACCTCGCTCGTTATTGACCCCCATCGTGGTCTTTGCCGGCGTGATGTCCAACATGGCGAGTGAAATCGGCTATGTGCTGTTGATTCCTCTTGCAGGCCTCATTTTCAAGTCGGCGGGGCGTCATCCCATTGTGGGTATGGCCGCGGCGTTCGCAGGGGTCTCAGGCGGTTACTCGGCCAACTTGTTGATCGGTACGATCGACCCGCTGCTTTCAGGGCTATCGCAAGAAGCGGCGCGGATTGTTGATCCGACTTATTCGGTCAGTCCGCTCGCCAACTGGTATTTCATGGCGGTCTCTACACCAGTCATCACTCTTCTTGGCTGGTTCGTTGCAGAGCGCTTCACGGCGCCTCGTTTTCCGGATGATCGCCCGATCGAAGCGGCCGCTGACTCTGATCTTGCCGGTGCGCTCACCGGCGAGGAGCGTCGAGGTCTGCGATATTCCGGTGTTGCAAGCCTGATTTTGACGATTTTGTTGGTGTGGTCGATGCTGCCCTTGGGCTCGCTGCCGGGAGCGGGATTTCTGCGTAATCCGGCTGACGGCGATTTGCTCAAATCGCCTTTGCTATCGGGTGTGGTCGCCATCATTTTTTTGTACGGTGTCGTTAGCGGCATCGCTTACGGTGTCGGTGCGCGCACGATCAAAAACGATAACGACGTGATCAAAGGCATGAGCGCGAGCATGGCGACGCTCGGCGGTTACCTCGTGCTCGTATTTTTTGCTGCGCAGTTCGTCGCTTTCTTCAATTGGACCCAGTTGGGCCTGATCTTTGCCGTAAATGGCGCTGAGGGCTTGAAGTCGCTCGGCCTACCGGCGATACCGCTATTCGCCATGTTCATTTTGTTGACCGCCACCATCAATCTCTTGATGGGGTCAGCTTCCGCAAAGTGGGCCTTGATGGCTCCCGTGTTCGTGCCGATGTTCATGTTGCTCGGCTATTCGCCTGAGCTCACTCAGACGGCTTATCGGGTGGGTGACAGCGTCACGAACATCATCTCTCCGATGATGAGTTACTTCGCACTCATCATCGCGTTCTTCCAAAAGTACGAGCCGAAGACGGGGCTTGGCACCATCGTGGCGGTCATGCTTCCGTACTCGTTCACCTTTCTCATCGGATGGTCGATCGTATTTGGCCTCTGGTTGACGCTCGGTCTGCCGATAGGCCCGGACTCACCGCTGGTTTATCCGGCGAGCACCAACGAATAAACGAAAGACGAGACGACCGCGATCAATAGGGCGGCGGTCCCGCGTACGGCGATGAACGAAAACATCGGGCGCACCGGAAATACGTGCGTTGTCTCGATGGCGGCCCACTTGTGAACCATTACGTTTTTGCCGACCACGGCGCTGACACTCCGAATGAAGTCTCGGCGGCTTCGGTAGCGAATCATCGCTACCACCTGCCATGGTTCTGCCTGCCGCGGCTCGATGAACGACCCACTTCGACTCGAGATGAAAATCGGCACGTTTCCGTAGCGCAATAGATAGGGAAAGAACGCCCGGGCATAGCGCTTGTCGGCTTCGACAGCGCTATCGCCGAAGGGTGATCCCGGTGGGTACGCAGCTTTTTCACGGTAACGGATCAGGTTGACCATGACGAACTCACGTCCGTCGTCACGTGAGAGTAGTCGCTTCAAAGATTCGAAAAGCTCGGGGTCTTCGCGATCGATGCCCTGGGCGGTCATCAGGCCGAGGAACTCACCGATTTCTTTTTCGGCGAGCGGACGTCCTCGACCGCCGTACCAAAAGAGAAAAAGCGCATAGACGATAAACGGGATCAGCAGCGTGATGATCATCGGGAACCTATGAAACGACTGATGTGGTCTGCAAGTTCCAGTGGTTTGTCTTCTTGCAGGAAATGTCCCGCGCCGCGGATCGCCGTATGTGGTTGACCCGTTGCCCCAGGCACACGTTTCTGAAAAAGACGCTCTCCACCGCGCGTAATGGGATCTCGCGTGCTGAAGAGTGTCAGGAAGGGTTTCTTCCACGACTCGAGGATGCGCCAGGCGTCTTCGTTAGCTTCGCGTTCTGGGTTATCCGGTTCTGCCGGCACGAACCGCGGAAACATCCGAGCCGCAACGCGATGGCGGCGGGTCGGGAAGGGCGCGTTATACGCGGCGATCTCCTCCGGGGTGAGCGCCGTGGCGCAACCTGTCGCGACGATACGGCCGATCGGGAACCACGGACTCCAGCGTGCGAAGGCACGCCAAATTTTGAAGGCAGACGGGACGCTGCCGCGTGCGCCGGTCGGCAGACCTCCATTGGCGAGCACGGCTCGTGCAAAGCGGTCTGGGTGGGCGGTGAGCATGCGCAGTCCGATCAAAGACCCCCAGTCCTGACAGAAGAGGGTGATGTGCCGAAGCTCCATGGCTTCGAGCCAGGCGTTCATCCACAACACATGGTTTCGATATGAATAGTCGGCGGGGTGCGAAGGTTTATCCGAGCGACCGAAGCCCACGAGGTCAGGCACGACCACGCGATGCCCCGCCATAAGTAGCGGGGGAATCATCTTGCGATAGAGAAAAGACCACGTCGGCTCGCCGTGCATGAGTAACACCGGCGCTGCGTCACGTGGCCCTTCGTCAATACAGGCGATTCGCAGTCCGCCGATATCGAGATAGCGGGGCACGTAAGGAAAGTCGGGCACGCGCGCGAAGCATTCATCCGGCGTACGCAGCACGAGATGGGGATGAATGACGGGAAGTTCTGCGGTGGTCATGATGCAGGGCTTTGGCTGGAGAAGAGACTGCGGGTATCCGGCGAAACCGGGCCTTTGATGATGAAGATCAAAGAGGCTTCGACGAAGCCGACCGCATACGTGAGCGCCACGAGTCGAATCATGAGGGTCGTGTCGATGAAAAACGAGGCTAGCATGACGACGAAAAGGAGAACCCCAGAATATCGACTCAGGTGCGTATGCAGCATGATGACTCGCCCGCATCGGACGCGAGAGGTCAGCAGCGCTCCCGCGAGCGAGGTCAGGGTCACGTAAATGTACGGCAGGTTAGGGTTCAGATAGCTCGGAAAAACGATTGCGAGCACTATTGCTGAGCATGGGTAGAAAACGAGATCGGCGGCCGCGTCGAGCTTCGAGCCATAGTCACTCGTCTGATTCCATCGGCGAGCGAGCGCGCCATCCAACGCATCCGACAATCCGAGCAGTACAAACCAAATGATGACCCAGGCTTGATTCGCTGCCTGACTCAAGGGAATCAGAAAAGGACTTCCGAACAGTCTGAAGAAGGACAGCGCATTCGGGATCGTTAAGGGACTCACGCCGAAAGATCCAGCGGCCGAAGAGTCGGGTTGGGCGCTGCGTCGGTAGCTCGCTTAACGGTCACCTCGACGCCATTCAGTGCGGCGTTGCCGCAGAGCTCGTCGATGAAGGTGTCGTCGGTGAGATCGTTGACACTCACGCCCGCATGCTCTTGCGCCACCCGTAGACGAATGCCCGGGCGATGATGGCCCCACCCGTGCGGGATGCTCACTACGCCCTGCATCATCTCGTTACTCGGTTCCACCGTAATGTCTACGCTTCCCGAGCGGGACGTGACGGTCGCGATATCGCCGGCAGCGAGACCGCGGGCGGAGGCATCGTCTGGATGGATGAGTAAGGTGCAGCGTTTCGGTCCTTTGACGAAGCGTCGCGAATTGTGGAGCCATGAGTTATTGGTACGCAGATCGCGGCGACCGATGAGACGCATCGAATTAGGCGGACGCGCGTCGTCTTTCACGAGAGTTCTGGCAAGACGTCGCAGATCGGCGACCAATGGCTTCGGCGCGAGATCGATGCGTTTGTTTTTTGTGAGGAGGCGCTGAGGGAGGCAAGGCTCTAGGGCACCGAGATCGATGCCGTGCGGGTTCGCGGCCACTTTCGAGAGCGTGAGACCCCGCGATAGAGGGTTCCATCCGGCGCCCCGGCTACCGAAGCGAATACCCAAAGCGACGCTGCGTTTTGGAGTCAGGAAGCGCGAGATCCATCGAGCGAGGCCCTTCAGCCTGCGGGACGGATCGATCGACTCGAGCCGTGCACCGAGTTGATCGAAGATTTGATAATCGTGAAGTGCATTAGGCGGCTTGTCGAAAAGCGGCTTCGAATATTTGACGGTGTTACGGATCGCCAGCACATGAAATATGAGGTCGAAGTGATCGCGCTCGAGTGCAGAGGTCGGCGGCAGTATCAGGTGCGCATGCCGAGTCGTCTCGTTGAGATAGAAATCGACCGACACCATGAACTCGAGACTCGCGAGGGCGCGTTCGAGTTGCTGCCCGTTAGGCGTCGAGATCACCGGATTTCCTGCAGCGGTGACGAGAGCTCGAATCTGACCTTCGCCGGGGGTCAAAATTTCTTCTGCCAACGCGGCTACCGGAAATTCGCTACCGAACTCAGGAAGGCCTCGGACACGGGTACGCCGCTTCTCGAATGAACCACGTTGACCAAACCCAGCCGCCAAATCGAGAACGTCGAATGCCGGCTTCGTGAACATCGCGCCGCCGGGGCGATCGAGGTTGCCCGTACAAATATTGATGAGTTGAATCAGCCACTGGCACAGCGCACCGAAACGTTGGGTCGAGACGCCCATGCGGCCGTAACACACGGCGGCCTCAGACTTCGAAAAGTCTCGTGCAAGTTGTGTGACCACGTCAGGTGCGATGCCGGTCGTCGATGCCGTGACCTCCGGGGAAAACGGCAAAGTCAGATCGCGGATGACGTCGAGTCCGTCGAGCGTACCGCTAAGCGACCCAGTGGAGACGAGGTCTTCCTTGAAGAACACATGCAGCAAGGAGAGAAGGAAAAAGGCGTCAGTTCCGGGTGTAACGAAGAGATGGGTGTCCGCCAAGTCGGCGGTCTCGGTTCGACGCGGGTCTACGACGACCAGACGGCCCCCTCGTGCGCGTAAATCTTTGAGTCGGGTTGCGACATCGGGTGCCGTCATCAGACTACCGTTGGAGACGACCGGGTTTCCGCCGAGTACCAGAAAGAACTTCGTCCGATCGAGGTCGGGGACGGGAATCATCAGCTGGTGGCCATACATGAAGTACGCCGCAAAATGATGTGGCAGCTGGTCGACTGAGGTTGCAGAGTATCGATTTCGACTGCGCAGCGTGCGCAGAAACTTTGCTCCGCCGAGCAAACCCGAATAGCTGTGGACCTGCGGATTTCCGAAGTAGCTCGCCACCGAGTCCATGCCGTGTGTACGTTGAATCGACAGTAAGCGGCGCGCAACCTCATCGAGAGCCTCTTCCCACGATACTTCTTGCCAGCCCGTCGCCGTGCGTCGCAGAGGATGGCGAATACGATCTGGGTCTTCGTGGACGTCTTTGATACCTAAAGCTTTGGGGCAGATATGACCGCGGCTGAACGGGTCTTGCTCATCACCCCGAATCGACAGGATCTCTTCTCCACGGAGGCGGATTTCGACGCCGCACATCGCCTCGCAGAGATGGCAAGTACGGTGATGGAGTCGTTCTGTCGTACTCACGATCGAGCTCGGCTCTTGAGGTATTCGGAGTCTTCGAATACGAAGTCATGCCAGTTGGCCGTATCGAAAATCTCTGGGACGAAGCGCCTGGCGCCCTCGATGACCGTCTTGGGTAGCGCATCGAGGCTTGCCACTTTGCCGCCAAAGCCGCGTGCTACGGTTCCGCCCGGGCGATCCTCCATGCCCATCCAAGGTGCCCAACGATTTTTGTTTTGCAGCTGCACATGAACGGGAGCCGACAGCACGGCAGGATCGATAATGTCGGCCAGTGAGGCTGACATCGTCATGAACGAGTTGGTGTAACTCGTGCGGCCCGGGTTGACCATGTCTGGCCGACTTTCGATCGACTGAGTTGCCAGAAAAACGCGCTCGCCAATGACTTCGATCGGTAAAAGTTTCGGTGTGTAACCCATCGCGATGACACCGCTTGGCGTGTAAAGCCGAGGAACGGGACCCAGGCGGAAGTGATGGATCGCTGAGGTCTTACCCGTGACGGGGTTGAGGAATTCTTCGAGCGGCTCCTGGCTGTCGAATCGCGTATAGAAGCCGACCTCATACTTACGCATCTCGTGCTGGTCGTCGCCCTTGGGTTGCCAGTAGTCGACGAGGATGTTGTTCATGGTAAAGAAAGGAACAAAGTTCCCTTCACCCAGATCAGCATAAATATTGAGACGCATGAAGGAGAAGACGGTGGCTTTTCCCAGGCTGCCCACCATCTTGACGTGCGTGCGCAGCGACGTCCGAGGATCAGTGAAATCCGGCAGCTTTGCCGTCGAGGCGTGTGCGGGGGTTGTGGCCAGTCCGAGTAGCCCGGCTCCGCCCAAGGCCGTAGCGCCCTGAAGCGCCGAGCGACGAGAAACCCTCATGTCCATCCCCCCGTGTCAGACCGAGAGGGGCAGGGTAGCTCCGTGCGGGGTGGCTCGCCAAGCGCCGCACCCGAATTTGCGGTGCTCGGTCAGCCGGTGGACGACGATTTCGGTGCTCAGGCGAGCGCAACGACTCTTCGTTGATCGGCCCGTCGGCTGGTCGGAGTGAGGTTCTCGAGCGTCAGTGCGTGACACTCGCAGGAGGCATCGTGCAGCAGTTGTCTGTCGCGAAGGCTGACCCGACCTCGCGTTGTTTCGATCGCACCCGCCAAAGACAACCTCGAGAGGCTTTCCGTCACGGCTTCACGTCGAACACCGAGCAGGCTCGCGAGCTCTTCGTGAGTGAGCTCGAAGCTTTTGGACGATGAGGCATCGGCCGCTGACAGTAACCACCTTGCGAGACGACGCTGCAGTGGATGATGCATGTTGCATGCGGTGGCGATGCCCAGCATTCGAGTGAGCTGAAAGAGCTGATCTTGCAACGCACGCTGCAGCTCGGCACTTCGAGACCACTCGGCGATGAAGATGTCGAAGGGAAGTCGAAGCGCATAGCCCGAGACAATGACTCGAGCCGCCCCCGGCAAGGGAGGCTCTGACGCGTAGCGCGTGCCCACCGCGTGTCGATAACCGAGTAAAGCGAGGTGAGCTTGAAATCCGTCGGTCATGCGGATGTCGACCGAGTAGAGACAGGTCAGAGGAAAGAATACGAATTCCTGATCGTCGTCGGTGGAGTCTCCAATTTGTCCTTTACGGATTTCCGTGATTTCGGAATGCGTATCGAAGACCTCCTGAATGGGTCTCGGAAGCATCGAGAGGAATCGGTTTTGGGACATCACGGGTTTCATTGAACCTCCAACTCACAACCCCCATTCATCACATATACCCATGAGAATCATGAGGTAACAGTCAACGAATTCTTAACAAACAAAATCGATCCGGCGTGTGTTACCCCACGGAAAGCGATAGATCGGCTTTGTAGGATTGCTCCGTCGAGTGAAGTTACCCCGCCACCCTCGGCGAGGCAGAGTGCTCGATGGCAGAGTGGTTCGGTCACCGACAGGCCGACGCCGAGGCGATGAAGGGATCGCACCGACGAGTTCTTTGGAACAAATCATGTCTGCGTCCGCCCCGCAAAGGGGACGGAGAGGTGGCTCGGCCGGTTCCGAAGACGCTAGCCGGGCCACCTTTTTTTGAGGCCAAGAATTGTCCCCCCCGACAGCCGCATCCCTGAGGCTGGCGGATTTGGGGCGGGCTCCTAGCGGAGTCCGCCCCATTTTTTTATCTAATAGTTACCGACTTGGCGGAAGACCGCGCCTTCTTCGGCAACGTGAGTGCAAGGACGCCGTTCTCATACGAGGCGTTCGCTTTCGCGGGATCGACGTCATGCGCGAGGCTCATGCTTCGAGACACCGAGCCCGAGTAGCGCTCCGTGCAGATCCAGCGTCCGCCGTTCTTACGCTCCACTTGGTTGCCGAGTTGAGCAGCGATCGATACGAAGTTGTCGTCGACATCGATTTTTACATCGTCTTTCTTGGCTCCAGGAATCTCTGCATGGATGACGTAGGCCTCGTCGTCTTCACGCACATCCATGCGAATTTCCGGCATCTGCGAGTCATAGAAGAACGGTCGTCGCATGAAACCGCGGACGACGTCCTCGAGATCGGTCAGCTGATCGGGTATCGAAAGTTTTTTCATCATCATTCTCCTGTCAGTTCGATTGAAGACTGATGGAGTATCAGAGCGCGCTGTCATCGTGTTCCGTCGTCTCAAGCACGGTGAGCCACCTGGTCATAAAAAATATAAAACCGTGCGTGAGCGCGCAGGGTCGACGATGCGGGGCGCCCTAGAGTGACCCCGTCGATGGCGTTGTCATCGACGTCCCTAAAAAGTCTAGGAGATGAAAATGAAGTCTATTAAGAAGTTTGTGAATCGGTTCATTACCGATGAGCGTGGTCTTGCTGCGGTGGAGTACGCAGTGGTTGCAGGTCTGATCGTCGTTGGTCTTGTCACGGTATTCACCCAGGTTGGCGCTAATGCGACGGCCCGACTCCAAGATTTGGCGAACGCGCTTCTCTAAAACTTGAGTGCCCGGTCGGTGACCGTAAAAAGCACCGACCGGCTTCAAAGTCTTTACCCTCGTGTCTTCGATCCCTCTCATTCAGATGGTCGTTCTCGTACCTGCGGTCGTTGCGGCTGCGGTGTTCGATTGGATGGAGCGGCGTATCCCGAACCTGCTTTGCCTTGGGATTGCAGTGGCCGGTCTCGTCGGTGGTGCGTATGAGCTCGGTGCGGGACAAATATGGAGTGGGCTCGCGAGCGGAGCGCTTGGCGGCCTCGCTTGCATGCCGATATACGTGATGCGCGGCATGAGCGCAGGGGACGTGAAGCTCATCGCGGCAACATCGGTTTGGTGGTCGCTATCGCAGTTGCTGATCGCGCTGGCGGCGATCGCGCTCTGTGGCGCGGTTCTAGCGCTTGGGTATCTCTGTTTCAGTCGAGGGGTCACACACATTCCGTATGCGGTGGCCATCGCCGCATCCACTGTCGCGACCGTGATGGTCACATGAGGATTCCATGAATTACGAAACTCGAAAGAATCTTTGGTTGATCGCGGTAGCGCTCGCATTCGCGCTGATCGCAGCCACTTTAGCCACAGCTTGGATGAAATCACGTATCCAGGCGGTCGAAGCATCAAACAAAAATCTCACCTCGGTCGTCGTCGCCGCGCGCGACGTGCCGATGGGAAAGCGTGTCGAGCCCGAGGATTTGCGCGCGGTACGAACCTCGATTGAGGGCGCGCCGGCGGATTCGTTTCGTGATGTGGCGGAGGTGGTGGGGCAGGTGTCTCGCTCGCCGCTCTATGCCGGCGAAGTGCTGGTCGCGAGAAGGCTTTCCGAGTATGCGGGTGGTAGTGCGCTCGCTGCGGTACTCAACCCCGGGATGCGTGCGGTCACCATCCGAGTCGACGACGTCATCGGTGTCGGCGGTTTCGTACTCCCCGAAAACCGGGTCGATTTGATCTCTGCGTTCAATAACGACGGGGGGACCATCGCCGAGACGATCATTCGTGACGTTCGAGTATTGGCCGTCGATCAACGGTCGGACCCAACCTCCGACGGGCCGGTGGTCGGTCGCGCCGTGACACTTGAGGTGACGCCGGCCGACGCCGAAAAGATTGCTGTCGCTCGTCAGCGGGGAACGATCCAGCTCACGCTGCGAAATCCGCTATCGCCGACGCCGACCGGCGCACTCGATGCGGAGGCGGTTGCCAAAGAGGCGCCGCGGGTCATCGAGGCGGGTTTCTCTCTCGCTCAGATCCCCCAACAAAAGACGACGCCGAAACCCCGACCAACCGTGACCCTGATCCGTGGCACGGCCATCAGTACCGGCATTTCTGAATAAGGAGTCTTCACGATGCGCACATTGATTATTTCTATGGCGGTTCTCGTACTGGGCTTGTCCGCCGTTCGCGGCGTTGCAGAGCCTGCAGGCGAAAAAATCACGCTCACGGTCTTCCAGTCACGCACGCTCAGCTTGCCGAAAGCCGCGAAGCGCGTCTCGGTCGCTGATCCGAGCGTTGCGGATATCGTCGTGCTGAGCCCCACCGAGTATTACTTGCTCGGTAAAGACATCGGCGTCACGAATGTCGTTGTCTGGGACCGCGACTCCGGTGCGCGCTCGACGCTCGCAGTTGAAGTGACCCACGATCTTGAGAGCCTCCGAGCGCGCCTCTTCAGGTTAATCCCCAACCAATCGATCGAGGTGTCATCCGCGCAGCGATCGATCGTGCTGTCGGGAACCGTGCCGAGCGCAACGGCCATGACGACGGCGATTCGAGTGGCCGAGAGTTATCTTGCGCGCGTCGGGGCCGGCCGGAAGTCGGGAGGCGAAGAGGGCTCCGCTCGCCGGGACGGTAGTGCGGGCGAGGTCATCAACCTGATGCAGGTGGCCGGCGCGCAGCAGGTGATGGTCGAAGTGCGTGTCGCTGAGGTCGCACGATCTGAGCTCAAGCGCATGAATGCGCGCTTCAATGCGTTCGGTGTGCGCGGCAGTTGGAGTGGTGGTGGGGTGAATGGTGGCGCGTCGTTTCCAGACGCATTTTTTGGTACGACAGGTTTGCGCCTTCCGACGATTGATTCGAATGGTAGTGGCGTCGTGTCACCCGCGCTCGACGAATTCGCCCCGAATACGCTCGTGATTCCGAACCAGGGGATTTTCACGAGTTACTTCTCGGACAGCTTTGCATTCAATCTCGCACTCGATGCGGCCAAGGAACAGGGTCTTGCCAAGATTCTCGCGGAGCCGACGCTCACCACGCTGACAGGTCAGGAGGCGACCTTCCTGTCGGGCGGCGAGTTCCCCGTTCCGGTGCCCCAAGGAGATCGCAGCGTCACCATCGAGTTCAAGGATTTCGGCATCTCACTCAAGGTGCTGCCAGTGGTGCTGGCGGGAGATCGAATCAATACCAAACTCGAGGTTTCGGTCAGCGAAATTTCGAATGCGACCTCTGTCGTATTGAACCCGACCCAGACGAGTTCAACGTTTGTCGTGCCATCGCTTACCCGGCGTAACGCCACGGGCACCGTCGAGTTGGCTGACGGCCAAACGATCGCCCTCGCAGGGCTCTTCAGCGACAACGTCCGATCGATCGTCACCAAGTTTCCGGGTTTGGGCTCAGTGCCGATTCTCGGCGCGCTTTTTCGAAGCCAGGATTTCCTGAAGGGCAATACCGAGCTTGTGATTTTGGTGACTCCGCGTCTTGCGCGGCCGGTGGATCCGAAGCGTCTCGAATTGCCGACGGATCGATATCAAGAGCCCACCGATTGGGACTTCTTCATGTTGGGTCGACTCACCCCGGAGGCTAAGCCGTGAAACATTCCTGCATTTCAAAACTAATTGTCCTGAGTGTCGTGCTACCTGTCGTGACGGTCGGGTGTGCCACCACCGATCAGCAATTGGCAGATGGTCGTAATGTCCGTGCCGTGATGACCGCACAGATTGAGGATGCGGCGGCGAGCGATCGGTATGGCACCACGGCCCCGCAAGGTACGGACTCTGAAGTCTCCGCGGCCTCGGTACGCAGTTTGCGACAACGCGGCGCGGAGGGTGCTTCGAAACCGGGCTTCTTCGAGACCTTGTTCGGTGCACTCGCAGGTAAGTGACATGCGATCGCAGACGCTACACCACAGACGCCGCGAGCGAGGGAGTGTGCTCCTGCTGGTCGTGATCGCTGCAGCGGCATTGCTCGGCATCGCGGGGCTCGCCCTCGATGCCAGTCGTCTCGGCTACATGAAAGCCCGTCTGCAAAGCGTGGTCGATGCCATGGCGCTCGCGGCAGCGAAGCGTCTCGATCAAACGGGAAGCACCACGGCTGCTTGCGATGCGGCCAGAGAGTCTCTGATTGCCAATGCGCAAGGCTTCAAAGAGCTCGCGCAAGCTCTGCCGTCGCCCGTGACCTGTGGTGATATCGACATCAAATTTTCGTCGGTGATTCCCTTCGATGTAACCCAGCCCGGAGCGGCCCGGTATGTTCGGGTATTTCTCGATGACATCGCGGTAGGTGCGAGTCTTGCGCAAGCACTGGGGTTTACGACCCTCGACGTGTCTGCGAGTGCCGTGGCAGGGCCGAGCGCGCCGCTCGCCGAGGTGTGCAGCGTATTGCCGATCGCTGTCTGCGGCACAGCTCAAAAACCGAACTTCGGTTTCGTTCCGGGAAGGGTTTACCTTCTGAAGGGAAAACAGAACATCGGAGACGGAACGCAATTCGGCGATTTCCATTTCCTTTCGATGTCCGGCAGTGGTGCGTCGGTATTGCGTACAGACTTCGCCGGTGGGTTCGCTTCCTGCGTAGTCGTAAGTGGCGGAACGACCTACCCGATCAAGCCAGGTGGAAACGTGGGTCCTGTCGCGCAAGGGGTGAACACCCGATTCAACGAATACGCATCGGGTCTCTCGCCTGCTCTTTATCCGCCGGACGTTCTTTGGAAAGGTACGGGTCAGTCACCGGACAAGCCCATCTCTGTCAATGCTGACGGGACGTTGATGCAGGGCACGAAGACGATCGTCTGGGGCACCGATGTCGCGATTCCCAATCGAACGGATTATTTGAATCGGTTGGCGGCGGGCACTTATGACAGTCCGCTGCTCCCCGCTCCCGGTGGAGGAGCGCTTTTACGCCGCGAAGTGGCGGTCCCAATTGCAAATTGCACCGCCCCCATCAATCAAAATGCTCTGCCTCTGCGGGGAGCGGCCTGTTTCTTTCTGCTCCAAAGAATGAATTCGAGTGGCACGGTGTCCGAGTTGATCGGGGAGTTCCTGTCCAATTGCGAGGCAACGGGGACGCCAGGCCCTAACCCCGGAGACGGCGGGCCTTACGTGATCCAGTTATTCCGTGACCCGAGCAGCAGCGACTCATGACCCGCTCTTCATACGCTCTCGGAATCGCGGCAGTCGAGATGGTCATCGTGTTGCCGCTCGTGTTGCTTCTGCTGACGCCGGTCGCCGAGATCGGCCGTGCGTTCATCCAATATTCGCGACTGTCGCATCGGGTGCAAGTGGGTGCGCGCTTCGTGGCCGATAACGCCTACCAGGGCTCAACAGGCGTACCTTCGCTGACGCCTACTGTGCGTCAGCAAGCCATCAGCTTGGTGTTGTACGGGAAAAGTGTTTCATCCGGGCAAGACCCCTTAGCAGTTCCCGAGCTGACTGCTGACGACCTTTTCATAGAGGTGAGTTCGAGTGGTCTCGTGACGCTTTCTGCGGACTACACCTATCGACCGATGATTGCAGGCCTACTTCCCGTATTCGGCTTCGGTGAAGACCTCGACATCAGCGCCCTCAAACTTCGACCGCGAACCGTCATGAGGGCGCTATGAATCGATATCGAATTCGTGGCACGACAGCGGTGGAGTTCGCGATTGTCGCAGCGACCTTGTTGACCGTTATTTTTGGCGTGCTCGATCTGTCGCGCATCGTCTATCTGCGCATGACCTTAGAAGAGGGGGTGCGACGGGCGGCAAGGCTCGCTGCCGTGTGCCCGCCCGGGTCGCCGCTCATCAAGAAGGCGGCTGTGTTCCAAGATGCGGCCGCGGAGGGCGCAGCGATCCCCGGCGCCACGATCGACAACGTGAACGTCAGCTATCTGAATGCGAATGGGATTTCCGTGGATCCGGTGTCCGCCTTCACTTCAGTGCGTTTCGTTCGAGTCAGCCTCGATGGTGTGTCGGTGTCTCTGCTGATTCCCTTCATCACCGGCGCGTTTGCGCCCACGAATATCAGCTCTACCAGTTCCGCCGAAAGTCTCGGTGTGCTGCCTGCAACGGGTTCTTCGGTACCGCTGCCATGCAACTGAAAACAATATTGATTCTGTCTTCCTCAGATGAGGATCTGCGTCGAATCGAAGACCAACTTCGTGACGAGGGAGCGTGGCGACTCAAGTCTTTACGGATCACCGAGGCTTTGAATGGAGCGCTTCGCCGCGCCTTTGCGGACACGGACTTGGCTATCGTGTGCTGCCGCAGTGGGCAGGTCTCGCTGTTGGAGGCGATCGACTCACTTCCCGAATCGCACAGGCCACGGGTGCTCGTGTGCGGCGATCTGAGTTCTCCTGAGGCGACGCGTTTGCTGGTGCGTATCGGTGTCGTCGATCTTCTACCGCCGACACCGACGACGCCGGAGTTACAGTCGGCCATCCGCCGTGCGCTGCGCGGCCTCGACGCTGCGGCGCAACCTGAGCGCGAAGCACGCATCATCAGCGTGTTCGGCGCGACGGGCGGCGTCGGCGCATCACTGATCGCCGCCACGCTCTCGCACTTGGTGGCGAAGGCGGGTCACCGTGCACTGTTAGTCGATCTCGACCTCCATTACGCGCCCCTTACGGCCATGTTGGGTGTGAGGTCGAGTCGGGGAATCAATGAGGCAATTCAGCAAGTCGACGCGCTCGACTCGACAGCGCTCGAGGGTTATGTGGCGCGCCACGAAAGTGGCTTGCATCTGCTTTCTGGAATTCCGGAAGGGGCGGTGCCAGTCGTGCCGAGTGGTGCCGACTTTGCGAAGCTCTTGATGCTCTGTCGAGAGTGCTACGACTTCATTTTCATCGTAGCGAACCGCTGGCTAGACGCGGCCTCTATAGAGGCTGCCACGGAGTCTCAAAATCTGCTTCTCGTGCTCGGACAGAGCCTTGCAGAAGTACGACACGCGACGCGGCTCCGCCAGATGCTGACGCAGGGCGTCGGTGTTCCGGAGTCCGTGATTCGCCTCATAGTCAATCGATATTCAACCCGATCACCCGTGAAGGACGACATGATCAAGAAAGCTGTCGGCACTACGCCTTTTGCAAAGATTCCCGAGGATATTTCCCTGGTACGTCACAGTCTCGATGCCGGCATCCCGTTGGCCACCCTCGACCGGCATGCGCCTTTGACCGAGGCGTTGATCGACCTCGAGAGACGACTCACGGGAGTGACCTCGGCTCCGCAGCATAGCCCGGTGCGTCGGCTTTTTTCGGCGCTTTCAAGAGGTGATCGATGAGTCGGCTCGAGAGCTCTCGCGAGATCGCGCAGATCGAGTCCGTTCCGGGGCCGCTCGAAGCGGAGTGGAAACAGGTCATCTTGCCGCGGGTGTTGTCGACGCTCGATCTCTCGATGATCGGAAACGTCGATGAACGACGCGTCCGAATGCAGATCCGCGAAGTGGCGAATCGACTAATCAACGAAGCGTCGGCACCGCTCAGTCTATTGCAGCGTCGACATGTCGTGAGGCAGATCGAAGATGAGGTGATGGGGCTCGGGCCGCTAGAGCCGCTACTGGCAGATCCTTCGGTATCGGACATCTTGGTGAATGGTGCGCACCAGGTTTACGTGGAGCGAGGCGGAAAGATCGAGTCGACGGACGTTCGTTTCAATGACGATGCGCATCTGCTCAACATCATCGATCGTATTGTCTCGAAGGTCGGTCGACGTATCGACGAGTCGATGCCGATGGTCGATGCGCGCCTTCAAGATGGCTCTCGCGTCAACGCGATCATCCCGCCGCTTGCCATCGATGGACCGGTGTTGTCGATTCGTCGTTTCGGGCGTGACACCCTGACGATGGACGATTTGATCCGTCTGGGTTCGATTAGTCCGGCGATCGTCGACGTACTCAAGGCCATCGTCTTGGCGCGTCTCAACGTCATGATCTCCGGTGGCACGGGCTCTGGTAAGACAACTCTGCTCAACGTGATGTCGTCCTATATTCCCGAGCGCGAGCGGATCATCACTATCGAAGACTCGGCCGAGCTTCAGTTGCGTCAGCCACACGTCGTTCGCCTCGAGACCCGTCAAGTCAACGTTGAGGGTAAGGGGCAAATTACGCAGCGCGACTTGGTGCGCAACAGTCTGCGTATGCGCCCCGATCGGATCGTCGTGGGTGAGGTTCGCGGCGCCGAGGCGCTCGACATGCTCCAAGCCATGAACACCGGCCACGACGGTTCATTGACTACGGTACACGCGAACTCGAGCCGCGATGCACTGAGTCGTATCGAGACCATGGTGGCAATGAGCGGGGTTCAGTTCCCGATCGCAGCGTTGCGTGCGCAGATCGCTTCCGCGATCGATGTGATCGTGCACATGGAGCGACACGAAGACGGACGCCGTCGGATCACGAGCGTTCAGGAAATCAACGGCATGGAGTCGGACACCATCGTGATGTCCGAGATCTTTGCGTTCACGCGTTCGGGCGTGGATTCGAAAGGCAACGTACTCGGTCGATTTCATCCCACCGGGATCGTGCCGGAGTTTTTCGACCGCATTCGAAAGCGCGGCCTCGATCTACCCGTCTCCATCTTTTCTGACCTCGGTTGAGGAGTTTCCTTATGGATGCGCTTCCGATTTTGTTTTTCGTCGCAGTCTTGATTGCGACGTTTTTGCTGATTCGAGTCGTGGGTGACAGCGCGTTTGGAGAGACGCGGAGGCAGCGTCGCGAGTTCGAGAAGGAGTTCGGAAGCGATCTCGCGAACGGTCGACGCGAGCCTGTTCTTTTGCGACGGCCGTATCTGGCGTCGCTGTCGCCATTCGAGCGTCGAATCGAGTCGAGATCCGAGCTCAGGCGGCTCGTGAGACTGATCGAGGGCGCTGGTCTCGCCGTTCCGGCCTATCGGGTGCTCCTCGAGATGATCGTTTGTGGCGCGATCGGGGCGTTCGCGGCCTTTTCATTTTTCCCGAGGTGGTGGTTGGTCATCGCTGCCGGATTACTAGCGGCGACATTACCGCTCACGCGGTTGTGGTGGCTGCGTCACCGTCGCATCGCGAGGATCGAGTCATCCCTTGCCGACGCCATCGATACGGTCAAGCGCAGTCTCCGAGCAGGTAACCCCTTCGTCTCAACCTTCAAGCTGGTTTCCGAAAGTATGGAAGGACCCATCTCGACGGAGTTTGCGATTGCAGCGGCGGATCTGAGTTATGGGAGTGATCCACGTAGCGCCTTGATGGCAATGCTCGATCGCGTGCCGTCGATTCCCTTGAGAGGTTTCATCACCGCGATTCTCGTGCAGCGCGAGACCGGCGGAAATCTTGCCGAGACTTTAGATCATCTTTCGAATGTGATCCGCGAGCGATTTCGGTTCGAACGCAAGCTGCGAACCCTCACAGCGGAGGGACGTCTGTCGGCTTGGATTTTGATCTCGGTGCCGTTTGTCTTGGGTGTCGCGCTGCACATCAGATCGCCGAAGTATCTCGCTGCACTTACCGAGAGCGATCAGGGCCCGATGTTACTCGGCGGATGCGCGGCACTCATGTTAGTCGGAGTGCTTTGGATGCAGCGCATCGCACGAGTCAAGGTTTGAGACGCGGAGGAGTCAACCCATGAATATCAATGCTGTGATGGCCTTCGCCGATATCCTCTTTTCCTCGGCCGTTGGCATTGCCGGATTTTTCTTGGCTTATGGCGTTGCGGCATGGGTGGTAGCCCTACGAGACCCGACCGTGCGGGGGTTTGAGTCCTTTACTGAGACTCGCGACGGGCGGCCGGGAATCTTGGCGCGAGCGTGGGTAAAACTCGAGCCGTTCGGCCGAAGTCTTTTACCGGTGATCGGTGACGAGCGTCTTCGCATCGAAGAGCAGCTTTACATCGCGGGCATCAGACGTCCCAACGCGGCAGCCCTCTTCGTTTTGAGCAAGCTCGCTTTGGTCACGGCCGTGATCGTCGTGTCGTGGCTGTTGTGGCCGGCTTCTTCAGAATCTGCCTCGACTTCGCTCTTCATTATTCCGCTCGTCGGAATCACGCTCGCTTTGGTGGGCCCGAACTGGTGGCTCTCCACCATGGTGAAGCGGCGCCAGGCGAGGCTACGTAACGGATTTCCCGACGCGCTCGATTTGCTCGTGATCTGTGTCGAGGCGGGGCTTGGCCTCACCGCGGCGATCGAACGCGTGACGACCGAGGTTCGCATGCTGCATCCGGAGCTCGCCCAGGAGTTCGCTGCGGTAAACGCCGAAATCCGTTCCGGTATCGATCGTGCGACGGCGCTGCAAGGCTTGAATCGACGAACGGGTTTACCGGAGATTCGTGGGCTTGTGACGCTGCTCGTACAAACGATGCAGCTCGGAACAGGTATTGCAGATTCGTTACGGGTGTATTCGAGCGAGTTCCGCGATCAGCGTATGCGCGTGGCCGAAGAGCGTGCCGCGAAGACGGGCACGAAGATGATTTTTCCGCTGGTGTTCTGCGAATTTCCAGCGTTTTTTCTGGTAGCGGTAGGCCCGGCCGTCATCCAGATCTACAAAAACTTCCAGATCTGATCGACTGCTTCAAGAGGGTAGGGATATGCCTAAGACACTATGGCTATGGGTTCTCGTGTGTATTTTGACCGGGTGCACCACGAACTCCACCACGTCGACGACGAAAACCGACCCGGTACGTGAGCCGGTGCCGGCGATCGACCCGGCCGTGCAAGCGGAGCGCATCAGTGTGCTACTCGCTCAGGGTGATATCGCCGCTCGGGATGGCAAGATCGATCAGGCGTTTTATCACTACTTGGCGGCCGAGCAGCTCGACAAGACCGACGATCGAGCGCTCGTTCGCGCGGGCAATTTGCATCGAACGCTCGGCAATCGAGAAGTTGCCGAGAAGGCGTGGCGACTTGCTCTAGCGCGCAACCCGAATAACGGTGTCGTCCACGAGAGTCTCGGATTTTTATTGCTCGATGCCGGAAGGTACGCCGAGGCGCTCGCCTCATTCGAGTCGGCGGTTCAGCATTATCCCGGCTCGCGCCGCGCGGTGATCGGTGTCGGTCTCGCGAGTGAAAAGCGAAATGACTTTTCTCGTGCGCTCTCGATATACGAAGAAGGTCTCGTGCGCGAACCGGGTTCGGTCGAGTTGCGAACCTACCGGGCTCGAGCGCTGATGAACCTCGGGCGTTTCGGCGAGGCGAAGATCGCTATTGCTGGAATCGTGGACGAGCCGATGCCCGTGACCTGGATCGTCCGCGGTGATCTCTTTGCGATCGATGGTGATTACGCGGCGGCGCTCGGGTCGTATCTCGAGACACTTTCCGAGCCGTGGACGTATCAGCGACTCGGCGAGCATGCCTTGCGACGCAAAGATTACGAGGTTGCGATGCGATATTTCTCGCAGGCAGCCGAACACTCGCCCAATTTTTTTGAAGATGCGAATCGCGGCATGGCTGTCGCGAGAGAGCACCTTCGGGCGCTGGATCAGTCTAGATAAATCGCATTCAATATCGTGCGTAACCTATTGTTTAGGTGCGGTTTCGCACAGATGGATGGGCGCCGTATTTCTACATTGAAGGCGTTCAGATTCACGCGGGGTTAAAGATGGTTTCCGTCAAAGAATTAGATCGTAACGAGTTGCTTTTCGCGCTACCTGTGGAGTTGCGGGAGAGTTTGGCTGCAAGGCTTGAGCCGCTCAGCCTCTCGGATGGGCAGATTTTTCGAGAGATCGGTGCACGCTCATCCGACGTGATTTTTCCGCTCAGCTGCATCGTCTCGATGGACTACGTGCTCAAAGACAGCTTCTCAGCCGAGTTTCTGATCGTGGGAAGCGAGGGTGTCATTGGATTGGAGTCTTTGTTCGATCAGAGGCCGGGTCCGGTTCGGATGGTGGCCCTGCAGGGCGGGACGGCGCTGCGCATTGACAAAGACGAGCTGCGCAGACGGTTTCTCGACGTTCAGGCCATTCAACAGTCGGTCTTTCAGTACACGTTTTCGCAGATCAGGCTGATGGCGCAAACCATCACCTGCAACTGTCGTCACCGACTCGACCAACGCATGTGTCGTTGGATCCTCTCGGTGCAGGATCGTTCGCCCTCGCGAGTGATCAAGATCACCCACGAGATGATGTCCCACTTCCTCGGTGTAAGACGTGAAGCGGTCACCAATACGGTGGGCCGACTTCAGCGCGACGGCATGGTCGAGTACAGCCGCGGATATCTGACGGTGCTGAACCGCGACATGCTCGAGAGTGAGGCTTGCGAGTGTTATCAGGCCGGGCTCGAGGTGGTGAGCTTGCGGCGCATGAACGGGCAATATCCTCGTCGTGGTTGCGAGCAGGTGAGCATCGAGACGACGTGCTGGAATCGATCGACGCCCGTGATGAGGCGAAAGTAGTCCGCTCGGAAAGTCGACTATCCGGCCAGACGTGCCGTTCGCTGGGACTCGAGCGCGAGCAGTTTGCGCTTCCGCTCGACTCCCCAACGATATCCGGAAATCGAGCCGTCGCGGTGGACGACACGGTGACAGGGGATGGCGATGGAGATCGGGTTTGCGCCGCAAGCGCCTGCGACGGCTCGCGAGGCGGTGGGGGAGCCAATCGTCCGAGCGATGTCGAGATAACTCGCGGTCCGGCCCGCAGGTATCCGCTTCAAGGCGCGCCACACCGTCTTTTGAAAATCGGTGCCCTGCAGGTCGAGCGGAAAGGTTGCCCGCGTCCAGGGCGTCGCCACGTGTTTTAGGGCGCTCTGTAGCCGTGGCATCGCGGGGTCTCGAGTGGCGACCGGAATGGCACCCGGGAACCGGCGTTCGACGTCTTCGATGAGTTCTCGTCGAGAGTCTGCAAACGCCAGCATGCAGACCCCTCGCGGGCTCGCGGCGGCCAAAGTTTGTCCGAGGAAGGTCTTACCGATGAGATAGACGAAGGGACCGGCGGCTTTCGAGGCGTTAGGCATGGTCGAAAGTATCCCACGCAGTGCGATCGGGTACACTTTTGACATGCTCGATCCGGTCGAAGTTCAGGTCATCATCGTCTTGGGGCTGCTCTCGTTTTTTGCAGTCATCGAGCTCGTTCGCGGCGGGTTCTTCCC
Organism: uncultured Acidibacter sp.; assembly: GCA_964599335.1. Classification (GTDB taxonomy): domain Bacteria; phylum Pseudomonadota; class Gammaproteobacteria; order Steroidobacterales; family Steroidobacteraceae; genus UBA964. The sequence continues at coordinate 16,909 of CAZRFN010000007.1, read as the reverse complement.
ACGCGAGGCCGATCGCGAAGACAACAAACTCGATCTTGCCGTGCTCGTGATGTTCCCGATCGTCTCGGGTGCGGTGGGTCTTGCCGCGGCGGCGCTATGCAACTCGTTCATCCCCGAATATCGCGGCGTGCTGGCCGACTGGCCATGGTGGGCGATGATCGGCACGCTACTCATCGCCGATGATCTCACTCAATATCTTTGGCACCGGCTGTCTCACACGAGTGCGATGTGGCCTCTGCACCGTGCGCACCATTCGGCCAGTTACATGAGTGTTCGCATCGTCTATCGCAACAACGCGCTGTACTACGCCCTGATGCCGGGGCTGTGGTTGTCGGGCTTGCTGGTCTTCCTTGGCTTTGGATGGGTCTACATCGGATACATCTTCGTCAAGCTGAGCGTGATCATCGGGGCGCACTGCCACTGGCGATGGGACGAGGCGCTTTATCGCATTCCAGCCTTGAGGCCGTTCATGTGGGTGGTCGAGCGTACGATCTCCACCCCCGCGACGCACTATGCTCACCATGCGCTCTCAGAGAGCGATGGAGTCGGGCACTATTCCGGCAACTTCGGCAATCTGCTTTTCTTCTGGGACGTGCTCTTCGGAACGGCCGTCATCACGCGAAAGTTTCCTCCGGCCTATGGCCTATCGGACGACCGGCGTTACGGCCACGAAAAATGGTATGTGCAGTTGCTTTATCCGTTTCTACGGTCGAAGCGCGAGGCTTCGGCGCTCGCCATTCCGCCAGGTCGACCGCCGCAATAATGTGCAAGCCGTCGCATGAGTGACCGCTCGAAGTTTGTGATCAACCCGCCGCCCGTATCCTCGGTGCTGATAAAGGGGAGCGCTCAAAAGTTTCCCGTGCGTCGAATCTATTGCGTGGGACGCAACTATGCGGCCCATGCAAAAGAGATGGGAAAAGATCCCGAGCGCGAGCCGCCGTTCTTTTTCCAGAAACCAGCAGACGCGCTGGTCGATGACGGTGGGGTCGTTCCGTATCCGCCTCAGACAAAAAATCTGCACCACGAAATCGAGTGGGTGGTCGCGATCGGTCGGGGTGGTCGGAACATCGCGATCCGTGACGCCAACTCGCATGTTTTCGGATACTCCGTCGGAATCGATCTCACACGGCGCGATCTGCAGAACGCGGCCAAAGATTTGGGTCGGCCTTGGGAGTGGGGAAAGAGCTTCGATCACTCGGCGCCGTGTGCGGCCCTCGTGCCGGCTACCGAGATCGGTCATCCTAAGGCGGGTCGGATCTGGCTCTCGGTCAATGGTGCGATGCGTCAGCAGGGGGATATCGCCGATCTCATCTGGTCGGTGCCCGAGGTGATTGCCGAGATTTCGGCCTCGATGAGTCTCGAGCCGGGCGATCTCATCTACACGGGGACGCCTGCCGGTGTCGGCGCCGTAACGGTGGGCGATGTGCTCGAGGGGGGCGTCGACGGAGTCGCAGACATCAAGATTCTGATTGGAGAGCCTCGATGATTCTGCACGACTTCTGGCGTAGCTCGGCAGCGTATCGAGTACGGATCGCTTTAAATCTGAAGGGATTGGCGTTCACTCAGGCGAGCCACAGTTTGCTGCAAGGCGAACACCGAACGACCGAGTTTTTATCGATCAATCCGCAAGGCTTGGTGCCCGCTTTGCAATCGGGAAACGACGTCGTCACGCAGTCCCTCGCGATCATCGAGTATCTCGATGAGACTCATCCGGAGCATCCTCTGTTGCCGTCGAGTCCGGCCGATCGTGCGACGGTCAGGGCGATGGCGCTCAGCGTGGCTTGCGACATTCACCCGCTCAATAATTTACGCGTGCTCAACTACCTACGCAGCGAGTTCGGCGCGAGCGATGAGGCGGTCACGCGCTGGATCCGTCAATGGATCGGTATCGGATTCGAAGCGCTCGAGGTTCAGGTCAAGCGCTGGTCGGCGGACGGACGTTATTGTTTCGGCGATCGACCGACGCTTGCCGACGCTTGCCTTGTGCCGCAGATGTATAACGCCCGACGTTTCGGCTGTGATCTCACGCCATACCCGGCGATCGTCGGCATCGACGCGCATTGCCGAAGCCTTGCATCATTCGTGAAGGCGGCGCCCGAAGCCCAGCCCGACGCGCCGACTCCCTGAGGGTCAGGCGGCCAACGCGACCGTGACTTTATTGTCGGGTCCGATGTCGGAGATATCGAGCGTGACTCCGAGAACCTCGGCGTAACCCTTCAGACGCGGCTTCATCCAAAGCTCGTGCACGTCACGATCGGTGAGATTGAATTCGCCCGACTTCCGAGAGAGCTCCAAAACTTTGGTGTAAGGGAACGTGAAGGACCGCTTCCCAGGCTCGGACTTGAGATCGAGGCAGAGCTGATAGAGGCAAGTGGTGCGATCGAAGATGCCCGCGAGCGCGATTTCTTTTTCGCCGGTTTTTTCGATCATGCCTTTGAGGCGTTGCAGCATGGGCTGCATGGTCTTTACGTCGTGGGCGACGTAGTCGGCGATGCGACCATTGTCTTTCGCAAACTGCACCGAGCTCAGATGCATTTTGACGAGCGCGTCGTTCATGTCGTGTGGGTAAGGCGTGTTGTCATCGAGCGTACGCAGCGCCATGGCCACGGCATCGCCCAATAATTTTTCGCGCCCTTCGAATCCGCTAGAGGTCGCGAGCATGGCCGCCATGCTTTGATTGCCGCCGCCCGCCATCATCGCCTTGACCCAAGGCGGCGGGCCACCGCCGCCCGAGCCTGGGGGGCCGCCGGCCCCAGCCATCATTTTCTTCATGGCCCAGGAGATGAGCCGCGCCTTGATGCCTTTCTTTGCAGTACCTGACATGGATTCACCCTCCGGCGCCGGTTATACCGCAGTTTTCGGCGTCGTACACAAGAACGAATTCCTCAATCCAAAATGGCATCTCCGGAGTGACCGCGAGCCCAAATGGGGCGAGGTGGGTGTTCCAGTAGTGCGTGTGCAGCGGTATCCACGCCGCCAGATCTCGTACCGCCGAGCCATCGATGGCGGTCTGATGCGGTTCGACGTTGCCGAAGACGGCGGAATCGACTCTCACCGTTCGCGTCAACAAGACTGGGCGGCCTGAGAGATCGACGAGTGTGATCCAGTTGCCGACATGAGGGATGCGGCCTCCCGTTTTTTGGATGATCCAGGGAAGCGAGAACGTACCGCGTTTATCGCCCAGCCGAATGAGTTCGAAGACTCTTTGGGTGCTCGGCGCATCGAGTCCGATCCAACGTACGTCGAGCATGTCAGGCGTCAGCGCCACGTGGGGTGAGGCTCGGTTGATATCCGCACAAAAATTTTCGAGTGTTTCAGCGGTGGGCGTGCGAGCCGGCGAGGGTAGGTACATCGTCATCGCTTCAAAATCTTTGGCTGGATGAATACGGTCGAGATGATGATCACGACGCCGAGATAAAAAGTCAGCGTGAGATCGGCGTATTCGTGAAAGAGCAGTGCCGCCAAGGCAATGGCGTAAACGGGTTCGAGGTTGAGCGACAGTTGCGTCGTGAATACGCTCACGTGGCGCAGTGCGCGAAGCCAAAGCATAAAAGGCAAAAGAGTGCAGGCAACGACTAGCACCATCAGCCAGCCGAGGTCGGCAGGGTTGGGCGCTGCGAACGCGACGTCTGTGCCGAATGCAACAACACCCAGCACCGCGATGAACACCGTGCCGAAGCCGATTTGAATGGCGGTCACGGCAGCAGGGTCGGCTTGCGGATCGAGATGTCGTTTGTTGAGGCTGCCGAATAACGCAGAGAGTGCAGCTGCTGCGATACCGGCGACGATGCCGCTGCGCATCCCGAGAGGAACGCCGCCGACGAGCAGTAAGACTCCGGGGATGGCGAGCAGCCCCAAGACCAACTCGCTGCGATCATGCGGGCGCCCCGTGACCATCGGCTCGAGAATGGCAGCAAACACCGACCCAAGGGCGAGGCACGCCACAGCGACCGAGGCGTTCGACAATTTGATCGAGCCATAGAAGGCGAGCCAGTGCAGCCCGATCACGCAGCCGGCGACGGCGTGATGTCTCAGGGTCCGGCGGTCTAGCCCCCGCACGGCGCGCCAGACCCGGGGTAGGACCGCGAGTAGGGCTGTCGCGAGGACCATCCGCCAAATGACGAGGGCCGTCGCAGGAAGGGTGATGAGGCGGCCCAGAATGGCCGTAAAACCCCATAAAAACACGCAGAACTGAAGCTGCCAGAATGCGGACCGTTCGGCGTGGTTGACCATCCCGTCATTCTATTCGGCTCTGTGGGGAACTCGTCCGCTGGACGGCTGTCAGTGTGGCAACGCTCGGTCGGGGCCGATACACTCCCCCGCCCGAATTCCGTTGGACCCAAGACTCGAGACCCATGCCGGCCCGAACCCCCCTTCGTATCCGACACGCTCTGATCGCAGCCTTGGCTGCGGCGGCGGTCTCGCATGCGCAGCCGGTTCTCGCCAACCCCGAGACCGACAAGCCTGCCGAGCAGGCTTCGCCGGTGTTCAGTCTTCAGTCGATCATGATGCAGGGCGTGGTCAATCGTGCGCTGCAGAACATCGGCGTGCCGTACCGTTTCGGAGGCAGTAATCCGACGAGCGGCTTCGATTGCAGTGGGCTCGTCAATCACGTTTACCGCGAAGCACTTGGCATTGTGCTGCCGCGCACGTCTCGTCAGTTGGCGTCCGTGGGTACACCTGTCGCCGAGTCCGATCTTCGTCCTGGCGATCTCGTGTTTTTCAACACGCGTGGCGCCGCGAATTCCCATGTCGGCATCTATTTGGGCGATGGGCGTTTCGTCCACGCGCCTCGCGCACGTACCCTCGTTCGCATCGATCGTCTCGATGATCCGGGCTACGTCAAAATATTCGAGGGTGCGCGTCGGCTCGACCCGATTTCTCTCGTGATGTCGCCGGCCGACCCGCGACTCTAAGTCGCTTCGTCCTCAAAGAAATAGAAGTCAGTGCGCGTTAACGCGCTAGCGCTTGCGTCCGAGCATCACCAACCAGGTGCAACCGACGATCGCAGATAGCGTTGATCCGGTCAGCACCCCAAGTCTCACGGCCGTGTCGTACTCGTTCGAACCAAAAGCGAGCGAGCCGACGAACAACGACATGGTGAAACCGATTCCCGTCACGATCGCCACGCCGTGCAAGGTCGCCCAAGTGCTACCCGCCGGGAGTTGAGCGATACCGCTGCGCACGGCGAGCCAGCACGCGGTGAATACGCCGAGCTGTTTCCCGACGAAGAGGCCAAGGATGATGCCGAGCGCGACAGGCTCGGTGAACGTGTGCAGGCCGACGCCTTCGAGCGAGGCGCCGGCATTGGCGAGCGCGAAGATCGGCATGATGCCGAAGGTCACCCAAGGGTGTAGCGCGCGCTCGAGTTTGGGCATGGCCTTGCGCGGGATCATGGTGCCGATCACGACTCCCGCAAGCGTGGCGTGCACGCCCGACTTGAGCACCGCGAGCCAAAGCACTGCACCCACTGCGAGATACGGCCAGAGGCGTTCGACTCGGAAGCGGTTGAACAAGGCCAGCACTGCGATGCAAAGCCCTGCGAGCGACAGCGCCTGACTCGAGATGTCGGCCGTGAAAAGGATGGCGATCAGGATGATCGCGCCGAGATCATCGATGATCGCGAGGCCCAGCAAAAAAACCCGCAAGCCCGGAACGATATGGCGTCGTACGAGCGACAACACGCCGATCGCAAAGGCGATATCCGTCGCCGAAGGAATCGGCCAACCCGTCAGGGTGCTCGGGCTGTTGATGTTGATGGCGGCATAGATCGCCGCTGGAACCGCCATACCGCCGATGGCGCCGATGACTGGAAGCGCCGCGCGCCGCCGATCGGAGAGTTCACCTTCGAGCAACTCGCGTTTGATCTCGAGCCCGACCAGCAAGAAGAACACCGCCATCAGCGCATCGTTGATCCAGAGGTGAACGGTTTTTTCGAGACCAAAACCATCGAGTCCGACGCGAATGCGAGTGTCTAAGGTGCCTGTGTAGAACTCGGCAAGTGGCGAGTTGGCGAGCCCCATCGCGACGAGCGCCGCTACGACGAGCAGCGTGCCCGCTCCGATGTCGGATTTTAGGAATTTCAGCATGCCTTCCGTGGCCTTGGAGGTATCTTATTTTTGAGCGTCGGCGTAGCGGCGCGAGATGACGTTCCAGTCGACGACCTGCCACCACGCATCGAGATAATCACCTCGACGGTTTTGGTATTGCAGGTAGTAGGCGTGTTCCCACACATCGTTGCCGAGGATCGGCTGTCCTCGATCGGCGACGATATCCATCAAGGGGTTGTCTTGGTTCGGCGTCGAAGTGATTTTGAGTTTGCCGTCGGTCATGACGATGAGCCAAGCCCAGCCCGAGCCGAAACGACCGAGACCGGCCGTCTTGAAAGCTGTTTTGAATTGGTCGAGCGAGCCGAAGTCACGGTTGATCGCTGCGAGCAGCGCGGGCGAGGGCGAGCCACCCTGACCGGGTCGAGTCATGGATTGCCAGAAGAACGTGTGATTCCAATGACCACCGCCGTTGTTACGCACAGCATCTCCGGTTTTGGAGATCTGCGCCATCAGTGCTTCGAGCGAGAGCCCGGCGAGCGCAGGCGCGGCGGCAACGGCCTTATTGAGGTTGTCGACATAGGCCTGATGGTGACGACCATGGTGGATGCGCATGGTTTGCTCGTCGATGACCGGCGCGAGCGCATCGTGCGGGTAGGGCAGCGGTGCCAGTGAAAAACTCTGGCCGTGTGCCCAAGGGGAAACCAGGGTGAGCAAAAGAATCGTCAGGATTCGGTTGAGCGGGTTCATGTCGATACGTTACCGGAACTTGCGCAGAATTTTCACTGGGTGCCGCCCTGTGGACGACATGCGAAACGTCTCGATCGTTGAATCGAAAGGGTTGCACCCGACCGTCGAACGAGCCTAACTTCATAGGCTGGCGAGTGGGGTCATCATGTTCGCAAGCGCATACAAGGCTGCGGTTGTTCTTTTCTTAGTTGCACTTCTCGTTTCCTGCGGAGGCGGTGGAGGGGGCGGGCAATCGGGCGGCACTGTCGCCACAACTCCGCCTACCGCTACGCCTCCGACCACCCAGTCCGCCATCGATGCTAACTTGGGTACTTTGCTGCAACGCCCTGTGATGCAGTGCGGGTCCTCGGTCGACACGCTTACCGCCGACGCCGCTCCGAGTAGCCTTGTTGTGTTCGAGAGTGGTCCGGTGCGGCCGTTGGCATTGTCCTCTGACGGGCAGCGGCTGTACGTGACCAACACACCGGCCAATTGCCTCGAGATCTACCAGGTCGAGGGAGACACGTTACGCCTCGTCAGCACGATCAGCGTCGGTCTCGAGCCCGTCGCCGTCGCCGAGCGTAATGCGAGCGAGGTCTGGGTGGTGAACCACCTCTCAGACTCTGTCAGCGTCATACGACTCGATGGAACGCCAAGAGTATTGAGAACCTTACAGGTCGGCGATGAGCCTCGCGACATCGTGTTCGCTGGCGCGAGTCGCGATCGAGCGTTCATCTCATCAGCGAATCGTGGGCAGAATCGCCCCGGCTTTACCTCAGAATCGCTCGTCACGCCCGGAGCAGGGCGGGCTGACATCTGGATTTACGACGCAGCTCAGTTGGATGATTCTTTGAACGGGAAACCCCTTTCTGTTTTGACGCTTCCGTCCGATGTCCCTAGAGCCTTGGCCGTCAGTAACGACGGCCGCACAGTGTATGCGGCGTCATTCATGTCGGGGAATCGAACGACCGTTCTGCATCGTGACGCGATCAACATCCCAAAACCCGGTATCACCACGAGCCTAGATGGCGTTCAGGCGCCAGCGACCGGACTCATCGTTCGTTTCGATGGCACTGCGTGGCGCGACGAAGCGCGGAACGATTGGTCCAGTCGCGTGAAATTCACGCTACCCGACGAGGATGTGTTCACGATTGATGCCGCAGCAGCGACACCGGTGTTGGGTGCGCGTCATGCAGGTGTCGGTACGACGATCTTCAACATGGCAGTCAACCCCGCTGACGGTCGGTTGTTCGTGACTAATACCGAGGCCTTCAACGAGGTGCGGTTCGAGGGCTCGGGGCAGCGCGGTAACACCACTGTGCGCGGGCGAATCGCCGAGAGCAGAGTGACTGTAATTACGCCGTCATCGGGTGTTGTCACGCCAGTGCACCTCAACCGACACGTTAATTACGCACTGTCACAGGGAGCGAGCCTGCCTTCTTCGGAGAAAGCGAAATCGCTCTCGCAGCCGACGGCCTTGGTGTTCAGTCCGAACGGAGAGACCCTCTATACCGCAGCCTTCGGATCATCGAAGGTGGCGGCGTTGCCGTCCTCAGCGCTCGTTTCGGCCAGTTATTCCCCCGATTCGAGTCGGCACATCGACGTTCCGGCTGGGCCTGCCGGCCTTGCGATCAATGCAGTCGGGAATCGGTTGTTCGTTTACTCGCGGATCGCTCACGCAGTCGTTGTGGTCGATACCGTCAGTCGTTCTGTACTAACGACCCGAAATCTTTTTTCGCCTGAGAGCACTGCAGTCAAGGATGGACGTCGCTTTCTCTATGACGCCACGCTCAGTTCGGCAAACGGCACAGTTTCCTGCGCGAGTTGCCACGTGTTTGGTGATCTCGATCACTTGGCATGGGATCTCGGAAATCCTGACGATCGTACCCAAGCGAACCCCAACGCGTACTTACCGTTGAGCCCGAAAACGACTATCCGTTTCCATCCCTTGAAGGGGCCGATGACGACGCAGACATTACGGGGGATGAGAGGAAACGGTCCTATGCATTGGCGGGGTGATCGAACGGGCACAACGCGAGCCGTGGTACGCGGTCAGACCGAAAGTCTGGAGGAAGCTGCTTTCAAAGAATTCAGCGGTGCTTTCGTAGGTTTGCTCGGTCGAGAGACACCGATTTCTCCGGCGCAGATGCAGGCCTTCACTGATTTTGTGATGCAATTATCGATGCCGCCGAACCCCGTTCGCGCGCTCGATAACTCACTGACGGCCGAGGAGTCCGCTGGTCGTGATCTTTACATGAACTTTCCAATCACCTTGCTGGGTTCGTGTGATAACTGCCATCGACTTCGACCCAACAACGGGCAGTTTGGAACCAGCGGGCTCATGACTTTCGAGGGCGGTCGAATCACTGAGAATTTCAAGATCCCGCAACTTCGCAACGTGTATACGAAAGCAGGGATGTTTGGATTTAGTGCCGATAGTGGCGGGGTCACGGGCGCGCAGATTCGCGGGTTCGGATTTAGCCATGACGGCACCTTAGACACGCTCGACAATTTTTTCCGAGACCCTGTTTTTCTCTTTCCGGCGCCAGCTGCCGAGACGCGTCGTCAGGTTGCGGCCTTCGTGCTTGCCTTCGATTCCGATTTGTTTCCCATCGTGGGTCAGCAGGTGACGTGGCGACCGGGTGCGAGCGACCTCATCGAAAGTCGTCTCGCGCTTTTGAGGAGTCAGGCACAGACCCTCACGCCGAGGAGGGTGTGCGACCTGGTTGCGCGAGCTACCGTAAACGGTGCCGCCTTTAGCGCGCTGCTGCAGGCCGATGGGAGTTGGGCGATGCGGGGAGGAAGTGTTCGCAGCGACACGGAGTTGAGGGGGCTCGCTACGGTCACCCAGCCGCTAACCTTTACCTGTGTTCCGCCCGGAACCGGTCGTCGAATCGCGTTGGACCAGGCTTAATGACTTACGCACTCGTCAAATGGGCGCACGTTCTCGTCATGGGCTATTGGCTCGGTAGCGAACTCGTCATCAATGCGTTGACGCATTACGTCGCCCGCACGACCTCTCTCTCTGGCGCCGAGCGCATGCGCCTGTGGGATTTTCTCCTCGACGTCGATCAGCACGTGCGCAACGCCATGATTATGTCGGTCCCGCTTGGGTTCACCTTGGCAGCGATGCTCGGCCTCGTGCCGATTTCGGGCATCTGGATGGCCTTGCTCTGGATCGTCTCTGCGCTCTGGTTCTGGTTCATGTGGCTGGTCCACTGGCGCCGCAAATCGCCCGAGGGCGCAACGCTCGCACGCTGGGACTGGCGCATGAGGTACCCGCTGATCGCGTTCTTCGCAGGCACGGGGTTGTGGTCGCTGGTCGCAGGCTGGCCTTATCCCACCCATTGGCTCGCGCTCAAGGTCCTGCTCTTCGCCGGCGGGATGGTCTGCGGGATTTTCGTGCGCTATTACATTCGAGAGGCGTATCGCTCGGCGCTTCCCGCTATCGCGGCCGATCGGGCGACCGCCGCCGACAATGCGGACTTTCAACGGCTGATGCGCAAGGGGACCTGGGCGCTCGTCGTGCTTTGGGCGCTGCTTTTCACGATCGGGGCGCTCGGGGCGCTCAAGCCGCAGTTCGGATAGAATCGCGCGGATGTCACCCCGCGCCTTTTTCAGCCGCCTTTTGAGGCCGGCACTCGCCCTGTCCGTTCTACTCGCGCTGTCGAGCTGTCTCTCCAGTGCGGGGCCTGAAGCTCCGACGATCACCGATCAGCCCAAAGATCGTGTGGCCTTCGTCGGCCAGCAGGTCAAGTTCGATTTGGGTTTGTCGGGCAAGCCCCCGCTCAGCTTTCAGTGGCTGCGCAACGGTGTGGCGATCGCGGGCGCGACCGGCACGAGCTATGTCACTGATGCCGTCAAGGCGGCCGACGACGGCGCCAAGTTTTCGGTCAGGGTGACGAACGCTCAAGGATCCGTCACGAGCAGCGAAGCCACGCTGACGGTCAAGCCCGGTCCGACGATCACCGCACAGCCAAGCGCCGTGACGGTGAGCGCGGGTGCAGCAGCGACGTTCTCGGTCACGGCGACGGGCGAGCAGCTTCAATACCAATGGCTGCGTGACGATCAACCCATCGCAGGCGCGAATGCCGCCACCTACACCATCACGACGACCGTTGCGGCCGATGACGGCGCACTCATCACGGCGCTCGTCGTCAATCCGGGCGGCGTCGTGGCGAGCCAGTCGGTCACGCTCACTGTGCTCTCGAGTCCTGCACTCACCGTCCAACCCGTCTCTCAGACGGTGGTAGAGGGTGACCCTGTTTCGTTCGGCGTGAACGCGACGGGCGGAAATCTGCAGTTCCAGTGGCGTCGCAACGGTGCTGCGATCGCAGGGGCTACGAGTCGAGTGCTGCGCTTGGATGCGGCTGCGGCCGGCGACGACAACGTCGAATACACCGCTGTGATCAGCAATTCTTTGGGTAGCGTCACAAGTAATGCCGCGACGCTTCGCGTGGTCGCGGGCAGCATTGCTGCAGTGCCCTCTGCAGCCGCCCAGGTGGTGCTTGGTAAATCCGGATCGGCCGCGACTTCTTTCACGTTGGTTCGCCGCAGTAACGGAACGATCGCGAGCTGGGGCTACAACAACGACGGACAGCGTGGCGACGGCACGGTGACTTCGGCGAGCGACACGATCGGTACCGTGACTTTGCCCGCGGGGCGTACGGCGCGTCAGATCGCCGCAGGCGGTTCGCATGCGCTTGCGCTGCTCGACAACGGCGATGTTTACGCTTGGGGTGGCAACGACTCGGGTCAGCTGGGTCTCGGCGATCTGCTCTTCAGATCGCTGCCGGCCAAGGTCAGTCTGCCTGCTCCTGCTGTGGCGGTGGCAGCCGGTCGGCTGCATTCGGTCGCGTTGCTCGAGGATGGCCGCGTGTTCACCTGGGGCGCCAACAATTTCGGTCAGTTGGGCGAGGGTGGCCGCGAGCCGACGAACACACCGGTGGCGAGCCTCATCGTGAGCGTCGTTCAGATCGCCTCGGGCAACAATCACGTGCTCGCCTTGCGTCTCGACGGCAGCGTTTGGGCTTGGGGCTCGAATGTCTCGGGACAAATCGGCGACGGCAGCTTCAAGCCGGCGCGATTGCCTACACCGACGGGGCTCACACAGATCCAGCGTATCCGGGCCGGTGGCGACAGTTCGCTCGCCATCAGTCAGCGCCGGGGGCTCTACCTCTGGGGTGAGAATGCGAACGGCCAAATCGGACTAGGTTCGACGGCTCCCGCCGACGTAGGCGTGCCTTCGGGTGTCCGACGTAACGTGATCGATGCGGCGGCGGGCGAAAAGGGCACGATGGTGCTCGGCGCCGACGGCTTGCTGGTCGCGGCCGGCGCCAACGACGGGGGGTCCCTCGGCGATGGTGGAACGACCGCGCGAAACACCTTCGGGGCCGTTAGCGTGGTGAGCGGGGCGATTTCCGTGGATATCGGTGGACTGTCGTTTGCGGCCGCCATCGGAGCCGAGGGCACGACCTGGACCTGGGGCGATAACACCGCCAAACAGCTCGGCAACAGCAGCCTCTCGGCAACCGGGACTCCGACGCCTACGGTCGTGCCGTCCTTCGACGCGGTGCCCTAAAGCGCTATTGCGGTTAGGAAGCTCTTAATCGGGCTTGTAAGGCGTCCAGGCGCCCGACTTATCGCGAATCAACCAACCCGAGGGGCGTCCCGCCACGTCGAGCAGGGCGGCTGTCTCGGCGTCTGGCTGGCCATCGAACTTGGCGGGCCGATATTTCATCTGGAAGTTGGCAATCACCCGACGAGTGGCCTCGTCGAACTCGCCGTGCCTCGGGACCTCGAAACCGATGGCGTCGAGCTGCTGCTGAAACCAGCTCACGGGCGGCAGGGCGGCCTGATGGGCGGGCAGCGATGACGCGACGGCTTCCCGGTCGGGCCAGGGTACGAGCCCCTCTTCGGCAAGTCGGCGCCACGGAAACTTCGGGCCGGGATCGGTCTTGCGTTGGGGAGCGATGTCGCTGTGACCGAGCACCCGGTGCGGCGCGATGCGATGTCTCGTGACGATGTCTCGCACCAAGGCGACGACCGCATCGATCTGGGCGGTGGGGTAATCGACGAATTCGACGCCCGGCGCCGCGTCGTCCCCCATATTCACGATTTCGATGCCGATGGAGCTCGCATTGAGTTGGGTGTCTCCGCGCCAAAAACTTTGGCCCGCGTGCCAGGCGCGGCGATCTTCGTCGACCAGCCGATAGATGGTGGGAGGCTCTTGGCCGATGAGGTAGTGACTACTGACCCGCCGGGGGCCCTGCGCACGGGTGAGGGCCTCGACCGAGCGCTCGAAGTCGAGCTGCGTGAAATGCAGGATCAAATAACGCACCCGACTGTCGTGATTAGTGCTTTGATAGCGGGTATCGATAAGGCGGCCGTCCAGAGTCATCGTCGAGCAAGCTCCTAGCCCGAGCAGCGATGTGAGTATGATGGCACGCCAGGAGGTCGTCATATGGATCGCACCTTTGTTCCGCTGCTTGCGACGGTCATGGTACTTCTCGTGAACGCCGCAGCCAACATCGTCCCGATCAACGGGCTCAATACGGGCGAACTCTCGCGCCTGTATCCGACCGGATTCACGCCGCCCGGATATGTATTCTCGATCTGGTCCATCATCTATCTTGGGCTGCTCGCTTTCGGAATATCGGCGTGGCGCGGCTCGCCGCGGATGCGCTCTCGCATCGCGACGATCACCAACCCGTATCTCCTCAACGCCCTCGGCAACGCCGCCTGGATTTTCGCTTGGCACTACCGGCAGGTGTTGCTGAGCGTCGTGATCATGTTGTTCATTCTCGCCACGCTCATCGTGATCTTCACGCGCTTGCGTCGGCTCTCGCCGCCGTCGACCGGTGAGTTTCTCTGCGTCGATGGCGTGTTCGCCATCTACTTTGGCTGGATCACGACGGCCACTCTCGTTAACGTCGCCACACTTTTCTTTGACATGGGTTGGTATCCGTTCGGCTTGTCGATGGACAACTGGGCGCTCGCCACCGTGTGTGGGGCCACGGGCGTCTACGTCTGGATGGTTGCCGTGACGCGCAATGCGACCTACGGCGCGGTATTCGTCTGGGCCGCAGTCGGTGTGTTTCTCGGAGACGAGCGCATCACTGAGGGCGTACGAATCGCGGCGATCTCGGGTGTTGTTGCGGTATCGGCTGCAATCGTCTGGGCGCTTGTCACGCCACGTCAGCGAGCGCTGTTTCGAGGACGCTGAGCACGTTCGCTCGATCGGGTTCGTTGAAGATCTCGTGGTACATCTCGGGAAAGCACCGAGCTCTCACGATGTTGGACGGAGCCGCCGTGACAAACTCTCGGCTGCCTGAGGGGTCGACCGCGAGATCATCCCCAGCGTAGAGCACGCAAGTCGGTGTACGCCATCTCGTCGCCGACGCTCGAACGATCTCACCTTCGGTTGCGACAAATGCGCCGAGTCGCGCGCAGATGCGATCGTGTACGAGCGGATCGGCGATGTAATCCGCGACGACCTGCGCATCGTGAGAGAGTTTGCTCGGATCGAGTCCGTTTCCGAGAGTCAGTGCCGGCGCAAGGCGCGGTAATACTTTGACTGCGGCGCGCTGCCAGGCTGCCATCCGCACGGCCAGGGCGGGTGAGGAGAGCACGGCGAGCTGCGGGGCCACGAGACCGCGGCGGATCGCCGAAGCGACGACGAGTCCGCCTAAGCTGTGGCCGATCAAGACGAGCGGGCGAGATCCGAATGACGGACGCTCCATCGTCGCGGCAGTCAGTTCGCCGAGATGCTCGGGCAGTTGACCCTCTCGCAGTAGGCCGCCTCGCGGCCCGTCGGAATGGCCATGCCCGAACTGGTCGTAGGCGCGAACCGAGACGCCCTTGGAGTTGAGCCAACGTGCGAGCAGCTCGTAGCGGCCCGCGTGTTCGCCGAGACCATGAACGACCAGTGCGGTGAGGACAGAGCCCTCGACCGGCCAGTCGTACACGGCGAGCTGCGAGCCGTCTCGAGTGCGGAAGGCTCCTCGGGTGATCAAGGCTTTGGCTCTTTCAAGGCGTGTCGAGGGTCGATGCTGCCGTCGCTGCAGGTGCTGAACCTGCGGCACCGGCGCCGATGTGCTTGTCGAGGAAAGCCACGACTTTTTCACCAAACTCGACTTGGTTGTCGAATTTGGCGTAACCATGCCCCTCGTCTTTTTTGACGATGAGTTCGTAGGGGACAGCGTTTTTCTTGAGCTCGCGTTCCATCATTCGCGCATGCTCAAGCACCACGCGCGGATCGCGCGCACCGTACGCCATGAGCACCGGCGCCTTGATGCGGTCGGCGAAACGCGTGGGTGAGCGAGCTTCGAGTTCTGCGAGATCACTCTTGCCGTCTCCGATTTGCAATTTGATGTCTTCGCGTATGGGCTCCCATGCACGAGGAATCGTACGCAACAGCAAGGGCAGGTCGGTCACACCGACGTAGTTGATGCCGCACTTGAAGAGCTCGGGGTTCTGAACGAGCCCCATCATGGTGGCGTAGCCACCGTAGCTCGCACCGAAGATGCAGAGACGTTGCGGGTCGGCGATGCCCTCGGCGATGGTCCATTTGAGGGCATCGATGAGGTCTTGCTGCATTGCGCCGCCCCACTCGCGCCAGCCCGCCTTATCGAACGCCAAACCGTAGCCGACCGAGCCGCGGAAGTTGACCTGCAGCACTGCGTAACCGCGGTTCGCCATGATCTGAACCAGCGGGTCGAAGCCGTAGAAATCGCGGGCTCGCGGTCCGCCGTGGGGCATGAGCACCAGCGGGAGGTTCTTGCCGTTCGATTGGCGCGGAATCGTGAGATAGGACGGCAACATCAAGCCGTCGCGTGCGGCGATCTTGAGCGGCTTCATCGGCGAGAGCTCAGATTCTTTGAGCCAAGGTAGAACCGAGGCGAGTTCTTCGAAGGCGTTCTTGCTGCGATCGAAGAGAAAGAATCGGCCGGGGTTGGTGCTCGAGGTAACGGCGAAAATCATTTTCTGCTCGTCACGCGAGGCGCTCGAGAGAAAGACCTGCTGATTCGGGAATCGGGCCTTGAGTGTGGTCTGCAGCTCCTTGAGCTTCGGATCGAAAATGACCTGCTGAGGTTTATCTGCCGAGTACGACACGCCGATCATGTCGTCGGCGACGCGAGAGCCCAGCACGCCACCCACGTCGACATCTGGATGTTCGTAGACGAGCTCGCCGATCTTTCGTGTCTTCGGATCGAATCGGAAGATCGCCGCTTTGTCGCGAGCATTGCCCGCGGCATCGAGACGCGAGGAGACGTACCATTTTTCGCGATTCTGGCTGATATACGCCGGCGACCAGCTCGGTTGACCGGTGCGCGAGCGAGACCATTCTTCGAATTCCTTCGATTCATCGCTACGGAAAAGGAACGATGTTTCGACGCCCTCGACGCGCACGGCCCCGATGACTTCACCGTTGCGATCGGCGATCCAGCTCGTGATCTTTCCGGGGTTCTTGATCTTGCGGAGTCGCTTACCCGTGTAGATATTGAGCGTTTCGATGTCCTGAACGATGCCTTCTTCTTGAACTCGCGATACCGAGATCAGCACCCGCTCCGGATCGTTCTCCATGAGCGAGACGATATCCGCGCCCAATACTTCGAAGCGTCCCGCGCGCATCTGTGACTCGGGTGGCTCGATGAGCATCTTGGGATTTTTGCCATCTCGGTCTACCGCGAAAATGCCCCGCGACTCGTTGCCCTCGTTATCGAGGAAAAAGAGCAAACGATCGTCGCTTGCCCACACGAACCCGCCGATGTCCTGCTTGGTGATGGAGGTGACAGGCCAAGCCTTGCGCGTCTCGAGATCGATGACGGCGACATTGCGACGCTGGCCAATCGGCACGACCGCGGCGAGGTATTTGCCGTTGGGCGAGAGTTGGAATCCCGTCATCGGTGGCCGCTTGTAAAAGTCGGAAACCGGGATGGAGTTCGCCCACGCGAGCACGGGCAGGGCGAGGAGTAGTGTCGCGACGTAGCGCGGGAGGGTACGGAAAAATTTCATGCCCGAATAATTAGCATTTTTCGGGACCCAAAAAAAGAGAACCCGGCCGAAGCCGGGTTCCCCTCAACGCGAGTCAGGCGAAGATCAGAACTTGTAGCTGATGTTCGCGTTGTAGC
>CAZRFN010000006.1:0-69415 GCA_964599335.1 uncultured Acidibacter sp. | reverse complement strand
AACCCACGTTAGTAGCTTGGGAAGCTACAGTTCTACCATTGAACTACGCCCGCGCGCCGTAAACTCATTTTAGAAGCACGATGCAACTTGCAGCAACTGCAAGCCGAAAAGCGAGTTCAGTCTCCCCATCGCCAACGAGGCGGCTCTCCCTTGAGCCAGCAAATCAACACCAGTAAGAACGTGATGGCTTGGGTAAAGACCATGAACGCGAGGGGCCGCTCGATCGGAGGGAAGATCAAAAAGCCGAGCGGCAACAACGCAAAGTAAGCGCCGAAGACGATCCATCCCTGCCAGCAGGTCGGGAAACCCCATCCCCAACCGTAGCGCTTACTCGGAAACCAGTATGGTGGCCCGCGTCTCACGGCAGGCTTTTTTCATCAAGTTCGATGGAGAGATCACCAACGCCAACCGTCGCGTCGATGGGCTGCTGTCCACCGCCCTTCCCGCTCACGCGACCGCCGACGGCACTGCTTTTTACGGTGCCCTCCAACCCCTTGAGCGAAGCGCCCCCGACGCCGGTGACCCCTTTGATTTCACCCGCATTGGCGAGCGCGGTCTTGATGTGCGCATCGCCTGTACCGACTTTGACCGTGATCGCTCCGGAGACAACATCGATGTGCGCATCGCCGACGCCGAGGTCGACCTCGATGCGCTTCGCCGGAGCGAGCACTTTGACATTCCCTACGCCGACCATGATTTCGAGGGCAGACAATTTTTTGCTCGGAAGCTTCAGCACCCAATCTTCCTGAATGTTTTTTTCGTCTACGCCGAGCTCCAGTCGATCACCTCGGGTGGTGGCAGAAATTTCGAGCTTCTCGACATCTGGAAGCGAGCTGAAAATGCCCGTCGTGCGTTTGGCTCGCAAGGTGACTCGAGCCTCGATGGTGTCACCGCTTCCAGACTCGATGCGAACGCTCCCCACTCCGGCTTTCAGTTTGATAGAGCTGATCGACTGCGCCTCGATCGTGCGGGTTTTCGTAGCGTCACTCGCTGCATTCGCCGGCGCACCGAGTGCCATTCCGAAAATAACGAGGGCGGTCGCGGAGAAGATTCGTGGAATTTGCATCGGGGTGCAGCCTCAGAAAAGATCACTCAGGTGTCTTATTTAACTACAACACCGGCAGAGTTTTCACGAAGTACAAAAATCGCGGTAAATTCCCCCCCATGGGGGCGACGAAAAGATTTCATCAACTCGATGTTTTTTCGGCGGATGCTTTTTTGGGCAATCCGCTCGCCGTCGTTCATGACGCGGATGATCTCTCGTGGGCGCAGATGGCGTCATTCGCCCGCTGGACGAATTTGTCCGAGACCACGTTCTTGATGAAGCCCACATCGGTCGAGGCCGATTATCGAGTTCGCATCTTCACTCCGGGTGGAGAGCTGCCCTTCGCGGGTCATCCGACGCTCGGTAGCGCTTACGCATGGTTGGTGGGCGGTGGCGTCCCCGCACGTCAGGACGAAATCGTCCAAGAGTGTGGCATCGGCTTGGTCAGAGTTCGCAGAGCAGGGTCTCGACTGGCCTTTGCGGCGCCCCCTCTACGTCGCAGCGGTCTGCTTGATGAACAGACCCTCATGACCATCGCTGCAGGGCTGAAGTTGCCACGCACCGATATCGTGATGCACCAGTGGGTCGACAATGGGCCAGGCTGGTGCGCCGTCATGCTTCGCTCGGCTGATCAGGTCCTCGCGCTTGAGCCCGATATGGGTCTGCTTCGAGACCTCAAACTCGGAGTCATCGGTGCCTACCCGGCGGGGGCCGAGGCGAGTTATGAAGTCCGCGCCTTCGTGCCCGGCCTTGGGGTGCCTGAAGATCCTGTCACCGGAAGCCTCAACGCGGGCTTAGGGGTATGGCTGATCAAGACCGGCCACGCCCCGTCACGGTACGTGGCATCGCAGGGTACGGCGCTCAAACGTCGCGGCCGAATCTACGTGGAGCGGCTCGGAGATGACATCTGGGTGGGCGGTGACACCGTCGTCCGAGTGAGCGGATCGGTCGAATTCCCCTGATCCCGGTCTGCAGCCCCTAGTTCTAGGGAGGGGGACATCTGCGGCGTACATCCGAAATGGGTGTCAAAATATGTCTATATTTTGACTATTTTTGAAAGTTTCTTTGATCATTTGTATGCTGCCTAACATTGAGCGAATAAATCTACTCACGCTCTAGGCAGGTCTCAATGAAAAGGCGCGATTTTCTACGTGCCGCGGCGGCCGCTCCCGTTGTCTTCTTGAACGGACCGCCTGCCGCTGCCCAGCTTCCGGGCGGCATCGACGAGCTCGTTCGAGAGCTCGGTTTCGCTCTTGAGATTCCCCTCAACAAGGCTGTCGGTGGCGCCGGCGCCTTGCTGAATGTCGCTCGTGAACGACTCTCGGAATCCGAATTCGCCCAGATTTCGGCATTCATATCCGGAGTGGAACGATTGATTCAGCAAGCGAGTAACGTCGTGAAGACCGCAATGCCGAAATCGATCGGTGACATGCCTGCGGTGATGGAAAAGCTCGGGCTTCCCACCGAATCCACGAACAAGTTCAGCGACTTCATCCTCGAGTACCTACGCGAGCGCGGCGGACGAAAGCCCGTCGGCTTGCTGCAGAAAGCCTGGAAGAGCTGACTCGCTCGGGTAAACTTTGGCCACCCCACCCCGTCTTGGGTGACTGAGGGTGTGATTCATGAAGCGTCGTTTTATCTTGCAGTGCGTCGCTCTCGCGACACTGCCCTCTTTAGATGTGGTAGCGGCGACAGCCCGATCGCCCGCGAGCGTGCCAGACCTCACCCGAGAACTCATGCTCGGATTGTCGCTTTCTCAAAATTTTGTCACCGCCGGGACTGGTGCGCTCCTGAATATTGCGAAGCGGCGGCTGGCCGTACTGGAGTTCTCGGATATCAGTGGGTTTCTTCCGGGCACCATACCGCTCTTGCATCAGGCCGCCCGGATCACGGCGACAGGTCTTCCGTCTTCGATTGGCGAAATGCCGAGATTGGTGGAGCGTTTTGGTCTGCCTGCAGAAACGACGAACTCGTGTCAGGAGTTCATTCTTTCGTACTTGCGCGAGCGCGAGGGTCGAAAAATAGCCGGCCTACTCAGGAGCGCCTGGCGAAACTAACGGATGCTCGCGTAACGAAAGACGGCGAGCACGAGAAACATGGTCAGGATGAAATCACCAAAGCTCGTGTAATAGAGCCAGGTGTCACGACTCGTAAACTCGGCAAAAAGCCAATTGACGCCAGCCATCACAAGGCCTAGCACGCCCATGCCCGTTGCCAGTCGTCGGGCATCCATCGGTTGAGGCATGAAGCGCAGTAATCGACCGCCAAAATAGCGCCCTCGATTGAACAAGGCATCGCTCAGCATCAGTGTCGCAACCATCACTCCGAGAATCGTGCTCTTCATTTTGACGGCCCAGTCATCATCGAAGTACCACGAGAACCCTGCGGAGATGAGTAGCATCACCACTCCGAACATGGCGAGACCGCCCAAAAGGTCAACTTTCACGAAGCGCTGAATGACGACAACCGAGAGGCCTGCGCCCGCCGTAACGAGAGCAGAAAGAGGAAGGTCATCCGTCAACTTGACCATCAGAAAAAATAGAATGCCGATGCCGACATCGACGTAGATCGAGTACTTGTTTCTGTTCCATGCAGCAGACTGTTCCGCCTGCAGTCTGGCCTCTTCCTCTGGATTCGCTCCGGAGACGATCGGGAACTTGATGGTCTTGCCTGGGTGGCTCTCGTGGACGAGCACGCCATTCACGCGTACGGCGATGCCGACGCGAACCCAGTCGATGTATCCCGTTTCGATGGCTGCCGTTCGCCCGTCGGGAAGCGAAAAACTCAGCTGATGATTCCGCATGCCACCGGCGCTCATGACGTCGGTGGAATCGCGAGCGAGTTCTTGGCGATCGAGATAAACGCGGCTCTCGACGGACTTCATCCCCGAAGCCACCTCGACTAGGTATGACGTGTCGTCAATCTTGAAGCGAAATCGGTAGGTCCAGAGTTTCATGCCTTCACGGTTTCTCTATGACGTAGTGCAGAAACTCGGAAACGACTCCACCACTCTCTCGTACGGCGCGGTGGCTCAAACGAGCGCCAACTTTTTCCATTGCGCGCTGAGATCGCCAATTTTCGGCGCCCACATGAAACCACACGCGGTCAACGAATTGGAACGCGTGGGCGAGCATCAACGACTTCAATTCCGAGTTGTAGCGACCGCCCCAGCATCGGCGGGAGAAAAACGTGTATCCGACGACGATGTCTCGTTCTGCGGGTCGATACTCGTAATAACTGGAGCTTCCAATGACGGCGCCACTCGCCCTCTCGATAATGACGAGACCCCCACCCCCGACAAGCAGCCGCTCGAAGAGCTCCGAAAATACCTCGCGCTTCCATCGATCTTTGGCGGGATGCTGCTCCCAGACAAGAGGATCGGATGCCACCTCGTACAACGCATCGAAATCCTGCCGATTCAGCGGCCTGACCTGCAGTAGATCGCCGACCAGCGTGGGCTGCATGTCAAAGGTTATGGACGAAGCGCTCGAGATGCTCAATCGGACTCCGGAGGAATCAGGGCCGGGAGGATTATATTCCAGCGCGATCGTGATACCTTGAAGGCCATGAAAACTAAGCAGGAAATCGTCGATAACTGGCTGCCCCGTTACACGGGAACTCCGCTCGAGGCCTTCGGCAAATGCGTGCTGCTGACCAACTTCAGCAATTATCTCGAACTGTTCGCCCGGCAAACGGGCGCCGAAATCCTGGGTCGCGACCGTCCGATGCCCAATGCAACGGCAGACGGCATCACGATGATCAACTTCGGAATGGGCAGCGCAAACGCTGCCACCGTGATGGATCTGCTCTCGGCTATTTCGCCAAGCGCCGTGCTGCTACTCGGAAAGTGCGGAGGCTTGAAACGCAAGAATCAGATCGGCGATCTCATACTGCCAATTGCGGCGATTCGCGGAGAAGGCACGTCGGACGACTATCTGCTCCCGGAAGTGCCGGCGCTGCCTGCCTTCAGCCTTCAGCGCGCGGTATCGACGATGATCAGAGATCTCGACTACGACTACTGGACCGGCACGGTCTATACGACCAATCGGCGTGTCTGGGAACACGATGACGAGTTCAAAGAATACCTGCGCAAGACTCGCTGCATGGCCATCGACATGGAGACGGCGACGATCTTTGCGGCCGGTTTCGCCAACTCGATCCCGTCAGGTGCATTGCTGCTCGTGAGCGATCAACCGATGGTGCCCGAAGGCGTGAAAACCGAAGCGTCAGACCGACAGGTCACTGGGTCGTTCGTCGAGAAGCATATTCACATCGGCATCGAGGCTTTGCGTCTCATCCGCCGTCATGGCAAGAGCGTCAAGCATCTGCGCTTCGACGAGTAATCCGCGTCTTCAGCGGAACACCTTCGCCCAAAACGTCTTCATGTCTTCCCAAGACTGACGGTCAGTTCGCTCGTCGTAGGCGAGTGGGAGGTTGTACTTTTTGCCTTTTTCGGTGGCCTCGGGGTTCGTGAACCCGTGCTTCGCACCTGGATAAGCATTGAACTGGTAGTCGACGCCGAGAGATTCCATTTCTTTGCGGAAAGCGGCTTGATCATCCGCCGGAACGAGCGCATCAGCCTCACCATGACAAATGAGTACGGCAGGCTTGAACTCGCCTTTCTTGGCTTCATGCGCACGCGTCAGAGCGCCATGGAAGCTGACGACCCCGCGTAGCGGAACTCCGATGCGCCCCATGTGCAATGACAGCGCACCGCCCAGGCAATAGCCCATCGCACCGATGCGATCGGGATCGACGAGCGGATGAGCCCGCAGCGCTTCGTAGGCCGCGCGCAAACGTTCGCTGAGTGACGGTACGTCGGCGAAGAGCCCGTTCATCAAGGTGCCCGCTTCGGTCGAATCGGCCGCTTCGCGTCCATTTCCATACACATCGGTCGCCATCGCGACGAAGCCGAGCCCGGCCAGTTCGCGAGCGCGACGACGAAGATAGTCGTTGAGACCCCACCACTCAGGCAGGACGATCAAACCGGGTCGCTTGCCCGTCTTGGCCGGATCTTGAGCGACATAACTCGCAAATTGGTGCCCCGCGGCGCTGTAGTTCACGACTTCAGTTTGGATTTGGGCAGGCATGGAAGCAGAACCTCGACAGTTACGGGTCAATGGGGACCACGACACTTTCTCAATAGCGACAGGCGCTGTGCAAGCCCGATGGGCCACCGATGCCATAATGTGGGCGATGATCGAAGAGTTTGATACCCAGAACCCCGCGCTTCGCAAAATCCGCAGCTTTGTTTTGCGTGCGGGTCGAATCACCGCAGCTCAGCAGCGGGCGCTAACCGAGTTATGGCCGAAGCATGGACTCGACGTGTCACCGGCTGGAGAACTTTTCGACCTTGATCGAATCTTCGGGCGTCACGCCAAGCGCAGCCTCGAAATCGGCTTCGGAAATGGCGAGAACCTGATCGGCCTCGCCCGCGCTCATCCGGAACGAGATTTCATCGGCGTCGAGGTGCACCGATCAGGGGTCGGACACCTACTGCTCGAAATCGAAGCCTCACAACTCTCGAATGTAAAAGTTATTTGCCATGATGCGGTCGAGGTACTCGAGCGATTCATTGCACCTGCGGCACTCGACGAAATCCTCATTCTCTTTCCCGATCCGTGGCACAAAAAACGCCATCACAAGCGTCGACTCGTTCAGCCCGAGTTTGTCTCTCTCGCCGCATCACGACTCCATAGCGGCGGACGGCTACAGCTGGCCACAGACTGGGAGCCCTACGCCATGCAGATGCTTGAAGTCGTCGATGGAAATCCGCAGTTTGCCAACCTCGCGGGAACCGAAGGCTTCATGCCACGACCCGAGTGGCGCGCCCTCACCCGCTTCGAGCGTCGGGGGCACCGACTAGGTCACGGCGTTTGGGATCTTTCTTTCGAGCGCCGATCAGATCAAAACTGATCAACCGATGCTGAAGCTGGCGCGAATGCCATCGACGATGAATTGAACGGCCAGTGCACCGAGCACGACTCCGAGAAGTCGGTTCGCGACGTTAGTGCCCGTTGCGCCGAGCATTCGCATCAGCGGTCCGGCACCGAGCATCACGATCAAACAAATCATCAACACGAGGATGGCGGCAGCGAGCAGCAGGCCGAACAGCGCGGGCTGAGTCATTACGGATACAGGTCCAAACCACAAAAGAATCGTGGTCAGGGCACCGGGTCCTGACATAAACGGAAACGCCAGCGGAAAAACGGAAATGTCTGCGCGGCGTCGGCTTTCAGCCTGTTCGTCGGTAGAGGTTCGAGTTCCCGACTCACGGGCGAAGACCATCTCGAGTGCAACAAGAAACAACAGCAATCCACCGAAGATGCGGAATGAATCGATGCTGATACCCATGGCTGCGAGAAATGCCGCGCCGCTCAACGCGAAACCCAGAATGATGAGCCCCGCCACCAATACTGATTTGATCGCCATGCGCTTGCGGTAAGCCGCATTCGCGCCTTCCGTGAGGCTTGCGAAAACGGGGACGAGCGAAATGGGCTCGACGACCAAAAAGAAAACGACGAAGAATTTCAGGAAGGATTCGATCACGAGGTACTCAGTTTTTTGGGAGGTCGAGCAAGGCGATGCGATCACGTTGCCACCAAACCATGGCAAGGCCGGGCAAAGCCGTGAAGAACGTCAGGACGAAAAACGGCGCCCAACCGAGCGCGTCAGACAGTATGCCGGCCGGAGCTCCAAGAAGATTGCGCGGCAGTACAGCCAAAGCGGAGAGCGCAGCATACTGAAAAGCGCTGAACCGTACATCGCAAATACCCATGATGAAGACGACGAGCGCCGTGTTACCCATGGAGCCCACAAAGTTATCGAGAAACACGGCGACTGCCATCAGGGTCAGATTATTGCCCTGTGTGGCAACCACGAAGTAACCGAGATTCGCGACGGCTTGCGCGGCCCCGAATACCAGCAAAGCGCGAACTAGCCCCAGGCTTACCAACCACAGTCCGCCCACCACTGCACCGGTGATGCTCGCCACCAACATGACGGTTTTGGTCACCGCGCCGATTTCCGTTTTCGTGAAGCCGACGTCCATCAGAAACGGCGTGAGTAATTTCAAGGCGAATGCATCGCCTACCTTGTATAGAACGATCGTCAGTAGAAGCAATAACATTCCCTGCCCTGCGAGAAGCTGTCGAAGCGGGCCGGTGACAGCCTCTTGCAGCGTTCGTGGGGGCGGCGCATGAAGTTTGGGTTCCGGAGCGAAGAACGTGACGGCACTGATGGCGAGCATGCCTGCCGCCATCACGAAATAGGTCTGCCGCCAGCCGATCAAATCGGCGAGCACCAGCGCACCGGCAAATGAAAACCACGCGGCGAGGCGGTAACCGAGATTGGCGGCCGTTGCAGCGGGACCGCGCTCCGAAGGTGACACAAGGTCGGTGCGCCAAGCGTCGATGACGATGTCCTGTGATGCCGAAAGCACCGCGACGACCAAGGCGAGCATCGCGAATGGGACAAGCCCTTGTTCAGGGCCATGTGTTGCCATCACGGCGAGTGCGGCTGCGAGCAAAATCTGAAAGAGCAAAATCCAACCGCGTCGGCGGCCGAGGAAAGGCAACGAGTAACGATCGAGCAGTGGAGCCCAAAGAGGCTTCAGGGTGTAGGCGAGGCCGATGAGCGATAACCATCCGATGGTGGTGTTCGAGATGGCGGCATCTTTGAGCCATGCCTGCATCGTCGATTCGGTGAGGTTATAGGGCAGCCCCGAAGCCATGCCCATCACGAGTACTGCGCCGAGCCGCGGGCTCGAGAGGATTTGGCGAAGACCGGGTTTGGCGACGTCGTTCATGCGCGAAGGTCGTAATCGATGATGAGCGGAGCGTGATCGGAAAAACGGCTCGATTTGTGGATATGGGTGGCGTGCGCAGCCCCAGCGAGCCCTTTGCTGACGACGTGATAATCGATACGCCAGCCCACGTTTTTAGCCCACGCCTGGCCACGGTTCGACCACCATGTGTATTGATCTGGCTCCGGATTCACTTCGCGAAAAGCGTCGACGTATCCTGCTGTTCCGAACAGTTCATCCATCCACGCCCTCTCTTCAGGCAGGAAGCCGGAGTTTTTCTGGTTTGACTTCCAGTTCTTGAGATCGATTTCTTTGTGCGCGATGTTCCAATCGCCGCACAGGATGTACTCACTTCGACGACGACGTAATCGCTTGAGGTGCGGCATGAACGCGTCGAGAAATCGAAACTTGGACGCCTGACGCTCAGGCCCGGATGATCCGGAGGGTAGATAGAGAGAAACGACCGAGAGCTCGCCGAACCGGGCCTCGAGGTAACGGCCTTCGTCATCGAACTCGTCGACGCCGAAACCGCGGACAACCTCAGTCGGTTTACGCCGACAGTAAAGGGCGGTACCCGAGTAACCGGGCCGCTGGGCATCGAAGAAATAGCGGTGGTAACCGGGGATATCGATGTCATGCCCCTCAAGCTGGGGCTCCTGGGCCTTGGTCTCCTGAATACACACGACGTCCGCGTCTTGTTGGCGGAGCCAGACGAAGGCCCCCTTGGCCGCGGCCGAGCGGATTCCGTTGGCGTTCAGGGTAATGATGCGCACCGCGATATGATACCGGGATGCAGCCCTACCAACTCAGATTCATCGAGCTCGCCCTCGCCCGCGCCGCGCTTCGCTTCGGCCGATTCACGTTGAAGTCGGGTCGCGAGAGTCCGTACTTTTTCAATGCCGGACTCTTCCACGATGGGGAGTCACTGTCCGTCTTGGGTCAATGCTACGCCGACGCCCTCCATGTATCGGGGCTGCCCTTCGACATGTTGTTCGGCCCCGCATACAAGGGAATCCCGTTGGTGTCGGCGACCGCGATCGCCTACGCCGAGCGGCACGGTCGAAATCTACCTTGGGCGTTCAACCGCAAGGAAGCGAAAGATCATGGCGAAGGCGGACAGATGGTCGGTCGTGCACTTACCGGGAAAGTGGTGATCGTCGATGACGTGATCACGGCCGGTACGGCCATTCGCGAATCGGTGGAACTTATTCGTCGCGCAGGCGCCGACCCCGTCGCCGTTCTTCTCGCGCTCGATCGTCAGGAACGAGGTCAAGGCGAGCGCTCCGCCGTTCAAGAAGTCGAGGCAGAGTTCGGGCTTCGTTGCATCAGCCTGCTGACGCTCGCAGATCTCATCGATATTCTCTCGCGTGCCACGTCAGGAAGGGAGCCTCTTCCGGCAGAACACCTTCAAGCCTTGCGCGACTACCGCGCACAGTACGGTATCCAAAAATGACGGCCCTCAACATCAAAGACTCTGCACTGCTCCGTGAAGCGGCTTTCATCGATGGCGCTTGGTGCGCCGCCGAAAATGGAGAGAAAGTCCGTATCCTCAATCCGGCTAACGGCGCGCTCGTCGGTGAAGTGCCGGTCATGCGAGCCGCCGAAACCCAGCGCGCCATCGAGGCCGCTTCTAGAGCACAACCTCTTTGGGCGCGTAAAACGGCCAAGGAAAGAGCAGTGATTCTCCGTCGATTCGCGGAACTGATGATCGCTCACACCGATGACCTCGCCGTCATCATGACCGCAGAGCAGGGAAAACCGCTGGCGGAGGCAAAAGGCGAAGTCGCCTATGCGGCTTCCTTCATCGAATGGTTTGCCGAAGAAGGTAAGCGCGCCTACGGTGATGTTATTCCAACCTTCCGATCCGACTCGAGACTGCTCGTTCTGCGACAGCCTGTCGGTGTAGCAGCCGCCATCACGCCTTGGAATTTCCCTGCGGCGATGATTACGCGAAAGCTAGGGCCTGCCCTCGCCTCAGGATGCACGTTCGTTTCGAAGCCCGCACCGCAAACCCCATTCTCCGCACTGGCACTTGCAGAGCTCGCAAGTCGCGCGGGCGTTCCGGCTGGTGTCTTCAACGTAGTCACGGGTGATGCGGAAGCCATCGGCGGAGAACTGACTTCTAACCCGCTCGTCCGCAAGCTCAGTTTCACTGGCTCCACGGCCGTGGGAAAAAAGTTGCTCGCGCAGTGTGCGGGTACCGTTAAAAAGGTTTCGATGGAATTGGGCGGCAATGCGCCGTTCATCGTGTTCGATGACGCAGATGTCGACGCTGCCGTACAGGGCGCCATAGCGAGCAAATACCGTAACACCGGGCAGACCTGTGTCTGTGCGAACCGCTTCTACGTGCAATCGGGCATCTACGACGAATTCGCGAAACGCCTCGTGAAAGCCGTCTCGACACTCCGAGTGGGCGATGGCCTCGCGGGCCCGACCGAACAAGGGCCGCTCATCGACGCTCGCGCGCTCGCAAAGGTGAAGTCTCATATCAGCGATGCCGTAGAAAAAGGCGCCAGTGTCGCCTGCGGCGGCAAGCCTCACGCACTGGGTGGTAATTTCTTTGAACCGACCGTACTCGTCAACGTGACGCCTGCGATGCGGGTGGCTCGAGAGGAGACCTTTGGTCCTGTTGCTCCCCTATTCCGTTTCGATACGGAAGAAGATGTCATTCGTATGGCAAACGACACAGAGTTCGGACTGGCCGCATATTTCTACACGCGCGACCTCGCGCGTAGTTGGCGGCTGCAGGAAGCCCTCGAGTACGGCATCGTCGGCGTCAATACGGGACTTTTTTCGACAGAGGTCGCTCCGTTCGGTGGCATCAAAGAATCGGGTCTGGGGCGCGAAGGCTCACGTTACGGTATCGACGATTACACCGAACTCAAATACGTCTGTGTCGGCGGCCTCGGTACGTGAGCATTGCCGAAGCTCGCGAAGGCGCCGCGTCGCCGCGCGGGCTGTTTCCGTTGCTGGCCGCCTGCAGCGCACTCGGTCCTATCTCGACGCTGATCCTACTCTCGGCGCTTCCTGCGATTCGCACTGAGTTCGGTGCCACGACTGCGGCAACGCAGGCGGTCATCAGTGTCTTCCTGCTTGTTTTCGCCCTCGGCATTCCGCTCGCGGGGCCTTTGTCGGACCGCTTTGGTCGTCGCCCGATGTTGCTCGGCGGTATCGGTGTGTTTTTTTCAGGATCTGCACTAGCCTACGTCGCTCCGACGCTCGAACTCGTCATCCTCGCGCGTGCGATTCAAGCAGCAGGCTGCGCGGCGACGACCACGGTCTCACGTGCCATTCTCGGTGATATCCATAAGGACTGGCGTCTGACCCGAGCGCTGGCGACGCTGACCCTCGTCATGATGATGGGTACCGCCATCGCCCCATGGCTAGGCGGCATCCTCACCGAAAAATTTGGTTGGCATTCCCCGTTTTTATTGTTGTTGGTGGCGTCGGGCATCAGCGCGACCGTGGCGTGGCGAGCACTTCCAGAGACTCGAGTGGCTCACGCGGGTGTCATGTCCTTGTCGGCGGTCGGCCGCGCCTCGACGAGCGTGCTTCGGAATCGGGCTTTTCTAGGTTGTGCGCTCGATGCCGCGATCATCTACGCGCTGTATCTCGGCTTCATTACCGTCGCACCTTATTTACTCGCAGATATGCTGGGTCGGCCCGCGACCGATTTCGGCATCTATATTCTGTTTTTGTCGATCGGGTACTTCCTCGGCAACTTTTGCGTCTCGCGATTGCAAGGGCATGCCGCCATCGAAAAACTCGCTCGCTTCGGAATCGGCCTACAGGCCGTCTCGGCCTGTACAGCCTTCGGGCTTGTAGTCCTAGGCTTCACTGATCCGTTATGGTGGTTCGGGCCGATGCTGCCTCTGGCGTTCGCGCAGGGACTCTCCCTACCCCACATCACGGCCACGGCTGTAAGGCTGGCGCCCGGCTATGCGGGAGTCGCCTCGGGAATGATCGGATTTTCTCAGCAGGCGGGCGCCGCGATCGCCGTACAAGCGATGGGTTTCGTGGCGACGGACACTCCTGTGCCCGTCTTGGGGTTTTGCGCGGCGTTGTCGTTGGTCTCGATCGGCGCCATGATTGTGCTCGACCGCCTGATCGCTCAGGCCCAACGAGCCACTCAAAACTCTTGATCCAAGACGGAGGCTGCGAGACGTCATGACCTATTCAAAATTCATTTGGTCTGCAGTTATCGCCTTGCTCGTCACCACGGGCGGATATCGAGGAACGAATATCGTGAACGCATCCGAACTTCAACCGCCGAAAGCGACGCAACGCCCACATGTGGTCACTTCACCTTTCGGTGATCGCGTCGATCCGTGGTACTGGCTGCGTGATGACGAGCGCAAGAACCCCGAGATGATTGCCTATCTCGAGGCCGAGAATGAATACATGAAATCGGTCATGGCTCCGCATCGTGCCCTCGAGCAGAAGGTCTACGACGAAATCGTCGGGCGTTTGAAGCAAGACGATGCGAGCGTTCCCCAGCGTCACAATGGGTATTGGTATTACTCTCGCTACGAGACTGGTAAGCAATACCCGATCTATGCCAGACGGAAAGGCAGCCTCGATGCGCCAGAAGAGGTCTTGATCGACGGCAACGTGCGCGCTCAGGGGCATGACTTCTACCAACTCGCCGGCCTCGAAGTCAGTCTTGATGGTCGTTGGGCGGCGGTCGCGGAAGATACGGTGGGTCGTCGCCAGTATGAGATTCGAATCAAAGATCTGACCACTGGCGACTTTCTGCCTGAGGTGCTGACCAACGTCGAGCCTGACATCGCTTGGGCCAACGATAATCAGACCTTCGTCTACATCCAAAAAGACCCACAGACCCTACTCGGAAACAAAGTTTACCGACATGAGCGGGGGACGAATCCGGATAAGGACATCCTCGTCTATGAACAAGAAGACGAAAGTTTTTACATGGGGGTGGAAAAGTCGAAATCTGATCGATACATCTATATCGCCTCCCAGAGCACGGTATCGAGCGAATATCGCTATGCCGATGCGAATGACCCGAAACTCGAGTTTCGTGTCGCGCTAGGGCGCGAGCGCGATCATGAGTATCAACTCGAAGATATCGGTGATCGATTCATCATTCGAACCAACTGGCAAGCCAAAAACTTTCGTATCGTCGAAGTGCCAAAGGCTACGGTAGGCGATCGAAAGACTTGGAAAGATATCGTTGCTCATCGCGATGATGCCTTCATCGGTGGTTTCGAGACGTTCGATAACTACCTCGCAGTGTCTGAGCGCTCAGGAGGTCTGCAAAAACTCCGCGTGCGCTCATGGGATGGCAAAAAGAATTTCCTGATGGATGCGGCAGACCCGGCGTTCGTCATGGCGCTCGGCAACAATACCGAGCAGAACACAACGCTTCTGCGATACATCTACACGTCGCCCACCACACCCGCGAGTACGTATGACTACGACATGACGACCGGAGAGCGGCGGTTGCTGAAGCAAGAGCCGGTGCTCGGCGGATTCGATGCTTCCAAATACGCGGCGGACTTCCGATTCGCGACTGCTCGAGACGGGACGAAGATCCCGGTGACCCTACTCTATCGTCGCGGGACGCCGCTCGACGGTACCGCTCCGGTCTATCAGTACGCTTATGGTTCTTACGGAATCACGTCTGAGCCCAGCTTCCGCTCACCGGTTCTTTCGCTCGTCGATCGAGGGTTCGTCTACGCCATCGCCCATATCCGTGGCGGACAGGAAATGGGTCGAAGCTGGTATGAGAACGGCAAGCTACTCAATAAGAAGAACACGTTCACCGACTTCGTCGATGTCACGCGTTATCTGGTTGCTGAAAAAATTGCAGATCCGAAGCGTGTATTTGGCATGGGCGGCAGCGCCGGTGGCTTATTGATGGGCGCGGTTGCCAACATTGCGCCGAGTGAATACAAGGCGTTGGTTGCGCACGTGCCATTCGTAGACGTGGTAACCACCATGCTCGATGAAAGCATTCCGCTCACCACGAACGAATTCGACGAATGGGGTAACCCCGGAAAAGATCGTGCGGCGTATGACTATATGCTGTCGTACTCGCCCTACGACCAAGTGAGCCCACGACACTATCCCGCCATGCTCGTCACGAGCGGCCTCTGGGATAGCCAGGTGCAGTACTGGGAGCCCACTAAATGGGTTGCGAAACTTCGCTCTGTAAAAACCGATCGTAATCCGCTGCTGTTGCGCACCAACATGGAAGCAGGGCACGGAGGAAAATCGGGTCGCTTCGAGCGTTATCGCGAAGTCGCCGAAGAGTACGCGTTCATTCTTTGGCAAGCCGGGGTCGCGCAGTAGTGATGACGGCCCGTGCAACCGCCGCGCTCGATCTCGGCCGATTCCACGAAATCAGCGTCAGCACCACTGATCTCGAGGCTTCACTACGCTTTTACGAATTGATGGGGTTTTCTCGCGGAGGCGTGGGTAATGCGTGGCCGCATCCTTATGCCGTAGTGACCCTCGGGGGCGTAACGCTGGGCCTTCACGAATACAAGTTTCCCTCTCCGTCGTTCACCAGTGTTCATGATGACGTCAACGCCGCACTCGAGGCTTATCGCGCTGCGGGTGCAGTGATCGCCTTCGCGAAGACCGGCGCCGATTGTTTCAATGAATTCGGGCTACGTGATCCCGCAGGACACATGATCACGTTACTCGAACGCGCCACGCACCCTGACGATGCGTGGAACCCGTCGTCAGTCAGTCCGGCTCTCGGGGAGTTTTTGGCATTCAGCCTGCCGTCGGTGGCCCCCGAGATCAGCGCCGGTTTCTGGCAAGCCTTGGGGGCAGAACCTTGGCAGGGTCGGCCCTGCTGGCCAGCGACATGGTTGCGAGCCGGCGGACTCGTCGTCGCCCTACATGATGAAGCCCAGTTCGATCGCCCTGCTCTCGTTTTTCACCGGCACGGTGTTGCAGAGGGCACCCGCATCGAATCACCCGAAGGTCTATCGATCGTGATGGTGGGCTGATCAGCCGCTCAGTCGACGGACGATCCCTTGAACAAGCCGCTCCAAGGCGGGGGGATGCTGTTTGAGAAATAACGAGGGCTCGACGAGCTCGAGCTCCATGACAACCGGAGTGCCGTCCTCTCCTGGAGCGACATCGACGCGCGCATAAAGCAACTCTCGCGAAATCAGCGCGAGTGCCGCCTCGCCAACCCGACGTTCCGCAGACGAGATCGAAACGGCTTCAGACACCTGCTCATCGTTTCCCGCAAAGCGCGGCGACTTCCTCACGGCATGGGTGAACTCTCCATCGATCCATACGAGGGCGCGCTCACCATGTCCTTCGACGGCTCGCAAGAACGGTTGTACGAGCACGTCTCGCTCTTCAAGAAGACGACGAAGTATGTCGGCAGCCTCGACTGATGACCCACGAACGCGATGCGTCTCGAAGGATCCTGCGCCCACTGCAGGCTTGATGACGATGTCATTCCAGCCGCGTGCCGCACAAAGCGTGGCGAGATTCACCTCACTCCCACGATCGAGCATCGTCGTCGGCGTCACCGGCACGCCGCGGGAGGCGAGCTCGAGTAAATACCGCTTATGGAGGTTTTCGAAGATGATCGTCGCGGGGTTCCAGAGTGGTGCCACGGCAGATACCTGCACGACCCACTCGGCAAACGGCCGCAAGCGATGGATGTAATCCCAGGTCGAACGAATAATAGTGGGTGCGGGAGACTCCCACGCTTCGGGCTCATGCCACGCAGCCATCTGTGCATCGACGCCTGCAGCTCTGAGCGCATTGAGCAACAAATCTTCGTCCGCATCCGGCTCTGGAAGCGGGCGGCACGTCGCAATGTGGAGTTTCACGCTTTCGACTGTGAACGAAGCAGGTAGATACCGAAAATCATGATGCTCGCATTGACGGCGCCGATCACGAAGAACGGCGCGCCCTTACCTACGATGTCGTACATCAAGCCGCCGACGGCCGTCGTGAACAAAATGCCGCAAGAGGCGAAGATGCCTGCGAGTCCGAATACGGCACCGCGAACATCTTGAGGGGCTTCTTGTCCGAGAACGGTTTGGCTCGCGATGATCGCGCAGATCTGTCCGAGCCCCAGCAAGATCGCAACGAGGATGATCCAGTCGCTCGTCGGATCGCCGACAAAGCCGCCCGCGATATATCCGACGCCGGCAATAGCCATGGCCACTACGCCAGCCGTGACGCGATTCATCTTGTCGAGCATCAAGCCAAATACGATGGCAAAGAGTAATGCCGAGACGTTCGCGATGACGTAAGGCTTGGTCGCTGCAGAAGCGGCTTCTGCGACGGTTTGGCCGTTGGCGATCGCGGTCTGTTGAAGACGTGCACTGAAAAACGTTCCGATGACCACGCGGTCTGCAAAAGAAACAAATTGCAGCATGTACGCGAACCAGATACGCGGATTGGCGCGGGCAGCGTCGATTCCTGTGCGCAGCAGCACACGCAGCGGTTCGCGTTCGCCGATCTGACTCGGCGTACCGCGCTTGAGACCCAACCAGCAGACGAGCGCGGTCAGGACGCAAAGCGCAGCGGCAATTCCGAGAGTGACCCGGCCCGCCATGGCCGCATCCATACCCTCGGCGGCAAGACGTTGTGGAACCTTGCCGAGAACCAGAACCGCGAGTGTTGCGCCTAGCCCCTGACAAAACCCGGTAATGCCGACGAATAGTCCGCGCGACTCTTCTTGCGGCGTATCAGCGAGAACAGTGGCGAGCATGCAGCCCACTGCCGCCACGCCGACCGAGAAGAACAATGCACAGGCGAGCAGCTGCGGGAAGGTTTGGGCTAGAGGATAGAGAAAGAATCCGGCGGCGAGCCAAACGAACCCGATGGCATACACCGGCCGTCGACCGATCTTGTCGGACAGCGCGCCGAAGGGCGCCACCAGCAAGAGCGAGACGATTTCATTGGCGAATCCGAGTAGCCCTAACGCCCGTCCCTGCTCATCGGCAGGAACTTTCAGATTGGCATTGAGAAGGTAAGGCTGGATGAAGCTGATGAAGGCCAGCATGCCGATGGTGATGAACGCAGCAAAGAGATAGGTCTGTGCGTTCCATCGGGTATATCCGGGTGCGAGTCGCACCGGACCGAACTTGGCTTCGATCGACGTGGTCACGCAGGCATCGTAGCCGAATTT
Organism: uncultured Acidibacter sp.; assembly: GCA_964599335.1. Classification (GTDB taxonomy): domain Bacteria; phylum Pseudomonadota; class Gammaproteobacteria; order Steroidobacterales; family Steroidobacteraceae; genus UBA964. The sequence goes on along the minus strand of CAZRFN010000006.1, from coordinate 51,430 downwards.
TTATCTAGACGACTCACGATGATGATCGCGAGCATCGATAGCAGGAATCCGGGGACGAGTTCGTATATCGCAAATACACCTCCAAGTCCGGCGCCCTGCTTCCAAAGAATGACGGTCAATCCACCGACGAGAATGCCGGCCAAGGCGCCATTTCGCGTGGTTCTGCGATCGTAAAGGGAGAGGATGATGGTCGGACCGAATGCCGCACCGAAACCTGCCCACGCCCAGGCGACCAGATTGAGCACCGTACTGTCGGGATTGAGGGCGATCACGAAGGCGAGCAGTGCAATGACCAACACCGACAACCTACCGGCCCAAAGCAACTCGGTCGTACTCGCCCCAGGTCTGAATAAACTACCGTAGAAATCTTGGGTGAACGCCGAGGAGGCCACCAGGAGTTGAGCGGACGCGGTGCTCATGACTGCCGCCATGACGCCGGCGAGACAAAGTCCCGCCAAAGCAGGATGCAGAAAGGTGGTCGACATCACGATGAACACCTTTTCGGCATCAGTGCCGACGAGAGGCTCAGTTAAAACCAGTCGACCTGTGAGACCCACGAAAACGGCCGCCACGAGAACGACGATGACCCATCCCATCGCGACTCGACGAGCAACAGTGATGTGATCCACGGATTTCGCCGCCATGAAGCGAGCCAAGATATGGGGTTGCCCTGCGTAACCAAGACCCCATCCGAGCAGCGACAAGATACCGATCAAACCCAGCGCTTCACCTCCATCGGCCATGAAGGGATCAAGTAACGTCGCGTCAAGCGACTCGAGGCGCTCGAACGTGGCGGTGAATCCACCTGCCAATGCCACGCCTAGTACGGCCACCATGACTAGCGCCACGAACATGAGCGTGCCCTGCAAGACGTCGGACCAACTCACGGCGAGAAAACCACCCAGGAAGGTGTAGGTCAGCATCACGATCGAGCCCCAGAACATCGCCTCGATATAGGGCAAACCGAAAAGCGACTCAAAGAGACGCCCCGCGGCGACGAATCCGGAACTGGTGTAGAACACGAAGAACACCAGGATGAAGACGGCGGAGAGGCTGCGCAACGCGCGACTGTCATCCTGAAAACGACGCTCGAGGTAGTCGGGGATCGTCAAAGAATTGCTGAGACGCTCGGTCGCCTCGCGCAGGGGTGCGGCGATCCAGCGCCAGTTGAGCCAGGTTCCGACGGCGAGACCGAGCAGCAGCCAAACCCCGTCGAACCCGGAGGCATAGGCGAGACCCGGCAAACCCATGAGTAACCAGCCGCTCATATCGGTGGCCTGGGCACTCAAAGCCGTCACCCAGCTGCCCAGCGACCGCCCGCCCAGGATGAAATCACCCAGATTTTGGGTGCGGCGCCAAGCCACGAGCCCCAGGGTCAAACAAATCCCCATGTATAGAACCATGGTGGCGATGACGATGGTGTTGTTGGTCATGGAACTCCCCCCTCCGAAGCGAGTCTAGCCGATGGTAAACTCCCCCGCGCTCACGTCCGAGCATTCCAAGGAAGGATCATGGAAGACATCCTGCTGTTGCCGTTCGCCCAATATTGGTGGGCCTATGTCGGATTCATCCTGGCGCTCTTTGCTGTTCTCGCCTTCGACCTCGGCGTGTTCAGCAAGCCTGGCACGCTGCCCACCCTGCGCGAGGCCAGCATCCGCAGTGTGATCTTCATTCTGCTTGCCCTCGCCTTCAATTACGGGCTCTACCAGTTCCTACTCTACGAACTGCCGAATCGTCCGGATCTCGTCGGGCTCGATCATGCGCAACTCGCACGAGACACGTCGCTAGAGTTCCTGGCGGGCTATGTCGTCGAGTACGCGCTAGCCATCGATAACGTCTTCGTTTTCGTAGCGGTGTTCTCTTACTTTGCGGTGCCACCCCAGTACCAGCAGAAGGTACTGTTCTACGGAATCATGGGCGCCATTCTCTTCCGCGCGCTTTTCATCTCGCTCGGCTCAGTCCTGATGCAGTACGAGTGGATCGTCGTGATCTTCGGAATCTTCCTGATTCTTACGGGCTTCAAGATTCTTTTCTTGCCCGAAAAGCCGCTCGACCCCTCGCGTAATCCGATCATCCTGGGTGTCAAAAAACTGTTTCCGGTGACGCCCGCCTTTCACGGCGACAAGTTTTGGGTCGAGATCGATGGCAAAACGTGGGTGACGCCTCTCTTCGTGGCGCTCGCCTTTATCGAGTTCAGCGACATCATTTTCGCCATCGATTCGGTGCCGGCGATTTTCGCGCTCACTAACGAGCCTTTCATCGTCTTCACGTCCAACATCTTCGCCATCATCGGTCTGCGCTCGCTCTTCTTCGTCTTGCAGAGCATGGTGAAGGCGTTCTTGTTCTTGAAGTATGGCCTCGGCGTCATTCTCGTCTTCGTCGGCCTCAAGATGGTTTGGCTCAACGAGGCCTTCGGCGGCAAGTTCCCGATCAGCTGGTCACTCAGCATCATCGGGGCCATCTTGGCGGTGTCGATCCTGGTGTCGATCGCCTGGAACCGCGTCCGCCCGTCGGACGAGCGTAGCGCCAACTAAAGCGGGTCCAAAAAAGCATCGATGGCTGCGCGACTTTCCGGCTCATCTAGAGTCGGGGTGTGGCCTCGATGCAGGATCTCGCAGTCTTGCATGCCCGGATGACGCGCTTTCATTTGTGCGAGAGTGTCGGCGGACAGCAAATCTGACAGCTCGCCCCTCAAGCAGAGAATGGGCAATCCGTTTAGTGAATCGAAGGTGTTCCAAAAATCGGGAATCACGCCATTGGTGGTACCACTCGATTCACGCATGGCACGCCCGACGTTCGGATCGACGTCGCGGATGATTCGGCCTGGAGCGTCTTCTCGGTAAACGCGGCGCGCGAACGCCATCCAGTTCGAATCTGAAAAATCAGGGTAAGCGTGCGAGTGTCCAGCGCGCGCATCCGCTGCTGCTTCCGCCCAAGTGGCCACGGCTCGCGCCGTTCCGGCGGTGCTCGCAATACGAACCATACCGGTCACTTCGAGTTCAGGTCCGATGTCGTTCAGCACAAGCCCGGTAACCCGCGCACGAAAAAGACTGGCCAGAAACATTCCGACGATACCGCCAAGCGAGGTGCCGATGACCACCGCAGATTGCAGGCGCTCGGCGTCCATGAGGGCGAGGACGTCACGCAGATAAACGTCGGGCCGATAGTTTTGCCAGTTGGAATCGTATGACGAACGCCCACGCCCGCGAAAATCAGGGGTAAAGACTGCTCTTTGACCGGTCGAGCAAATGTGCGGCGCGAGGTCTTCGAAGTCGCGGCAGTTTCGCGTGAGTCCGGGCAAGCAGAGGACCGCGGTTCTCTGCGGATCACCAGAATATTTTCGGTAATACAGACGAAGACCGTCTGATGCCGTCACCTCGTGCTCGGTGAACATGCGCCCAGCCCTTCCTATTTTGCAAAGAGCCGGGACGGATCACGGAACGCCTTGAACTCGAGCGCGTTGCCGGAACGATCGTAGAGAAAGAACGTGGCCTGCTCGCCGACTTCTCCGACAAACCGGATGCCGGGCTCGATGACGAACGCTACCCCAGCTTTTTTAAGACGATCTGCCAACCGATGCCAGTCTGCCCAATCGAGAACCACACCGAAATGCGGAACCGGAACGTCTTTGCCATCGACTTTATTGGTGTGAGAAGGCGGTTGAAACGCCTGACGGGTCGGATCGACGTGAGTGACCAATTGATGTCCGAAGAAATCGAAATCGACCCACTCCAGGTCGGATCGTCCCTCTGGACAGCCGAAAAGAGCGCCATAGAACTCTCGAGCGGACGGCAGATCGTGTACGGGGATCGCTAAATGAAAGGGTGCCGGCATAGATCAGGCTCTGGATTTACTTCGACTTTTGAGGAGACGCGGAAAGAGGGTCTGAAAATATTGGGGCATCAGACGCTTGAGGCGCCAGAAGGTTCGATACTTGGGAGGATAGACAAAGTGCGTCTGTCTACGAGCGGCTGCCGACAACATCTCTTCAGCGACTTCTTCGGAAGAGAGTCCGGAATCTTCGATGAGACGACTTGCCGCCTTGATGGCGCGCTCGGGTCCCCGCGCGGTTTCGATGAGGCGCGTACGAAAGAAACCCGGCATTGCCACGACGACGTGTATGCCGTAGTCGGCATACTCTTGCATCAGTGACTCGCTAAAAGCGATGACAGCCGCTTTCGACGCGTTGTACGCCGACATGTTGGTGCCCGTGCAAATGCCGGCGATGCTCGCGATGTTGATGATCAACCCGCCCTTACCCTTCGCCATATGACGGATCACGGCACGACTGGCGTTGGCGACCCCATGCATGTTGATGTCGAAGATCCAGTCCCACTCCTCGGCCGTGCTGGCATGAAAAGGACCTGCCAGGGCTACGCCGGCACAATGAATGGAGACATCGATTCCGCCCAGCGATTCGATTGCCGAGTCGACGAGTCGTGTGATCGCATCGGCGTCTCTCACATCACACGCGGCAGCCGCTACCCGTGCTCCGTCGCGTGCAAATCCGGAGGCGACCAGATCGAGACGTATAGCGTCCACATCGGTCAGTACGAGTTGCCAACCCTCGCGAGCGAGGATTTCGGCACACGCGAGCCCGAGGCCGCTTGCTGCTCCGGTGATGAAAACGCGTTTCTTGGGAAATCGTTGCGAGAGATTTCGAGCTGCCGTGGTCATGTGTGAAGAGTACTACGACGAAGATCTTGGCGCGCGCAGACTGCTGCGCAATTGGTCTGCTTGTTGACTGATAGCAGCGCGCTGTTTTGGATCGATTCTGGCGAGGTTTTTGACCTGTAATCCCATACGCGGATTGGAGCGAAGCATCGACTCGTGGCGCTGGAGAAAATCCCAGTAGAGCGTCGTGAACGGACAGGCTTTGTCACCCGTCGCCTGAGCCGGATCGAAGCGACATCCCGAGCAGTAGTTGCTCATTCGTTCGATGTAGCGACCCGTCGCGACGTAAGGCTTCGATGCCATCACGCCACCATCGGCATATTGCGACATGCCCAAGGTGTTGGGTAATTCGACCCACTCGACCGCATCGACGTATACCGCGAGATACCAGCGGTGAACGTCTTTCGGATCGACACCGAGCATCAGGCAAAAAAGCCCGGTCACCATCAAACGTTGGATGTGGTGGGCATAGCCATATCGAAGCGTCTGTCCAACGCACTCCGACAAACAACGCATCGGCGTATCGGCTGTCCAGAAGAACTCGGGCAATGGCTCATGGGCATCGAGAGCGTTTCTATCGAGGTATTGAGGCATGTGAAGCCAGTAGACCCCGCGCACGTATTCCCGCCAACCGAGGATCTGACGAATGAACCCCTCAACGGCTGCGAGCGGCGCCTGTCCTTTGCGATAAGCGAGCTCGATCCGATCGATCACCTCTTTAGGGTTCAGCAACTTGATATTGAGCGCGGCGGATATTCGCGAATGGAAGAGCCACGGCTCGCCCGTCCACATGGCATCTTGGTGATCGCCGAAGACAACCAATCGGTGTTCGATGAAATCTTGGAGCGTCTCCAGTGCTTGCTCTCGAGTCACCGGCCAATCGAAGTCGTCGAGTTTCCCGGGGTTATCGGGAAGCGCCGACTTCGCTTCAGCGATCACTTTTCGAGTGATGGCGTCTGGCTGAAACGCAATGGGCGACCGCATCGCAAGACGGCCCGGGCCTTCGCGACCAAAACTCTTGCGATTCTCGGCGTCGTAGTTCCACTCACCACCCTCAGGCCCGCCGTCGTCATCGAGTAAAACACCGTGCTTTCGTCGCATCTCGCGGTAGAAGAACTCCATGCGTAGCTGTTTGCGGCCGCGGGCATGAATCTCGAAGTCATCATGAGAACAAAGAAAATGCCGATCGATACGCTCATCGAGCAGGTTGCCTGGGCAGATCGTGCGTAGTGCGTCGCGAACGCCCCACTCGCCAGGCTCGACCAAAACAACGCGCTGTGGTGCCAAGTTTTCGATATCGGCGCGCAGCGTATCGGCGAGCGAGGATCGCCTTTCATCGAGCCCGTGATACACGACCCGAACCCCCTCTTTCTCGAGTGCCGCTCGAAAGTGGCGCATGGCGGAGAGAAACATGACGACGCGGGGCAGACTGACCGGAACCCGGGTCGACTCGCCTAGTGCCTCACACATCCAGACGACATCGGTAGCCGAGTCGAATCCGTCAAACGCCGCCGATGAGCGATCGAGTTGATCGCCCAACACCACGACGAGATGACGCAACTGATTGGGGCGCGCCGCAGGGCGTTTTCTGCCGAGGCGAGCAGGTTTTTTCTGGGTGTCTTCCATGACGCTCATGATCATAGACCGGTCGTAGCACCCGCGGCTGACTTTACTCGCGCACTACACCGTGTCAGGTTCGGGCCTATACGGGCTTGAGCGGGGGATACTGACCATGACTCCTTTTTCGCGTCGCGATTTTCTGTCTAGTAGCGCTGGGCTGTCAGCCGCTGCAATCACCATGGCCGACCTCAAGCTCGCCGAGGCCGCGCGGGAGGTCGCTACGCCCAAGGCCGCTCCGGGTTCGGGGAGTGCCCCCGGCTGGCAGGTGGGTCCTTTCGAAGATCTGCGTGAATGGATAGCCGAGCTCGAGCGACGCGGGCTCGTGCTTCGAGTGCGCAATATCGATCAGGATGCCTATGAGGGCACCGCGCTGATGTACCGGCTGATCGATAAATTCGGTATGTACTTCGCGCCCGCGCTCGTCATGGAAAACATCAAGATCGATGGGGTTTGGCACAAAGGGCCCATCATCACCAACCATTGCGGTCACTGGGATACCGAGTGCTTGAGTTTCGGAATCGAGCCCGTCCCGAACGACCACTTCGCGACGTATTACAAAGCGCTCGCGAGAGTCGAAGAATATTTACAACTCGGTAAAGGTGGCGCGTTTCCGACAGCGCCTTTCGCCGAGGTGCGCCGTGAAGAGGCCCTGTGCAAGCAGGTCGTCCTGACGGGAGATGCCATCGATCTGCGTAACTTCGCTTTCATCCAGTCGAACCCCGCCGACTCCACGCGCTACGTCAACACCGGGTCGGTGTTCACGAATGACATCGAACTCGGGAAAAACTTTGGCACTTACCGCTGTGAGATCAAGGGGCCGCGCATGCTGGGCATCAACCCCGAAGAGGGGCAAGGTGCTTGGCAAGCCTTCATGAAAGCCAAAGCACGTGGGGAGAAATCGGTCAAAGTATCGATTGCGCTCGGACAAGATCCCGTCACTTGGGTGGTATCCGGATCTAAACTGAATCGCGCTAAAGCCGATGAGCTCGAAGTGGTCTCCGCTATCCGTGGCAAACCCCTAAAGGTTGTTCGCTCTGAAACCAACGACCACCTCGTACCTGCTAATGCCGAAATGGTGATCGAGGGAGAAGTGCCTCTCGATCAAGACATGTTGCCGGAAGGTCCGTTCGGTGAGATGTACGGTTATATGGGTGCACGCAAGGCCGCCAACTTCTGGATGAACGTCACTACGATCACGCACCGAAAAAATCCGTGGGTCGTGAATCAATTCACCGGCGTAACCCGAGGATTCCCGACGGCTCCGCTCGAGCAAGTGGCGCTGCACACCATGAAGCGCTTCGTACCCAACGTGAAAATGCTGCATACGCCCGTCGAGGCGACCGGACTCTGCTTCGTGAGTATGAAGAAGACCAAGCCCGGAGAAGCGCTCGAAGTCGGCAAGCGAATCGCGCAGATTGTGGGCATCGCCAAAGTCGTTGTCATGGTCGACGACGATATCGAGGTACTCGATCGAGTTCAGGTCATGCACGCGATGGGGTCGCGCTGGCAGCCTCAACCCGCCACGGTGATCATCCCCGAGTCTCGTGGCATGCCTCTCGATCCTTCGCTCAGCAAAAAACCGATGACCTCGAAAATCGTCATTGATGCCACGCGTCAATGGCCGGAGGAAGGAGGTCCGAAGGAGTACCAGGCGCTCAACAGAACAGAGCTCTCTCGCCTTGCCCCAGATGCATTCGACCGGATAGACGATCGTTGGAGCAAACTCGTCGGCAAATATCGTCCTCCCGGCATCTAGCGTCATGGAGTTCGATACGGCGCGTCTCAAGCTTCGTGAGTTCGTGGTCGATGACGCTGAATTCGTTCTGGGCTTGCTCAACGAACCCTCGTTCATCGAATTCATCGGCGATCGAGGTGTACGAACGCGTCACGACGCTGAGCGATATCTCCAAGACGGACCGATTGCCAGCTACCGTAAGTATGGACATGGCCTGATGCGCGTCAGCTTGAGAGACGGCGATGTCCCTATCGGCATGTGCGGACTCGTGAAGCGAGACACACTGCCCGATCCCGATATCGGTTTTGCGCTATTGCCAGCCTTCTGGAATCAGGGGTACGTCACCGAGGCCGCCCAAGCTGCCATGCAGCATGGGCGGGAAACTCTTGGAATGCGGGTCATTCTCGGTATCACGACGCCCGGGAATGTGCGGTCGATCGCCGTCCTGCAGAAGCTGGGACTGTCATTTCTAGAAGAAAAACCCCTAGGAGACCGCCCGGAACCACTGAAGATTTTTGGTCTTTCGGTAGAATCCGCGCCCTAAACGAGGCAATCCCGTCATGATCGAAAAAACCTTGGAAAAACTCCTGTTCGCCTGTCGTTGGCTGCTGGCCCCGCTTTATCTCGGTCTTGCGCTGGCGCTCATTGCACTCGGCATCAAATTCTTCCAGGAAGCCGTGCACGTGCTGATGGCGATCGGCACGTTGGCCGAAGCTGATCTCGTACTCGTGGTTCTTACCCTCATCGATCTCGTGCTGGTGGGCAGTCTGATCGTCATGGTGATGTTTTCAGGATACGAAAACTTCGTCTCGAGAATCGACGTTGGTGGCGATGCCGAAAAACTCGGCTGGCTCGGCAAGCTCGATGCCGGCACGCTCAAGTTGAAGGTCGCCGCGTCCATCGTCGCGATTTCGTCCATCCACCTGCTCAAGGTATTCATGGACGTCAAGACGATCTCGAACGACAAGATCCTCTGGTATGTCGTCTTGCACATGACCTTCGTGGTCTCGGCCCTTCTGCTCGGTGTGCTGGACCGCATGTCGTTCGCCGAAAAGCGTAAATGAAAAAAGCCCGCCGGTATCAGCCGGCGGGCTTTCATTAGCCTGTAAAGCCCGATTGTTTTTTTCCGGGTCGGCTCCCGGTTTTACTTCTTCGAACTTTGCTTGGCTGCACGCTTCTTGGCGCGCGCCGGGCTCTTCGGACGGGTCTTGCCGAAAGAACCCTTGTAGATCTTGCCGCGACGGCTTCTGCTGTCTCCCTTACCCATTTTCACGAACTCCGATGTCTGCGGCGTAACGTTCGCCGTGGTTGGCAAGTGTAGGCCACTCAGCGGTATCGCGCCAACAGCTTGCCGAGTTGTTTGGCTCCCGGGTTGAGTCTCTCGAAAGGCACCTGATTGAGCGGAGTCTCGGGAGTCCGATTGAGCGCGTGGAATTCCGAGTCTTGGGTGGGGCGGCAATGCAGCAAACCTGTGAGGTATTCGCCTCGGGCAATGTGCTGCTGAACGTACTCGTGAGCAGCGAGTTCATCGGACGGGTCGTAATCCTCGCTGAGCTTACGCAGCACTACCCGACTGCCGTCATGAAGCATCACAGGCAGTGCCTCGCCGGGGGCGTATTCGGTACTGATCTCTTTCTTGAACGGCACAAAATCGGCCTCGACCACAGGCTCGTAGTGCTCCCGGGTATAGGCATAGCTCTTCGTGGAGCCCTCGTGGTCATTGAACGTGACACAGGGCGAAAGAACATCGATGAGTGCAAAGCCTGGATATTTGAGGCCCGCCTGGATGAGCGGCACGAGCTGGGCTTTATCCCCGGAGAAGCTTCGGGCCACGAAGCCAGCACCGAGATTCATCGCGAGCAAGACCGGATCAATGGGCGGTTGCTGATTGACCTCACCCTTCTTGGCCTTGGTACCGATGTCGGCAGAGGCCGAAAACTGCCCTTTCGTAAGTCCGTACACCCCGTTGTTCTCGATGATGTAGAGCATGTTCACGTTGCGCCGGATCGCGTGGCAGAACTGGCCGAGTCCGATGGACAGTGAGTCTCCGTCGCCCGAAATGCCGATGTAATAGAGACTACGATTCGCCGCATTCGCTCCCATGGCGATCGACGGCATGCGCCCGTGCACGGAATTGAAACCATGGCCTCCGCTGACGAAGTACGCTGTGGTCTTGGACGAGCACCCGATGCCGGAGAGTTTCACTAGATTTTCGGGACGCATCGAGATGCCCCAGCAGGCCTCGATGATCGCCGCGGTTATCGAGTCGTGTCCGCAACCCGCACACAGCGTCGACAACGAGCCCTCGTAGTCGCGACGGGTCAAGCCAAGGTCGTTCTTCGGTAGTGACGGGTGCGCAATCTTCGGCTTCGGGATGAAGGTCATGACACGACTCCCGCGACGGTGCGGCGACCTTCTAGTAAGTCTCCCAAAACACCATCGACGATGAATTTTGATGACACGGGCAATCCGCTGTAATGCAGCAGCGACCGTAACTTGGCTTTCTCGACACGAGTCTCGAGAGTCAGCAAGGATTTGAGTTGCGCATCACGATTTTGCTCGACGACATAAATGATCTCGTGATCGGCCAAGAATTTCTCCACCTCTTCGTCGAACGGAAATGCACGGACCCGCATGTAGTCGAGATGCACGCCTCGCGCCTCGATGACGTCGAGCGCCTCGCGGACTGCGCCATCGCAACTGCCGAGTGACACGATGGCAGCTTTAGACTTGCCATCACCGATGACGATGGGCTTCGGCATGTGACGCTTGGCCGTCGCAAACTTGCGTACGAGACGATCGAGCACCAGCTGATAGTCCGCCGAGTCTTCGGTGTAGGTGCCGAACTGCGTGTGACCCGAACCGCGCGTGAAGTAAGCGCCTTTCGGATGGACCCCAGGGAATGTTCTGTAGGTAATCCCATCCTCGTCTTTGTCGAGATAACGATAAAACTTCTCGATTTTTTCGAGCTCTTCTTTCCCGAGGGTTTTTCCGCGGTCGGGTCGATAGCTGTCGTCCCACTCCAGGTCGCGACACATCCAGTCGTTCATGCCGATGTCGAGGTCGAGCAGCACGATGATCGGTGTCTGCAGGCGCTCGGCTAAATCGAAAGCCTGTACCGCCATGTAGAAGCTCTCCTCCGGATTGGCCGGATAAAGACAGATGTGCTTAGTGTCTCCGTGAGAGGCATAAGCAGCCGATATCAGGTCGCATTGCTGCGTTCGCGTAGGCATGCCGGTCGAAGGTCCGACTCGCTGCACATCGAACAGCACTGCGGGCACCTCGGCGTAATAAGCGAGCCCCAAGAACTCGCTCATCAAAGATACGCCCGGACCGGAGGTAGCCGTGAACGAACGAGCCCCGTTCCAGTTCGCGCCCAACACCATACCGATCGCAGCGAGCTCATCCTCGGCCTGAATGAATGCGAAATTGGCTTTCCCCGTTTCAGAATCGATGCGCGTTTTATCTGCAAAGTTCTTGAAAGCGTCCATGAGCGACGTCGAGGGCGTGATCGGGTACCACGCTGCAACGGTCGCACCCGCATAAATACAGCCGAGGGCTGCGGCGGTATTTCCGTCGATCATGATGTGGCCAGAGGTCTTGTCCATCTTTTCGACACGCAACATCAACGGACAGTCGAAATTCGTCTTGGCGTAGTCGTACCCGAGCTGAATGGCCTGCATGTTGGCGTCGACGAGAGCGGGTTTCTTCGCATAGGTCTCGGCCAGCAACTCGCGGATGCGCTCGACGTCGAGGTCGAGCAACGCTGCAAGAACACCGGCATAGCAAATATTCTTCATCAAGATACGCGTTCGGACGCCCTTGAAATTTTCGTTGCATAACCGGGCGAGCGGGATGCCGATGACGGTGATGTCGTCACGCTTGAGCAGCGCAGGTCGTGGCCACGTAGAGTCGTAAATCAGGTAACCGCCCGGCGCGACATCGCGGACATCGCGCGCGTAGGTTTCGGCATTCATCGCCACCATGATGTCGACTTTCCCCGAACGCGCGACATAGCCATCTTTCGAGACGCGAATTTCGTACCAAGTTGGCAGTCCCTGGATATTGGAGGGAAAGTAATTCTTCCCCATGACCGGGATACCGCTACGGAAAATCGATTTCATCAGCAGCGTATTGGCGCTCGCCGATCCGGTTCCGTTGACGGTAGCGATCTTAATGACGAAATCGTTGATGCGAGAACCGTTGGAGGCAGCTGACATTCGGGTGTACTCCTCAGGTCGCCTGGTCGACGGCGTGTGGCCACTTTACCCAGGATTTCTGCATGTCCCATGCGGCCGTCGGGCAGCGCTCGGCACAGAGCCCACAGTGCACACAAACGTCTTCATCTTTGACCATGACGCGCCCGGTGAACTTGAGGGGAGAGCTGACATAGAGCGCCTGGGTCACATTCAGAGCGGGCGCCTTCAGGCGGGTGCGCAAGTCGGCCTCTTCACCATCAGGGGTCATGGTGAGACAGTCGACAGGACAGATGTCGATGCAGGCATCACACTCAATGCATAGCTTGGCATCGAAGATGGTCTGTACATCGCAGTTGAGGCAGCGCTGCACTTCTTGGGCGGCCTGCTCTGCGGTAAATCCGAGCTCGACTTCGATGTCGATCTTTTTGAAGCGCTCTTTCAATGAGACGTGAGGTACGAGTCGTCTTTCGAGCACGCTGTAGTCGTTCGAATAAGACCACTCGTGCATGCCCATCTTGCGGCTCTGCAAATTGACGCCCGGCGGCATTCTGTCGCCTACGGGCTTGCCTTGGCAGTGCTGATGAATCGAAATCGCGGCTTGGTGGCCGTGCTCGACAGACCAGATGATGTTCTTCGGTCCGAATGCCGCATCGCCGCCGAAGAAGATTCCGGGACGGGTGCTCTCGAACGTGGTGGCATCGACTTTTGGAACATCCCACTTGTCGAATTCGATCCCGATGTCGCGCTCGATCCAGGGGAAAGCATTTTCCTGACCGATCGCAAGAATGACGTCGTCCGCCGGATAAAACTCTTCGCCCGTGACTCGCTCGTCGGTAATGCGCCCACGCGCATCGACGCTGTATTCCATGACGTCGAACATCATGCCTTTGAGACGGCCGCCTTCGACGACAAAACATTTGGGCGAACGGTTGATGACGATTTCGACGCTTTCCGCTTCGGCATCTTCCAGCTCCCATTCGGACGCTTTGAAGAACTGACGCGGCTTGCGCGCCATGACTTTGACGCTCGTGGCGCCCAAGCGCAGTGAACTACGGCAACAATCCATCGCGGTATTGCCGACGCCGATGATGAGCACGTTCTTGCCCACCGAGTCGATATGTCCAAATGCTATCGACTCGAGCCAACTGATGCCGATGTGAATGTTTGCAGCGCCCTCTTGGCGCCCGGGTAAAGAGAGCTCTTTTCCCTTGGGCGCACCGGAGCCTACGAAAATGGCGTCGAAGCCTTCATCGAGCAGAGTTTTCATCGATTCGATGCGATGCCCGAGCCGAAGGTCGACACCCATATCGACGATGGCAGAGATTTCCTCGTCGATGACTGAGCCGGGTAATCGGAATGAAGGAATGTTCGTTCTCATCAGTCCGCCGGCTGTGGCGAACTGCTCAAAGAGGGTGACCTCGTAGCCGAGCGGCATGAGATCGTTGGCGACGGTGAGCGATGCACAACCCGCACCGATGCAGGCGATACGCTTGCCGTTCTTTTTCTCGGGAACTTTGGGGAGGCGGTCGCGAAAGTCGTCTTTGTGATCTGCGGCAACGCGCTTCAGACGGCAGATCGCTACGGGTTTTTCTTCGACGCGTCCACGCCGACAAGCGGGCTCGCAGGGTCGATCGCAGACCCGTCCGAGAATGCCCGGAAAGACGTTGGATCTGCGGTTCACCATGTAGGCGTCGGTGAATCGACCTTGTGCGATGAGCCGGATGTACTCCGGCACGTCCGTATGGGCAGGGCATGCCCACTGACAGTCCACGACCTTATGGAAATAGTCGGGATGCGAGGTATCCGTCGACGCCATATGACCCCCTGGTCTGACGAGTCCGCTCGATAGGGAGTATCCGACCGCACCGTTCAAATGTCACCGTGAACAAGGGCTGGACGAGAGGTACGATGCGCGACCCACCACCCCTTGGAACGATATGGACGCCCCAACCGAAATTCGTCTACGACGCCAATCCCGCGTACTCGAAGTCGCTTTCGGCGAAAGCGAGCGGTATCACCTCTCCTTCGAATTTCTCCGAGTGCACTCACCCTCTGCCGAGGTCAAAGGTCACGGACCGGGTCAGGAAACTTTAGTGCTCGGAAAGCAGGCGGTCGGTATCAAAGGTGTGGAGCCTATCGGCCAGTACGCCATCCGACTTCTCTTTGATGACGGACACGACAGCGGGTTGTACAGCTGGAAATACCTGCGAGAGCTAGGGCGCGATCAAGACACCCTCTGGCAGCGTTATCTCGATCGGGTGCGTGAGGCCACGGGTCGCAACGAAGGCTGATTTGGGGCAAAAAAAGGCCGGGCATTGCCCGGCCGTGCAGTCCCTTCTCTTGTTTTTTTATAACCCCCGTCCGGCCGACCCACTTCGGGATCGGTACGCGTGGGAACGTTTTTACGCCCATCTCCATGGAAAATCCATAGCCCCGCATCCCGAGGCGGTCGAGGCTACAATGGTCGGCCCCGCTGGAGCCGACGTTCATGTCTGTCGAGAAGGAATCCAAGACCACCCACTTCGGGTTCGAGGAAGTCGCCTGGAGCGATAAAGCCAAGCGTGTTCGCGGTGTTTTCGATTCTGTTGCGCCGCGCTACGACCTGATGAACGATTTGATGTCGGGCGGCCTGCATCGACTCTGGAAGGAGTTCACACTTTCGCAGACGCACCTGCGTCCTGGTCAACGCGCCCTCGACGTCGCAGGCGGGACAGGAGATCTCGCCCGAGGTATGCAAAAGCAGGTGGGTGACCGCGGGCTTGTCGTGCTGTCGGACATCAATGGCGCCATGCTCGCCCATGGTCGTGATCGCACCATCGATTCCGGCATCGTCCGAGGTATGGAGTACGTCCAGGCTAATGCCGAGTGCCTCCCCTTCGCCGACAACACCTTCGATTGCATCACCATCGGTTTCGGACTGCGAAATGTCACCGATAAACCCTCCGCGCTGCGATCGATGCAGCGCGTACTGAAGCCCGGCGGTCAATTGCTGATCCTCGAGTTTTCTCAGCCCACGATTCCGGCGCTCCGACCGATCTACGACGCCTACTCTTTCAAAGTTTTACCCGTGCTCGGCAAGCTGGTAGCGAATGACTCTGAGAGTTATCGCTACCTCGCCGAGTCGATCCGAAAACACCCCGATCAAGAAACGCTGCTCGCCATGTTGCGTGAAGCCGGTCTCGTCGAGTGCCGCTACCACAATCTATCGGGCGGCATCGTCGCGATGCATCGCGGCTACAAAAACTGACGGGCTCCGCCGGCGTGCTCACTGAACTCATCGAAAATCTGCTCAACCGCAACTTCGTCAACTCGCCGGGCGCTCGTAGTGCCTGTGCCGAGCTCAAGGGCCGTCGCCTCAAGTTGGTGATTCGTGATCTCGAGGTCGCGATCACCATCGAGTCCCTCGGCGAATCCTTGAGACTTTCCCGTGGCAGCGAGGACGAATGTCATGCTGAGGTTGAAGGGTCGCCGATCAATCTGCTGGCCATGGCTGGGCCCTCCCCGGAACGATTACTCAAATCAGGGGCGGTACAGGTCAAAGGCGAAGTCGAACTTTTGCAGCGCTACCGAGATCTCGTCTTGTTGCTGAAGCCCGACCTCGAAGAAGAGTTGTCTCGGTTGGTCGGAGATTCACCCGCCCATCGATTGGCGGCTTTGGCTCGAGGAGCCTTGGCTTTCGGCCGACGCAGCGCTGACACCACGGTGCGCAACGCCGCGGAATATTTTGCCCACGAGACCGGTGATCTCGTCCCGCGCGCCGAGGCCGAGGCCTTTTTGGGTGAAGTCGATCGACTTCGTGAAGACGTCGATCGCGCAGCCGCTCGCCTCGATGCGATGCTCGAGCGAGTCGATGCAAAGAGAGTCGACCCATGAAACTTCGAGTTCTTGCCAGGCTGATTCAGATCCAGCGTGTGCTTGTCCGGCACGGTCTAGACGAGTTCGTGACCGAGACGCGTCTCTATCGGCCTTTGAGATTCATTTTTCTCGCCTCTCCGTGGACATGGCTGGAGCGACGCAAGGTTGCGACCCGCGGTGAGCGATTACGGCTGGCCCTAGAAGAGCTCGGCCCGATTTTCATCAAACTGGGTCAGGCTCTCTCGACGCGACGCGATCTCCTCCCTCCCGATATCGCCGAGGAACTCGCAAAACTCCAAGATCGGGTTCCACCCTTCGATGGAAAGCTTGCCAAGCAAATCATCGAAGCGGCTTACGGTAAAGCCTTGTCAGAGGTCTTCGAGTCTTTCGACGAGAAGCCGCTGGCAGCCGCATCCATTGCCCAAGTGCACGTCGCGAAACTTCGCTCTTCCGGCGAGGTGGTGGTCAAAGTTTTGAGACCCGGCATGCGGGAGATCATCTCGGGCGACCTTGAAGTCATGCATGCGCTCGCCGATCTCGCCAAGCGCAATTCGTCGGAAGCGAGACGCCTCCGGGTCGACGAAATCGTCGACGAATACGAAAAGACTGTTCTAGACGAACTCGACCTGATGCGCGAGGCGGCGAACGCCGCACAACTGCGGCGTAACTTCGAAGGCTCGACGCTGTTACATGTGCCGGCGGTGCACTGGGACTATTGCCGCGTCAACGTCATGGTCATGGAGCGTATACATGGCGTGACCATCAGCGATATGTCGACGCTTCGCGCCTTGGGAACGAACATCCCGATGCTGGCCGAGAATGGTGTGAAGATCTTCTTCACGCAGGTATTCCGCCACAATTTTTTCCATGCAGATATGCACCCCGGGAATATCTTCGTACTCGTAGACGACCCGAGTCGCCCGCGGTATGCCGCCGTCGACTTCGGAATCGTCGGGACGCTCGACCTACGCGACATGCACTATCTCGCCGAGAACTTCTTGGCGGTTTTCGATCGTAACTATCGGCGCGTCGCCGAGCTTCATGTCGAGTCTGGATGGGTGCCGCCTACGACGCGTATCGATGAAATGGAATCTGCGATTCGTACCGTCCTCGAGCCCATCTTCAATAAGCCCCTAAAAGACATCTCCTTCGGGACGATTCTGCTTCGACTATTCGACATTTCGCGCCGCTTCGACATGCGCATTCAGCCGCAGTTGATCCTGCTTCAGAAAACTCTACTCAACATCGAGGGGCTCGGCCGAGATCTCTATCCGGAACTCGATATTTGGCAGACCGCCGCACCCATCCTGCGCGAGTGGATGCGTGACCGGCTGAGTGTCCGTACCCAACTCAAACACTTCCGTGATCACCTACCCGCGCTGGTCGAAGTCGCCCACGCGCTGCCACCGCTCCTCAAGGTCGCCGTTCAAAAGGCGCAGGACGGCAAGTTGCATATTGGCGTTCAACCCGAAGACCTAGAACGCCTTCGTTTGGAGATTCGTGCCGGTGAGCGTCGTCGAAACGCCACGTTGGTGGCGAGCGTGCTGGGACTCGGCGGTATTCTTTGGTTGGATCCGGGCCCGGTGATCTCCGGACTCGCGCCGTTGTTCATCATTGCAGCGATCGTCACCTACTTCATCGGCCGTCGCTGATCGGCGCACGATCGCGCTTTCAGCGCGCCCGCAGTCGCCCCAACCAAGCCGCAGGATCTTCGCCGCGCTCGAGCACTTCGACGAGCGCGGAACCCACGACGACTCCTGCCACATGCCCTTTCAGCTTCTCGACTTGCTCGTGTGACCGGATGCCGAAGCCCGCACATACGGGGACCGGCGATGCGGCGGTGACTCGATCGAGATAGTCGAGAACGGTATCGGGTACCGTCACCGACTTACCCGTCGTACCCGTCATGGTGACGGCATAAACGAAACCGTCGCTCGCGCTGCATATTTGCGCAAGTCGTTCGGGCGTCGTGACCGGCGTCACCATTTGCACGAGCGACAACCCCTTGGTCGCGAGCGCAGCCCGAAATTCCGAGCCTTCATCGAAGGGCAAGTCCGGGACGATGAATCCGCAAACGCCTGCGTGGAGCGCATCCTGCGCCAACTTTTCGTAGCCGTATTGCAGCAGAGGGTTGAGATAGCTCATCAGGACGAGCGGTGCCGCAGGCCGCTGCATGGCAGTGAGTTCTTTGAGAATCCACTGCAAACTGACGCCTTGCTTGAGCGCGGCCTGACTCGAACGCTGGATCGTCATACCGTCGGCCATCGGGTCGGTGAACGGTACGCCGATCTCCACGACATCGGCAGCTGAGGCGACCGCTGTCAGATGCTCCCTGAACCTCGAGGCACTGGGAAAACCTGCCGTCATGAACGCCACGAGGGCGGGTTCTCCCTCGGCACCGGCTCGACGAATAACTTCAGCCAGTTTCTTTGCAGGCGTCATGATTGGCTCTCCGCGAGGATCGTGCGCTGGAGGGTCGGCATGTCTTTGTCACCGCGACCCGACATACACACGACCAGTCGCTTGCCAGGATGTCGCGCAGCCCAGCGCTTGGCCCCATGCAGTGCATGTGCGGTTTCAAGCGCGGGCAAGATTCCCTCCAGGCGCGAACACTCTTGAAGGGCGGCGAGCGCTTCCGAATCTGTCGCCGACTCATATTTGACACGCCCTGCGGCGAGCAGCAACGCGTGCTCGGGACCGACGCCCGGGTAATCGAGTCCCGCGGAGATGGAATCGGTCTCGTGAATCTGACCATTTTCGTCTTGCAGCAGCAGCGAGTAGCAACCCTGCAGTACACCAGGCCATCCGTAAGAAAGACTCGCCGCGTTCTCTCCAAGCTTGAC
The DNA here is from genome assembly GCA_964599335.1 of uncultured Acidibacter sp. Lineage (GTDB taxonomy): Bacteria > Pseudomonadota > Gammaproteobacteria > Steroidobacterales > Steroidobacteraceae > UBA964. Next base: position 32,504 of record CAZRFN010000006.1, on the reverse strand, counting down.
TCCGCGTCCTCCGGCTTCGACACCAATGATTTCGACCTGCTCATCGGGAACGAAGGCATGGAACATGCCAATCGAGTTGGAGCCGCCACCCACGCAAGCAAATATGGCGTCCGGCAACGCACCGTGACGCTCGAGACACTGCGCTCTTGCTTCGCGACCGATGACGGCCTGCAATTCGCGCACGAGATACGGATAAGGATGCGGCCCTACTGCGGAGCCTAAAAGATAAAACGTACTCGTCGGGTCGGAGACCCAATCACGCAATGCTTCGTCGATGGCCGCGCGCAAGGTTTGATCGCCCCCTGTCACGGGCACGACCTCCGCGCCCAGTAACCGCATGCGACCGACATTCGGCGCTTGGCGCTCCATGTCGATGGCGCCCATGTAGACCACACACGGGAGCCCGAGCCTCGCACAGGCGGCGGCACTCGCCACACCGTGCTGGCCTGCCCCCGTCTCAGCGACGATGCGCTTGGCGCCGAGTCGTTTGGCGAGCAAAGCCTGACCGACGGCGTTATTAATCTTGTGTGCGCCGGTGTGCGCAAGATCTTCGCGCTTGAACCACACATCGGCGCCCCAGAGCTCGGATAACCGCGGCGCATGCGACAGCGCCGTGGGTCGTCCGACCCAATGTCGCAGTTGGTCCGTATATTCGCGCTGAAAATCTTCGCGGTGCAGATGCTCCCGCATTCCAGCCTCAAGACGCTCGAGCGCAGGAATCAGCGTCTCCGGGACATAACGGCCACCGTACGGGCCGAAACGCCCTCGGGCATCTGGGAAACGACCCGCGAGCTCGGCGTCTAGCAGCGCGCGTTGCTCCGTGGCAGTGAAAGAAACATGGGCATTCATTCGGATAACTCCCCGAAAGCAGCACGTGCCGCCTTCACGAATTCATGAATTTTTTGAGCTGACTTGAGTCCAGGCGAGGATTCGACACCACTCGAGACGTCGACACCCCAAGGCCGAACCTGTCGAATGGCATCGTGGACGTTTTGCACATTGAGCCCGCCCGCCAACAGCAAACGCGTGCGCGTCGAGAGCGTTCGTGCCAATAGCCAGTTTGCCGTTCGTCCCGTGCCACTCTGCGCACCTTCGAAAAGGAGACAGTCGGGTAGCCGGTCGGGGATGGGTTCGTTCTCTCGAAACACGGGCAGCACCCGCTCGTGTGCACGCCGCGGCAGGGACGACATGTCGTGCTGATCGGTCTGCAGCAGATCAGGCGAAAAAACGTCGAGAATTTCATCGACCGTCGCGGCGGGTGGTTGCCGGGTGACCGCAACACACCACGCCTTGCCCCGAGCTGGCTCGGCCAATCGTGCGGCGTGAGCCACCGAGACTTGGCGCACTGAAGAGGCAAAGACGAAACCGAGCGCATCTGCGCCGGCTTCAAGAGCCGCCGCCACGGACTCTTCGTCGCGAAGCCCACAGACTTTCACGAACACGCTGCAGACCTCTTCGCCGATCGCCCCGCCGCCAGCATCTGCGCAGCCAGATCGCGTGGGTGGTCACCACTCATCAGCGCGCTTCCGACCAGTGCAAGATCGTATCCCGCGGCAGCCAGTCGCCTGGCATCGTCGGCCGACGCAAGACCACTTTCTGCAACTCGCGGCAACCAGTGCGGGAGTTTTGGTGCAAGGGTCTCGAGATGCCCCGGAATGACTTGTAACGAAACGAGGTCGCGGCAATTTACGCCGAGTAGTACGAGGCTACCCGAAGTGGCAGTCGACCGAAGTCCGATTCGCGGTTCGATCAATCGAGTAGCTGTCTCGACATCTCGCTCATCGAAGGCCTCGAGCAAGATAAATAAGCCTTGTTCGAGCGCTGTGTCGAAGAGGCTCGCCAGGACACCCATCGGCAGCATGCGAAGAATGAGCAATACGCCGCCCGCCCCCGCCGCACGCGCTTCGAGCACCTGATAAGGATCGACGAGAAAATCTTTGCGCATCGTCGGCACGGCGTGGGACTCGAGCGCCAAGGCGGCACGTTCGAGGTGCTCCAAAGCACCATCGAAGCGGGATGGCTCGGTCAAAACAGAAACGGCCGCAGCGCCCGCTTCGGCGTAGGACGCGACGCGCTGCTCGAGGTTGTCTTGGTCACTCTGACGCAACTGACCGAGAGCAGGTGAACGCAGCTTCATCTCTGCGATCAGATCGAAACCTTCTGAGGATTGTTGCAACCGCTTGGCAGGATCGAGGTCACGAATGCTTGCCAACAACTCGGATTGCGGTCGGCGAGCACGCGCGGCATCCACTCGATCGCGACTGCGCGCCGCCATCGTCGCGAGAAAATCAGGCTCGCTCATCGACCGAATTCCTTGATGTGATCGAGCAGTGTTGCAGCACGGCCGTCATCGATGACGGCGTTTGCGAGCGCAACACCCTCTCGCGACGAGTCGACCTTACCCGTGCATTCGAGTGCGATGGCCGCGCCCATCACGAGCGCATCACGATGTGCACCGCGGTCCTCGCCTCGCAACACCCGGTCGAGGGCTGCCGCATTGAAACTGGCATCACCGCCTGTCAGCGCTGCAACGTCGCAGCGGGGAAGTCCGTAATCTTCCGGCGTACGCTGGGATCGCTCGACACGACCGGCTCTCACATCGAATACGACGAATGGGCCCAAAGGTGTCGGCTCATCCCAACCGTTTGCACCGTGTATCACCCAAGCACGGATCAGCCCCGGCATACCGCAGAGCGCTTGTGCCATCAATTCGGCCGTGGCCTCATTGAAGGCGCCGACGATCGCAAACGGCGGCGCAGCAGGATTCGTAAGTGGTCCGAGTACATTGAATACGGTGCGAACACCCAGTGCCTGACGGACCGGCGCAATCGACTTCATCGCAGGGTGATAGTGCGGCGCGAAGAGGAATGTGAAGCCTGTTTTCTCGAGACACTCTCCCGCTCGCGCCTCATCGAGAGGCAACGGGAGCCCTAATTTCTCGAGCACGTCGGCACTTCCCGACCTACTCGAAATCGAGCGGTTACCGTGCTTGATGACGGGAATCCCGCACGCCGCACTCAGCAAGGCGGAGCCGGTCGAAATATTGACACTGCCGGATGCATCACCGCCGGTGCCCACGATATCGATGGCCCGCGCTCGAATGCTCTCTGCAATACGGGGTCGTCGCGCGAGCTCACGCATCGCTTTGGCAAACCCGCGAAGCTCATCACCGGTCACACCCTTGGCGCGCAAAGCGGCTAGTAGCGCGCCACCCAACGCGGCGGGCGTCGAAGGATCGGCGAGCGCCGTGAGAATCGTGCTGGCCTCGAGTTCGGATAAGTCTTTCCGGTCGAGTAAACGCTCGAGCAGAGGACGCAGACTCTCGGGTCCGCTCATCGTCGACCTCCCGTCTGCGCCAAAAAATTACGCATCAGAAGAGGCCCTTCCGGCGTGAGAACGCTCTCGGGATGAAACTGCACGCCCTCGACCATCAGCGCTCGATGGCGAAGACCCATGATCTCACCCTGGTCGGTACGCGCAGTGACCACCAGTTCGGGCGGTAGCGATGACGGCTCTGCGATCAACGAGTGATAACGACCGACTTGGCACGGAGAAGGCATTCCGGAAAACAGCCCGAGACCATCGTGGGTGACGAGCGACGTTTTGCCGTGCATCAACCGGCCGGCGCGAACCACTTTGCCACCGAAGACTTCGGTGATGGACTGATGCCCGAGGCAGACACCGAACACGGGTACGAGTCCCGCGAAGGCGCGGATGATGTCCATGGAGATGCCAGCGTCGTACGGCGTGCCGGGGCCGGGCGAAATGCAGACGTGGCTGGGCTTCAGCGCCAAAGCCTGCTCGACCGTGATCTCGTCGTTGCGACGAACGTCGACCTCGGCGCCTTCGACGAGGAAGGCCTGCACCAGGTTGTAGGTAAAAGAGTCGTAGTTGTCGATCAGCAGCAGCCGGACGCTCACGACACCTCTCCTGCCATCTGCAAGGCTCGAGCGGCCGAAGCGCTTTTGGCGAGCACTTCTTCGTATTCGCTTTGAGGATGACTATCGGCCACGATGCCGGCGCCCGCTTGGTAGGAATACTCATCGCCTCGAAACACGAGTGTTCGGATGGTGATCGCCTGATCCATGTCGCCTTGCGCACCAAAATATCCGACCGTCCCGCCGTACAAACCGCGACGCACGGGTTCGAGCTCATCGATGATTTCCATGGCGCGAACCTTGGGGGCTCCCACCAAAGTGCCGGCCGGAAACGCTGCGGCAAATAAATCGAACGCGTCGCGACCTTGGGCCAGCTCGCCGTGGACGCCGCTGACGATATGCATGACGTGGCTATACCGTTCGATGGAGCGATAAGGGTTTACGTGTACCGTCCCTGCGCGAGCCACACGACCTAAATCGTTGCGCGCCAAGTCGACGAGCATTACGTGTTCGGCGTTTTCTTTAGCGTCTGCCAGTAATTCCTGTTCACGTCGACGATCTTCGAGATCATCAGCCGCGCGCGGCCGCGTACCTGCGATGGGGCGTAGCTGCGCGTGACCCGCGGAGAGCTTCACGAGCGCTTCGGGGGAGGAACCCACGACTTTGATGTCATCCAAAGCGAGGTAGTACATATAGGGCGAAGGATTGATGAGTCGCAGAGCGCGATAGGCATCGAACGGATCGACCGAGTGCCGCCCCGAGAATCTCACCGACAGCACGAGTTGATAGACGTCGCCTGCTGCAATGTATTCCTTGGTACGCGCGACCCCATCGAGGAAATGGCCTTGTGACATCGAGGCTTCGGCCAAAGAAAATCCACTAGACGTCTTCGGTTGCGGTACCGCACCTCTTAGCGCTGCGATGACTTCGCGGCGTAGCGACTGACGCTCGGACTCGCTGCCCGAGTGCAGCAACGCGATGCCTCGGGTCAGATGATCGAAGACAAGCAGCGAAGACGGAGCGACGTAATGCATGTCCGGCACCGCGGATCCCGCGGGCGGGCGGGCCCGCAAACGCTCGAACCAGCGTACGACGTCATAGGAGGAGTACCCGACGAGGCCGCCGGCAAGCGGAAACCCGGGGCCGGCTCCGGGTGCAGTCGGCCGAGGCGCTTTGGCGAGCGCTGTGCGTAAGGCATTGAGCAGCTGCGCTTGATCGGCGGGCAGCGGTCCGCACTCCGAGCCTAACCACTGACCTCGGCCATCGAGTCGAAACTGAAACGCGGCGTCGCCGAATCCGATGAACGAATAGCGCCCGAGGCGCTCCCCTCCCTCCACGCTCTCGAGCAGGAAGGTGGGCCTGAACGCATGAAGCTTCAGGAAAGCGGAGACCGGTGTATCGAGATCACCGGATATATCGAATGGCGGCTTCATAAACGAAAAAACCCATCCCGGAGGGTATCCGGAGATGGGTTTGCTGGCTTGAACCTCTTGCTAGTGTGATCGAACAGCGGCGCCGGCGCCCTCTCCTTTAAGAGAGTCGCCACCAACCCAAACGACGGCCGTCGCAACGGGCGCTGGAGTCGATTTTGGTATGCAGGCTGCTCATGACGTCGAGAAGTATCCCCGTGGGCGGTATTCGCGTCAACGGGCGACCAAAATCAGTCCATTCACCGCAAGACCGATGATCAGCAGGCCGATCGCGATCATCGCAGCCCGGGGTGGAACATGCTTGGCGACCCATGCTCCGACAGGTGCGGCGATGACGCCGCCACCGAGCAATGCGATGACGAGATCGAACCGGTCCCAGTCGAAAGTGAAAAGAAAAGTGATGGAAATCGTGAGCGTGACGAAGAACTCGGCTGCGTTGGTCGTGCCAATGGCATAACGCGGCGGGACTCCGCGAGCGATGAGCGTCGGCGTAGTCACCGTCCCCCAACCCCCGCCACCGACGGCATCGAGAAAACCGGCTACCCCACCGAGCGCATGGCTCGGGGCGCGCGCGAGACCGGGCTCACTGCGTGACCAAGCACGTCGCAACAACAGAATTCCCGTCAGCAGCAGGTAGATCCATACGAAGGGCTTCAATAGATTGCCGTCGAGATTGCCGAGTAACCATGCACCGACGGCACCACCGACCATGCCCGGCAACACCAGCTTGAAGAAAATCTTTCGATCGAGATTTTTGAACCACGCGTGCGAGACACCCGAAGCGCCCGTAGTGAAGACCTCGGCCGCGTGGACGGTGGCGCTTACGAAAGCCGGCGGATGTCCCATGGTCGTTAAGAAGGCGCTCGCCGAAACGCCGTACGCCATGCCGAGCGCTCCATCGATGAGTTGCGCCGCAAAGCCGACGAAGACGAGAGGCCAGAATTCGGGGGACAGGCCGTCCATGCGCCTATCGTACATAATGCGCATATGAAATTTTCTCTCTCTTACCGCTTTGTGCTGCCTTTGGTCGCCCTCATGACGCTCAATGCTTGCTCGCGTGATACCACCCCCGAAATCGAAGGCCTACGCGTCGGTCCTTGGCGGGCCGTATTACAAGTCCCGGGCGGCGATTTGCCTTTCGGGATGTCCGTTGCCGCAAAAGACGGGAAACCGATCGTCACGCTGGTCAACGGACCTAATCGTGTCGACGTAACCGAACTCACCATCGACGACAACGAAGTCACGATGCTGATGCCGGGTTTCGAAAACAAAATCGTGGCGAAAATCGACGGTGGTGCGCTGCGGGGCACGCTTACCATGGTCAAGGCCGAGGGGAAACTCCAACTCATCCCCTTCGTTGCCATGCACGGTCAGACGTGGCGTTTTTCTGAACCGTCCGCAACGCCACGCGCGGGCACTGACTCGAACACGCCGATCGAGGGGCGCTGGGCGTTTACTTTCGGCGAAGGCGACAAGGCATCGCCAGCGGTCGGCGAGTTCGTACAGCGAGGCACCATCGTCACCGGAACCGTCATGACACCGACCGGCGATCATCGGTTTCTCGATGGCGAATTCATTGACGGCGAACTTCGACTCTCGAAGTTCGATGGTGGTCACGTCTTTCTCTATCGAGGAACGCTGCAAGACGACGGGTCTATGCGCGGCAAGTTCTGGTCAGGAACGGCTTTCGAAGATAGCTTCGTCGCTCGACGGGACGACAACGCTTCACTGGGTGATGCCGAGAACGCGACAAAACTCGTTGGCAAAGCCGATCGCCTCGACTTCCGTTTCCCCGATCTCGCCGGACACGATATCTCGATCAACGATCCGTTCTTCTACGGCAAGGTCGTCATCGTGACGCTCGCCGGAAGTTGGTGCCCGAACTGTCACGACGAGGCCGCGTTCCTCGCGGAGCTGCACCGCAAACGGCGCGCGGAGGGGTTAGAGGTGATCTCACTGATGTTCGAGCAGTTCGGTGACTTCAAGCGCGCTGCGGAAGCCACCGATCGCTTCCGTCGTCGCTACGGCATCGAATATACGACGCTGATCGCCGGAACCTCCGACAAAGACGATGCAGCCTCAAAGCTGCCGCAGCTCAACGGGGTCTTCGCTTTTCCGACGACGATCTTCGTCGATCGACAAGGCAAAGTGCGCAAGATTCATACGGGTTTCTCCGGGCCGGCGACGGGCCAGCACTACGACAAGTTGGTAGTCGACTTCACCAAGACGCTCGATACGCTCTTGGCAGAAACGCCACCTCCGCCCTTGCCTTTGCCCAAAATCTGACGGAGCCCTGATATGCCCTCCTTCGATGCCGTCTCGGAAATCGATGCCCACGAACTCACTAACGCGGTCGATCAGGCCAATCGCGAGCTATCGCAGCGGTTCGACTTCAAAGGAACGGCCTGCAAGTTCGTGCTGCGCGAGAAAGACTTCACCGTTGAGGTACGCGGCGAAGTCGAGTTTCACCTGAAGCAGATGTTGGACATCTTGAAGCTGAAGCTCACCAAACGCGGCATCGATATCGGCTGCCTCGACGTCAAAGACGCACAGACCAATCTTGCCGAGGCTCGACAAGATGTGGTGTTACGTCATGGCATCGATCAGGACTGCGGCAAGAAGATCGTCAAGTTGATCAAAGACTCGAAACTCAAGGTCCAAGCCGGCATTCACGGCGACAAAGTACGGATCACCGGAAAGCAGCGAGACGACCTGCAAGCGGCTATTTCGCTACTTCGCAAAGAGAAGTTCGATCGGCCGCTGTCTTTCGACAATTTCCGCGACTAGCGCTTACTCGCGCGCTGTGCGCGCATCGACCTGTCGCGCCCAATAAAAGTAGAACGGCACGCCGAGCGCGATGACACCGACGCCGAGCAGCGCCTGCTTTGGCGTGGCGTACAGCGCGCTCGCGAGTAGCGCCACCGAAACCAACACGAAGATCACTGGTGTAAACGGATAGCCCCAAGTTCGGAAGGGTCGCGGCAGATCGGGCTCACGTACTCTGAAAATGATGACGGCTGCTGCGCTCAGCGCGTAAAAAAGACAAGACGCGAAAACGACTGAATCGGTCAGCGTATCGAAAGTTCCCGATATCGCGAGTACGCTCGCCCACCCTGCTTGTGCGAGCACGGCATTCACCGGAACTCTCGTGCGGGGCGACAACTTGGCGAGCGGTTTGAAGAACATGCCGTCTGCCGCCATGGCGTAGGGCACGCGCGAATTGGCGAGGACGGACGAATGCAGCGAACCCAGTGACGACAACATGAGCGCTGCCGCCATGAACGTTACCGCGAACGGCCCTGCGAACGAAGCAAGCACCTCAGTCGCAACCGAAGAGGTCGCCGAAACGCTGGCCACATCGGAGGGTGCGAGCACGTAGAAGTAGGCCGCATTGACGCCCACATAAAGCACGATCACGAGCAGCGTGCCCCAGATGAACATCCGAGGCAGGTTACGTTGTGGGTCTTTCACCTCTCCGCAAAGCGGCGCGACGTTATTCCAACCGTCATAAGCCCAGAGTGCTCCGAGCATCGCAGCGCCGATGCCCGCGATTCCGCCCATTGCGCTGGCTTCGACGCCCTCGCAAGTGCCACCCGATGCCGACGCCGCAAAATTTCCGAAGTCGCCGCTGCCAAAGGCAAACGCACCGACACCCACACCGACGACGGTCAATACTTTGAGCACCGTGAGCAATGTCGCCGCACCACCCGTAGCGGTCACCGAGGCACAATTGAAGAACGTGACGACCCACAAGGCGCCGAGAGCGAAAATCGTGATCCCCGGCACTTCGATACCACCACCGAGAGGCAGTGTGAGCCAGGTGGAATCGAGCGCTCCACCGAGCGCGGTGTTCAAAAATATCGCGAACCCGACGGCGAGCGCCGCTTGGGAACCGGTCTTCATGATGGCGAAGACGGTCCAACCATAGAGAAAGCTCGTCAAGCGGCCATAGGCCCTACGAAGGAAGACATAGTCGCCCCCTGCGGCGGGCATCATCGACGCGAGCTCCGCGTAACAAAATGCACCCAGCAAAGAGAGCAGACCCGCCGCGGCCCAAACAGCCATGACGATCAAAGGATCGTCGACGTTGCAGGTCATGACGCGGGTCTTGAGAAAAACGCCGGTTCCGATGACGTTCGCCACATTGATGGCGATGCCTGCCGACAATCCGAGACCGCGATTGAGTTGGGTCATCGAGGCACTCGATCGAGCTGCTGGCACAGCCCAGGTACCGAGTCGATAGCGCTTGGCCCCATGCGAGTAAGACGAACGTCCGAATAAGTAAGCACTTGTTTGTTGGCAACCGCTTTGATCGATGGGAACCGCGCCCAACGCTCACGCCAGTCTCGAGCAGTGATGGGCGGCGCCGTCATCAAAATGACGTCTGGGTTCCGCTTCTTGATGTCCTCGAACTCGACGATGGGCGACGGGTAGTCGATATCGTCATAGAGATTTCGAGCACCACAGTGACGCAGGGCGTCGGATACGACGTTGCGACTACCGACGGTGTAGAGCGGCACGTCCCAGATCATGAAAAAAACGTCTAGGGGGCGACGACCCGACGGCGATTTTTTGGGCAGCGCAGCGATCTTCGACTCCATCGAACGTGCAGCTTGGTCAGCGACCGAGGAGGTTCCTGCAAGAACACCGAGCCGACGAACGGACTGCGGAATGTCGCCGAGCGTACGAACACTCACGTAGTACACGTTCAACTTGAGTTTGTTGACGAGACTGTCGATGACGAGTTCGTTGGTCAGATCTTTCCAGACGACGACGGCATCAGGCTTGAGCGCGATCAGCCGATCGAACACCAGCGCGTTTGCATCGCCGATGCGCTCGATTTTTTTGGCGGCTTCGGGTGCATCGGCGCCCGTCACGGTAGCGAGCACTCGATCGCCCGCACCCGCGGCAAACAACATTTCGGTCGCCCCTGGCGCAAGGCTCACGATACGCCGAGCGGGCGTCGTGATACGCAGCGTCGCTCCGGTGTCATCGCGTACCGTGATGGTCTGTGCCGACGCAGAGGGCGCTAACTCGATCAGCGATGCCGCGGCGATCAAAAGCACCGCTAGAATCGGCGAGGGACCGATCATTTGGAGCCGCTGCGACAAGCGGAGCAGCCGGCAGGAGATTCGAGTTGACGACGAATTCGGTCGAGGCGACCGCGCAAAGGTGGCAACGTGCGATGAGCTGCTCTGACGAGCCGCAAGCGCCAGGCCTGACCTGACACCGTCCAGAACACGTAGACCGAAGATCCGATCACGATGAGCGCAACGATCAACTGCTGCCAGACGTCGTGTTGCATGGTGATCATCCGACCGAGAACCACAGGGCGAGTCGATAGGTCGCGAAAGCGGCGAGATAGGCGAGTCCAAAGAGATACACCGTCATGATGAGAGGATAGCGCCAACTGTTAGTCTCGCGCTTCACAACGGCAAGCGTGGCCAGGCACTGCGGTGCGAAAACGTACCAGGCGAGTAGCGCGAGGCCCGTCGCGAGGCTCCACTGACTCGCGATTACGGTCGAGAGCGCGGTGGACACCGCCGCCTCATCGCCAGAGAGCGCATAGACCGTGCCCAACGCCCCCACAGCCACCTCACGCGCGGCGAGGCCCGGAATCAAGGCGACGGAAATCTGCCAATTGAAGCCGATCGGTGCAAGCACCACAGCGAGCGCTCGACCAAGTTGCCCCGCAAAACTGTATTCGATCGCGGCGCCGGTCGCGCCTGCGGGCGGCGCGGGATAGGTCGAGAGAAACCACAACACCACCATAAGCGCGAGGATGATTCCGCCCGCTCGACCGAGGAAGAGGCGCGCCCGTTCCCATAAGCCGAAAGCGAGATTTCCGAGACGCGGCCATTGGTAGTCGGGGAGTTCGAGCATCAGCAGATGCGTGTCGTTTCCGCCTCGGAATTTTTTGAGCGTCCAGGCGACGAGAAGCGCGCCCGCGACACCAGCGAAGTAAAGAGCGAACAGCACCACGCCCTGAAGGTTGAAGCCGCCAAGGTCTCGATCGGGAATGAACGCCGCGATGATCAAGGCGTAGACCGGTAGCCGGGCGGAGCAGGTCATGAGCGGCGCGACCATGATGGTCGCCAACCGATCGCGCATACTCGGAATCGTTCGTGTCGCCATGATGCCGGGAATCGCACAGGCAAAGGACGACAGCAGAGGGATGAAGGCGCGCCCGGAAAGTCCGACCGAACCCATCACACGATCGAGAAGATAAGCAGCCCGCGGCAAGTAACCGCTGTCCTCGAGTGCGAGGATGAAGGCGAACAAAATGATGATCTGCGGCAAAAAGACGATGACGCTACCGACTCCGGCGATGATGCCGTCAGCGAGCAAGCTCCGCAGGGGTCCGTCGGGCATGCTGCTCCTTACCCAGTCTCCGAGCGATGTAACACCCGCGTCGATCAGATCCATGGGCAGCGACGCCCAACTGAATACGGCTTGGAATACAAAGAAAAGCAGGACACTCAATACGAGCAGACCGAAGAAGGGATGCAGCAGGAATCTGTCGACCGCCGCAAAGAACTCGCTGCGGGCAGGCTCGCGATATCCGCAGGCCGCGAGGATGCGGGCCGCCTCGACATGGGTCTGCTGCACGTCATCGGATGACGGCTCGCACCACTCAGACGCCGGAGAACCAGTACCCACTTCGGGCGACAGTTCATCGAGATAACGAATCAGCGTGTCTGCTCCACCACGAGCAACCGCTACCGTTTCAACCACCGGCGCGCCGAGCTCTTTCGAGAGTCGTTCGCGATCGATGGAATAACCTCGCTTACGCGCGAGGTCGGACATATTGAGTACGACGATCATCGGCAGCCCGAGTCGTTTGACCTCGAGCGCTAGCCGCAACGACAGTGGAAGGTGGGTGGCATCGGCCACCAACACGATCGTGTCGGGCCGGGGTTCAGACGCGACTCGTCCGAGCGCGACGTCGCGAGTGATCGCCTCATCGAGCGTGGTCGGCGTCAGGCTGTATGTGCCAGGGAGATCGAGGAGGCGATATCGACGCCCCGAGGCGGAGCGGTGGTACCCCTCCTTTCGCTCGACCGTCACGCCAGGGTAGTTGGCCACCTTTTGGCGGCTACCCGTCATTCGATTGAAGAGTGCGGTCTTGCCGCAATTCGGCAATCCGATCAGTGCGATTCGTGACTCTGCGGTGCTCATCGGATTTTCACCCGCTCCGCTTCCTGCCGACGCAAGGCGAAGGTTGCACCGCCGACCCGGACAGCAACGGGGTCATCGGCAGGCCACATGGCCGCCACCAGTTCAACCAAGGCGCCAGGGTAAAACCCGATCTCGAGGAGGCGCCGAGCCAGCAGATCGTCGGCATCGACCCGCTCGACCACGGCCGATTCCCCAGCCTTGAGGCCGGAAAGCGTCCGCGGAGTTTGGCCGACATCGCCCATGGCTAAAGTATCCGACAGCCCGCCCCGCGTATGCAATTGCGGATCATTCTCATTTGTCGATTGGGTTTGAGGTACCCTTCTCTTCACCATGGACGGCAGCGGCGACGGTCAGAACAGGCAGGTCAACGTGTTCGGCGAGCCCCTCGCCGACTGTAGCCAGTCGCCGAAAACCGGCTGGTTCCGTAGCGGATGCTGCGAAACCGACGCCTCGGACGTCGGTTCGCACACCGTCTGCGCCGTAATGACTGCGGAGTTCCTGGAATTCTCTCGGTCCCGGGGCAATGACCTCTCCACGCCAAGGCCGGAATTCGGGTTCCCCGGACTCAAGCCGGGCGACCGCTGGTGCCTCTGCGCAGCCCGTTGGCAGGAGGCCTTCGAGGCGGGGTGTGCGCCCAAAGTCAGCCTGAAGGCGACCCATCGTCGCGCCCTTCAGGTCGTCACCCTCGCCGATCTCAAAATCCACGCGATCGATCTTGTCTGACCCTTCCGTCATCGGCGCCGCGGCGCTTTCGCCGCGCGACGCGTTCCGTCACGGCGTGCGCGATCTTTTGCCGGCGGCGCCCGGAGTTTTCGCGTGGGGCCTCGTCACCGGTGTGGCGATGGTGAAATCTGGCCTCGGCGTACCCGAGGCCATCGTGATGAGCTTGGTGGCCTATGCGGGAAGTGCGCAGCTTGCCGCGTTGCCGCTCATGGCGACGTTCGCGCCGATCTGGCTCATCGTCGTGACGGCGGTCATCGTCAATCTCCGATTCGTCGTGTACAGCGTGATGACTCGACAGCATTTCGCTGGGCTGTCGATGAATCGGCGAATCTGGCTGGGGTATTTGGTCGGGGACATCATGTTCGCCCGTTTTTCAGCGCTTCTCGAACGACAGCCCGATTACCCCCACCGCGTTGCGTATTACTTTGGAGGGGCGAGCTGCAATTGGATGTGGTGGCAGATCTCCTCGATCATCGGCATCCTCGCAGCCACGCGAATTCCTGTCTCTTGGGGGCTCGAGCTCGCAGGCACGTTGACGCTCATCGCGCTGATCGTCCCGCTGTGTCGCCAGTGGCCGGTGTTCGCCGGGGCATCGGTCGCCGCCGTGACCTCGGTGCTGGCGCACGGACTGCCCCTTCGCCTCGGCTTGGCGCTCGGCATCGCGCTCGGTGTCGCCACCGCCTTCGTCGTCGAGCGAACACGGAGGCAAGCGTGATCGACTCTTATGTGCTGTGGGCCATTCTCGGCATTACCTTGGCCACGCTCATCACCCGTTCCGGGCCCCATTTGCTCGGGGCCCGGCTGCGCATACCCCCAGCCTTCGATGCAGCGCTGCGCTTCGCGCCTGCCTGCGCCCTGGCGGCCATCATCGCCCCGGATCTCGTTTTCACCGGAGACACCCTGAATTTGACGTTGGAGAACCCTCGGTGGGTCGCCGGAGTCGCTGCTGCCATTATTTTCGCTACAAGTCGCAGCATGATCGCGACAATTGTCGGCGGAATGACGGTTTTTTGGCTGCTCAAAGCTTGGTTTGCGGGGTGACAGGCGTCTAATAGAAGAACACGTGTTTACTAATTGACACGGTGTCAATCCGTTCGGCAATGTACGGGCCATGAGTTACCTCGCCGAACGCCGCCTGGAAGAAAAGGAACGCCGACGCCTCGAGATTCTCGATGCGGCAGAGGCCGTCGCGAGCGTCGTCGGCATCGAGTCGATGACCATGGAGCAAGTCGCTCGCAAGGCTCGGCTGTCGCGCGCTCTCGTGTATGTCTATTTTCGCGACAAGGCAGATCTGCTGATCGCCGTATCGATTCGTGCACTCGAGCAGCTGAACGATCGTTTCGAAGGCGTTCTAGCGCAACCCCTCAAAGGCCTCAAGCAAGTCGAGGCTTGCGGGCGTGCCTACGTCGATTTCGCACGAGAGTTCCCGGTGCGCTTCGAAGTACTGGCGCATTTCGAGGCGCATTCACCGACAGGTGATCTCGATCCGGCCTACGAAGAATTTTTGAAATTCGGCGAGCGTCCGCACGCCTCACTGACTCGAGCGATCGAGAACGGACTCAAAGATGGCTCGATCCGTAACGATCTCGGCAACCCCGCGCTGCTCAGCTTCACGCTGTGGGGTCTCATGCACGGCATCATCCAGCTGACCATGCACAAGATCGGCGGGCTTCATCGAGCCGGTGTGTCAGCAGAATCTTTGATTGAGCACGGCTTCCGACTGGCGCTCGACGCCATGTCTCTCGGCCAATCTGCTCGAGCCTGAAACCATGCATACGCGTCTGTCCGCCGCTCGTTTCGGTTTTGCCGCTCTCGCCCTCGGTTTGGTGAGCGCCGCCGCCGCGCAGGGCGGCCCGACCCGCGAAGCAGGTGCGCTCACGGAATCGACAAGCGCTCGCGCTGTTCCCGTCGTCATCGAGGAATACGTCCGCGCAGGTATTACCTCCAATCTCGCGTTGCAATCGGCAACACTCGAGGTAGAGCGCAGTCAGGCGGCTTTGGATGCCGCGCGCGGAAAATTCTTCCCCGAAGCGACGATCGGCACGCGGTATACACGCGCAGAAGGCGGTCGCGAAATCACCCTGCCCATCGGATCGGCGCTCAATCCGGTTTATCTGACACTCAATGAATTACTGATCTCAGACGGAAAATCGCCGCGATTCGGTACGATCGAAGATCCCCGTTTCATGTTGCAGCGAGAGCAAGAGCAGGAAACTCGACTCAGCGTCCGGCAGCCGCTTTACGTTCCTGCGATTCCCGCTGCAGTCCGCGCTCGGCGCTCGTTGCTCGAAGCCAGCGAGTTTGCGCGCCTGGCGCTCATCGGCAGACTGCGTCGAGATATCACGGTGGGCTATCTGGATTGGCTACGCTCGAGCCGCGGTGCCAGCCTGATCGAAGCGAGTCGCGGTTTGCTCGCCGAAAATCTTCGTATCAACGAATCGCTGTTTCGAAACGGCAAGATCACTCAAGACCAGGTACTGCGTGCACAGGCAGAGCTGCTGGCGGTTGAGCAACAACTTACCGAGGCGCGCAATCTTCGCGAGCAGGCAGCGAGTTACGTCAATTTTTTGTTGAATCGATCTCTCGACTCGACACTCGAACCCGCCGATACCACGGGAGAGATTTCGAAAACGGTGGCCGATCTGTCGGCTTTGCGGGAGGCGGCCGTGGCGCGGCGCCCCGAATTTGCTCAGCTCGATCGAGTCGCCCGCGCGGCAAGTGCGCAGGTCGATGCGGTACGAGCAGCGAGAAAGCCGTCCATAGCGCTCGCAATCGATGGCGGCTCTCAGGGCGAAGAGTACGAATTCGGTCGAGGCCGAAATTTTGCGACGGTATCCGTGCTGCTCAACTGGACGCTCTTCGATGGCGGCAGTCGGCGCGCCGAAGTCCGTCAGGCCCGCGTCGCGCAGCGCCAAGCGGAACTTCAGCGTGAACAAGCCAGTCAGCAGATTCAGCTCGAAGTCCAACAAGCCTTGGACCGTTTGCAGGCGAGTGAAGCGTCTCTGAGAACTGCCGAGGCTCGCGCGGAGGCCGCACGCGCCGCATTTCGAATTGCCGGCCGAAAACGTGACGAAGGTGTGATCAGCCAAGTCGAGTTTCTCGACTCGCGCACCACGCTGACTGCTGCAGAACTCAACCTGAACGCCGTGCGCTTCGAATTACTCGGGCGCCAAGCGGAACTCGATTACGCCACTGGAGCGACCTTACCGTGATGCGATACGACATGAAAACACCGCTCCCCGTTCTTCTCATGGCAGCGTCTTTGCTGTTCGGTTGCAGTAAGGCTTCCGACAAGGACGCGGTGATCGAAACACCCGTGCGCGCGGCGGAGGCTACCGAGGGTCCCGCCGTGGCGCCCATCGAGGCGAATGGTCTCATCGGGGCACGCGACGAAATGAGACTGTCATTCAAGACGGGAGGCATCGTACGTCGTATCGCGGTTCAGGAAGGTGAGGCCGTCCGTCAAGGCACGCTGCTGGCGGAACTCGAGTTGACGGAAATTCAGGCGCAAGCCGAGCAAGCCTTACAGATGGCTCAGAAAGCGGACCGTGATCTCGAGCGGGGTGAGCGCCTGTATGCCGATCAAGTCATCAGTCTCGAAGCTCTACAGAATCTTCGAACGCAGGCTGCGGTAGCCCGAGCGGGACGCGATGCCGCACGCTTCAACCTCGGCTATTCGCGGATCACCGCACCACGCGACGGCGTGGTGTTGCGCAAGTTGGTCGAGGAGCGCGAACTCGTACCCCCCGGTCAACCGGTCGTCATTCTCGGTAGCGCAGATCGTGGACATGTTCTGAGATTTGCTCTGTCCGATCGCAATATCGTACGAATCAAGCCTGGTGATTCGGCGCGCGTTCGCCTCGATGCTTATCCGGGCGTTGAGCTCAAAGGTGTCGTGAGCGAAGTATCCTCGGCTGCCGATCCGCGAACCGGTCTCTTCCCCGCTCAGGTTCGACTCGATTCCGGAGCGGACATCCGCTTGGCGAGTGGGCTCGTGGCGAATGTCACGATCGAACCCGCTCAGTCCGGATCGGTGCGCTTCACTTATGTGCCGGTGAGTGCCATTGTCGAGGGAGAAGGTCGAACGGCCAGCGTCTTCGTCATCGACGGGACGACCGCCCGTAAGCGCTTGGTACGAGTGGGCTTCATCAAAGATGAGCAAGTGGCGCTGGCAGAGGGCCTGAAACCCGGCGAGCGCGTGGTGACGGAAGGCTCTCTTTATCTCGTGGATGGCGAACGAATTCGCGTCGTCGATGCATCGACAGGCGCAGCGACTGCTGCAGCACTGGTTCGCTGAGCCCTCATGGCCACTCCGATTCTCGAATTTCCGATCAAACGATACCAGTTCACACTGGTCGTTTTTTTCTGCTTGGTCGTACTCGGCTTCTACAGCTTCCTGTCCGTCCCGCGAGAGGAAGACCCGTCGTTCAAAATTTCCGGTTTCGAGATTTCGACGATCATGCCCGGCGGCGATCCAAAGGATCTCGAGCGGCTCGTTGCCAAACCGCTGGAGGATCGACTTGCAGAGCTCGACGACGTCAAGCAACTAGAGAGCATCGTCGCCGATGGCGTCGCGTTCACGATCATCGAGTTTCAGGCGTTTACCGATCCCGACCGTAAGTACGAAGAAATCGTCCGAGAACTCAATGCCTTGAGGTCGGGGTTTCCCGCCGAGGTGCGCGAGATCCGCATCAGAAAGTTCAGCCCCGGACTCGTCAACATCGTTCAGTACGCTTTGGTGTCGGACGATGCCCCCTATCGAGAGCTGCAGAACCACGCGCGAACCCTGAAAGACGCACTCAAAGGTGTGCCCGGTGTGCGCTCATCAGAAAGCTGGGCCTATCCTCCACGCGAGTTGCGCATCGAAATCGATACGCGACGGCTCGCGGATCTCCGTATCACGCCCACGCGAATCATCCAGGCCATCGAGAGCGAAAACGCGAACATTCCGGCCGGTGTGGTGGACATCGGTTCTCGCAGCTTTTCGGTCAAGGCGACAGGCTCCTACCAGGACCTCGAGCAAGTCCGCGAAACGGTAGTGAATGCGGCCGATGGTCGCACCGTACGGCTGCGTGATATCGCCGAGATCCGTTGGGACGAAGGCCAATGGGGACACATTGGTCGATATAACAATCGTCGAGCGGTGTTCGTCACCGCGAACATGAAAGAAGGCCAAAACATTCTCGAAGTGCGAAAAGCCATCGATCAAGTGGTCGAACGTTATCAGGCGGGTTTGCCGAAGCGCGTGACGCTCGAGCTCGGCTTCGATCAGTCGAAGAACGTCGAAAAGCGGCTCGACCGTCTTTACATCGACTTCATGATCGCAATCGGTTTGGTGCTGATCACGCTACTGCCGCTCGGTCTCCGCGCAGCCAGCATCGTCATGATTTCGATTCCGTTGTCGCTCGCTTTTGGTCTGACCGTCCTCTACTTTTTGGGCTACTCGCTCAATCAGCTTTCGATCGCCGGATTCGTCGTGGCGCTCGGTCTTTTGGTCGATGACTCGATCGTCGCCGTCGAAAACATCTCTCGCCATTTACGAATGGGCTATGACCGCGTCAGGGCGGCTGTCGCCGGAACTCGACAGATTTTCGTCGCGATTCTTGGTTGTACGGCGACGCTGATCTTCGCCTTCCTTCCGCTCATGGCACTTCCTGGTAATTCCGGGAAGTTCATTCGCGTACTGCCGACTACGGTCGTCGCGACTATCGTCGGCTCGCTCTTGATCGCGTTATTCATCATTCCTTTTCTGGCAAGTCGCATGTTGCCGGCGGAGGACGTCGGTCATTCGAGCCGCTTGCTCCAGCGAATCATGGATGGCATTCATCGCTACTACCGTCCCGCGCTGCATTACTGCCTGGCGCGACCCAAAGCGACCGTCGTAGCCGCCATTGGTGGTTCGTTGCTGTTGTCGGCGCTGCTTGTGCCCGTGCTCGGTTCCAGTCTCTTTCCGAAAGCGGACACACCCATCTTCTTGGTGCAGATCGAAACCCCGACGGGAACGAGTTTTTCTGCGACCGACAAGGCCGCGCAATTCGTCGAAGCCGAAGTGCGGAAAATGCCCGGTGTTCGCTCGGTGTTCACGAACATCGGTCGCGGCAATCCGCAGGTGTACTACAACCATATTCAGCGTAGCGAAACAGCCTCGTATGCGGAGGTGTTCGTAGTGCTCGAGAAATACGACACTCGACGTACGCCGAAGCAGATCGATGAGTTGCGCTCCCGACTCGACGGATTTCCAGGCGCTCGTATCTCGGTACGCGAGTTCGTCAATGGTCCGCCCGTATCGGCGCCGATCGCTGTGCGCATCGTCGGGCCGGATATCGAGGTGCTCGATGAGCTGGCAAGCAAAATCGAACGCTTGATCGAAGAGACGCCAGGCACCCGCGACGTGCGCAATCCGCTCAAGTTTCCGCGGACCAATATCAAGATCGAGGCCGATACGGCGAAGGCGGCACTTCTCGGGGTGCCTGCCGTAGAAATCGATCGCGCCATGCGGCTCGCTATTTCTGGGCTGCCGGCGGGAACCTATAAAGATATTGATGGTGAGCAGTATCCGATCGTGGTGCGTACGCCGCTCGACGGTCGTCCTTCGCTGGAGGCCATCGAGGCGGCCCGCGTGATCAGCGTCACCGGAGAGTCTTTACCTTTGTCACAGGTCGCCTCGATCGAGTTCGAGCCCGCGCCAGTTTTGATTTCGCGATACGACCGTCAACGCGCGGTGACTATCAACTCCGACGTGCAGCGTGGCGAAAATACCGGAAAAGTCACGGCTGCCGTGGTCAATCGCCTCGACGACATCGAGTGGCCGCGCGGATATCGCTATGTGCTCGGCGGTGATGCGGAAGCCGGAGCGGATGCATTCGGCGGAATCGGTACCGCCATCATCGTGGCACTATTCGGAATCTTTGCCGTGCTGGTGCTCGAATTTGGCAGTTTCCGGTCGACCCTGATCGTGCTCACAGTCGTTCCGCTCGGCATCTTCGGTGGCATGTTGATGCTGCTGCTGACCAACAACGACATCTCTTTCACGGCGAGTATCGGTTTCATCGCCCTGATAGGCATCGAGATCAAAAATTCGATCTTGCTCGTCGACTTCACCAACCAACTACGTGAGGAAGGTGTGCCACTAGATGACGCCATCGAGCAAGCAGGCGAGATCAGGTTTCTGCCCATCTTGCTGACCTCTGCTACGGCGATCGGCGGTCTATTACCGCTCGCGGCACAAAACAGTGGGCTCTATTCACCGATGGCCTGGGTGATCATCGGCGGACTCATCACCTCGACACTGCTCGCACGACTCGTCACGCCGGTGGTCTACAAGTTGATTCCGCCCGAAGGTCACGAGCCGCGCAACATCGCGCGCGGGAATCAGCCCGAGTCGTCCGGCGCACTGCTCTAAGAGTAGTTCGCCGGTCGATCAGCCTGCAGACTCTAGCTCCCAAGTCACGAGCGGCGCACCACGCCGAATCCAAAAGCCTGCGCCGATCGGGCGGAAATTTTTGGTGAGTCGCTTGCGATACCAAGCTCCCGTGCGCATGGTCACATCGCGATCGGTGCGAGATTGGTCGGCGTTCTCGCGCCAGTCTCGGCGGGTCAATGCACTGAAAAAAAGCACGCCGCGGCACAGTCTCGCGAAGTTGCGCATGGCTTTTTCAGCCGACTCGTCATCGAGATATTGGAGAACATCGAAGCAGACGACGAGATCGAAGGGTTTTCGAGGGCGGTATGAGGACAGACTGCCTTGTACCCAACCGTAACGGTTACAAAGATATTCACTGTACTCGAGCCCTACATACGTCGCGCCAGGTAAGGCCCGCAACAGAGGCTCGCGCATCAGACCGAGCCCACAGCCGGCATCGAGGATGCTCGCCACGGGACAACCGATGTGCCGCGTATAGGCGGCGATGAGGTTGGCGCGGGCCGTCATCTCGGCCCGCGAGGTCACGGAAGTCCGACCGTCGCGATAGAAGCGACGGTAGTAATCCCTCCCGAAGCGGTCAGTCGACGACGTCAAACGATACCGGCGAGTTTCTTCGCGATCTCCGCTACTTGTGCCGGATCGGCCTGCGACACTTCCGGATACTCGGTGAAGCGCTCGGGAATTTTTATGGTCGCATCGATGCCCATCTGGTCGGAACGGAAGGCACCAAACTGCGGCGATTTTTCGCAGGAGGGGTCGAGGATCATCGGAATGCCATCGGGCTGAATGACCGAATCTTTGACCGGCTGCCAGCGGGTCATCATCGCCCACTCAACCTGCTTGAGGTCGTAAGGGTCTACGTCGGGACCGACGACGATGACGAGTTTGGCCGTTCGCCCCCAGCGACCCGCCGAGCCCCACACGGCATGGATGACGTATTTGCCGAAGTTCGGATGAGGCTTGCGCCAACCGTCCACCGACAATTGCACGACGTAACACATGTTTGGCGTGACGGCGACGTCATACACTTCAGGAATCTTCTTGCGAAGATCAGAGAGGACTTCGCCCTCGACCGGCAGTAGTGCGATGTAGTTGTGATCGAAGGGCGGCACCATCTCCATCGTGGCGTGCCAGATCGGTTTCTTGCGGTGGGTGATGCATTTGATACGGACGATCGGGAACACCTGCACGCGGTCGTAGTAGCCGACAGGGTTCGAGTGCCAACCGATCGCTTCGAGTTCATCGGTGATGACCTCGCCTTCGAGCACCCACTCGGCGCTGGCCGGCACTTCGAGATCGACGGTTTCACAGCGAACCATTTCGACGGGTGATCCGCGTAATCCACCAGCGAAGGCGGTTTCATCGACGTTGAAAGGGACACCTGTCGCGGAGGCAAGGTGTAGCGCCGGATCGCACACACCGGCGATCGCAACCTCGAGACGCTTACCCATCTGAGAGGCTTTGAAGGTGTGTCGGCCGATGTCCGAGAACGGCGGGTTCCACCAATAAAACGCGGCGAGATCAGTTTTGGCTCGCTCTGGCTTGTAGCTACCCCCTTGAGGATGAGTGGCATCAAGGAATTGGGTGAATCGATACCAGCCGCAGTTGCGTCCGCCGGTCTCTGGATCTTTGGAGAAGGTCATGGCGTTCGTGATGTACGCCGGGCCTTCTTTGCCGAACCACACGTGAGGGATCTGCGTATCGAGCGATACATCATCGCCTTTGATGATCACCTCTTTGCAAGGTGCTTTCGCCTTGTCGACGATTTTCGGAGCGTGCCAACGAGCCGGGTCGGCGAGCACCTCGGAGTGGTGCAGCTTCGCCTCGCGCCAATCGCGAAAACCGATGGTCATCGCCGTGCGTTCGCGTGTGCCGAAAGGGTTGAACAGAATGGGGACGCCTTGGGTATTGATGGCATCGACGTTGTTGAGCATCAAGGCGGGGCCATCTTTACTGCAGACGTAGTTCATCAGAGCTTGCAGCTCGTTGGTGTCGCGACGGCCGTTCAGCGGCACATCGACGTTCTTCAGTTGTCCTTCGCTCTCGAGCAGCGCGAGGAACTCGCGCATGTCTTTGAATGCCATGATTGCCCCCGTTCGGCCTGTCGGCCCTGACGATGCCACAGACTAACCGCCCCGCCCCGGCCGGGGCCATAGGTCGCGGCCTTGGTGGAGACGCCTGACCTTACATCGGACAGCCGCTCCCGAGTGGTTCCCCGATCGGTATGCGAATCGGCATGATCAGCCCTCGTTTCCCCCGCACACTTCGGAGTCACCATGTCCTCTACCCGCAAGGTCGCCATCATCACCGGCTCGGCCACCGGTGTCGGTGCCGCTGCCGCCATCATGCTGGCCGAGCGAGGTTGCAACGTCGTGATCAACTACACCCGTAGTGAGTCCGAAGCTCGTGATACCGCTAGGCAATGCGAAGCAAAAGGCGCGGAAATATTAGTGTTTCAGGGTGATGTTGCCGAGGAGTCATCCTGTCAGGCGATGGCCAAGGCGGCTATCGACAAATGGGGTCGCATCGACTACCTGATCAACAACGCGGCGAAGACTAAGTTCAATCCCTATGAAAATCTCGACGGCCTCACCGGTGACGATTTCCTGGCGATTTACAAGGTCAACGTCGTCGGTGCGTATCAGATGGTTCGCGCCGTTGCGCCGTACATGAAAAAGCAGGGTCGCGGCGCCATCGTCAACAACTCCTCGATCGGAGGAATCACCGGTATCGCCTCTTCGATGGCTTACGCCGCCAGCAAGGCAGCGCTCAATATGCTCACGCAGTCGCTGTCGCTGGTGCTTGGCCCGGAGATCCGCATCAACGCTGTAGCACCCGGTGCCATCCAAACACGCTGGCTCCAGGGTGGTATGACTCCTGAGCAATATCAGGCGTTCTTGGTCAACGCCGCTGCCATGGTGCCGCTGCAGGTGGTACCTACCGCCGAGCAGATTGCCGAAACGCTGGTTTGGTTTCTCGAGGGTGCCAGCGTCGTCACCGGCGAAGTGTTGATGGTCGACGCCGGCCTGCACTGCGGCCGTCTGCCACCCTCTTCGAGTGCCAAGTCCACCTGGGATAACGTCAAGAAATAAATCGCTACAAATGCATCGCCGTGCAGTACTCGCAGGTCTCGGTGCGCTACCCCTAGGCGCGATTAGTCACAGGGCCTCTACAGCCGAAACGAAGCCTGCGACACTCGCCTTCGCGCGAGGCGATGTCGTCGTAGGGTGCACTGTGCTGAACGATCCGAAGGATGATCACCGCGGTCGCGGTCGCATACTGCATTACGACGCCGACTTGCGACTCAAGAGCACGATCTGGCTCGACGACACCACCCACATCGTTCAGGGCCTCAAGTTCTCGCCCGATCGCACACTCTGGGCGTTCGATTCTTTCGCTTACAAGATCGCGCGGTTCGCGCCTGACGGGCGGCGACTGGCCGATTTCAAAGCCCCTTTGCGTCCCTTCGGGCACATCACTTTCGCCGAAGATGGCCGCTTCTTTCTCGGTGAAAATTTCGTCGGCGAAAAATCTCGTGTCCCGTTAGGGACCACGCTACCGTTCATGCCTGGTGCGCGCCGCTTTGGCGATGGTCACCTATTCGAGTTTTCAAGGGCCGGAAAACTGATTCGCGAACATCCGACACCCGTTCACGGCGGCATGGGTGGTTTTCAGGGCCTGACGTCGAGCACCATCGCACCCGATGGGCGGACGCTCATCTACACCTCCGAGTCTGGTCCCAGAATCATGCGCTGGGATCTCGTCGCTCAAAAGTCATTACCTGACCTCGTCATCGCGCCAGAAACCGCCGGACGGATATTCTTTGATGTGCGATTCGACGAGGCCGGTCGATTACTCGTCGTGAATGGACGCGGGATCGACGCCGTGGATGACGCCGGCCGACTGATTCGGACCTATTCCTTCGGCTCGTTCGGCTGGGCTTCACTCGGAACGCCTCGCGGTGGATATGTCTACGCGAGCAATTTTTTCTCTGGGGAGCTCGCCTGCCTCGATTTGGCGAGCGGCGAAATCGTCGTGCGAGCACAAACTGGGATTCGAAAATCCGCCTCCGGGATCGACAGCTTCCCGGGATGACTCGACTTAAATCGGCTGAGTGGCCGGGTTATACGCGAAGAGGCCTATACCCTCGTCTGCCGCTTGCCCCTTGGTTCGCTCCGGATACTTCTCCGGATCGGGTGCGTGGAATACTTTTCCGGCTTTTCGGGATTCAAGCACGACGAACGAGGCGCGCTCCACGCGGGCACGCTCGTATCGTTCGAAGGCCTCTTCGAGGCGATCAGACGCCGCGATCGCTCGGGCAAGCACCACGGCGTCCTCGATCGCGAGCACGGCGCCGTGACCCAGGAAAGGCAGAATCGGGTGAGCAGCATCACCGAGTAATGTGATTCGACCCTTCGTCCAGGTTTTGAGAGGCTCGCGATCGAACAGGCCCCACTTGAAAAGCAGGTCGGGCGGCACGAGCTCCATGATGCGACGTACCATCGGAGTCCAGCCCTCGAATTCTTTGAGTAGTTCTTCGACTGTCGATCGAATCGACCAGCCCTCCTCGACCCACTCTTTACGCTCGGCGAAGGCTACGAAGTTGAGCAGTTTTCCGCCACGGATCGGATATCGGTTAACCAGATGACCGGGGCCTAAGAAGATGCCTGAAGGAGGCTGCAGAATCTCCGGAGGAACGAGCTCCATGGGGACGACGCCGCGCCAAGCGATGTATCCCGTGTACTGCGGCTCGATCGGTCCGAATATCTCGTGTCTCACCGCAGATCGTGACCCGTCGGCGCCGATGAGGGCATCGAACCTTCGTTCGCTGCCATCGGCCAGTACGACCGTGACACCCGCGCCATCTTGGGTGACCGTACGGCATCGTCGATCGAGCTCTATCGCAGCAGGATCGTTCGCGCGGACTGCAGCGGCGAGAGCGTCGTGCAGGTCGGCTCGATGAACGAGGTAGTAACGCTCACCGTATTTTTCGATGAGCGCTCGGCCACGGTTGATCCAGTTGAGCGGGCGGCCATCCTGATAATGACGAACGCATTGATCTTCGGGGTGAAAGCACTTCGTGCGCAGGACATCGGCCATGCCCAGAGAGTTGAGCGCGTGAGCTGCGGGTGGGCTCAGCGAGATCCCGGCACCGACCTCGGCGAGTACGGGCGCTTGCTCGAGCACGACGGGACGAAAGCCCGCGCGCTGCAGAGCGAGAGCCGCAGACAGCCCGCCGATTCCACCACCTACGATGCCGATGCTCAGATTCTTCACGAGAGCTATTGAGCCTCAGCTTCCGATGTCATCAGAAGAACGGCAGATACCTCGTCCAGACTGCGGACAAGCACGGCCACGCAGCGGTAAAATGACGCGTGTCTCGAAAGAACCCCAAAGTCGGATTCGTCAGCCTAGGCTGCCCCAAGGCTCTCGTAGATTCCGAGCGCATCCTCACTCAATTGAGAGCAGAGGGTTATGCCGTCGCGGCCGACTACGACTCCGCAGATTTGGTCGTGGTCAATACCTGCGGCTTCATCGACTCTGCGATCGACGAATCACTCGACGCGATTGGCGAAGCGCTCGAACAAAACGGGAAAGTCATCGTCACCGGGTGTCTCGGAGCCAATCCACAACGCATCCTCGATCGACATCCTCGTGTACTCAAGGTCACGGGTCCGCATGCCTACGACGACGTGCTCTCGGCAGTCCATCAACATTTGCCGCCGAAACACGATCCCTTCGTCGATCTCGTTCCGCCACAGGGCATCCGTCTGACGCCGAGACACTATGCGTATCTCAAGATTTCCGAAGGCTGCAATAACACCTGCAGCTTCTGCATCATCCCAGACTTACGCGGCAAGCTCGCGAGCCGTCGCATCGATGATGTGCTACGCGAAGCCGAGAAACTCGTCAAAGCGGGTGTTCGCGAATTGCTAGTGATCTCCCAGGACACGAGCGCCTACGGTTCCGATCTGCGTTATGCACCGGGTCACTGGAACGGGGGCGAGTACGAATCCCGCTTCATCGATCTTGCTCGAGGTTTGAGCAGCCTCGGAGCTTGGGTACGTATGCACTACGTTTACCCGTATCCGCATGTCGATGCGGTCATCGAGCTCATGGCAGCGGGGCAGATCCTTCCGTACCTCGACATCCCCTTCCAACACGGAAGTCCGACCGTGCTCAAGCGGATGAAGCGTCCCGCACATGCCGAGAATACGCTCGCGCGCATCAAACAATGGCGTACGACCTGTCCCGATCTCACGCTGCGCAGCACGTTCATCGTAGGTTTTCCGGGCGAGACCGAGGCGGAGTTTGCGGAACTACTGGCGTGGCTCGAAGAGGCGCAGCTCGATCGCGTGGGTGCCTTCAAGTATTCGCCGGTAGAGGGTGCGCGCGCCAATGACGTGGCGCCGCATGTCGCGCCCGACATTCAGGAAGAACGTCTAGCGCGTTTCATGGAAGTGGCTCAACGCATCAGTACCGCCCGACTCGCTGCTCGAGTGGGTCGCGAAGAGCAGGTGATCGTCGATGGTATCGAAGGCAATGTCGCACTGGCACGCTCGCGCGGCGATGCTCCAGAGATCGACGGCTTGGTACGAGTGAAGCGCGGCGGAAAACTCGCCGTGGGCGAGTTCGCCCGAGTGAAGATTACGGGTTCGGACGAGTACGACCTCGAGGCCGTACCGATCTAACGATCATTCGACCGTAACGGATTTCGCGAGATTGCGCGGCTTATCGACATCGGTGCCGCGCGCGGTCGCCACGTGGTACGACAGCATCTGCAGCGGAACGGTATAGACCACCGGCGCCTGGATGTAACTCACATGCTTCGGCATCGTGATCACGGTGACCCCTTCCGAAGACTTCATGCCCGACTCAGGATCGGCAAACACGATGAGCTCTCCGCCGCGTGCCTTGACCTCCATGAGGTTCGACTTCAGCTTCTCGAGTAGATCGGTGTTTGGAGCCACGGCGATGACCGGCATGTCGTCATCGACTAGTGCGAGCGGGCCGTGCTTGAGTTCGCCCGCAGCGTAAGCCTCGGCGTGGATATATGAGATTTCTTTGAGCTTGAGCGAACCTTCCATGGCGATCGGATACATCGTGCCGCGACCGAGGAATAGCGCATGATGTTTATCGACGAAACGCTTGGCGAGATCCTGGATGATGGGATCGAGGGCTAACGTCTTCTCGATCATGCCCGGAAGTTCGACGAGTCGCGTGACGAGCGTACGCTCCTGTTCGGGCGTCGCTCCGTGCGACTTGGCCAGCGCGACCACCAATAGGCCGAGCGCGGCGATCTGCGTCGTAAAGGCCTTGGTCGAGGCCACGCCGATCTCGGGGCCTGCACGAGTCAGCATGACGAGCTCGGACTCGCGCACCAATGAACTCTCGGGCACGTTGCAGATGGCGAGCGAAGACAAATAACCAGCCTGCTTGGCGAGTCTGAGCGCTGCGAGGGTATCTGCGGTCTCACCAGACTGGGAGATCGTCACGAAAAGCGTGTTTCGCGGCACAACCGGACTGCGATAACGGAACTCGCTCGCGATCTCCACGCTGCAGGGAATGTTGGCGAGTTGCTCGATGAGATAACGCGCCACGAAGCCTGCGTGATAGCTCGTACCGCAGGCGACGATGTGTACGGCCTCGGTCTTGACGAAGACTTCGGTCGCCGCGGGACCGAATGCGGCCTCGAGCAAGCGACCGTTGGCGACTCGCTCTTGCAGAGTGTCAGCGACTGCGCGGGGCTGCTCGTGAATTTCCTTGAGCATGAAATGGGCGTATTGGCCCTTGTCCGCGGCGTCGGCAGACAACTCGCTCTCATGAATCTTGCGCTCGACCGCCTTGCCGTTGCGATCGGTGATTCGCACGGAGGTGCGTGTGACTTCAGCGACATCGCCCTCTTCGAGAAAGACGAAGGTGCGTGTTTGCGGCAGGAGTGCTGCGATATCGGAGGCGACAAAGTTCTCGTTTTTACCGAGTCCGATGACGACCGGGCACCCTTCACGAGCGAGAATGATGCGCTCGGGGTCCGACTCGCTGACGACAGCCAAGGCATAGGCGCCTTCGAGCTCCGCAACCGTGCGGCCTACCGCCTCGAATAGCGTTCCACCTTTTTTGAGATGGTGGTGAATGCGATGAGCGATCACCTCGGTATCGGTATCGGAGGTGAACGTGTAGCCCGACGCGCTCAGTTCAGCACGAAGAGCCTCGTGATTCTCGATGATGCCGTTATGGACGATCGCCAGACCATCGTCGGAAATATGCGGATGTGCATTACGCTCCGAGGGCACACCATGAGTAGCCCAGCGCGTGTGGGCGATGCCGATCGGGCCGTGGGTCGGTGAAGCGTCGATGGCGTCTTGCAGCATCTGAACCTTGCCGACGGTTCGGATGCGCTTGAGCGCCCCGGAGCCATTGAGCACGGCGACGCCGGCTGAGTCATAGCCGCGGTACTCGAGTCGTCGGAGACCCTCGACCAGGATCGGGACGATGTCACGTTGAGCAATGGCGCCGACGATTCCACACATGGATTGGATAGCCTCCCTGATGACCGCTCGATGCAGCGGTCCCGAGTATTTTGCACCTTTTGAGGGGTGGAAACAGAGCCCTTCAGGGCCTCGTATTAGCGCTTCTTTTGCGGACGCTTCCAACCTTCGAGCGTGACCTGCTTGGCACGCGCCACGGTCAGTTTGCCTGCCGGAACGGTTTTGGTGACGGTCGACCCTGCGCCCACCGTCGCGCCCTCGCCCACCGTAATGGGAGCGACGAGAACGGAGTTCGACCCCGTATGCGCATCGGCACCGATCACGGTCTGGTGTTTGTTGGCGCCGTCGTAGTTCGCAATGATCGTGCCGGCCCCAATGTTCACGCGCGCACCCACCGTGGCATCGCCGACATAGGCGAGGTGGTTGGCTTTCGCGCCTGAGTCCATCGAAGAATTCTTTACTTCGACGAAGTTGCCGATGTGTACATCGTTCGAGAGTTTCGCCCCCGGGCGCAGGCGTGCGAAGGGGCCGATGATGGAACCCGCACCGACACTGGCTTCTTCGATGACGCAGTTCGGATTGATCCGAACGTCTGCAGCAATGTCGCAGTCACGCAGCACGCAGTTGGGGCCGACATGTACCCGATCACCGAGCGTCACCTTGCCCTCGAACACGGCATTCACGTCGATGAACACGTCTCGCCCCGTGACGAGCGTGCCGCGCACGTCGATGCGCGAGGGATCGACGAGCGTCACGCCCGCGAGCATGAGATCGCGGGCTCGGGTCTTGCGGTTTTCCGCCTCGAGTTCAGCGAGCTGCAGCTTGTCGTTCACGCCGAGAACCTCCGCAACGCTCGATGCCAGCAGTGGCGTCACCTTGACGCCATCGGTCACCGCCATGGCGATGATGTCGGTGAGATAGTACTCGCCCTGGGCGTTTGCGTTGCGCAATCGCCCCAACCAACCCCGTAAATGTTTGACCGGGATCGCCATGACTCCGGTGTTTCCTTCACGGATATTTCTTTGTTCGGCAGTCGCGTCTTTTTGCTCGACGATGCCCAGTACTCGCCCCGTCGTATCGCGAAGTACCCGACCATAGCCGGTCGGATCCTCGAGCATGACCGTGAGCAAGCCCATCGATTCGGGGCTTGCGAGCGAGAGCAGCCGGCTCAAGGTCTCGCTACGTACCAAGGGAACGTCACCGTAGAGCACGAGCGCGATCTCGTCGTCTCGCAACGACGGTAAAGCCTGCTGAACGGCGTGCCCCGTGCCGAGCTGTTCAGCCTGCAGGACCCAGGAGGTCACCGGAGCATCGGCGAGCGCCTCGCGAACCCGATCACCCCCGTGGCCGTAGACCACGTGAAGAGATGAGGGATCGAGCGTGACCGCCGTATCGATGACGTGTTTGAGGAGCGGCTTGCCCGCCAAGGGCTGCAATACTTTGGGCAAGTCGGATTTCATCCGCTTGCCCTGCCCCGCCGCGAGTATGACGATCGCGATGTTCACGTCGTACTCGCGCGACGCGCCGACATCACTACGCCTCAGGCTCTGATCTTGCGCAGCTTCTGGATCATCTTGATCTGCGCTACGGCACGTACAAGTTCGGCGAGCGCCTCAGCCTGCTCGATCTTGTCGATATTGCCCTTGAGGATTTCCTCAGCGCGTTGCTTCGCCTCGAGCGCTGCGGCTTCGTCCATGTCTTTGGCGCGAATCGCCGTGTCGGCGAGCACCGTCACTTTCTTGGGCTGAACCTCGAGCGCACCGCCGCCGACGAAGAAAAACTGCTCTTGGCCGTCAGGGGTCTGAACACGCACCTCACCCGCCTTGATCAGGGTGAGCAGAGGGGCGTGACGCGGCGCGATGCCGATCTCGCCCTGCGCTGCAGGAACGAACACCATCTTGGCCGGGCCAGAGAAAATCTCGCCCTCGGCGCTGACGATGTCGCAATGGATGGTGCTGTCTGCGGCCATGAATGCCTTCCGTTACTGCAGCGTCTTCGCCTTCTCGACCACTTCGTCGATCGAGCCGACCATGTAGAAGGCCTGCTCGGGAAGGTGGTCGTACTCGCCGGACAGAATGCCCTTGAAACCACGAATGGTTTCCTTGAGCGGGACGATTTTGCCGTCCTGGCCAGTAAACACTTTCGCGACGTTGAACGGCTGCGAGAGGAAGCGCTGGATCTTGCGCGCGCGGAACACGGTGAGCTTGTCTTCTTCAGAGAGCTCATCCATGCCGAGGATCGCGATGATGTCCTGCAACTCTTTGTAGCGTTGCAGCACGGCCTGAACGCCGCGAGCGGTGTTGTAGTGCTCTTCTCCGATCACGAGCGGATCGAGCTGACGGCTCGTCGAATCGAGCGGGTCGACCGCAGGGTAAATGCCGAGAGCCGCGATCTGACGCGACAACACGACAGTGGCGTCGAGGTGAGCAAACGTGGTCGCCGGTGACGGATCGGTAAGGTCGTCCGCAGGAACGTAGACGGCCTGGATCGAGGTGATCGAGCCCGTCTTGGTCGAGGTGATGCGCTCTTGCAGCACGCCCATTTCTTCGGCCAGCGTCGGCTGGTAACCCACCGCCGAGGGCATACGACCGAGCAGCGCCGACACTTCGGTACCGGCAAGGGTGTAGCGGTAGATGTTGTCGACGAAGAACAGTACGTCACGGCCCTTCACGCCGTCCTCGCGCACTTCGTCGCGGAAGTATTCGGCCATGGTGAGACCCGTGAGCGCGACGCGCAGGCGGTTACCCGGCGGCTCGTTCATCTGGCCGTACACCATCGCCACCTTGGAGTTTTCGAGCTTCTCGAGATCGATGACGCCCGACTCCGCCATCTCGTGGTAGAAGTCGTTGCCTTCACGAGTACGCTCACCGACTCCGGCGAACACAGACAAACCGCTGTACTGCTTGGCGATATTGTTGATGAGCTCGAGCATGTTCACGGTCTTGCCGACGCCGGCACCACCGAACAGACCAATCTTGCCGCCCTTCGCGAACGGCACGAGCAAGTCGATGACCTTGATGCCCGTGACGAGGAGGTCACGACCGCCCGCCTGCTCGTCGTACGACGGCGCGGGGCGATGGATGGACCACTTTTCTTTGGAGGCAACGGGGCCGCGGTTGTCCTGCGGCGTGCCGAGCACGTCCATGATGCGGCCGAGGGTCGCTTTGCCGACGGGAACCGAGATCGGCGCGTTGGTGGACTCGACCTCGAGACCGCGCTTGAGGCCTTCCGAGGCGCCCATCGCGATCGTGCGGACGATTCCGTCGCCGAGCTGCTGCTGAACCTCGAGGGTGAGGTCCACTTCCTTGAGCTTCAGCGCTTCGTAGACCTTCGGGATCGATTCGCGCGGAAACTCCACGTCGATGACCGCGCCGATGATCTG
>CAZRFN010000005.1:73249-81089 GCA_964599335.1 uncultured Acidibacter sp. | reverse complement strand
TCCACGTCAACGGCAGCTACACCGAAGACTCGTTCACGAAGGGTGAGCAAGGCGGGATGTCTCTCGGCATCGAGCGTGATCTCACTGATCGCACTCGTATCGAAGCGGGACTTCGGCACTTCTACCAGCGTCGCGGTGGCGTAGCCTCGCTCTCCGCACTCTCCGGATCGCTCGTGTTGCCAGGGCAAGGGTCGGCCTATGGTGGTTCAGGTCTCAATCCGAACGGTGCCGGCTTTTGGGGTATGGGTATTGGACTCGATCCCATCACGGGGCAGCCGCAGAGTGCATTCAATGGCACGTCGTTGAATTCGAGCCTGCGTGCGCAGGACCTCGACGTGACGACGTTCATGCTGGGTCTTCGTACGCGAGTGACTAACGCCTGGTCGCTCGGTGGCGAGGTCGGCATGGATCAAGGATTCGAGAATGATCCGACGTGGTTCGCCGTACGTTCCGACTATCGTTATGGTTCGGGTCGAGTATTTGCTCGGGTCGAGGCGCCGACCGGGCGCGCAACCGCGGGGGCGGATTACCAGCTCTCCGATTCGCTCTCGTTCTATGGTCGCTGGGAAGAGACGAACGGTCTGGGATCGGCGTACTCGATCGACGAGGCTTCGCGCAGTCAGGCGATTGTCGTTGGATTGCGTCGCAACGACGAAGAAGGAAGCGCAGTCCACTCCGAGCTGCGCATGCGCGATGGTTACAATTCGCAGGAGCTTGAGGCGGCCGCAGGCCTCAGCAACACCATTCCGCTCAGCGATCGAATCAGCGCCAACTACCTCGTGGAGCGACTCGAGATTCTAGAGGGCGCGAGCCGCAGTGCGCTTGCGGTGGGCGGTGGACTCGAGTTCGGGGATAAGACGTGGCAAGGCAACACCCGCCTCGAATTCCGTCAACTCGACCGTGATCGCGTGGCGATCAACGACAACACGGCCCGAAGCCTCATGGGCTCGGTGTCCCTCGCGCGAAAACTGAGCGGCGAGTGGACCGGACTCTTCCGCAATTACATGCTGAAGACCGATGACCGCAGTAAGCCGGGTTCGCAGATGCAGAACAGACTGCAGCTCGGTGCGGCGTATCGTCCGAGATTTGCGACGCAGTTCGACATGCTCGTGCGTTACGAGAACAAGCGCGAGTACAACAATGAGCTCGATCAACGTGAACGACGTGATGTCGATATCGTATCGACGCATTTCAACTGGCATCCGTATCGTGAGTTCTGGCTCAGCGGCCGACTCGCTGCCAAAGATTTGAACGAAACCTTGGCCGGCGTGACCGATGACTACCAGGCTTGGCTCGCCTCTGCGCGATTCATCTATGACATCGGCGATCGATGGGATGTCAGTGCGATGGGCGCCACCATGGGCACGCCTGACTCAGATGCCCGAGAAAAGGCGTATGGCGTCGAGGTCGGTTTCCGGGTCAAGAACAATGTTTGGCTGAGTGCCGGCCACAACTTCTCCGGGTTCTCGGATCGAGACCTCTCGGGCCGCGAGCAGACTGAGGAAGGCTGGTATCTCCGCCTTCGCATGAAGTTCGACGAGAAGTTATTCGAGGGACTGCCTGACTGACCGCCGCCCCGCGAGGGGTTGGCGCGCCCGGCGAGATTCGAACTCACGACCCCTGCCTTCGGAGGGCAGTACTCTATCCAGCTGAGCTACGGGCGCGTTGCCGAGGCATTATATCGGAGCGGCTCCAGGGAGGCGGATGACGATGAACCGACGTGCGTTGTGGTGGGTGGGTCTGTTATGGGCGGCCCCCTTTGTGGCTCAGGGGGCTGAGCCGCAATCCCTCGAGATCAAACTTCGGGAAAAGATCGCGGGCTTTTCCGGAACGGTCTCGTTGTACGCACGAAATCTCGATACGGGACGTGAAGTCGGCATAGACCCTGACCGCCGTGTACGCACGGCCAGCACCATCAAATTTCCCATCGCCTGTGCATTGGCTGCAGAAGTCGAAGCCAAGCGGGCGCGTTGGGACGAGCGTCTCGTCATCCGTGCGCAAGATAAGGTTTCTGGATCCGGAGTGCTGAGCGATTTTTCGGATGGAGAAACCGTCAGTCTGCGCGATGCTCGAACGATGATGATCATCGTCAGTGACAACACGGCGACCAACCTGATCCTCGATCGAATCAGCGCGGATCGAGTCAACGCGTTTCTTGGCTCATTGGGCCTCACGCAAACTCGCTCGATGCGAAAGATCCGCGGAGATGGCACTCAACTAAAACCCGCCGAGGGTTGGAGTCGAGAGGGCGAGAAACCGGAAAACAAGCGATTCGGTATCGGTGCCTCGACGTCTCGGGAGATGGTCCGCCTGCTCGAGATGCTCGAGCAAGGCAAGGTGGTGAGTGCGTCGGCGTCGAAAGAGTTGCTCGCCGTACTTGAGCGACAGCAATACAAGGATGGCATCGGTCGTTTCAGCGGTGAGTGGCGTGTGGCGAGCAAGTCCGGCAGCCTCGACGCCCTTCGCAGCGATGTCGGCATCGTTTATACGCCGCACGGTCGGATCGCAATCGCCATCACGATAGACGATATGCCGAACATCGACTATTCGCCGGACAATGCGGGCGTAAAACTCATTTCCGAGCTATCGAGAGTGTTGATCGACGAACTCAGATGAGTTCACGTCGCCTCAGCGACTGACGCCACAACAAAGCGGTAGCTAATACCAATAGGGTCCAGAGATCGAGAGATCCGCCACCGCCGCGCGGTGAGGTTACCGTGATCGTGGCGCTTTGAGCGGCGCTCGTCGCGAGGCCATCGCTCGCTGTGACCGTGACTGAGAATGTCCCCGATGTCGCGTTCGGCCACGAAAATTCGCCCGTACTCGCGTTGAATGTGGCCCCAGATGGAAGACCTGTCGCGCTGTATGTGAGTGGATCGTTATCGGGGTCGGTGGCGGACGCTCGGAAGCTCACGGTATTCCCGGCACTCGCCGAGATAGGCGACAGGGCTGCGAGCACGGGCGTGCCATTCGATCGCACATCTACCGAACGTGAGGCTGAGAAGCCGTCGCTATCCGTGGCAGTCAGTTTGAATGTCATGCGTGAGCCATTGGGCGCCGTGAACGTCGTTTGTGTCGAGTTCGTGCTGCTCAGCGTCACGTTGGTGCCGGCTGTTTGCTGCCATCGATAACTGAGGTTGGTATTGCCTCCGGCTTTTGGTGTCGCCGTGCCGGTCAGTGTCACCGTCGAGCCGTTTTCGACAAGCGCGCCGTTTGCTTGGGCGGTGACGCTGGGTGTCAATGCGACGAGACGCTGCATGGCTCGGGTGGCATCGAGCATGCCGGCACCACAGGGACTGTCGACTTTGCCAAAGCAGAACGTGCCTGCAGGGAACTCACGTGCACTGGCAGCGAGCACGTTACGAACGCTGTCGACGGTCAGCGTCGGCATCGCGGAGATCAGTAGAGCCGCGACACCCGATACGTGCGGCGTCGCCATGCTCGTGCCCGATTTTCCGGAGTAGATCGCGGCGCCGGGCGTCGTCGTGCCGTCATTGCTCGTCGAGCCAATGAGTCGCCAAATCGTTCCGGCGGTGCCACTGCTACCTTGCGGAAGACAGTTGAGCGCAGCGGTCGAGCAAGAGCCGCCACCCGGTGCGCTGAGCGTGGTGCCCGTCCCGTGATTGGCGTAGTTCGCTTTATCGCCTTCGACCGTGTGGGCCGTCACGGCGATCACACCTGAACAATTAGCGGGAGAGCTGATGGTGGCGCGACTGTCATTGCCCGTCGCAACGA
The DNA here is from genome assembly GCA_964599335.1 of uncultured Acidibacter sp. Taxonomy (GTDB): domain Bacteria; phylum Pseudomonadota; class Gammaproteobacteria; order Steroidobacterales; family Steroidobacteraceae; genus UBA964. The sequence goes on along the minus strand of CAZRFN010000005.1, from coordinate 77,354 downwards.
CAACGACAGCACCCATCGCGCGTGCAGCGGTGATCGCATTCTGGCGACTACTCGAACAGCTCGAGCTGGTAGAGCCGAGACTGAGGTTGATCACTCTCGCAGGCGTCGCGTTACTGGGAATGCCCAGATCTGCCCACGTACCGCTCGCAGGCTGTGCGCCTGCCGCCCATCGAATGGCATCGATGATATCGGACCCATAGCCGAAGCATTTTCCGAGAGCCCGGATCGCGAGGACTTTGCTTTCGTACGCGACGCCGATAACTCCGGCCCGATTTCCTGTGACGGCGCTAATCGTTCCTGCAACGTGAGTGCCATGCCACGAGCTATTCGACTTGCTGCAAGGCGAGCTGCCCCCCGAAAACACACTCTTCGTGAGATCGTTATCGTCTATCCAGTCGCCGGGATCAGAGGGGTCGGCATCTCTTCCATCACCGTCATTGGCGACGAGGAATCCGCCATTACTGTCCGCCGAGACAAAATCATGTCCGCGGACGATGTTGGCGTCGAGATCGGGATGAGTCGTGATCCCCGAATCAATGACGGCCACGACGACGTCGCGCCCCGTCGCGGTGTCCCACGCATCCGGGAGGTTGGCGCCTCCGAGGCGTTCTGTCGTTGGCGCTTTGAGATGCCAAAGAATTTCCCGTGAGTCTGTCCAGAGCGGATCGGTCGGAGTGAAAAAGGGGAAGACGTATTCGTCGATCTCGACGCTGGAAACCATCGGATCGAGTCTCAAGCGCTGTGCAACGCGCTCTGCCGCAGAGCGTTGCAGCGGCTCCACGAGCCGCAGGACGTGTGAAAGATCTGCCGTGGGCCGGCGATAGAGGAGCGGCTCGCCGGCGCGCTTCGAGAGCGAATCGAGCCGCGTCACCGAGGGGCGTGCCAGACGCCCTGCGGCGACATCGTCGCGAAAACGAACGATCAGTTGGGTAATCGGAAGTTCGGGTGCGCGCTGCGGCTCGGCGACCGCGATTAGCCGCACGCCCGATTGCGGATTTGCAAAGAGCGAATTCGGTGCCGCCAGGAGCGCCAAGAGCGCTCCGATGAATAATGCGAAGACGACTGACGCTCGGCCGTTCAAAAGAGACCCGGTATCTCGCGCTGAGCCGGCGTTGGCTGCCCAGAGGCCGGAACGGGTTCTAATTGCAGCGCCGCGTCTTTTTCGATGGTCGTGCCTTGTCCTATTCCGGAGGCGGCAGCCGCTTGGGCGGTCGTCGCAGGGATGGGCGTACAGGCTCGACCTTGCAACCAGTCGAGTGCTTGGCGGGTCGAGCCTTCGCCCGCGGAGCCGAGCGCCTGAGTGAAGTCATCATTGGCTCGACAGCTCGCCTTGACGGCCTCGGCGAGACCATTGAAGTACGCATCGGAACTGGCCGAGTTGCGCGTGGTGAAGGCGACTACTCGAAGGCGATCGTCACACGCAGTGTTATCTGCCGCGATTTGACCTACGGGCTTTCCAAAGGTGTTACCGCCGATCAGAGCGAGACGGTCGTTGAAGTAGGGAATGAAACTGTTGATGACGAGTTCACTCGCCGAGGCAGACGACGATGTCGTAATGAACGCCAACTTGGTGGGTGATACCGACTGGGGCTGGGGAGAGAAGCGCTTTGTCGTGTTATTCGATGACTTAGATGCACGAAACACGGTCGCCGAGAACGTGTCGCTAGTTTGGCGATTGCCACCGAGCAGATCACCCATGGTTTCGGCGACACTCACCAATCCGCCGCCGTTGTAACGGAAGTCGATGACGATTTCGGTGATGCCAGCTTCGCGAAACTTCAAAAACTCTTCTCTGAGTCGAGTACTTGCCGAACTGACGATGAACGTACGCAGGTTGATGTAGCCGTAGCGCTTGCCTCCATCGTCGATGATGCGGGCGCCATAGCGTGGCGAGATGGGCTCCAAAGAATAATCGGCCTTCGAAACCGTGACCTCGCGAACGGTGGAGCCTCGCGCGATACGTAGCACTCTCGTGAGGCCTGCCGTGCTCGGGCCGAGTGCATTCGATACGCCTTGACGACCCTCTGCGGCGATGATGTCCGACACCAGACGCAGATTGCTGGCCGTCGTGCCGATGGCGATGATCTCGTCGCCGCGGTCGATGTTGGCCGTCGAGTAGGCGGGGGCGGTTTCGTAAGCCTCGAGGATGAATACACGTCGAGCCGTCAAATCGTAATAAAGCAGGATGCCGAAGCCCGCCGTCGATCCGGAGCGGATCAGGGCGTCTTCCTGCGAGGCCGACGTGATATAGGTGAAGTCGCGATCTTTGTTTTGCGATTTTGCCGTTGCGATCATCGCACTGATGAGTGCATCGACGGAGTTGTAGTTTGCGACGTTGATGTTTTGGGGAAGGGTCTCAGGGTAGAGATACCATTCATTCATCTGCGAGACGACCCAGTTCTGTCTACTCGTCAGCGAGCAGCTTGAGCCGGTGTTTCCGCTGCTACCGCTGGTGTCGCCGCCACCTCCACCGCCTCCGCCACCGCAGGCGGTGGCGAGCAGCGCGATGATCAACGAGAGAACGAGTTTCGGGCTCAGGGGTCGTGGGGGATTACGCATGCCCCCATTCTAGGGTCAGATGATTTCGAACTGAAGTTGGCGCTCATTGAGACGCCCCGCGGCGTCTTCCACGGCGAAGATGATCTTGTGCTTACCCTTGGGCAAGGCCGCTTGGGAGATTTCCAGCCCGTCTGCAGTGACGGCGGTCGAACCGGTGATCCGGGCGGTGATGTCGATTCGGAGAGACCCGTAACGCACCTTAAAGGTCTCGGGTCGGATGGCCGTACCATCGGCTGCCTTGAACCGTAGTTTCATGGCGATCGGCGATGGCATGGTGGCATTGAGTTTCGGGGTCTCTACGAGAATGCGCGGGGCGTCAGGCTCTGGGGTGAAGCGCGGGAATAGAGGTTCCGGTGCAGCCATGGAGGCCTGAAGTTCTTCCTCGGTGACGAGAAGAAGAGGCTCGGCTGCAGGCAGGCCGCGCGCGATGAGCAGCATCGCCAAGGTAAGGATCGACAGTCGAAGGCGTTTCATGGCGTGGACACCGCGACGATCCGGACCCGACGGTTTTCGGCGGCGAGCGGATCATCCTCGTTGAGTAGCTCGTTGAAGCCTTTGCCGACGGCCTCGAGTCGGCCGACGTCGACACCTTGCGATTTGAGATAGCCCACGACGGACTGGGCGCGTCGTGAAGACAGATCGAGGTTGTATTTCGCGGTGCCTTTCGCGTCGGTATGCCCTTCGATTACGAAGCGAGACTCGAGCAGTTGAGCAGACTTCATGGCGATCGAGAGCTGCTGCAGCGCGTCGCCGCCCTCTCGGGTGATCTTTGCCGAGTTGAATTCGAACTGAATGTTCATGTCGATGGCACGAATCTTAGGAGTGAGATTTCGAAGGCTTCTCGTCTGTCCGAGGTTGCCTTGAGCTTCTTTGGTGGGTGCGTCGCTCAGGCGGTCGATGATTTCTTGAGCCGTCGGGTTCGGTGGAGGGGCCGCAAGAACCGCCGCCATCAAAATGACTTGAAAGGTGATCATTGAACCTCCTTGACGGTTATCCAGGTCGCACCAAAACGTGAGGCCCCCGAGACTCCGGAGCCGATCACGAAGTTCATGAGTTGCCGACGCCCGCCTAAGTCTGCCGGTGTCAGGATAAACAGATTTTCGGTACTACTCGCTTGGCTTGGCAAGACCGAGAGATTTCGAGCCGTCTCTGAAACGATGACCAATATTTGGTCCGTGCCCGGCGGCCCTGACGCATTGGCCCCCCAGTGGGGACGCGGAAGTTTCATGGGTTTGTTCGCTTCGATGCGATTGGTTTTGTCGAGCGCATTAGGGAAGAGCATGTAGAAGCTCGTCTCATCACTTCCGAGGAGCAGAACATAGACGTACCCCGCATGCGACGAGGTGACCGTCATCGTGAACATGTCCTGATCAATGCGCAAAGTGTCTTTTGGCATCGTGACCGTGACGCTCCTGCGGATATCGCGCTGGGCATAGATGTCTTTGAGCGAGGCTAGCGCCCCGACGACCGCAGGCGTCGACGGCAGGCTGCTTGATCCTGTCGCCGCAGTGGTATTCGCCTGTAGTGCAGCGGCTTGAGCTGCAGC
>CAZRFN010000005.1:23310-73149 GCA_964599335.1 uncultured Acidibacter sp. | reverse complement strand
TTGATCCTGTCGCCGCAGTGGTATTCGCCTGTAGTGCAGCGGCTTGAGCTGCAGCAGCGTGAGCTGCAGCAGCCTGAGCCGCTGCGGCGAGTGCCACCTCGGCAGCGAGCCTTTCTTGTTCGAGGCGAGCCTGTGCGATGCGCTCTGCGGCGAGTCTCTGCTTCTCGGCCTCCAAACGTTCCGCAGCGAGTCGGGCTTTTTCTGCAGCGACCCGCTCGCCCGCGAGGCGAGCTTGCTCCGCTTCGGCTCGGGTACGCTCTTGGGCGATGCGTGCTTGCTCGCGCTTGGCTTGTTCGGCACGCTCTGCAGCGAGCCGCTGTTTTTCCGCCTCGGCGCGTTCTGCTGCTAAGCGAGTTTTCTCGGCTTCGGCCTGGGCGCGCTCTTGGGCGATGCGCTCTTGTTCGCGCTTGGCGTGTTCGGCGCGCTCTGCGGCGAGCCGCTGTTTTTCCGCCTCGGCACGCTCTGCCGCCACCCGAGCTTTTTCAGCTTCGGTACGTTCGGCGGCGAGCCTGGATTGTTCCGCTTCAGCGCGCGCCCGCTCTTCAGCAGCCCGCGCTTGCTCGAGTCGAACCTGCTCCGCCCGCTGAGCCGCGACTCGTTCCTCTTCGGCCCTTCGACGTTGCTCGGCCTCTTGCTGCTCTTTGGCGAGACGTTCTTTTTCGAGGCGAACGGCTTCGGCAGAGGGCGTAGCGCCGCTGCTCTGCACTGCGATCGGAACGAGATTGCGCAGACCCGAAATGGAGATATGGTGGGGTAGCAAGTCAGGAAAGCGCGCGACTTTCTCGCGGATGAAGCCCTGCGAGCAGTTTTCGACCTCTGCCAGAGACACGCCTCCACTGCCATCGGCATCGGTTGCGCCGCCGAGTAGGCATCGTTTGACGGCCTGCGTGGCAAGACCTCCGCGACTGGGCTCGTCGAAGCTCACCTCGTCGGGACGAGCCGACATGATATGAACGACGTTCTCGGGTAGCGGTTCGACGCCGTCCTGAGCGGGGCCGATCAGACTTCTCGTGCGGACATTGGAGGGTTTGCTACACGCTGCTCCCGTGGCATCGGCACGCATGAAGAATTTGGGAGATAACTTGTCACCACCAAGTGATCTCGTGTTACGCGCCACGCCCGCGACGCCACCCGAGTGGCATGCGTCGAACATGATGATGAGTTTGTCGGCTTTCAAGCCCAGCGGTCTTGCGAACTGAGCAAACTCGCGATTGACGATGACTTGTCTGTCCCAGGTGAGCAGACCCTCGACGCAGCCTCCGGAACTCGCTTCGCGCCAGCGCGTGCCATGCCCGGAGAAATAAATCAGGATGCGCCCACCGTCGGTTTTTTGCTGAGAGAGTTTTCGCAACTCGGCGATAATGTTGTTCTTTGTGGCCTGCTCGTTGAAAAGCTCGGTGATGTTTGCGGCGGGAATGCCCATGGCCGTTGCGATTTCGCGTGCGCTGTCCATGTCGTTGGGGACGCCGAAAAGCGGAGGAACCTCTTCATCGCGGTACACCGCGACTCCGATGATCAGGGCGTGACGAAAATCGTCAGACTCTGCCGAGATCGATTTCCCTGACCAAAATAAAGCGGTCAAAAAAAATAACAGCAGGAAACGACTGGCTCGGGTCATGGCATCCTCCATCCCCAAGTTTCCGCCGCTAGAGCCGGCAGTCAAGCCCTTAACTAGGGACGTCCCGACAGACGATTTTTTAGAGCCAGCCGCGCTGCTTGAAGTAGACGAACGGCACGACGGCGGAAATCGTCATCATCGCGAGGGCGCCCCAAAACCCCCACTCGGCGTGTGAGCTTGGGATGACATCGAAGTTCATTCCGAAAATCGCCCCGATCACCGAAGGCGGCAATAGCACGACGGTCGCCACCGAGAAAATTTTCAGAATGTTGTTCTGGTCGATGTTGATCATTCCGAGCGTGGCGTCGAGCAGGAATTGCACCTTGTTGCTCATAAACGCCGCATGGCTGCTCAGTTGTTCGGCATCTCGGAGAATCGAGTGAAGGCGACCCTTAAGGTCGTCCTCGAATCGATGCCCGTTCGATTGCTGCAAAAATCCGATCAGGCGGGCAAGACTGCCGAGGGTTTCGCGAGCCTTGGAGTTGAGGTCGCCATTTCGACCGACACGCTCGAGGATCGCGCGGTAATCACGATCACGCCGTCGAACGACGTTCGGGGCGCCGAAGACTTCGGCCGAAAGTGTATCCATCTCGTCGCCCGTTCTCTCGAGCACGTCGGCGATTCGATTGACCATGGCTTCGAGCAAACCGGCAAGCACGGCAGCGGCCGAGTTGCAGAGCGTCGGGTGTCGCTCAGCGTAGGTGATATACCGACGGAACGGCAGCGGATCGACATATCGATTGGTGATGAGCCGATCTGGCGTGAGAATGAATGTGATCTGACTGTTTTCGGGGCGAGCAGTGTCGAGTTTCGTGACCACCGTAGCGGTCATGTAGAGGGCGTCGCCCTCCTGGTAGAAGCGATTCGACGTTTCGATCTCGCGCATCTCTTCGCGAGTCGGAACGTCGATGCGCAAGAACTGTTCGATGCGCGCTTCTTCTTCTGCGGAAGGCTCGACGAGGTCGATCCAGATGGCATCGTCAGGGACGACGATACCGTCGTGCAGGGTCTCACCGTGCAGCCCCGAGTCGTCTAGCCTGAAAAATCGGATCACGCGCGCTGTCCGAGAGTCGCGCGCAAGAGGCTCAGCGAGCCTTCTCCGCGTTTGCGAGATCGTTGATGAGGCTCAGCATCTGCTGCGTGCCGCCCGCCATGCCGACATCGGTCGAGTAGCGACCGTTCACGGCCATGAACGGCGTGCCTTCCACGCGATATCGACGAACGATGTCCTCTGCCTGGCGCAGTTTGGTGCCGACCCACATGGAGTTCCAAGCGTCGCGGAACGCTTTTTCTTGGATACCGTTTTGTTTCGCCCAGTCGACCATGATCTCGAGCGTTGCGGTTTCATCGCGTCCGAGAAGACCGTTACCCGTGCGGAAGATGGTATCGAACACCTTCGTATGCAGACGCTCGTCTTGCTTCAACGCTTGCAGCGTGTAGTAGAGACGCGCGTGCAGCTTGGCACCGGCATTCCAGGTGACGGGAACACGAACAAACTCGACATGGGCGGGTTTGCCGCTTTTTTTCCAGCGCTCGAGGAAGGGATCGAGCGTGTAGCAGTGGCTGCAGCCGTACCAAAAAATTTCGATGACTTCGACCTTACCCGCAGCGACATTGGTCGGAATGACGGGCGAGACGCGGCGATAGTGACGCCCTTCCTGCCAACGCGACAGGCCTTGAGCGGCGTCTTGCGCCTCAACCGGGACGGGCGCGAAGACCGCGCCGATCAGCGCGACGCCCACTGCAGCCAACCACGCCGCTCGAAAAGGCTTCATCAGCGAAGGCCCTGGATATAGCTCGCCAAAGCCTTCTTGTCTTCTTCGGTGAGGCGCTTGGCGATGGTCGTCATCATGTGTCCGTTACGAGATTTGGTCGGCGTGCCCGTGGCGAGATCGACGTAACGCTGATCGTTTGCGTAATCGAGCAGTTGCTTGAGCGTGTAGGTCGCGTGCTGGGCTCGCAGAGCCGGGTAGCCCGCAGTCGCATTGCCGAGACCTACCGGGCCGTGGCACGAGGCACATGACGGCAAATTGCGCGTACGGTCGCCGCCTCGATAAAGGGCCTCACCCAACTTGTAGTTGGCCGGATCGGCTTCCAGACCGGTGGGTGTCTGCGTAGAGAAATAGGCTGCGAGGTCAGCGATGTCTTCGTCGGTCAGCGCCATGGCGAGCGGATACATCACCATGTTGTTTCGATGTCCGGCGCGGAACAGGCGCAACTGTTCTTGGATGTAGACGGGGCTTTGGCCCGCGAGATTCGGCCACTCGGGATTGACGCTGCTGCCGTTGACGCCGTGACAGGCTGCGCATACGGCGGCTTTGGTAGCGCCTGCTTCGGCATTGCCTTTGGCAAGGGCTGCGGGCGCCATCAGGACGGCGAGGGCAGCGGTGGCCAGTGCGGCAGCGAAGGGCTTGGCGATGAACATTTCTGCAGGCTCCGAACGTCGATTTCAGGCCGAGGAGTTTACACTAACGACCCTTTTTCGTGCCTGTGCGGGCGGTCCCAACGTGTCGCGTTTTCCTAAGGCGAACTTCATCCTGAGCGTGGCGGCGCCCGTCCAGTTCCCGGCCGACACGGGGGCAGAGGTCGCCTTTGCAGGCCGCTCCAATGCAGGCAAGTCGAGTGCCATCAACGCCATCTCGGGGCGTAAGGCGTTGGCCAGGACCAGCAAGACCCCAGGTCAGACCCGGCTGCTCAATTACTTCGAGCTCGAGGCGGGGCATCGCATCGTCGACCTACCCGGATACGGGTATGCCGACATTCGGGCCGACGAGCGTGGCAAGTGGGTGCCGCTCCTCGATGCGTTGCGAGAGCGGGAGAGCCTTCGGGGTCTGCTGCTGATCGTCGATAGTCGACGGGGTCTGCGTGACGAGGACCTAGGTCTGATCGAGTGGGCCAACCCCGCTCAGCGCCGTATTCACGTGCTGATCGCCAAGGCAGACAAGCTCAACCAGGCGGAGCGGGCGGCCGCCTTGAAGGAGGCCCAGGCAACCCTCGGAGAGGCCGCCACGGCCCAGTTGTTCTCGGCGCATTCGGGCCTGGGTGTCAACGAGGCCCGCGATCGGCTCGACGAACTTTGGGCGAGCGCCAGGTCATAAAAAAACCCCCGGAAACCTTGCGGTGACCGGGGGCAGACGAACCCGGCACAGGTCTCATGGCCGGGGCCCGCTCAGGGAGGGATAGAAGCGGGGAACGCTCTACGTTCAGGAAATAAGACCCGCCGAGACTCGAGAAAGTTCAGAAATTAAAATCGTTAACAATCAATAAGTTAACGATTCTTCTGTCGCGTGCTCGCAACAGCAGTAAGGTCAGTGGGCTTCGTCCCAGTTCTGACCGATACCGACGTCCACCTTCAAGGGCACGCGCAGCGCGCTACGCCCCGCGTCGATCATGCATCGACGTACGGCATCGGTGACCTCCGCGACGGCCTCCTCGCGTACTTCAAGCACCAGCTCGTCGTGCACCTGCATGATGAGGCGGGCTTTGCTCGCCGATTCGTGCTCGCACCATGCATCGACATGGATCATGGCGAGCTTGATGAGATCTGCTGCTGTGCCTTGCATCGGGGCGTTGATTGCACTGCGCTCGGCATACTGCTGCATCGCGCGATTGCGTGAGCGGATATCCGGCAAATAAAGACGACGTCCGAAAACCGTCTCGACGAAGCCGGTGTCCTTGGCCTGTTCGCGAGTGCGATCCATGTAAGCCTTCACGCCCGGATATCGCTCGAAATACAAATCGACATATCTTTGAGCGGAGCTGCGATCGATGCCGAGTTGTCGAGCGAGGCCGAAGGCGGACATCCCGTAAATCAGTCCGAAGTTGATGGCCTTGGCCGATCGCCGCTGATCGGCTGATACAGAATCGAGCGGTACGCCGAATACTTCGGCCGCCGTAGCTTGGTGCACGTCCCGATCCGCTTCGAATGCACCGAGCAGCCCTGCGTCTGCCGACAGGTGCGCCATGATGCGAAGCTCGATCTGCGAGTAGTCTGCAGCGAGCAATACCTGCTTCGGAGGCGCGATGAACGCCTTTCGAATGCGACGCCCTTCGGGGGTGCGGATGGGAATGTTTTGAAGGTTCGGATCTGTCGACGAGAGTCGACCGGTTTGCGCGACGGCCTGATGGTAGGACGTATGGACGCGACCGGTTCCTGCATTGATCTGCAAGGGAAGCTTTTCGGTATAGGTGCTGCGCAGTTTCGCGATGCTTCGATAATCGAGGATGAGACGCGGTAGGGCGTAGGCATCCGCGAGTTCTTCGAGTACATCTTCGGCGGTCGAGGGCTGACCGGTCGGCGTCTTGCGCAAAACCGGAATCTGCATCTTCTCGAACAAAATCTGCTGCAACTGCTTGGGTGAGTCGAGATTGAAGTCTGTACCGGCCTCTGCGTGCGCCTGCGCCTTGAGCTCCTCGGCGCGACGCGCGAGTTCGCTACTCTGCAGGCGCAGCATCTCTCGATCGATGAGCACGCCCCGCCTCTCCATTCGCTGCAATACGCCGACGAGCGGCTGCTCGAACTCTTCATAGAGACGTTTCAGCAGGGGCTGATGCTCGATCGCAGGCCACAGCGTGCGATGTAATCGTAGTGTGACGTCGGCATCTTCGGCGGCGTATTCGCCGGCGCGCTCGATCGACACCTGCTCGAAAGGAATCTGCTTCGCGCCTTTTCCGGCGACATCTTCGTAAGTGATGGTCGTTAGTCCCAGATAGCGCAGGGCTGCGGAATCCATGTCGTGTCGCGTGGCGACGCTGTTCCAGACATAAGACTCGAGCATGGTGTCATGACGCATGCCACGCAGCGTGATGCCGTGATTGGCGAGCACGTGCGCATCGTATTTCAGGTTATGGCCGATCTTGTGATGAGACTCGCTCTCGAGCAGAGGCTTGAGACGCGTAAGAACCGCATCGCGATCGAGTTGTTCGGGTGCGCCGACGTAGTCGTGCCGCAGCGGCACATAGGCGGCGATGCCAGGTTCGATGCAGAACGAAACGCCGACGATCTGCGCAACCATGTAGTCGAGGCTGGTGGTTTCGGTGTCGAACGCAAAAATCTCTGCGCGCTCGAGCGCCTGACACCAACGCTCGAGCGTGGCTTGATCGAGCACGGTTTCGTAGCGCCGCGGAGCATTTGCGATGTCGGGACGCAGTTCGAGCCCCGAGGCGTCCGGCGCGCTTTGCGTGGCCGTCGTCTCTGCGCGAGCTTCGGTTGAGTTGTCCAATTCTTTGCCGCCACCGAGCGTACGCAGCAATGCTCGGAATTCGAGGCGCGTGTACAGCGTGCGCAGGGCCTCGTCATCGGTGGGTTTGCGCTCGAGTGTCTCGGCCTCGGTGGGTAATTCGAGATCGCATCGAATGGTGGCGAGTTTTCGAGAGAGCTCGAGCGTTTCGAGGCCGGCGCGCAAGTTGTCGCCGACTTTTCCCGTCACCTCGTGGGCGTTTGCGATGAGCTGATCGAGCGTTTGATATTGGCCGAGCCACTTCGCCGCTGTTTTCGGCCCGACTTTATCGATGCCTGGAATGTTGTCCGAGGTATCACCCACCAAGGCGAGGTAGTCGATGATTTGCTCAGGCCACACATCGAACTTGGCTTTCACGCCCGCGCGATCGTAGATGCTGCCGCTCATCGTATTGACGAGGGTGATACGCGGTTCGACGAGCTGGCACATATCTTTGTCGCCCGTCGAGATCAACACGTTTTGCCCCGCACTCGACGCGCGTCGTGCGAGAGTGCCGATGACATCGTCGGCCTCGACGCCGGAAATTCGCAGCAAAGGCAGACCTAGTGCACGAACAACTTCGAGCAAGGGCTCGACCTGCGAGCGCAAATCGTCGGGCATCGGTGGTCGATGTGATTTGTATTCTGCGAAGAGCTCGTCGCGGAAGGTTTTCCCCGGCGCATCGAATACGACGGCAAAGCGAGCCGGCGCGGTTTCGCGCATCAGCTTGAGCAGCATGTTGACCACGCCGAGCACGGCGCCGGTCGGTTCACCTTTCGAGTTGGTGAGCGGTGGAAGCGCGTGGAAGGCGCGATAGAGGTATGAGGATCCGTCGACGAGGACGAGATCGGGTGGGGAACTCGGGGTGGCAGTCATGCGGCGGCAATCATGCCCTTAAAAGACAACGCCGGGCAGCGCGAGGGAACTCTCGCGGCCCGGCGTTCGTGACGGACGAATCAGGCGACGCCGGGAGCCTTGACCCAGACTTTGCACCAGCCCGGGTTCTTCACGAGCTTGCCCGGGAAGAGGTTGCACTTGGCGACCGAAGCCTTACGGTCTTTGTCGGCCCACTGCAGACAGTTGCCGCAGTGCTGCTCGGGTTTGTGGTTCGGGTTGGCCTTCTGGTCGACCTTCTTGGTGTCCTCGACATAACCGAGGGCTTTGGCAGCCGGCTCGGTCGGGCTGAGGACAGGCAGAGCGCCGGCGGCCGGTTTCGCTTGCGCGAAAGCGGTTTCGACGACGACCGGAATGGCCGGCAGACCCAGTACGGTGGCACCGAGTACCTGACGGCGCGAGAGCTTGTCAGACTTCATGGGCAAATCCTTTTGGTGAGAGGTCGAGTAACGTCGCAATTATACGCGTGGTCTCAAGCGGCGGGCGGACCTCGAACTTTATTGTCTCGATGATGCGCACTACTTTGCACCTTATCGAGATTGATTCTCATTAAGTGACGTGGAGCGAGACCGAAAGCCAGCACGATCCAAAATGTTTCGAGTGCCGTCGCACCGTGGCAGCCGCTTGCGCAGTGCAGACACATCGCACTCGATCGGTGGGATGTCGTGTCTCCGTTGCGAGAATCGACCGGTGCATCGAGCGTTCCGCAAAATGCACTCGCGATCAATGCGTCGATAGCCGCTCGTGCTCCGATGCGATCGCTCGCGGGAGAGCCGGGCTCGTGGCAGATCGTGAGTGTTCGCAGCAACACGAATCCGAACAAGGTCAACATCACGATGGCGCGATATCGTCGTCGAGAGTCGACCGAAGTCACGCTAATCCGAGTCGCGGCACGCGACGGAGCAGAGACATGACAACAGGGTTCGGCGCTTAGGGTCGACATCGCCCGCCATCATAGGCAGACGAAGAAAAAACCGATGCTGCGGAAAACCGAGGGGTCGGTCAGAGACCGCGACGATCGGCCTTCGGTTCGGCTGTCCCCTGAGTGGGAGCGTCTGAGGTCGAGGATGACGCGCGGGCGTCACGCTCTCGGATGATCACTTGTTGTGGTTCGTCCGGCAGATAGAGCGGGCCCGTCTGTCCGCAGGCGGCGAGTAGTAGGGTGAGGGCCGCTGCGGCCAAGCACTTGAACAACACGCTCATGGCGCGGGCATCGTGCGGCCATCGCGCAAGGCGAGCCAGCCACGCGCTACGCGATAGAGCACCCAGGCGCCGATGATCAGGAAGCCGATCGCGGCAGTGGCGAAGCCAACGAGGATCAACATCAGTGGTGCCGAAACAATGAGCACCAAAGCACTGGCGATGAAGGCGATCCAGAACGTGCGGATCTGCCACGTGAAGTGGGAGGCGAGCCAGGTGTCTGCAACGTCGCGTCGCCGTGCGTAATTCATGATGACTGCCGCAATGGAGGGCAGACCAAAGATAAAACTGCCGACGATGGTTGCGGGCCCGGTAATGCCGATAAGCACGGATAACGCATGTAACCCATAGATGACGTGCGTCCAGGTCAGCAGGGACGGATCGGGGGTTCGTTGGAAGTCGTTCATGGGCGTCGCTTGATGATGGCGATGGTGATACGAGAAATGCAAACGGGCTGGCCCTGCTCGTTGCTGATGTCGATCGTCCAGACCTGACTGCGGGCACCGGCATGAACGAGTCGTGTGATGCCCGTCACGGTCTCACCCTCGCGCGCGGGACGCAGATGATTGGCATTGATTTCCTGACCGACAGCCGCCTGCTCGTCGTTGAGAGACCAATTGGCTGCGATGCTCGCCAAGGACTCGGCAAACGCGACTGACGCGCCGCCATGCAAGATGCGCATGGGTTGGCAGTTGTGTGATGTGACCGGCATCGTGCCTTTGAGATAGTCGTCGCCGACCTCAGTGAGTACGATGCCCAGCGTTTCGACCATGGTGTCGTGCGCTTTCGCGTTCATCGCTGCGAGAGTCGCCTCGGGTCGCCAGGAAATTTTTTGCCCTTTCACGTTTTGCTGCCTTTGTTGTCGCTTCGCAGCGAGGCGCCGACTCGTCGGTAGGCCTCTCTGAAGGGGATGCCTTCTTTGACAACGAGTTCGTTGGCGCGTTCAGCAGCGTGAATTGCCGGGTCCATCATGATGTTCTCTGGCTTGAAGGACATCGCATCGATGGCCGGGGCGATGATCGACGTGCTTGCGATAGCGAGATCGATGCCGCGGAAGAGCGGCGCCTTGAGCAATTGCAGATCGCGCTGATAGCCCGACGGCAGTTTGGCGAAGATGCCGAGCGCTTCGACTAGGCAGCCGTGTGCCGAAGCGGTTCGACCGCGCAGCAACTCGAAAACGTCGGGATTGCGCTTTTGCGGCATGATCGAGGAGCCCGTCGTGAACTCGTCGGGTAGTTCGAGGAAGGCGAACTCCTGTGTATAGAAAAGACAAGTGTCGGCCGCAAATCGCCCGAGGTCTTGCATCAACAACGTGATTTCGAAAAGCAGCTGCGCTTCGGCTTTGCCGCGCGAGAGTTGTACAGCCGTGACCGGTTCGTGTGTTTCGTCGAAGTCGAGCGCCTGACGAGTTGACTCTCGGTCGACGGGCAGGCCGGGTGTGCCGTAACCCGCAGCGGAGCCTAGCGGATTTTTTCCTAGACGCCGCTGTACGGCGCGCAAGCCCGATGCATCGTCACGCAGCTCGGATGAAAATCCGTTAGCCCATAGGCCGACGGAACTCGGCATCGCCTGCTGCATGTGGGTGTAGCCCGGTAATTCGATGTCACCTTGTCGCGCAGCGAGGCGATCGAGTGCAGCGGCCACCTCTTCGGCTCCTTGAGCCAGTTGTTCAGTGACGTCGCGTAAGTAAAGCCGAAGTGCCGTCAGCACCTGATCGTTACGAGAGCGTCCGAGGTGAACGCGACCACCCGCTTCGCCGATTTTCGCCGTGAGGCGCCGTTCGAGCGCAGTCTGACCGTCTTCGTCCGAGAGCTCGATCTTCCACTCGCCCCTGGCATGCGATGCGGCGAGTGCCTCGAGCCCACTCTCGATCGCTTCGCAGTCGGTATCCGACAGCAGTCCTTGGTCGTTCAGCATTTGGGCATGAGCGATCGAAGCGCGGGCATCATAGGGAACAAGGCGCTCGTCGAGAGCGTGGTCTTCTCCCGCCGTGAAGGCGAGCACCCGCTCATCGAGCGGTGCGCCTTTGTCCCAGAGGCGGCTCATGACTTCGTGACGTTGCCGGCCGCAAGTTCGGCCGGCGCGAGCTTGCCGATGTCGGCTACGACAAGCGTGCCCGTTCCCTCGTTCGTGAACACCTCAGCGAGGATGGCGTCCGGAGATTTGTAAGAGATGACGTGAACACGTTTGACGCCACCCTGAATCGCGCTCTCTATGGCTTTTGCCTTCGGCAGCATGCCGTCGATGATGCGCTTCTCGTCGCGCAGGCGTTTGACTCCAGCGAGATCCGTATAGGAAATGACCGAGGAAGGGTCCTCGACACGTTCGAGGATGCCGGGTGCGCCCGTACAAAGAATGAGTTTCTCTGCGCCGAGCGCCGCACCGATAGCCGAGGCGACCGTATCGGCATTGATATTCAGCAAGGTGCCGGAGCCGTCGCTGGAGAGCGGCGAGATGACCGGCATGAGTCCGTTATCGAGCAGTTTACGCAGGACGTCGGTATCGATGTAGTCGATGTCGCCTACGAAACCGTAGTCGATAGTTGCATCACCCGTTTGCAGTTTGACGGGCGCGCGCTTGTGAGCCTGGATGAGACCCGCATCGACGCCGCTGAGGCCGATCGCTCGAATCTCGAGTTCACGACAGGTGGCGAGAATGCGCGTGTTGATGAGCCCCGAGAGCACCATGGCCGTGGCATCGATGGAGCGTGCGTCGGTGACGCGTCGACCTTCTACCATTTGCGTGGGCACGCCGAGCTTCTCGGTCACTTCGGTGAGCTGCGGGCCGCCGCCGTGCACGAACACGACGCGGATTCCGAGCGAGTGAAGAATGGCGATCTGTTCGATCAAGCCTCGCGTGGCATCGGGGTCACCGAATACACCACCGCCTGCTTTGACGACGAAGGTTTTCCCCTTGTACAAGCGGATGTACGGGGCCGCGCTACGCAGTGCTCGGATGACGGCGGCAGGGTCGGCTCGGTGCATGATCATCGTTCGGCTCCTCCATTCGAAAGCATGCGGTGCAGCACCGCCATCTGTGCGGGCAAACGGTTGTGTGCCTCGCGTTGAACTACGCTGCGCGGACCATCGAGTACTTCATCGGCGACGGCCACGTTGCGGCGTACCGGCAGACAATGCATGAACTTGCAGTCGCTTGCGGATTTTGAAAACCAATTCTCGCGTACGCACCAGTCGGTGAGGCCCGCACGTAGCGTGGCGTCGCCAACGGAATCACCGTAATGCGTGGTCGAGCCCCATTCTTTGGCGTACACCACGTGAGCGCCGTTGAGCGCTTCAGATCGATCATTGGTTTCGCGTACCGAGCCGCCGGAGGCCGCTGCGGCTGCTCGCGCTTTGTCCATGATTTCTGGCGGGAGCGCGAACCCTTCGGGGCGTAGCACGACGACTTCCATGCCGCGCTGTGCAGCCATGTGCACCGTGGCGGCGGGAACGGCGAGCGGTGTCACGCGCGGATGATTCGCCCAGGTGAGTACGAACTTCGCACGCTGGGGCACTCGCAGATCTTCGAGAGTTTTCCAGTCGGCGAGCGCCTGGCACGGGTGATTCATCGCCGACTCGAGATTGATGAGCGGCTTGTCGACGACCGAAGCCATCGCCTTGAAGTTGGTCTCTGCCAAATCATGACGAAGATCTTTGCCCTCTGCGAAGGCGCGGATACCGAGCGCATCGGCATACGATGCGAGTACGGGGAGCCCCTCGCGCACGTGCTCGGCCGCCGCACCATTCATGATCGCGCCAGTGCGTGATTCGAGTTGCCAAGTTCCCTGTCCCGGGGTGATCACGAAGGACTGGCCTCCGAGCCGCATCATGCCGACCTGAAATGACGAGAGCGTGCGCAGCGATGGGTTGAAGAACACAAGCCCGAGAATCTTCCCCGCGAGCGCGCGCGGTTCGGGGTGTTCTTCGAGGCGACGGGCGAGCGCGAGTAGATCGAGGATCTCCTCACGGCTGAAATCGGCGAGATCGAAAAATCGTTTCATAGGTCTAGCAAGGCCTCTCTCAGGAGGTCGACGTGTTTTTCTTGGAGGATGTACGGGGGCAAGAGTCGGACGACATGTGGATCGCCACTCGTGCCGACGAGAATGTTTCGCTCGAGTAAAGTCTTTTGGATATCTTTGGCCGGTCGCGAGCAAATCAGGCCATGCAGAAAGCCCGCACCCTGATGACCCGTGACAGGGCCCACGGTGCACGTATCGCGTAGATATTTCGCAACACGACGAACGTTTTCGAGAAGCTTTTCGTTCTCGATGGCTTCGATCACCGCCTCTATCGCTGCGCAAGCCATCGGTCCGCCACCGAAAGTAGTGCCGAGTCCTTCCAGCTTGAGTGCATCCGTGACGCGAGGCGTCATCAGTAAGGCGCCGCAGGGGAAACCGTTCCCGAGTGCTTTAGCCGTCGTGATCATATCCGGCATGACGCCATAGAATTGAGCGGCGAAAGGCTGACCGCTGCGACCTACGCCGATCTGCACTTCGTCGAAGATGAGCAAGCTGCCGGTCTCGTTGCAGCGCGCACGAAGTGCAGCGAGGAATTCGTGACCCATATCGAAGGCACCGCCGACACCTTGAACCGGCTCGACGATGACCGCCGCGGCGTCAGTGCCGACCTGACTTTCGATGGCGCTGACGTCACGACGCGGTATCCAACCAATATCGAAAGGCGCGCGCGGGAACTCGTACCATTTTTTGTCTGCACCCCAGGTCACCGCGCCGGCGGCTGCGGTGCGTCCATGAAAGGCACCTTCGATGGCGACGACTTTGGAGCGACGCGTCATCTTGAACGCCATCCGGAGCGCGTTCTCGTTGGCTTCGGCACCGGAGTTCACGAAAAAAATGCTGTCGAAGTGATCACCCGCGAAGCGGGCGAGCCGAGTGGCGGCGCGCACCCTCACATCCATGGGCACGGCATTGCTCTGAAAACTGCAGGCATTGGCTTGTCGAGCCAGCGCGCTCGTCCAGCCTGGGTGCTTGTAGCCAAGCGCCGCGACGGCGTGACCGCCGTAAAGATCGAGAACACGGCGTCCGTCTCGGGTATGTAGCCACACGCCTTCCGCATCGACGACTTCGACGGGGTATTGCGCAAAAACCGGAGCGAGATGATCGGCAGGGCTCATGAGTGAAGGCTCGTAGGTAAAAGGTCAGGTCCAGCCTGCAGCCGGTGCGGTGAGACCGACATGCTCGGGCAAATCGAGCAAACGGTTCATCCACTGCACCGCGCCACCGGCGGCGCCCTTGGTGAGATTGTCGATCACGCACATCACGGCGAGCGTGCGGCCATCGGTGGAGGCATGCAGACGCGCGTAATTGCTCGCGACCACGTCCTTGAGGCGAGGCGGGGCATCGACGACATGAACGAATGTCGAGCGCTCGTAAAAACCGCGCAACTTCGTGAGGAGAGCTTTGGTATCGAGGCTCGTATGCGCCGGCGCGAGGGTGGCTTGCACGGTGACATGGATGCCGCGGGCGAACGGACCGGAGTGGGGTACGAAGGCGAAGTTCGCCGTGATGCCGCTTGCCGCCGCAGCGCAGGCGGTAATCTCCGGTGCGTGACGATGGGCGAGTGCGTTGTAAGCGTAAAGATCGCTGTGCCTGGTCGGATGGTGAGTGCCATCGACAGGTTTTCGACCGGAGCCCGTGCTGCCCGTGACCCCGCTGACAAAGAGCGTCGGTACGATGAGGCCGAGGGAGAGCAGTGGGACGCTCGCGAGTAAGGTTGCCGTCGCGAAGCACCCCGGATGGGCGACATGCGGTGTCGGCGATTTTTTCAAATGCTCGGGCAGGGCGCAGGTGAAATCTTTGAGCCGTGACGGTGCGCCATGCGGGTGCTTGTAGACTGCGGCATAAGCGTCAGCCGAGGTGTAGCGGTAGTCGGCTGAGATATCGACGACGCGAGGATGCGTGCCCGCGGCCTCCGCAGCCTGCAACAGCTTGTCGATGAGTGCGGCACTGACGCCATGTGGCGCAGCAGAAAAGACGGCGCTGGTCGGCAGCGTAGTGATGAGCGCTTCGATCTCCGATTCGGAGAGGAAGCGCAGATCACCCAGCGCGGGCGCAAGGTGTGGGAAGGCTTTCGCTACCGACTCGCCAGGTTGCGAGTCGGACATGACACCCGCGATCTCGAGTTGCGGATGGCCCGCCACGAGGCGAAGGACTTCGCCTGCGACGTAGCCCGTGCCGCCGAGTACGAGTGTCGGAATCTTCTTCACGATGCAGTCACCACGGGGAATCGCGCGCCGAGTCCGATGGCATCGATGACGCAGTCGCCGAGTGCTGCGCCATCGGAGAGCGCATTGAATGCGGACACTTTCATCTGCTCGCGAATGATGTCGACGCCGACGGCGTTGTCGGTGGCCGGTCCAGTCACCGCGCAGGGCTCGATGCCGAAGCGTTCACGCAACAATTTGACGCCGCCCCAGGCCGCGACAGGATCGTTTGCGGACAGCACGACGCCCGTCAGCGCTTTGCGAATATCGGCGCACTCGAGAATCGAGTCGACGCCGTAGGTACCGAGAATGCCATCGCCGAGCTCGAAGACGATCACATCGGGTTTCTTGACGGCGATGTCGGTGATCATCGTGCGTGTGAGCGCAGGGCCGACGGTACGAGTCGTCGTGATGATCCCGAGATCGGTGAAGATCATGGAATTTCTCGCGCCCGCATCTTCCATGGCGAGGATGTCGCGGCGGAGCGAGACGCCCGTCGCCTTGAAGCAATCGACTACGAGACCGCGATGCCGCATGCGACTCACCATCGCGCACGCTGCGGCGGTCTTGCCCGCTTCCATGCAGGTGCCGGCGAGCGCCACGACGGGCACGCCTTGTGAATCGAGTGGCGCTGCGAGATCGAGCTTTCGATAACCGGCTCGCGCCGGCACGCCGATACGCTCGCCGAGATAGGGGAAGTGCAACACCACACCCAGCACGCGGCAGTCGAAGGGTTTGCCCTTGTCAGGGTTGGCCGAGTCGCACACGCCCAAGACGCCGCCGATGTTGAGCATCTGGATCACATCGCCCACAGCGAGTTTCTCGGGCACATGACCCGAGTAACCGAAGAGGGCTTTACGATGACCGAGAGCACCGACCACGATGTCACCCTTCGTGACCTTCGCCATGCGGCCGCTCGTCAGTTCGAGCGTGTTATAGCTCGACTTGGTGTTCAGGATTTCCACGACCACCACGACACCTTCTTCGGAAGGCAGGTTTTCCGTGGCGATGCGCACCTCTTGTCCGAGACCACAGGCCTGCGTGACGGAGGCGATCTTGTCGACGACGATGGTTCTCATTTCTTGGAAGTCCCCTGAGCTGTTGCGAGTTCACCCGCTCGACGATGGAAAACACCTGTGAGTCCGACGATGCGCGAAAAGCCGAGTGCGTCGGCGGCCGTCCATTCGCCCGTGGCTTCGCCGTATACGCCCTTCGAGGCGGCCATCAGCGAGTAGGGAGAGTCCACGCCCTCGACGAAAACGGAGCCGGGCCGGAAGAGCACGTTTACGACGCCCGTCACGCGTTGCTGAGACGAGATAAAGAGTGCCTCGATGTCGCGGCATACCGGATCGAGGAGCTGCCCTTCATGAACCCAGTCGCCATAAGGCCCAGACAGCATTTCTTTGATGCGCTGCTGTCGTCCGGTGAGTACGAGCTTCTCGAGTTCGCGATGGGCATTGAGCAGCACTTCGGCAGCCGGCGCCTCGAAGGCCACACGCCCTTTGGTGCCGATGATGGTGTCACCGAGATGAATGCCCCGACCGATTCCGAAAGGCCCGGCGAGTGCTTCGAGCGTTTCGATCACCTCTACGGGCGACATCGCTTTGCCATCGAGGCCGCAGGGAATGCCGCTCTGAAAGTGCACCGCATGCCTCTCGGGTGCGCGCGGCTTGGTGAACGCCTCTTTCGAGAGCACCCAAGCGTCATCGGGAATGCTGCCTTGCGAGGTCAATGTTTCTTTGCCGCCGATGCTGACACCCCATAGGCCCCGATTGATCGAATAGGCGGCGCCAAAGGGCGGCACGGGCAGCTTTCGAGTCTGCAGAAATTCCAACTCTTCTTGTCGCTTGAAGTGTCGATCTCGAACGGGTGCGATCACCTCGAGTTCGGGCGCGAGCGTTCGTAGGGCGACTTCAAAGCGAACTTGGTCGTTTCCGGCTGCCGTGCAGCCGTGAGCGATGCTGCCCGTGCCGAGCTTTCGTGCCATGACCGCGATCGTCTGGGCCTGCATGACGCGCTCTGCGCCCACGCAAAGCGGGTAGAGCTGGCCGCGTCGGACGTTGCCCATGATGAGAAATCTCAGGACTTGATCAAAGTAATCGGCACGCGCATCGATTTGGTGGTGCTCCACTGCGCCGAGCGCGAGTGCCCGTTGTTCGAGGGTCTTGGCCGTCTCGGCATCGATACCGCCCGTGTCGACCGTGACCGTGATGATCGGGCGCTGGTATTGCTCCTTGAGCCACGGAACGAGGAAAGAGGTATCTAGGCCGCCCGAGTAGGCGAGGACGATGGGCTGAGACATGAGAAATCCTTAGACGCGGAAAAGTTCGCGCAGACGCGCGACGACGGCCGTCTGCGCAGCGGCGCTGTCGGTGGCAATGAAAATAGTGTCGTCACCCGAGATCGTTCCGACGATCTCAGGCCATTCGGCCTTGTCGATGGCGATCGCGACACTTTGGGCCGCGCCGACGGTGGTTCGCAGAACGGTGAGTGCGCTGCCCGCGGTGGCGATCCCTCTGACGAACTGCCGTAGGGCGCCAAAGTCGTCGAGTGAACGTTGCGTGGCATCGGGCGCGAGATAGCGCCCCCCGGCCTTGAGCACGCCAAGGTCGCGCAGGTCCCGACTCACCGACGACTGGGTGACCGGAAACCCCTGATTCTTCAACAAATCGACGATCTCCTCCTGCTTGCGCACGGCGCTGCCGCGCAGGAGCCGCAGGATGGCGTTTCGGCGCTCGGTTTGTTGGAGGTCGGTCTGCATAAAAGTGCGCGAATTATGCATATTAATGCACGCGAGTCAATAGGCTGGGGTGGTCCGCCCCGGGGCGCGCGGCCCGAGCGGGTCAGGGGTACCCGTAGGCACCCCCAGGGGCAGAGGGGGGGTCAGCCTGACTTGAGGGCGGCGAGCCGCTCGATGACCGGGGGGTGCGAGTAGTTGAACCGGACGTACCACGGGTCTGGGGTCAGGGTGCTCGCGTTGTCTTCGGTCAATTTGACGAGGGCGGTACCGAGGTCTGCGCCACTCGACTGCTTCTTGGCGTAGGCATCAGCCTGAAACTCGTACTGGCGCGAGCGGCGACTCGAGAGCGGCCCGAAGATGACGCTTACGCAGGGTAAGACCAACAGGAAGAGTAATAACGCGAGCGCATCGTTCGAGGCCGAGGCGTTAGGGGTTACGCCGAGCCCGAGATAGAACGCCGGCTGCTGCGCCAGCCAACCAAGCGTGGCGAGCCCGATCAGACTCATGACGAAGAGCCCTGCGATCAACTTCACGATGTGCTTGTGATGGAAGTGCCCGAGCTCGTGGGCCAACACCGCCTCGAGTTCACTGGTCGACAAGCGCGCAAGTAGCGTGTCGTAGAACACGACGCGCTTAGAACGTCCGATGCCGGTGAAGTAGGCATTCGACTGGGCTGAGCGTTTGCTGCCATCCATCACGAACAGCCCCTTCGCGGAGAAACCACAGCGCTGCATCAGCTCGTTGATTCGAGCACGAAGCGCTTCGTCTTCGAGCGGTTTGAATTCATTGAATAGCGGCGCGATGAAAAGCGGATAGATGACCATGAGTAACAAGTTGAACGCCATCCAAAGCGCCCACGCCCACAACCACCACGCAGGACCCGCAGCACCCATTAACCACAGCACTGCGGCAATGAGCGGTATACCGATGGCGAGGGATAGCAAAGTATTTTTGATCACATCGCTGACCCACAGTCGGTGCGTCATACGGTTGAAGCCGAATCTCTCTTCGATTCGAAAGTTCTGATACCACTCGAAGGGAAGATCGACGACGCTACCGATGAGCGTGAAGAGCACGACGAGGGTGACGGGGTAGAGAAGACTGGTCGAGGCGTTTTCGTCACCGCCAAAAAAAAGCAGCACGCCATCGTTCAGAAGGTCGAGTCCGCCGCCGAGTGTCCACCCAAGTAGCACCAGCGTACCGAACGCAAGCTGTGCGAGACCAAACCTTTGATTGGCACAAGTGTAGTCGGCCGCTTTGGCGTGCGCCTCGGCGCTGATGACATCACGAAAGCCCTCAGGAACCTGATCACGATGCGCACTGACGTGTGCGATTTGCCTTCGCGCAAGCCAAACCCTCAACAGCACGCTGATGCCGAGGATTACGACGAACATCACGGTGACGAGATCAGCAGTCATATGAGGCGCTCAGAATCTTCGAATCAGACGACATCGAGTTTGCGGGCGCCACGATTCACGCGAAGAGTTCGTGTTTCCTCGAGTGCCGTGCTGCGTTCGCGAACTGTCTTGAGAAAATGGAACTGCCCGGAGACCGACTCAGGCGTGAGCAGGATACTCGTATAGCCACGTCGGCTCGCATCCATATAAACGAGGCCTGGATTATTTGCAGTGATGGCGCGCGCAATCTCTTTCGGGTCGACACCTGGCAGGTTGTATTCGAATCCGGGAGACGCTACCGACTGAGTGGCGAACTCGACGCCCACTTTCTGCTTTCCGACAGACAGGTTTTGTGCCCACGCATTGTGGGTGTCGCCCGCGAGAACGATGAGATCGGCGTTGGCCTCTGCTGCATCTTTGAGAAGCCGCTCTCTTGCAGCAGGGAAACCGCCCCAGCTATCGAGGTTGTAGGGTAATCCTGCGCGCGCTGCCGCGAGGCCGGCGCGCAGTCTTCGCCGGATGTACTCGGGCGAGTCGGCACCGACCCACTTTGCAGCGTCTTGCGGCATGATGATTTCACCCATCAACACCTGTTGCGCCAACACTTGCCATCGAGTTTTGGCAGCCGTCGATCGTCGTAAGCCGCGACGCAGCCATTGCTCTTGTTCTGCGCCGAGCATCGTTCGGCTCGATGAGTTGACCGTACCTTCGCGAAACTCGACGAGAGCCTTCGCGATGTCCTCGCGACCTTTGAGCGCGCTTTCGAGATCTGGCGGAGCGCTGCGACCCGCAATGCGTGTTTCGAGTTTGAAGAGCGTGGCTAGAGAGCCGATCTGATAATCGCGCCAACGCGAATCGCTGACGGGCATCCACTCGCGATAGGCCTTTTCGGCGACAGCCCTGCGTAGAGACCAATCGCCGTCTGTGGCGGGTTGATGATTTTCGGCGCCTTCTGTCCACGCATCGTTGGCGAATTCATGGTCATCCCACTGAGCGATCATCGGATAGAACTGGTGCAGCCGTTGCAGATCAGGGTCGACCCGATAACTGGCGTAGCGCAACCGGTAGTCGGTGAGTGAGATGAGCTCGTTTTCCGGTTCGATGTGGCGGCCCGGAACCAAAGAGTTCGAGTCGGGATAGCTACCGAGCGGATACTCGTAGATGTAATCGCCGACATGGACGATGACATCGAGATCGCTACGTTCACAGGCGTGGGCGTAGGCATTGAACCAGCCGAACCCGAGATTCGAACAAGAGAAGAGGCCGATGCCGAATTTCGAAACCTCGCCGACGGGTAGCGTGCGCGTGCGGCCCGTGACGCTCATCGAGCCGTCGGGCGCGATGAACCGGTAAAAATACCAACGGCCGGGCTCTAGACCGCGAACCGTGAGTCGCGCAGTGTGGTCACGCTGCACTTCGGCAACGGCGTCGCCGCCGCTCACGATGCGAGTGAACCCCACGTCGCGAGCGATCTCTGCCTTCAAGCGGACATCACCCTCGGCGACGAATCGGGTCCAGAGCAGCACGGAGTCGGTGTCGGGCTCACCGCTCGCCACGCCGTGGGTGAAGCCGCGCGCAGAAAGCAGGCTGCCCATGGCCGGCAAAGACAGGGCGCCGAGTCCGAACATGGCAGCGTGAATCAATTGGCGGCGATCGATGCGTGAGGTCATGCGTGCTCCCGAAGCAGGCGAATTTAGACTGCGAAGCAAGGTCAGTGATTACAGCTCAGAAGGATAACCGAGCCACTCGCGATAGAATGCGTCACTTTGAAGACGTACGGAACCCCCGATGAGCAGCCCTGAACAGTTCGTCCTGACAGTCAATGCAGTCATCCTGCTCTGTGCGTACTTCATCGTCTATCCGCGCTTCGCGGGCGCTGACCAGAACCGACTCGCTATCAACGATCTCGTTGCCAACGCCTGTGCGCTGCTGGTGGTGGGTGTCAACTTCTGGGGCACCGACGCGCGTTTCGATTTGCTCGTCACCGAGGTGGGCTGGTTCGGCTTCACCGTGATGACATTTTTGTTAATGGAGCTGCCGCTGTTCTTTTGGTATGCGCGGCGCCATCAGCTATTCAGATCGAACGACGAGTAAGGCGCCTCATGCCGCGATATTGCGGTGAACCTCTGTCGTATCGGGTGCGATACCCCGCCAGATTCTGAAAGACTCCGCGGCTTGTTCGACCAACATCCCGAGTCCCTGAGCGACACCGGCGGCGCCGTGCTGCCGTGCCCAGCGCATGAAAGGCGTGTCGGGTTTGCCGTAACCGAGGTCGTACGCGAACGTTCGTGTGCCGATGACGCGCGGATCAACCGCCGGAATGTCACCACTCAGACCTAGCGGTGTCGCATGAATCACGAGATCAAACTCACCTCGATTCAAAAACGGTCCGAGTTCGTCGTAGCGGCAACCTTGATTTCCGACCAAGGCTCGCGCTCGCTCTGCCGTGCGATTGGCGATGACGATTTCGGCAGGATGGCGTTCTTGTAGTGGTCCGAGGATGCCCCGTGTCGCACCGCCAGCGCCGAGAATGAGCAGACGACGGCCGGTCACCTCGACGCCCAGTCTCTTTAGATCAGACATGAGTCCCGCGCCGTCGGTGTTGTCGCCCAGGATACGACCATCTTCGAGCTTGATGAGCGTATTGACGGCCCCCGCACGTTGAGCGCGTGGCGTCAGTTCGTTGGCCCAGGCCGCAGCCCGCTCTTTGTGAGGCACTGTGACGTTGAGGCCACGGCCACCCCTTTCGAAGAACGCCGAGACGTCACGTTCAAAGTTTTCCGGTGCGACGTCGTATCGATCATAGGTCATCGATTGTCGAGTGGCGTCAGCGAAGGCGCTGTGTATCAGCGGCGATAGGCTGTGTGCGACCGGATGCCCGATAACGCCATAACGATCGGGTGTGGCCGAAACAGTATTGTCGAATCGCGTCATGACTTAGACGATGTTACCGCACGGCGCAGCCGCCGCGGCCCTGCGGATCGAGTGCCGCATGTAGCGCAGGCAGCCATTGGCGCGCGCGTTCCTCGAATTGGAAAGGCGGATTGATGATTAGCATCCCTGATCCGTTCAACCCCACCCGTGTATCGAGAGGATGGATCCAAAGCTCGAGTGTCAGAGTCGAGAGGGCTTCGCCGCCGGCTTTTTGCGGCAGCGCAGACATCAGCCTAGACCGCCATGCGTCCGTATCTTTGGCCTGCTTGATGGGATACCAGATCGCAATCACTGCATTGGCCAATCGCCGCAGCGCCTCTTGAGCGGCGCGCTCGGCAGCCTTGAAGTCATTCGCAGTGTCTTCATATGGCGGGTCGATCACGACGAGAGCGCGTCGTTCCATGGGCGGCAGCCAAGCAGGCAGCCTCGCGTAGCCATCGGCACATTCGATGGTGATCGACTCTGGTGTTCCGTCGCGTTCTCGGGCGTGCCTGCTCGCGTTCTTGACCGCCTCGCGCAGCGCCGCATGTTCGGCGGGCTGCGACTCGATCAGAGTGAGTCGGTCTTGAGGCCGAAGTGCCGCAAGCCCGATGAGGGGTGAGCCAGGGTAAGCCTGTCGATAGGACGTACGTTGACGCGTGTCGCGAACGGTCTTGAGGTAATCGGCGATTTCCGGAAAGCCAGCGAACATTGTACCGTCCTGCGCGGCATGAGCCAGTAACCGCTCGATGCCTTCCGCAGATTCGTTGGCCTGTTTTGATTCGCCGGACGACAAATCATAGAGACCACGGCCCGCATGGGTGTCGAGCAGCAGCAGGCCCTTGTCTTTCTTGGTGAGCGACCTGAGCAGCGCAAGCAGCGTGACGTGCTTCAGCACATCCGCGAAGTTTCCTGCATGGAACGCGTGTCGGTATTTCACCGGCTCGCGTCAGTCTGCGGCGTCCGTCGCCGCTTTCTTGCTCTTTGCTTTGGCTTTCTTTTTCTTGGGCGCCGACTTGGTCGTCGCCTTCGATGCAGATTTGGCACGCGCAGGTTTCGCCGGCGTCTCCGCGGTCTCGACGGCATCACTCGCCGTCTTTTTCGCGGCGGTTTTTTTGCTGGCTGATTTCGCAGCCTTGCCACCAAAGCGACCACGAACAGGGCGTTGCGGCGCCGCGGCGAGCAACGCGCGACACTCGTCTAGCGTCAAGGTTTTCGGGTCGCGGTCTTTCGGGATACGCGCATTGCGCTGCTTGTCGGTGATGTACGGACCGTAGCGTCCGTTGAGCACTTGGATATCGTCGATGCCGAAGTCTTGGATGATTCGGTTCGCGTCGGCGAGTTTCTTCGCTGCCACGACCTCGATCGCTCGCTCGAGAGTGATCGTATACGGATCGTCTTCGGCTTTGAGCGAAGCGTACTTGCTGCCGTACTTGATGTACGGGCCGAAACGTCCGATGTTCGCTTCGAGCGGCTCGCCCTCAGGACTATCACCAAGCTTTCGCGGCAACTGAAAAAGCTGTAGCGCTTCGGGCAGCGTGATTTTGTCCATGCTCTGACCAGGGCGCAGCCCCGCGAAGCGTGGTTTGTCTTCGTCATCGCGCGTGCCGATTTGTACGAACGGTCCGAAACGACCCATACGAACCGAAATGGGCTTTCCACTCGCCGCATCGATGCCGAGTTCGCGAGCTTGGGCCGCTTCGTCACGAGAGACGGTTTTTTCGATGTGTTCGACGCGATCGATGAACGGTTGCCAAAACTTCTGCAGCGGATCAGTCCACGATTCTTCGCCACGCGAAATGGCATCGAGCTCGTCTTCCATGGCTGCCGTGAAACCGTAGTCGACGTACTCGCCGAAGTTCGAACTCAGGAAGTTGTTGACGATCTTGCCGATATCCGTCGGGATGAATCGACGACCATCCATGTCGACATACTCCCGATCTTTGAGTGTCGAGATGATGGATGCGTAGGTTGATGGGCGGCCAATGCCATGCTCTTCGAGCGCTTTCACGAGTGAGGCTTCCGAGTAGCGCGGCGGCGGCTCAGTGAAATGCTGTGTGCCGCGAAGGTTGACGAGTTTGACTTCGTCGCCTTCGTTCATGACCGGCAAAATGCGATCGCTTTCGTCGTCGGACGAGTCGTCTTGCCCCTCGGTATAGACCGCAATGAAGCCGGGTTTGAGCAGGGTCGAACCGTTGGCGCGCATCAAGTGACGCTGTGCACCGTCGGGTCCGGCAAGCAAGTCGATGGCTACGGTGTCGAATACCGCGTGAGTCATTTGGCAAGCGACCGCGCGTTTCCAGATGAGCGAATAAAGTTTGTGTTGGTCTGCGTCGATCTTGCCTTCGAGCATCTGAGGTAACACAGATGCCGATGTCGGACGGATGGCCTCGTGCGCCTCTTGGGCGTTACGAGATTTGTTCTTGTAGAAGCGTGGTGACTCCGGCAGCGACTCGGCTCCGTAGACGCGTCCGATGACCTCGCGAATCTCGGTGATCGCCTCGTTGGCGAGATTGACGGCGTCGGTACGCATGTAGGTGATGAGACCCACGGCGCCTTCACCGTAATCGACACCTTCGTAGAGTTGCTGTGCGAGACGCATGGTGCGCTGCGCCGAGAAACCGAGCTTGCGCGCGGCCTCCTGTTGCAACGTCGAGGTGGTGAACGGCGGTGCAGGGTTGCGATTGCGCTGTTTGCGATCGACCGAGAGCACGCGCAACTTTCCGGAAGGTGACAGCGGTGCCTCACCTGCAGGGGCGCCCGCACCGCTCGCTTTGCACAACGCGCGTTCGACGGTTTGTGCTTGATCTGCGTTGGTGAAGCTGAACTGCTCGACCTTGCGGCCCTCGAATTCGACGAGCTTCAAGGGGAAAGACTGAGTCTCGCGTTCACCCTGGGCATCGAGCGACCAATATTCGCGCGGAATGAAGGCCTGAATCTCAGCCTCGCGCTCGCAGATCATGCGCAGCGCAGGGCTTTGCACGCGACCGGCCGAGAGACCTCGACGGACTTTCTTCCAAAGCAGCGGCGAAAGGTTGAACCCGACGAGGTAGTCGAGCGCGCGGCGCGCCTGCTGAGCATTGACGAGATCGAGCGAGAGATCGCGCGGCGCCTCGATGGCTTGTCGCACGGCATTACGCGTGATTTCAAAGAATTCGACGCGATGTACTTCCTTACCGTCGAGATCGCCACGATCTTGCAGCAGCTCGCGCAGATGCCAGGAAATGGCTTCGCCTTCGCGATCGGGGTCGGTCGCGAGGTAAAGCGCCTTGGCCTTGCGAAGAGCGCGCGAGATGGCGTCGACGTGACGTTCGTTGCGCTCGATGATGTCGTACTTCATCGCGAAGCGACGTGATGGATCGACCGCGCCTTCTTTCGGCACGAGATCACGCACGTGGCCATACGAGGCAAGCACCTCGAATTTGGGGCCGAGGTACTTCTTGATGGTCTTGGCCTTCGCCGGTGATTCGACGATGACGAGGTTTTCAGCCATGGGGCCGTCTCCGGCGCTGTGTCAGTGGGGCCGTTCGACCGGCAGATCGAACACGAGATTTTCCATGCGCGAGCAGGCGAGTTCTTCGCCTGGCTGGCTGGAGAGCACCATGAGGGCAACCCACTTCAGCTGGTCGACATCGAGTTCGGAGGAATCGAGCGCGAGTAGGCGCTCGATGACGATTTCACGTTGCTGGGGCGAGAGGATGCCGGTGCGCTCGAGCTCGAGCAGGTAACCGCGGCAATCTGCCGGCAAATGATTGTGTTCGGAGTCCGTGAACACTCGCATGGCACGCGGGCCGGATTCGGCGAGCGACGGGCGATGGCGTTCGTAGGCGAGATCGGCGAGCCAGTCGAGCGCGCGCTCGACGTTGTCGCCCGGGAAGCCGGCGCGCTCAAGGTCTTCGGCCAAGGCGTCACGCTCGGGCACCTCGGGGGCGTCGGCCAGCATGTACCGGTCGAACACATATATGAGGATGTCGAGGACGCTGCCGTTGTCGGTCGTTTGGGTCATTAGTTATGGGTCAGCTGGAGCACTCTGTAAAACCGGCCTGACGAGTCTGATGCGACACGCCCCTCGAGCTCGAGGGAGAGGAGCAGGGACGCTACAGATGTGCTGGAGAGGCCGGTGCTCACAATGAGCGCATCGAGGCTCGTAGGCTCGAAGCCGATGGCATCTAACAGGATTTCGGAGGGGTTGTCCAACCGCGACCCCCCGACGGACTCGGGTCGCAGGACTTGCGGGTCTGGACTAAATAATTGATTCGATTGATAAATTTTAAGCTCTCTCAAAACATCTTCAGCGTTTTCCACCAGGGTGGCGCCCTCGCGGAGAAGTTCGTGGCATCCCCGCGACAGGGGGCTGTGGATGGATCCTGGGACCGCGAAGACCTCTCGCCCTTGGTCGCCGGCGTATCGGGCGGTCGATAAAGACCCGCTTTTGAAGGCGGCCTCGATGACGAGGACTCCCATCGACAGGCCGCTGATAAGGCGATTTCGTTGCACGAAATGGTGTGGAAGAGGTGCGGTCCCGGGCGGAAATTCGCTCACTAAGGCGCCGCGTTCGAGGAGGCGTTCGGCAAGCTCCGCGTGGGTGTCGGGGTAAGTGCGATCGAGGCCGGTTCCGCAAACGGCGATGGTGATGCCCTCGGCCGCCAAGGCACCTGAGTGACTTGCCGCGTCGATACCGATGGCGAGTCCGCTCGTGATGGCGAGTCCGCATTGAGCGAAATGAAAGGCGAGATCACGGGCGGTGAGTGCGCCATTGGCGGTGGGGTGTCGGCTGCCGACCATCGCCAACTGCGGCATTTTCAGCACTTCGCGGTGACCGCGGATGAAGATCACTGCCGGTGCGCCGCGTATGTCGAGCAGCTGTGGAGGGTAGTCGGGTTCGTGCGCCGCAATGATCTCGATGCGGTGGTGGGCGAGCGCCTCGAGCATGGCGCGGTGTCGAGAGGGGTCGACGTGCTGAAGGGCCAGCGCTGCCGGCTTGGATAGCCCGAGCGACAGAAGACGCTCTTCAGGCAAACCGACCAGCTGAAGAGGGCAAGACACGCGCTTGACGAGTCGACACCACGATGTCGCGTCGAGTCTCGGGAGGCAGGCGAAGCGGTAATGTTCGGGTGTGGCCATGGGCGCCAAAGGGTACGGAGCGCCGTGGTTTCGGCGAGTCGGAAAAGGCGCGAAACCTCACTGATATAATGATGTCCAACGAACTACCTTTCTGGCAGGGGTCTACTCCGATGGCATTGCTCGACATTCTCGAATTTCCAGATCCCCGACTTCGGACCCGCGCCGTTCCGATCACGACCTTCGATGCCGCACTCTCGCGGTTGATCGACGACATGTT
This sequence comes from uncultured Acidibacter sp., assembly GCA_964599335.1. GTDB lineage: Bacteria > Pseudomonadota > Gammaproteobacteria > Steroidobacterales > Steroidobacteraceae > UBA964. The sequence continues at coordinate 45,605 of CAZRFN010000005.1, read as the reverse complement.
CGAGACCATGTACGCCGCGCCGGGCATCGGCCTTGCGGCGTCACAAGTCGATGTCCATCGCCAGCTCATCGTGATGGATTGCAGTAACGACCGCAGTGATCCCCTCGTGTTCATCAATCCCGAGATCCTCACGCGCGAGAACGTCGGTGTGATGGAGGAGGGTTGCTTGTCTGTCCCCGGAATTTTTGATGAAGTCGAGCGTGCCCAGCGCGTACGTGTTCGTGCGAAAGATCGCGACGGCAAGGTCTTCGAATGCGAGCTCGATGGAATTCGCGCCGTGTGTCTGCAGCACGAGATGGACCATCTCGACGGCAAGTTGTTCGTCGACTACCTCTCCACGCTGAAGCGCGACCGGATTCGCAAGAAACTGGAAAAAGAGCGCCGCGATCGTCCCGCCAAGCCAACCTCTGACGAGGTTCCGGCGGGCGCTGCGCTCGGCCGCTGAAGTCCGTCGCGCTGTCCCGATGAGAATCGTTTTTGCCGGTACGCCGGAATTTGCGGTGCCGCCGCTCGCCGCGCTCGTGCAGTCGAGTCACGAGGTTGTCGGCGTACTGACGCAGCCGGATCGCCCAGCCGGCCGCGGCCGAAATCTCTCGGCGAGCGCGGTCAAAGAATTCGCGCTCGAAAACTCACTGTCGCTCGCACAACCTCAAACCTTGCGTACACCGGAAGGGCGCGCGGCTCTCGAGGCGTGGCGACCCGATGTACTCGTGGTTGTCGCTTACGGGCTCATCTTGCCGCCCGAGGCGCTTGCCATTCCCAAACATGGATGTCTCAATATTCACGCCTCATTGCTGCCTCGTTGGCGCGGTGCGGCTCCGGTGCAGCGCGCCATTCTCGAGGGCGACACCGAAACGGGTGTGACGATCATGCAAATGGATGCGGGGCTCGACACCGGGCCGATCCTGTTGCAGCGAACACTGCCTATCTCAGATGCCGACGATTCGGTCTCCGTGCTCGACAAGCTCGCGGCGCTCGGTGCGCCTGCGCTGCTCGAAGTGCTCTCGAGTATCGAGTCGGGGTCTGTCTCGGCGAGGGCGCAACCTTCGGACGGCGCGACCTACGCCAAAAAAATAGAGAAATCGGAGGCTCGCATCGATTGGCAGCGCTCCGCGGCCGAGATCGATCGCCAAATTCGGGCTTTCAGGCCTTGGCCGATTGCCGAGACGACGCATCGCGGCGAGCAGGTTCGAGTACATCGAGCGCGAGCTCTCGCCGACGCGACCGTTACGCCTCGTCCGCCGGGATCAATTCTCGGTCTCACAGACGATCTTCTACTCGTGGCTTGTGGTGAAGCCGTGCTCGGAATTTCCGAGCTGCAACGCGCTGGGCGTCGAAGCATGACGGCGCGCGAATTCGCCAATGGCCTTCGCTCCTCTGAGGAAATCTTTGAATGAATGCCGATGTAGATGTCATGGAATCGCAGCCTGCGAAAGGCGGCTCTCGACTCGCGCCGGGCGCCGCAACGCTGGCCGCTGCGGTCGAAGCTGTGAGTGCCGTGGCTCATTCAGGCCGCTCGGCCGATTTCGCGCTGCAAGCAGCGGATGAGCGCGGTGATCGTGCTGCCGTGCGTGCCATCGCGCTGGGTACGCTTCGTTGGTACCTGAGGCTCGCCCCGGCGCTGTCATCCATCGTCGATCGCCCCGCCGAAGATATTCCGCCGTTACTTCGTTCACTGCTCGTGACGGCTGCCCACCAGATCGAATATTCGCGATCGGCTCCGGAGGTGAGCGTGCACCTCGCGGTGGACGCCGCTCGAGCGCTCGGACTTGGACGAGCGACAGGATTCGTGAACGCCGTACTGCGCCGCTTCGTTCGTGAGCGCGGCGAGTTGCTCGAGCGTGCAGATCAAGATCTCGCAACTCGTCTCGCACATCCGCGTTGGCTCGTCGATCGACTCGAGTCGGTCTATCGAGACCGAGCGACGTCGATGCTCGCAGCGAACAACGAGCATCCGCCGATGACGCTGCGAGTCGCGCCCTCGACCACCGTGGCGGACTATCTCGCTGAACTTGCCGCAGCAGGGCGCGAGGCGTTTGCGCTCGATACGCCGCCGGGGGCGGTGGTGCTCACGCAATCGAGTCCAGTGGCAAGTTTGCCGGGCTTCGCGGAAGGCCGTGTATCCGTGCAAGATGCGGGCGCGCAGTTCGCCGCTTTGCTGCTCGATCTACAGCCCGGACATCGCGTACTCGATGCCTGCGCGGCACCGGGTGGTAAGAGCGCGCATATCTTGCAGCGGCAACCGCGGGTCGAATTGCTCGCAGTCGACGACGATGCGTCGCGGCTCGCGCTCGTGGCCTCTACTTTCGAGCGCATCGGGGCGTCGCCGGCTCGCGCTCGCACTCGACTAGCGGATCTCGCTGACCCCAAAGCGCTATCGGATGAATCGACTTTTGATCGCATCCTCGTCGATGCGCCGTGCTCGGCTACGGGCGTGATCCGCCGTCATCCGGACATCAAGCTGCTTCGTCGCCCGGAAGACGCCACGCGATTCGCATCACTGCAAAAACGCATTCTCGCCAACTGCTTTTCGAAGCTCGCTCCGGGCGGCAAGCTCGTGTATGCCACATGCTCCGTATTACCCGAAGAGAATGAGTCGGTGGTGCAGGCGTTTTTGGCGGCGACTCCGGAGGCTTCGGCCCAGCCGTGGCCGGATGGCATCGCTTTGCCCCCTGGGGCACTGCGTCGGGAGGTCGGTGTGCAGCTGGTTCCGGGGCCGGGTCAGGCGTCCACGGATGGGTTCTATTATGCTTGTCTCGTTCGGGGTAGAGGCGCATGACCGCAAAAGACGAAAAAGCCCGGCGTCTATGGGTCAGGTTCATGACCGTTGCGTGTCTTTGGCTCGCAGGCGCGATGCCTTGGCAGTGGCCTGAGTCGCGCGCCGACCCACTCGAGGGAACCCTCGAAGTTCAATCTGCTTTCGTCAACGTGGTGGGCGGCGTTTATCAATTGCACGTGCGCACGCGATATCCGTCCAGCGACGAGACGGCGAGCGCTTTGCGTGATGGTGTCTCGCTCTCTTATGACGTCGATGTGGAAGTGTCGCGCGAGCGCCGCTTCTGGACCAACGAGAACATCGTGACACTTCAGCTGAAACGGGAACTCAGTTATCACTCCGTCAGTGAGCGCTATGTGGTGCGCGACCCGTTACTCGATGGAGAGCAGAAATCGTACGCCACACTCGAGGAAGCGCTCACTGCCTTGGGCAGCATAGAAAGTTGGCCGATTCTGGTGGCTTCGCAAGTGGCAGAGCCCGGAACCTATCTCGTCAGCGTCCGCGCGAGTGTGCAGCGTGGACGTCTCACCGATGCGTTGCGCGCGCTCATGTTCTGGTCGGACGACTGGCAACGAGAGAGCGAGTGGTATTCATGGTCGCTGCCTCGCTGAGCAGTCGTCGAACTCGCATTTTGATCGCGATCTGGATCGCGGTCGTCGTCGGTGCGCTCTTTGCGCTATTCCTCTCGGCGCAGAACTCCGAGCAATTCGGTCGATTACAGCCCTGGATTTTGCTGGCGAGTGCGGTCGCCGTGGTCGTGATCATCGGGCTGCTTGCGCGAAAGATTTATCAGCTCGTCGTGGCTTATCGCAGCGGGGTGCCGGGGTCTCGACTGACGTCGCGCACCGTCATCGTGTTCAGTGCCTTGGTGGCGCTGCCCTTGCTGACGGTCTACGTCTTCTCACTCGAATTTTTGAACCGCGGCATCGATAGCTGGTTTCGTGTCGAGATCAAGCAAGGACTCAACGATGCCGTGGTGTTGTCGCGTTCGGCGCTCGATCTGCGTATGCGTGAGTATGGCGGACGCACCGAACGCTTTGCCGCATCGCTCGCGAACCAGAGTGCCGGCGGAGCGTTGTTCGCTTTGGACGAAGAGCTGCAGAGCTCCGGGGCGAGCGAGATCGTTCTCTATGGCGAATACGAAAGAATCATCGGTGCGGCGAGTCAGGAGGTTCCGGACTCACTCCCCGACCGGCCACCCGCAGATCTCGTCCGTGCCGTCTCGAGCGGATCAACCTACCTCAGTCTCGAGCCGGTGGGTGACTCCCGCTATCTCATCCGGACTGCTGCGCCGATTCCTGGCGTGCCGTTCGCAAGTGGTACTGCGCGATTCATCGTCGTGGTTTACGAGCTTCCGCGGCAGTTCGCCGAACTGACCGATACCGTCCAGCGATCCTATTCGCAGTATGGTGATCTCGCCGAATTACGCGAACCTTTGAAGTACAGCTTCAGACTCACGCTGACGATGGTGTTACTCGTCACCTTGCTCGGGGCCATCTACGGAGCGATTTACTCAGCGGAGGTCTTGTTCAAGCCGGTACAAGATCTGATGGCCGGTACTCGCGCGGTGGCGAAGGGCGATTTCGGCATGCGCGTTCCGCTCACATCACACGACGAGATGGGCTTTCTGGTGCAGTCCTTTAACGACATGACCAAGCGGCTGCGTCGTGCACGCGAAGAAACAGAAAGCAGTCGCGCGGCGGTCGAGCGTGAGCGCGAGCGGCTCGCGATCATCCTGGCTCGCCTCTCCGCAGGCGTTCTGACGGTCGATCGTGATCTCATCGTCCAGCGTGTCAACGAATCGGCTGCAAGCATCCTCGGTGTTGATCTGAGCTCGGCGGTGGGGCGTGCGCTCGGTTCAAGTACCGACGCCGAAACAGGTCTGTTGCCGGCGTTCGTCGCCGAATTGCGTGCTCGATTCGCGGCAGGGCGAGACGAGTGGCGCGAGCAAATCGTGTTGCAAGCCGCCTCGGGTAAAACGGGTTCGCGAGTACTCGTCTGCGCCTGTGTCCCGCTACCCAAGGAGGACAGCGGTGTGGAGCAGTTCGTGATCGTCTTTGATGACGTCACGCACTTGCTGCAGGCACAGCGCGATGCAGCATGGGGTGAGGTGGCACGCCGACTGGCGCACGAAATCAAAAATCCGCTGACACCGATCCAGCTCTCGGCCGAGAGGCTTCGTCGGAAGTTGTTGCCTGCGCTATCTGGATCAGATGCCGACATGGTAGAGCGCTCGACCCACACCATCGTTCAGCAAGTCGAATCGATGAAACAGATGGTGAACGATTTCAGTGAGTACGCTCGGGCTCCGGCGATGCAAGTTGCCGCATTCGATCTCAATCAGCTGATCGCCGAGGTGACCGATCTTTACCGATCACAAGAAGCCTCGATCGATATCGTCACCTCGTTTGGATCGACGATCGATCCTGTGGAGGCGGATCGATCCCGTGTCAGGCAGGTGCTCAATAACTTGCTCACCAATGCGTTCGAGGCGCTCGAGGGGGTTCGCCCCGCCGTGATCGAGATTCGGACGATACCGATCGAACTGGACGACCGTCCGTTCGTCGAATTGACCGTCGCCGACAACGGACCCGGGTTCCAGTCCGACATGATCGGCAAGGTGTTCGATCCCTATGTTACGACCAAGCCCAGGGGTACCGGCTTGGGGCTCGCTATCGTCAAGAAGATCGTCGAAGACCATGGAGGGCGCATCGAGGTGGGCAATCGCCCCTCGGGCGGTGCTATGGTCCGTGTTATGTTCCCTGTGTCGGAGCAAGAGAGGGCGGCAGCCCCCGGCCCCGAGCAGGCGGAGCGGAGGAGGGAGCGGGCATGAGTGCAGCACGCATTCTTGTGGTGGATGACGAGGCGGATATCCGCGGTCTCGTCAAAGAAATTCTGAGCGAAGAGGGCTACGAGGTCGAGGTGGCGGCAAATGGCGCCGAAGCTCGATCTTTGCGTCAACGCCAACAGCCTGATCTCGTATTGCTCGATATATGGATGCCCGATGTCGACGGCATCACCTTGCTTCGTGAATGGTCCTCGACCAGCGCCGATGGTTGTGCCGTCGTGATGATGTCGGGTCATGGCACGGTCGATACCGCCGTCGAAGCGACTCGGCTCGGCGCCATCGATTTCGTCGAAAAGCCGCTATCGCTCGCCAAGTTGTTACGGACCGTCGAGAAGGCGCTCGAGGGGGCGAAGGCACGCAGGGCGTCGGGCAAGTCCAAGTCGGGCGCGATCGCCGCACCCGTCGGAAAGAGCCGCCAGGTTCAACAATTGCGTAGCGAGTTGTTGCGTCACGCTAATGGTGATGCGTCGCTGATGTTGCTGGGTGAGTTCGGCTCAGGCCGCGAGGCCTTCGCTCGCTTCGTGCACGATCATAGTCCGCGCTCGGTTAAGCCTTTCGTCGCGATCATCTCGAGCGCGCTGCGAGAGGTCGATGCCGAAGCGGCGCTGTTCGGCAGCACGAACCATGACGGATTTCTCGATCAGGTAGGTGACGGCACGCTTTTCATCAATGAAATCGGCGATCTTCCGCAATCTGCACAACGCGCGTTGCTCGGGCTACTAGAGACTAGAAGCTACTCGAGGCTCGGAGAGTCGAAACCCCGCCCATTTCAGGCGCGCATCGTTTGTTCGGCGCAGCCCGAGATCGAGCAAGGAGCGATTCGTCGAGACTTGTTGTCGCATCTGAGTGCTGCCATCGCTCGAGTGCCTCCACTTCGAGAGTATGCGGAGGATGTTCCTGATCTGCTGCGACATTACGTCGATCGTTTGGTCGACAGCGACGGTCTCGGGTTTCGACGCTTCAGCATCGCCGCACAGAACCGTCTGCGCAATTATCCGTGGCCGGGCAATGTTCAGGAACTTCGAACCATGGTCCGCCGATTGCTCCTGCAGGGCGGCGGCGAAGAGGTTTCACTCGAAGAAATCGAGCGCGAGCTTTCACAGGTGGCGCCGCCCGCCGAAACCTTGGTCAAACAAGACCTTTTGGCGCTGGGCTTGCGCGAAGCGAGAGAACATTTCGAGCGCGCCTATCTGCAGCAACAGCTTTTGCTATGCCACGGAAAGGTCGGTCAGCTGGCCAAGCGAGTGGGAATGGAGCGCACTCATCTCTATCGGAAGCTGCGCGCACTGGGCGTCGACTTCCGAAGCGTGTCGGACGACGTCGAAGCTTAATCGCCGACGCGAATCACGACGGCGTCGATCTCCGCGCGCTGCAGCGCAGCTCGAGTTCGGTTGAGATCGTTCAGATTGCTGACCGGCCCGATCCGGACTCGGTGCAGCACTTCACTCTCGATGGCAATTCGTTGAACGGCTGATTGAACGCCGAGGCGCAACAACTTGGCCTGAAGGCGTTCTGCCTCGTCCAATTTTTTGAACATCCCGAGCTGAAGAACGTATACCCCGGGTCTTACGATGGGCGTATTCGGGACGGCGGGTACGGGTGCCTTGGGGTCGGTTTCCGGGACAACCACTTCGCTCTTCGGCAGCATCCCGTAAAAATCGTACTCGCGTTCGGTTTCGGTCGCGGCCGCGGAGGCGGGTTCACGCCGCACTGGGCGAGGCGTTGGTTGATCTTCCTCGACGGCATTACGAGCATCTTTGACGGCCTGTTGCTGCCAAAAAAAGACGCCGACCGCCACCGCAAGGCCCGCTGCGAGCCCTGCGAAGAACTCTCTCGAGAAACTGAATTCGGAGCCGCCGCGCCGGCCTGCGCGCTTGAAGTCGCGACCGATGGGAGTGTTGCTCACATCGACTCCGGAGCTGACACGCCAAGAATGGCGAGACCGTTGCGAAGAACGCGTTGCACCGCGAGCAAGGCGTAGACGCGCGCACTGCGAATGTCTGATTCCGGAACGAGAACGCGCTCTGCGTTGTAGAAGGCGTGCAGGGTGGTCGCGAGCTCGCGCAGGTAGTGCACGAGCGCATGGGGCGCGTGCTGCGCAGCGGACTGCCTGATGACTTCTGGATAACGCGACACACAGGAGAGCATGGCTTCGGCCTGCGGGCCTGCGAGCAATGCGCCTCCTTGCTCGAAGACGAGGGTGCGCGCGCTCTCGGCGTCGTAGGTAAAGCCTCGGGCGGCAAGTTCCTTCATGACGCTCGCGACGCGGGCATGCGCGTACTGCACGTAGAACACCGGGTTCTCGTTGGATTTGGACTTTGCGAGATCGAGATCGAAATCGAGTGACTGATCGTTGCTACGCATCAGATAGAAGATACGACAGGCATCGTTACCGACTTCTTCGCGCAGCTGACGCAGAGTGACGAAATTGGCCTCGCGTTTGCCCATCGACATCTTGACGCCATTTCTAAACAAGGCGACGAGCTGGATCAACGGGGCTTCGAGACAGTCACCGGGATGGCCAAAAGCCTGCAGACCCCCGCGCACTCGCGTGACGTACCCGTGATGATCGGCGCCGAGTACGTCGATGAGCATATCGAAGCCGCGTTCGCGCTTGTCGAGGTGATAAGCGATATCGGAGGCAAAATAAGTGTTGACGCCGTTCTCGCGCACGACAACGCGATCTTCGTCATCTCCGAACTGGGTGGCCTTGAACCACTCCGCGCCGTCTTTCACATAAAGAAGGTCTTTGGCGCGCAGTCGTTCGAGCGCACGCTCGACGGCTCCACCCTGAGTGAAGGCCTTTTCGGAAATCCAGTTGTCGAAGTGGACGCCGTAGCCGTCGAGGTCATCGCGAATCTCGGCAAGCATCGCGGAGATGCTGGAGTCCAGCAGCCGCTCCCAAGCAGGCTCTCCGATCAGCTTGCGACATCGCGCGATCAGCGCATCGATGTGTTTTTCTTTGTCGCCTTCGGGCGCATCGGCGGGCAGGTCGGCGAGCACCGTCGCCGCAGGGTGTCGCAGTGCGACGCCCTCGCGTTGATGCAGCGAGGTGGAAACGGGGCGAATGTAATCACCCCGATAACCGTTTTCCGGAAACTTCAGAACTTCGCCGCAGACCTCGAGATAACGAATCCAGACGGACACCGCGAGAATCTCGGTCTGGCGACCCGCATCGTTGATGTAGTACTCGCGAGTGACGGCATCGCCTGCTGCGGCGAGTAAATTTCCCAGGGCGTCTCCGAAGGCGGCCTGACGTCCGTGACCCACATGCATGGGTCCCGTGGGATTAGCGGAGACAAACTCGAGCAGCACCTTTCGAGGATGTTCGGGACGATGGCGTCCGTAGGTCTCGCCCTCTTCGTGGATGCGAACGAGCTCGCGCGCGTAGAGATCTTTGGTGAGGAAGAAATTGATGAACCCGGCACCTGCAACCTCGACGCGTTCGACGATAGGCGATGCGGGTAGTGCGGCGATGATGGCCTCGGCGATCGCCCGAGGCGGTTTGCCTGCACCCTTGGCGAGGCGCATGGCGATGTTCGAGGCGAAGTCGCCGTGCGCAGAATCTCGTGCCCGATCGAGCACGATCAGTTGCGGATCTACGGGGCCGGAGAGCAGCGAGCCCTCGAGAGACTGCAGCGCGCGCTGCAGCAGGATGTGCAGGTCTTCTTTCACGGGCGCGATTCTACCGGGTCAGAACAGTTCGAGCGGGTCGACATCGAGGGCCCAGCGAACTCTCCTGGCCTCGGGCAGAGCCTCGATGACCGGCAGCCACTGATCGAGTAGCCGATGAAGCGCCCCGCGGTCGGCGCTTTCAAGAAGGAGCTGTGCATGATGGCGGTCGGCCCGTCGCGCCATCGCCGCCGGCGCCGGTCCGAGCAGTCGAACGGTCCCGGTGTTGAGCGTCCGGGTCGCCCGTCGCGCCGCTTCGAGAAATCGGATGGCCGTCTCCGCCTCGGTGGCCGATGCGCGCAGCGCCGCCAGCCGGGAAAACGGTGGCCAGGCCGCGCTACGCCGCTCTTCGAGTGCCGCCGACGCGAAGGCCTCATAGCCGCCCGTGAGTAAACCCGAGAGCAGCGGATGTTCGGGATATTCGGTTTGGATCAGGACTTCGCCCGGGCGGCTCGCCCGACCCGCTCGCCCGGCCACCTGGACGATGGTTTGCGCGAGCCGCTCGGCCGCGCGAAAGTCAGTACTGAAAAGGCCTTGGTCAGCGTTGAGTACGACGACCAGCGTGAGTGAGGGGAAATCGTGCCCCTTCGCCACCATCTGGGTGCCCACCAAAATTCTCGCTTCGCCGCCGGACATGCGTGCCACCACGGCTTCGAGTTCGTCGCTACGGCGGACGACGTCGCGATCGAGTCGGGCGATTCCAACCCCCGGAAAAGTTTCGGCGAGACTTTCTTCGATGCGCTCAGTACCTTGCCCAACGGTCTTCACGGCGTAGCCGCATTGAGGGCATTGGCGCGGCAGGTCGCGATCGGCACCGCAGTGGTGACAGCGCAGTCGTGCCGCCTGACGGTACACGGTCATACGCGCATCACAGGACTGGCAGGGCGCCACCCAGCCACATGCCGTACAGGCGAGAGTCGGCGCATAGCCGCGTCGATTGATGTACACGAGCACCTGGCCGTCTGCGGCGAGGTGACGCTGGATAGCGGATACGGCAGTGGTCGATAGTCCCGCGTGAACGCGTTCTTGCCGCAAGTCGACGAGGCGCAACGTCGGGGGTGATGCCGAGGCGGCGCGATCGGGCAGCGAAAGACGAGTCAGTCGTCCGGAGGCGGCGTTGTGCAGCGATTCGAGTGAAGGAGTCGCTGATCCGAGTACGATGGGGATATCGAGCAGATGCGCGCGAACCAAAGCGAGATCGCGCGCCGAATAACGGAATCCTCCTTCTTGCTGTTTGAAGGACGAATCGTGCTCTTCATCGACGATGATGATTCCGAGCGACGGGATGGGTGCAAAGACCGCCGAGCGTGTACCGATCACGAGCTGTGCGTGACCACTGTGCGCAGCACGCCACGCGGCGAGTCGCTCCGAATCTGTGAGCCCTGAGTGCAGGACGGCGAGGGGCGTCTGCGGAAACCGTCGCGCAAACCGCCCGACCAGTTGGGGCGTGAGGCCGATTTCGGGTACCAGCACGAGAACGCGACGACCCGCTTGCAACTGTTGTTCGGCGAGTCGTAGATAGACCTCGGTCTTGCCGCTGCCCGTGACTCCGTGCAGAAGCCACGCGTGATATTGAGTCACGCCCGCCGATTGCATGGCCTCGAGCACCGCTCGCTGTTGCGCGGAGAGTTCGGGGCGGATGTCCGTCGAGGCCGAGTCTTCCGCGGTGGCCGACTCGCCAGGCTCAAAGAAAGTTTCGCGTGAAGCCGAGATCAACCACGCTCGCTTGGCGAGAGCCTTTGCTGCCTCTCGCCAACCCGGCAGTTGCTCGTTGAGTTCTTCGCCATCCAGGCCCCGAGTGCCCGCTGCGACGAGTCGCTCGAGTAGCTCACGCTGTTTCGGTGCTCGCTTGGGTTCGTCCGCTGCAAGCGCCACGGCTCCGGCGTCGGTGGCGGTCCAGTATTCAGTCTGCGACACGAGGGGCGCGCCCTCTCGCAACAGTTTGGGCAAGGCGGCTGAGATCACTTCGCCGATCGGGTGGTGGTAGTACTCCGTCGCCCATCTGAGCAGCTTCAGAAGAGGGGCATCGAAAGTGGGCTCCGAGTCGAGCGTTCGAGAGATCGACTTGAGTTTGGACTCGTCGACCTCCGACTCGGACTCCAGTGAGACCGCGACACCGACGAGTTGGCGTCGTCCAAAGGGGACGGAAACCCGACTGCCGAGGGGTGGTACCGGCAGATCGGCTTCGATCCGGTAGTCGAAGGTTCGCCGCAAGGGCGTGTCGAGGGCCACCCGGCAAATGGAGGGTTTTGGTGTCGGAAGTTTGTCCACAGAGGATGTGGATAACGTTGTGGATAGTGAGCTTTTCAAGCGAGAAATCGCCGCGTTTTTCGCGGATTTTCGTTGGCTTGGTTAAAGATTGACCAGATCAGAAAAAATCCATTTAAATCAATTAGTTAAGCGCCAGTGTACCCGTTTTCAGACACGCTTATGACGAACTTGTGAAACCGTTTCTCCACGACCTCGCGCAAGTCACTGATTTACCGTGAACTGCTCCGGTTCGTGAGCATGACTCCAGCGATCGCCACGAGGCCTCCCACCCACATCGAGATCAGCAAAGGCTCTCCCAAGAGGAGTGTGCCGAACGATACGCCGAACACAGGGACGAGATTATTGAAGACTGCGGTGCGCGCCGCACCGAGGCGTTTCAGCCCCTCGGCGTACCACACGAAGGCGAGCGCAGTCCCGCCGGCGCCAAGATAGACGATCGAGCCCCAAGCCGCGACCGAGACCTCGCTCACGTGCCAAGCCTCCCACTCGAAAGGCATGCCGGCCGTCAGCATCAAGGCGCCCCAGAGCGTGGTGACGGTCGTGATGGCGAGCGGCGATGCGGCAGCCTCCCCGTCGAGGGCATAGCGGCCGACCACCGTATAGATAGCCCAACAACAGGCGCCGCCCAGCATCAGCCATTCGCCACGGCCCACTCGCTGCAGCAAGAGCGAGGGGTCGCCCTTCGAGAGCACGATCCAGACGCCGGTCAGCGCGAGGAGGATGCCCAACCATCGATGACGCTGCAGCCGTTCTCCGAATACGAGTGCCATGGTGAGCGCGGTCAAGATGGGATTGAGCGCGACGACGAGCGCCGTGCGTCCTGCCGGAATCAGTTCGAGTGCGCCGAGAAACAGCAAGTTGTAGAACACGAGACCGAAAAGCGCGAGAAGTGCCGTGAAGCCGAAATCGCGGGGCCGAAGCCGAGGCAGTCGTCCTTCGACGGTTATCAGCAACGGGGCGAGGATGGCGAACGCCACCCAGAATCTCAGCGCGGATACCGTGAAATGCGGGAGCTCGGGCGCTGCGATGCGGCCGGCGATGAAAGTGCCGCCCCAGAGCGCTGCGACACCTGCGAGCCGAAAGTAGAGACTGTTCACGAAGGGGAGTGTGTCACCACTCGCTCTCGCCACGCGACATAGAGGCCCGCTGCGATGACGAGCGAGGCTCCGCTCAACATGACGGCGCCCGGCAATACGGCCCAGGCCACCCAATCGATCGCGATCCCCCAGAGCAGCGCCGTGTATTCGATCGGTGCCACGACGGCAGCCGGCGCATTACGAAAGGCCTCGGTGATGTAGTGCTGACCGGCTGCTCCCAAGCCTCCGACCGCTACGATGAGCCACCCGTCGGAGGGGCGGATCGACACCCATTCCGGCGCCGCGAGCGCGCCCGCGACGACCGTGACGATCATCAAAAAAGTGAAGACCATGGTCGAGGAGCGCTCGGTGCGTGTGAGGACGCGCGCCGTGATAGCGGCGAGCGCGTAACACAGCGCAGAGGCTGCCGCGGCGAGTCCTGCGATCAGCGGTAATCCATCGGGGCGGGGTCTCAGAATGACGAGCACGCCGACGAGTCCGATTACGATGGCGAGCCAGCGTCCTCCATCGACTTTCTCGCCGAGCCACCATGCCGCGAGCGCTGCAATCAGCAACGGCGCAGCCATGTAGATCGAATAAACCGAGGCGAGTGGCGCCTCGCGCAGGGCGAGCACGAAGGTCGCCAGCATGATGATGCCGAGTATGCCGCGCACGAGGTGCAGCCCGAAGCGCGAGGGTTTGAGCTCGCGGAGGCGACCCGAGTACCACAGAGGAAGGATCACGAAGGGGAGAGAGGCTGCGCCACGAATCGCCGTCACCTGCATCGGTGGGTAGTGCGTCGAAAACAATTTCAACAGCGCATCCATGAACGAAAACGCTGCGACGGCGATGAACATCGCCGTGACACCTCGACGACTCGTCGTCATCGGATCGAGCTCGCCGCTCCGCTCTTGACCACCTCGCCGCCCTTCAGCACGACGCTCACACGCTCGAGCGCACGGATATCGGCCAGGGGGTCGTCATCGACGGCAATCAAATCGGCGTACGCGCCCGCGGCGAGTGTTCCGGTCTGGCCTGCGAGACCCAGCGCATCGGCGCTGTTGACCGTCGCGGCCTGGATGGCCTGCATGGGGGTCATGCCATAACGCACCATCACGGCAAGCTGCTTGGCGTTATCGTCGTGCGGGTAAATTCCTGCGTCGGTTCCGAGCGTCATGCGGATGCCCGCCTTCAAGGCGCGCTCGAAGTTACGTCGCTGGATTTCGCCGATCATCGCGTCCTTGCGGATGAATTCCGGCAACTCGCCGCGGCGCTTCGACTCGCTCTGCGTGTAGTCGGTGTTGTAGATGTCCATCGAGAAGTAGACCTTGTACTTCTTCGCAAGCTCGAGACCTTCGTCATCGATGAGACTGGCATGTTCGATCGAATCGACCCCCGCGCGCAGTGCGACCTTGATGCCGCTCGCGCCGTGAGCATGAACGGCAACTTTGCGTCCATGCATTCGTGCTTCATCGACGAGCGCGGCTACCTCTTCGGGCGTGAACTGCTGCATGCCGGGCTGTGTTCCTTTGGAGAAGACGCCTCCCGTGCCGCAATATTTGATGACGTCGGCGCCATAGCGCACGTTTTGTCTGACGGCCTTCCGCACTTCGTCGGGACCATCTGCAGTGCCGAGCGAGGTTTGTCGGAACTCCGGCGCGAGCAAGTTGCTGCCGCAGTGTCCGCCGGTGATGCCGATGCCGGGCCCTGACACGATGAGGCGAGGGCCGATGACCTCTCCGGCGTTGATGGCATCGCGAAGCGCGACGTCTGCGTAACCGTCGGCTCCGAGATTGCGAACGGTCGTGAAGCCGGCGAGCAGCGTACGACGCGCGTTGGCCGCGCCGATCAGTGCGAGTCGGGGAATCGAGAGCCCGAGTCTTTCGTAGCGAAGAATCGTCGGGTCTGAGGTGAGATGGGTATGGGTGTCGATCAGCCCTGGCAGCACCGTGGAACGCGAGAGGTCGAGCACCGCCGGGCAGTCTCGAAGGGCGCTTTCACCCGCAGGGGAGACACCCAGGATGCGATCGCCCGAGATGCGGACAACTTGGTCACGCAGCACGGCGCCTCGGTCGGGATCGATCAGCCGACCAGCTTTGACGGCGAGGGTGCAGGCCGGGGCGACGGCCGGCGCGTTTTGGTTTTGAGCCTCCACCTCGTGGGCGCCGACACTGACCATCATTAGCAGTAGGGCATGAGGAGTGCCAAAACGACGGGTACGCGTATTTATTAGAAGGGTTTTCATTGGCCTAAATCATAGAGTACGGGGGCGATCCTCACGTCGCATTCGAACAAAAATACCCAAAAAAGACGATTAACAACGACCAGTAAATTTGGTCTAGTTTGGCGCACAAGAGTTTGGGAGTCGGTTAAGGTTCAAAAGTCTTGAGATTCGACCCATTGAGGAAGGGTCTGCATTAAAAAAACAACAATCAGTCGGAGCTTCCACGAGTGGACTCTTTGAGTAGAACGGATGGGGCGAGCAAATCGCAGCCCGAGCCGCTGGTTCGTCATCTTCATCTCACACCGGCTCTGGTCCTCGCAGCCCAGCATGAATCCATTTCGATCTCAGAATTGGTCATGGTGCTGCGCTTGAACGGACTCGGGGGAGATCGAGCATGTCGCAAACTTATCCACCGCTTGCATCGCCTCAACTTTCTCGTCATCGAGGTGGGTAAGCGGGACGACCGCCGCGAAAAGTCCGTCCGCATCTCGCCTGAGACGCGGAAGGTTTTGGCCGAGCTGCGGGCTTATCTGGAGTCGATGCAGCTTTAGTCGCTGCCCGCCACCGCGACCGACGGCGCGCCGTCAGGCGTGGCGTCAGGGTTCGTCGACTGAATATCCGCGCGCTTTCATTCGCGCGATCACGCCGTTGCGACCGAATAGCTCGTCGATGGGGACGACTGCGAGCGCGACGTCGTGTTTCTCGACCGCTTCGACGGCGAGACGAAACCAGCCGTCCTCGAATTGCTGACGGATCCCGGCGATCTTCGGACTCTGCTGCAGCGCCGACCAGCAGGCTTCACGTTGCTCCGAGGCATTCGGAGAGCGAAGGAGATCGATATCGCCGACCGCCCAGGCTTCGGCCTTGCGCCGCGCCGCATCGAGATCGCTTTCCATCCGCGAAAGCGTCGAACGGATACAGGCGAGCTCTGCCTCACGAGAGATCTTCCCGACCTCGGCCAGCGCACCCTTGGGGTCGTCGATGACGATGGTTGGCACGACGATCGGTACCTTGCGCGACTTAGCGAGTTTTTCGACTTGTCGACTCACGTCGTTGCGACCGGTCAGTCCGCTGCGAGAGAGCGCTTCACGCCAGAGCTCCCCGGCGGCGATCAGGGGGCGGCGCTTCAGCATGTCGCGTTCGCGCGGGGCATATTTCTGTCGTAACGCTTCGAAACGTCCGAAGACCTCGGGAGGAAGGACCGCCTCAAGCGATTGTTTTTCCTCATTCCCACGCAGTTTGCGGTATTGCATGTAGAGCTGAACGGCAGTGATCGGTCCGATATCCGCATCGACGTCACTGCGTGCCGGGATGACCTGCTTGGCACGCGACAAGACGTTTTCGACTTCGCGCGATCGCCATTGCATCTTCTTCGGAAGCGGACTCAGGGTGCCGAGCAAGTACAGGGTGTTGTCGCCGTTGCGGATCTTCCAAAGCCCGGGGCCGGCAGCTTCGCCGATGATCGTGACTTCTTCGATTTGCTCCTCGACGAGCGGATCCTGACCGGGGGTTTCCGATTGAGCAAAGAGGCCCGCGGGCCAGAGCAGGGCCGTGACCAACCAGGGAATGAGGGGGAGTGTGCGGCGCATCATGGGACCCGTTGAATGTTGTAACAAAACTACCGTAAATTAGTTCCGAGATGTCGAGTCTGGATCACGAAGAGTTCGGTATCGTCGCGCGCCCTGCCGAAGGGGTGTCGCTGCACCAGCATGTGCTGCGAACCGATGTCGCCGGCATGCCCCTCGAGTGGATCGACTACCGCGAAGCCGCGCGGCTCTACCACCAAGATCAAATCGCCTATACGTGCGGTACGCCGTTGTTCCGATTGTTCGGCGGTACCAATGCCCTGACCGGTCGTCGAACCGTGCTCGAGGTCAACTCCATCATCGCGACGGTGGGTCAGAGTGGCAATCCGGGTCATCTGCGTAACGATTACGTCCCGCCCCTCAATAACCAGACTCTGTTCAGGAGGGATGCGTTCCTCTGCCTTTATTGCGGGGAGCGATTCTCCACCCGAGACCTCTCGCGTGATCATGTGCGCCCCTTCAGCCAAGGTGGCCGCGACGTCTGGACCAACGTCGTGACGGCTTGCCGCCGCTGTAACAACTACAAAGCCTGGCGGACGCCCGAGCAGGCCAAGATGCAGTTGTTGGCCGTGCCCTTCTCGCCGACCTACGCGGAGTACATTTTTTTGAAGGGCCGCCGCGTGTTGTTCGATCAGATGGAATATCTGCTTGCGCACTTCCCGCGCAGCAGTCCGTTGCACGGGCGTATCAAGCATCTGATGACCTGACCGCTCCTGCGGGCGTCATCGTGGCGCCGCGGTCGGTACAATGAGGCGTGATTTATCTCGTCGACGCCTCGGTTTACGTTTTTCGCGCGTATTACTCGCTGCCCCCCGACATGGTGGACCAAGAGGGTAACCCGGTTCATGCGCTTTTCGGATTCGCCCGATTTCTAGGCGATCTGGTCGAGCGTGCCAGGCCTCGTTATCTCGCGGTGGCTTTCGATGAAAGTCTTGCGACGTCGTTTCGGAATCGCATCGACCCGTCGTACAAAGCGAACCGTGATCCGGCTCCCCCCGATCTCAAGTTGCAGTTCGAGCGGTGCAGGGAGTTTTGTCGGCATCTGGGTGTCGCGCACTTCGGCAGTGGCGAGTACGAGGCCGACGACATCATCGGCACCCTGCACGCGCGCTTTCGCGCTGAAGGCATGCCTGCCACGGTGGTGACCCGAGACAAGGATCTCGCCCAGCTCATCCGTGAAGGCGATATCTATTGGAACTACACCGAGAATCAGCGACTCACCTACGACCAGATCGAGGCGCATTTCGGCGTCGTACCCGAACGATATGCCGATTACCTTGCCTTGACGGGTGATGCCGTCGACAACATCCGCGGTGTGCCGGGAGTGGGGCCTAAGACGGCCGCCGCGCTGCTTCGCGATTTCGTTTCGCTCGAAGAGCTTTACGACAATCTCGATGCGGTTGCCCAACTACCCATTCGAGGGGCGGCCAAATTGCCCGAGAAGCTCGAGCGTCATCGGGATGAGGCCTTCTTGGCGCGCCGTCTTACGGAGATCGTCCGCGACATGCCCATCGAGGTCGATCGAAACGCTCTGCGTCCGCAAGCGCCCGATCTCGATTCTTTGAGCGCGTTCTTCGATCGACAGAACTTCGGCCCGACGTTGCGCAAGCAAGGCGAGCGTCTTGCCGCGTTGGCGGGCGCAACGGTCGGGTGATGGCTGCATGAATTGGCGTTTTTATCTTCCTCAGCGTTGGCCGATGTGGGCTGCGTTATGGATGCTCAAGTCGCTCGCGCGTCGCAACTACCCCGCCTCGCTGCGTTTCGGCAGACGGCTCGGCACGTTTGCGAGGCGATTGCCCTTGCCTCAGAAAAAAGTCGTGCGGCGCAATATCGAGTTGTGTTTCCCCGATATGCCCGAGGCGGAGCGCCAGCGCCTTCTAGAGCAGCATTTCTGCGAGGCCGGTATCTCGCTGCCTGAGACGGCATTCGCGTGGTTCATGCCACGTGAAAAATTACTTTCGCTCGTCCGATTCGAGGGGCTCGACGAGTTCGACCGTCTGATCGCATCGGGTCGTGGGGTGATTCTGCTCGCGGCACACTTCACCACGCTCGAGATCGGCGCACGCTTCATCACCGCTGCGCGCAAAGTCCACGCGGTATACAAGCCCTCGAGTGATCCTCTGCTCAGCGAGTTTTTTCGACAGTATCGAGGTGCGGTCGCCGCCAGCATGATCGCGAGCGACGACATTCGTGCCATGGTGCGTGCGCTGAAGGCCGGAGGAGCCGTGTGGTATGCGCCCGATCAGGCGTTTCGAGCCAAAGGCGCGGAGATGGTGCCGTTTTTCGGTATTCCAGTTGCAACGAATACCGCGACGTCTCGTCTTGTGCGACTCACGGGCGCAGCCGTGCTGCCTTATTTCGTCGAGCGCTTGCCGGGCGAGGAGGGCTACGTCGTGCGCATCGGACCAGCACTCGAAAATTTTCCCGGATCCGATAGCGTGTCCGACACACTGCGACATCACGAATTGATCGAAGCGGAGGTCCGCCGCCTGCCCGCGCAATATCTTTGGCTGCATAAGCGGTTCAAGGGTTTAGGTCCGGAGTATCCTGTCCGTTACTGATCTTCAGGGTTGATCGATGAGCCAAAACAACATCGAGTCGGTGCTTCACGAGGCAAGAGTTTTTCCCGTCAATCCGCAATTTGCGCGTGAGGCGCGCATTGGGGATCAAGACCTCGCCGCCCTGCATCGGCGAGCCGAGTCTGACCCTGTCGGCTATTGGGCCGATCTCGCGCGGGCGGAGATCACGTGGCACCAGCCATTCACCCAGACGCTCGATGACTCTTCAGCGCCCAACTATCGATGGTTCGCCGATGGCGAGCTCAACGTGTCCTACAACTGTCTCGATGTGCATCTCGCCGAGCACGGGAATCGAACGGCGATTATTTTCGAAGGTGAGCCGGGTGACGTTCGGCGTCTGACCTATCGACAATTACATACCGAGGTGTGTCGATTCGCCAATGCCTTGAAGGCGAGGGGCATTCGTCGTGGCGACCGAGTGGTGATTTACATGCCTCTCGTCCCCGAGGCGGTGATCGCCATGCAGGCTTGCGCCCGCATCGGTGCGATCCACTCGGTCGTATTCGGCGGCTTCTCGGCGGTTTCTTTGAAGGACCGCATCGAAGACGCTGGCGCGTGCTGCGTCATCACGGCAGACGGCGGGCGACGAGGCGGGAATGTCGTCGAGCTCAAGGCGGCCACCGACAAAGCCCTTGCCGAAGGTTGCCCCACAGTCGACTCGGTGTTCGTGTTGCAACGTACGGGCGAATCCGTGCCGATGCAAGCAGGACGCGATATCTGGTGGCACGAAGCGATCTCCGGCATGTCCGATCAGTGCGAGCCCGAGTGGGTCGATGCCGAGCATCCACTCTTTTTGCTCTACACCTCAGGCTCCACCGGAAAGCCAAAAGGCATCCAGCATTCGAGCGCGGGCTATTTGCTCGGCGCCAAGATGACGAGTCGATGGGTCTTCGACCTGAGATTCGACGATGTCTTCTGGTGCACGGCCGACGTGGGTTGGATCACGGGTCACAGCTACGTCGCCTACGGCCCGCTCGCCGCAGCGGCGACGATCGTGATGTACGAAGGGGCGCCGACCTATCCCGATGGCGGCCGTTTTTGGAGCCTCTGCGAACGTCACGGCGTGACGGTGTTCTACACGGCGCCGACGGCGATTCGTGCGCTCATGAAACTCGGCGAAGACATTCCTGCAAAATACGATCTGTCAAAGATCAGGTTGCTCGGCAGCGTGGGAGAGCCGATCAACCCCGAGGCTTGGATGTGGTACCACCGTGTCATCGGACGTGGGCGCTGCCCGATCGTCGATACGTGGTGGCAGACCGAAACGGGGGCGATCATGATCTCACCGATTCCGGGCGTCACCGCAACCAAACCGGGGTCCTGTACGCAGCCCCTACCGGGTGTCTTCGCCGATATCGTCGATGACGAGGGGCGCAGCGTGACGACGCCAGATGCCGGTGGATACCTCGTGATCCGCAAGCCGTGGCCATCGATGCTACGCACGATCTGGGGTGACAACGAGCGCTATCTGAAAACCTATTGGGAGAAGTTCCAGAACAAGTTCTACGTTGCAGGCGACAGCGCCCATCGCGATGCAGACGGATATTTTTGGATCATGGGTCGTATCGACGATGTGCTCAACGTCGCGGGTCACCGTCTCGGCACCATGGAAATCGAGTCGGCCCTGGTCGCGCATCCTCGTATCGCCGAAGCGGCCGTGGTCGGCAAGCAGCACGAGATCAAGGGTGAATCAGTGTTTGCATTTGTCGTGTGCCGAGGCGCGAGGCCGACTGGCGACACTCGCGCGTTCGAGAAAGAGCTTCGAGACTGGGTCACTGAGCAGCTCGGAGCCATCGCCAAACCCGATGACATCCGCTTCGCCGAGAATCTTCCGAAAACTCGATCGGGAAAAATAATGCGTCGACTATTGCGCGCCATCGCCCGCGGGGAACCGATCACTCAGGATGTCAGTACCCTCGAGAATCCGGCCATCATCGACCAGTTGCGCGGCCTCGGTTGAACGCGGCGATCGCCGTATCGGGAAAATCCGTGAACACGGCATCGACACCGAGTTCTGCAAACACTCGATACTCGGCTGCAGGGTCGCCGCCGTAATCAGCCGCGAGGTGTATGGCTTCGTTACGAAACGTCCACGGATGAACCTGCAACCCTGCTGCGTGAGCTAATCGAACGAACTCGGTCGGTGCGACGGCGCGTCGACTGCGTTCGGTCGTATCGGTGGTGTCCGTACGACGGGTGCCGATCAAATGACGTTTCCAGGGGCCTAAACCATCGGCGTACTCACGAAACACGGCAAACGTCTCGGGCGTCGTGAAGTCCTGCGGAATATCGCCTTGAGGGTAAAGCTTGCATTGGCCCGACGAGCTCCATCGTGGCCGAGGGGCGACGCTGCCGTCGTCGCGAAGCTCACCGCCGTCCAGCAACTGAATGAGTCGTACGTCGGTCCGCGATCGTAGCCAACGCAGGTTTCCCGACTCGAACGACTGAATGAATACGGGGGAGTCCCGAGTCGTCCAGCCCGCTGAAGTGAGCGTATCGAGTAACCGAGGCTCGAGTGGAAGACCCAGTTCGCAATGCCAAGTGGGATGCTTGGTTTCTGGGTAGATTCCGATGGTTCGTCCGCGTGCCCTCGACTCGCGCTGAGCGAGATCGATGATCTCCTCGAGGGTCGGGATAAAAAATTGACCATCGAATTCTTTGGAACGATCTGATCGCGGTTGTATCGCGCGGAGCGTGCGTAACTCGGCAAGCGTGAAATCTACGGTGAACCAGCCGGTCACCGTCACGCCGTCGAGAACCAAGGTTCGTTTCCTGTCGGCGAACTCGGGGCGATTTGCGACGTCCGTGGTCGTTCCGATCTCGGGCTCATGACGTGCGACGAGGTGCCCGTCACGGGTCGCCACCAGATCGGGCTCGATAAAGTCGGCACCCATTTCGATGGCAAGTCGATACGACTCGAGTGTGTGCTCAGGTCGGTAGCCAGAGGCTCCGCGATGGGCGATGACGAGCGGAGCGGCCGCCGTGTTCACGGTGACGATCATTGATAAGAGGACGCCGAACAAGCTGCCCACGCCGCGCATGGTTGGAGACTACAAAACTTGCGTGACGAAGACGTGACGTCGAGTGTCATGGGGCGGCGGGTACCGAGGCGAGTGACTTTGAGAGTACGACGAACCTGAGATCGGGTCGTTTGGGCTCCCCGAAACGAGCATCGCCATAAGGGAAGGCGGCAGTCTCGCCCGTTTGCGAGTAACCCCGTCGCTCATACCAGGCAATGAGCTCAGCGCGTTGTTCGATGACGG
>CAZRFN010000005.1:0-23210 GCA_964599335.1 uncultured Acidibacter sp. | reverse complement strand
GAGTAACCCCGTCGCTCATACCAGGCAATGAGCTCAGCGCGTTGTTCGATGACGGTCATGATGACCTGAGAAGCGTTCCATGAATTGGAGACAAACTCTTCGGCGGAAGCCAACAAGGCTTTGCCGAGCCCGCCAGATTGAAGTGTGGGCATGATGGTGAGCATGCCGAGGTAAGCCCCTTGATCGCGTCGTTCGAGCTGCACACACGCGACGAGATATCCCTCTCGTTTGTGCACGAGCATGGCTCGATCGCCCGTCGTCTCGCCACGGGTGATGAACTCGATCAGTGCGTCTTCGTCGGTGCGTTGGCCGCCAAGTAGGTCGGCTTCCGTCGTCCAGCCTGCGCGACTGCTATCACCGCGATAGGCCGAGTTCACCAGCGCGACGAGCGCACGAGCATCGCCCGTGCGGGCCACGCGCGTGATGAGGGGGTGCATCTTCGCCATCAATCCTCGGCGATCTTTCCGCGAGTCTCTGCCATTTGCTGAGTGCCCATTCTGAGTTCGAGACGACGATTGAATTCTTCGGGGCCGAAGGCTCGCTGAGCCAGCACATTCATGGGGTCGGTGCGATAGCCGACTTCCCGAACATAATGATCGTAGCGTTGTTGTTCGAGACGTTCATCACGCGAAAGCGGTTGGCGGTCGGCTTCATCGAGCCATTGGAACCAACGCCCGACGAATTCTTCGAGATACGACTCGCAGGTGGCGATGTTTTCTTCGTTGAGCTCGCCCATCACGCTCGTACAGACCGGCGACATCAGCCCGCGAAGGTAAGTGCCATGGCTCCAATTCCAGGTGAAGTTGGGCAGCCCTCTGAATCGGATCGCGCTGGCATTGGCCGGCTCGTAGTAGTGATTGACGTAATCGAGATTCATACGCAGATCGACTCGCGGCGTGTAGTCGGCGTAAAAGAAAAGCTTCGGCACGGTTCCGAAAATGATGACGAGGTGAGGCACGCGGTTTTGCTGCGACAAAAACACCGTGGCGTTCATGTCGAGAAGGCTGGCTTTACGATTACCGAGCCAAGAGTGCACCAGCCACTCGACGCGCGGGCCCGTCCAGGCGTTGAACGACCCTTCCATCGACTTATCGAGCGAAGTGAAGTACTCGTGGCCGGCCGTCGCCGGGTGTTTACTCACCGCAAATCTTTGCTTTACACGATCGACGATGCCCGAATGAATGCCCCAGCATCGCTCCCACGCCCGACTGACATCGACGTTGGGTTGCTCAGAGAGAAACTCGGTGATGGTTTTGACATCGAGTTTGGTGCTCGCCGTTTGTATGGTGGTGTTCATGTTCGTTAATCCCCCATTCTTCATCGGCAAGTTAGCCGCTCGCCCGAGGTTCTGCTAGCCTCGAACTCATGGATATGGAGCGCCGCAAGTTCATCGCAGGGGTTGGAGCCGCAGCGACACTGCCCCTCTTGTCGTCCTGTTCGCGTGGTGGTGATGACACTCGCCGTCCACCGGGCGTTCCGGTCAGCCCCTACGGCGACGACAGTACCGCCGAGGAGGTCACGGCAGGCGTCGATCTTCGAGGCAAGACAGTGCTCATCACGGGCGCGACGTCGGGTTTGGGCCTCGAGACTATGCGCGTGCTCGCGCTACGGGGCGCTCATGTCATCGGTACGGGCCGCACACTCGAGAAGGCGAAGGCGGCGTGCGACAGTGTGAAAGGGCGAACGACGCCGGTCGCTCTCGAACTCGAACGCTGGGACACCATCGTCAGCGCCACCGATCTCATCAAGACGCTCGGCATGCCCATCGACATGCTCATCTGCAACGCCGGCATCATGGCGTTACCGAAGCTCGAGCAGGTCTATGGGCTAGAAAAGCAATTCGTGGTCAATCATCTCGGCCACTTTATTTTGACCAATCGGTTGTTACCTCAAGTTCAGGCTGCGCCTCAGGGACGAGTCGTCGTCGTATCGAGTCTCGGCTATCAATGGGCGCCTGCAGGGGGCATCGAGTTCGACAATCTCGATGGCGCGCGCGACTACGAGCCCAACAAAATGTACGGGCAATCGAAGTTGGCCAACGGGCTCTTTTCGCTCGAGCTCTCGAGGCGACTGCGTGAAGCAGGTTCCGTCGCCACCTCAAACTCAGTGCACCCGGGCATCATCCTGACCAATCTCGGCCGGCACTTTGACCCTTGGAAGCGCACAATGGGTCGGCTCATCGGTTGGACCTTCATGAAAACCATTCCTGAGGGGGCTGCAACCACGTGCTATGTGGCTACTGCGGATGCGCTCTCGAGCGTCAGCGGCCACTATTTCGAAGACTGCAATCCTGTGGTGCCCATGTCGGGCAAGCACATGGACGATGCCGTCCTCGCGCAAAAGCTTTGGCAGAAATCCACCGAAATCGTCTCGGAGTACCTCTCATGATCCGCATCGGACTCGTCGCGTTATCTTTGTTCACCGCCAATTTCGCGATGGCGCAGGACGTCACCTCGGTCGCCACCAAGGCGCAGTCCGCTTACTTGACGGGTAATACAGCAGAGCTTGCGCGGCTCGCGACAAGCACTTCAGCTTGGGCGAAGTCGCAAAACCCCAAAGAGCTCTACACCCACGCTTACGTGCAATTCCGCATTCTTCAGCTTTCGATCTATGCCAAGAAAGAGAGCGATGCCGAGCGTGCCGGCGATGCGTGCAATGAGGCGCTCGATCTCGCCTTGAAGCGTGACCCCAAATCTGCCGAGGCGCATGCTTTGCAGTCCGCCTGCTATGGCTACCTCGCCAACCTCGGCGGCATGGGCGCCATTCGCAATGGTTCTCGAAGCGGAAAGAGCATCGAGGCCGCACTCGCGCTCGATGCACGCAACCCGCGCGTGCTCTTGATCGACGGATTCGGCGTCTACTTCCGACCGAAGTTCGTCGGCGGCGACAAAGGCAAAGGTTGCGTACGTTTCAAGGAAGCCGCCTCGAGTTTCGATGCCGCGGCATCTTCTGCAGTTCCGTCGCCGGCGGGGGTCAGTTGGGGGGCTGCCGAGTCGCATTATTGGGCCGGCCGCTGCGCGCGCGATGCGGGCGACACTGCTGGCGCCCGACGCGAATTTGAACGTGCGCTCGCCTTGGCACCTGATTTCGCCGCCGCAGCAAAAGCTCTGGGTCGCTAAAAAATTTCGGCGGCGAGCCCTGCGGCAAGAGTTGCACCGAGTTCTCGGCAGCGCTCGAGTGCCGCGGCGTCGGGCTCGCCCACCACGATGATGGGCTCGATCACGCTCTTCCATCGGTAGCCTGCAACAATGCGTTCGACGGCGGTGCGCGTTCCCGTGCCGTCGTTACCGGCGCTGATGAAAAGGCCCCATGGCAGCCCTGCAGTTCGATTTTCGCAGGGGTAGAACGTTCGATCGAAAAAATCTTTGAGCGCGCCCGACATATACCCGAAGTGTTCGGGTGTACCGAGAATGACCGCGTTGGCCCACAGTAGGTCGTCTGCACCGGCGTCTAGGGCTCGACGTTCGCGAACCTCGAGGTCTGTCGCAGCTTCACGGATGCCGTCGTTCACGGCGACGCGTAGTTTTTCCGTTCGGCCACCGGGGTGACCCCCGTGAACGATGAGGAGGCGCCGAGTCATCGACGACTCTCACGATCATCGAGACGTCCGAGTGAAGCAAACCAGTCGAGGCTGATGTCGCTTCTGCGCCAGGTGTTCACGGCGAGAATGGCCAGCGCAGCGATGAGCCCGCCAAGCCCTGCGAGTGCCATGTCCCGGTGAGCATCCCATTCGTCGCCTTGCGTGCCGAGGAACGCGGCACCGAGATCGCCCCCGTAGGTGACGGCGGCTCCCCATTCGATCAGTTCATATAAAAGCGATGTCGACATCACGATGTCGAGCGGCAAGAAATAACTCCAAAATCCGCGGACCCTCGCAAATAACACGAGAAGCTCGCGGACCGGCAGAACGAGAAGAAGCCCGTACGCAAAATGAACGAGTCGGTCGTAGTGATTGCGATTGAGCCCAAGAGCCTCGCTGATCGACGAGCCACTGAGATTTCGCATGGCTTCGTCGTAGGGAACGAGCGAGTAGGTGAAGTGGGCGCCGATGGCGTGAAGACAAAGAAAAACGAAGAGCAACGTGTAGGAAGCGGTCGAGAGCGGGAGCGACCGACGTGTTTTCCAAAGAACGAGTACGCCGAGAATTAGGAGTGCGTTCTCGAGTAGCCAAGTCGCTCGATCGTAGGGCGCGATGGCCAACGTCATCCAAAGCATCGCAAAAGCGATGGCAAGCACTTTGATATAGCGTTCTCGAGTCACGAGCCCGAGTGTACCTCGCCCGAACGCCGAGCCAAGTTCTGTCTGCCAGAACCGTGCGGTTCAGTTCTTCTCGACGGTATAAACGACCTCGGCACTCGATTCTTTGCCCGCCTCGGTCCGCAACGTCCAGCGGTCGTTGATGCTGTAGCGAAGCTTCAGGGTATTGATGGCTTCGGCAAGCGACACGCCGTAGCTCACGTACAGGCGGCTCGAGAGATACTTGCCGAAAACCAGCGAGGTTTCGTTGGCGAGATTTTGCTCGATGCCCACGTCTTCGATACCGATACGCTGACCGAGTTGTTGGGCGAGGATCGCGCCGCCCTGGGCGAGCAGGGTGTCGCGGCCCGCGTTGCCCTGGCTGTTGCTCTGCGCCGACTCGAGCGTGCCGCCCGCTAGAATCAGCGAGACGACCTGCGATTGCGGCAATGAAGGCTCAGAGAAAAAGGTCATTCGTGGTTCACGCAATGAGCCACGCACGTTGACGCCGGCCCGAACATCGGGGAATTCTTTTGTCGCGCGGATCTCAACGCCCGGGTCGTTGAGCAGCCCGCCCGAGAAAATCAGTCGCCCGCGCTCGATATCGAGACGTCGTCCGAGCGCCGCATACTTTCCTTCGGCCACACCGAGTTCACCCGATCCGCGACTTATTCCATCGGCTGTCGTCACCAGGTTGAGGGAACCGGCCAGACGTCCAGACAAACCAAAAGAATCGAGCGTCACGCGATCGCCAAGCGTGAGGCGTAGATTGCTCGACACGCGGAAAGAACCTTCAGGATCTGGAGGCTCTGCTCCCACGAGGCGCTCGTCACTGGAGGTGAGCGTCGCACCCGTCAGGTCGGCAGGGGTGATGCGCGCGGCAGGAATGAGCACGGTACCCGTCGCCTCGAGATCACGACCCGCCACTTTGAAACGCAGATCGGGAGAGGCGGTGATTCGGGCCTCGGGCACGTCGATGACGACGAGGTCGGAGCCTTTCAGTTGAAGCTCGCCATAAGGTTCGCCCTCGCGCCACGTCAGCTGTGCATCGGCTTGAATGGTGCCTTCACCCGCGCGAGCCGATGCGTCCAGAACGAAGCCGTTGTCGATGAGACGGGCCTCAGCGCGAATTCCCCTGAGCGCGAGATTCACCTGATAGAAGTCGAGTTCGCCTTTTTCGAGACGCACCACGCCATTGACGAGGGGTGTGCCGAGCGTTCCGCCGATGATCAAGTCCATCGATAGCTCTCCGGCCGATCGATCGATCTCTGGCACGTAAAGATAGAGCAGCGCGAGTGCGGAGGAATCGGCGCGCAACGTGGCCGTGATCGGGAGGTCGCGCCACGCGACCGACTCGAGATCGCCGCTGCGAAGAGCTTTGAGTTCTCCGCGAGCGCGACCTCGCTGGTCTGCGGCAACGTCCAGCGTGCCGAAGAGTCCTTCGTCTTTCGATTCGACGATCAAGGATCCTGAGCCGAGAGGGATGAGATCTTGTCTGCCGCCAGCGCGCTGCCAGCGTAGCCCGGCACCTTCGAAGTCCGCTCGCGCCATACCCCGCGGTGAACCATCGTCTGCCGAACGCAGATTGACCGATGCGTTGACCGACCCTTGGTACTGAGCTTTCGCATTGGGTGGGGGCAGAAGACTCGCGATGGGCAAACGTGACGCCGCAGCCTCCATCGCCCAGCCTTTGTCGTTTCGACGACCCGACGCGCAGAGCGTTGCCGCATCGGTCAGGCTAGAGCCTTTCTCTCCGCGGAGACAGAAGGGCGAGACGGTGATGGAGTCGGTTGTGAGTTGAACGCCGAGTGACTGCTCGAGCCCAAGCACGATGTTATCCGGCAATCTCAAAGCGAGTGTCGACCACTGCTGAGTCCAGCCCTGCGCATCGAAGCGTCCATCGGCTCGCGCCGAAAGCCCGAGATCATTGCCAGAGACCTCGACGCCGATTGTGTGTGCGGCGCTGCGACCGGCGATTTGAATACTCAGTCGCTCGGCGCGACGCCCCAGCGCGCGGATATCATCAACTTCGATGCGCGCCGTCGCCGATGCTTCGGCCCCTCCGGTCGGGTCGAGATCGACGTTCGCCGAGAGTCGCCCGATCTTGAAGTCATCGAGAGTCAAGCTCTCGCCACTCGCATCGAGCCGCACTTTCATCGCATTGGGTGAGCCGCGTAAGGTTCCATTCGCGCGTAGTTTTCCCGTTCCGCCTTGTGCGAGAACGCCAAGGTCATCTGCGAAGACCTTGAATTCCAGATCGTTTCGACGAGGCGTCAGACTTCCGTCGAGAGCGAGCCGCAGTCCGCCCGCCGAGAGATCGATATCTTTGAACTGCAGCGTGTCACCCGCGACGGTCAGCGCCCCCGATCCTCGCGCGGGCGTTCCTCGCAAGCTTCCCGTGAGATTCTTGACCTCGACGTCGATGGTGCTACGAACGCCAAAACCGCGGCCGCGCGCATCGAGTGAAAAACTCACATTGCCCGGCAAAGCAGAGCGGAGTTTTCCGGGGTTCACCCCCCGGACCGGTCCGCTGATCTGCCAGCGCTCGCTCGGACGCCAAGCGATCTCACCGGACAAGTTTGCTGTGCCATCGAGCGCGCGCGCCTCGATGCTCGACAACTCGAACCGACCAGGTTCTAGACTGGCCTTGAGATTCGCCTCGATACGAGGCAGTGCGCCGATACGCGCATCCGCCTTGGCGGTGATCGCATACGGACCATAACCGCGAAGCGTGAATTGTCCGCGTGTGCTGTCGAATGCAGGGGTGGTGTCGGCGAGGGGCCAGCGGAGTTGGGTCCATTGCCCCTCGAGATCGAGCTCGAGACCTTCTTCGGTCGGAGTGAAGGTTCCAGAGAGCTCTGCCTGAGTGCTCGCACCCTTATGGGCGAGCGTAATGCGACGTGCGGTGAGTACGTTACGAAAGTAAAAACCATCGAAGCTGACATCGACGGGGCCTGCCTCGAGTCCGGGTGGCAGAAGACTTCCTGTCACACGATAGCCGTCTCGATCCGCGACGATCGATACGTTGCCGCCGATCAGCCCCAGAAAAGCAGATCCGCCGAATTTTCGAACGTCGAGATTCGCGACAGAGGCATCGCCACGAACGCTCCACGGCGCGAGCAATTTCATCGAGCCGTCTACGAGGCGTGCGTCGAACGGCTCAAGCAGCGTCGCCTGCACACGAGCGTCATCGAGGTCACCGTCGAAGCGACCTTCGGCTCGCCAACGCGGCCCGCGGCGAGGGTCGTAAGCCATGCGGATGTCGCCCTCGAGTTCGAGCGGTATGGCTGAGCTCAGTAGCCCCGAAAGTTCGAGGCGCATTCCACCGAGCGATGCATCGAGTTTCCCGAACTTGATCGTCGTGCTGCGAATGAGAGCCTGAAAGTCGATATCTCGAATGACGACGGGATCGCCCTTCATCGGGCGAATTTCCATCATGGGAACTTTGGCAGCACGCAGTTCGATGGTGAGCAAGCGGGGAAGAAAGCGCGGAGGCTTGTCGGGCGGCGGCTGATCGCGCGGCTCCTGCTTGATGACGAGCTCGCCGACTGAGAGTTCGGTCGCTTCGACGGACTGCCAAAGCAAAGGAAGCAGATCGACTCGTGCCCTCACGTCACGCAACTGCAGGCTCACGATATCGTGCTCGACGTCGACTGCGCCGATTTGGAAACCACCCGCGAGCGTGCCCCGAACATCGCGTATCGAGAGCTTCTGCAAGGTGCCGAACTTTTCAGGCACCAGCGAAACGAGTCTCTGCAAGGCCGATTCGGAGTAGCCGAGCGTCCAGAGCCCCGCGATCGGAAGTGCGAGCAAGAGCGTGATCAAGAATGCGATGAGGGTATTTCGCCGTTTCATGTCGCGCTCAGAGCTTCGGCGAGAAATTGAAGTGCAATCGCGGGCCCGGGCGTTTGTCGAAGCCGGGTTCGAGATTGCAGCGCGGATCTGGCGTGACGCTGCGGCACGCCGGATTCGTCAGCGGCTGAGCGATGTCGATGCCGAGCGTGACGATCGGCAATCGAAGCCTCACGCCGATGCCTACCGAGTACTGAATGGGGTCTCCGAAAGAGTTGAACGCGTTGCCGGCATCGACGAAGGCTGCGATACCGAGATTTCGCGGCAGATCGCGGATGACTTCGAGAGTGCCCGTTGCGAGATGTCGGCCACCCACTTTGGTGCTGCCTTCCTCGATCGGCGAGAGATCGTTGTATCCGAAGCCGCGGACGCTACGATCACCGCCAGCGAAAAATCGCTCGGTACCCGGAAGCTTCGTGGCGTCCGACACCAACGTTGCGCCTACTTGGCCCCTCAAAAAAAGATGCCAACGAGGGCCGAGATCGAAAACTCTCTCTGCTTCGATCCGAAGTTGAAGGTAATCTTCTTCGGCGCCGAGACCCGTAGCCGAACCGCGAAGCTCGGCGTAAAGCGCGCGAGAGAACAAGGCCTCACCCAAATAACCTCGCGGA
Organism: uncultured Acidibacter sp.; assembly: GCA_964599335.1. GTDB lineage: Bacteria > Pseudomonadota > Gammaproteobacteria > Steroidobacterales > Steroidobacteraceae > UBA964. The sequence goes on along the minus strand of CAZRFN010000005.1, from coordinate 14,511 downwards.
ATCGAGGCATAGCTGATACCCGGAATGACGAGTGTGGTCGATTCGTCGATGTCACTACGACTCAACGACCCTGCCGTGATGGTTCGCACGCGACTCAGCGAGGCGAACATCACGCGTTGCCAATCGCCGTTGACTTGAGTGACGGAGGGCTGGAAGCGAGTGGTACGGGTATCGAGATCGCCCAACTCGTCACGCGAGTAACGCCATTCGAAACCGAGCTTTTCGAGCGCCGGGTCGCCGATCGGAACGATGTAGCGTGCCTCGACCGACTGCTCGAGTTGTGCGGTTTTTATTTCTGCGCGCGAGCGATGACCGCGGTCGTTGAGACGACGATTTTCCCAAGTCAGGGTGCCGCGAGCTTTGCTATCGGTCGCGTAGCCGGCGCCTACCGAGTAGCGGTTACGACGATTGGGTTCTGCCCGAATGCTCACGGGTATGACGCGCTTCTCGATATCCGGGGTGCCAGCAAGCACTTCGACGTTCGAAAAATATTGACTGTCGTCGAGTGCGAACTGAGTCCTCAATAATTGAGTGCCGTCGTAGGGCGCCGATTCTTGGTATCTCAAAAATCTTCGAAGCAACGACTCTTCAAGTGAGCGCTGCTCGATGGTGGTGGTTCCGAAGCGGTAGCGCTCGCCCGTGTCCATGACGAGACGAACCGAGGCGGCATGTCGTGCGGGGTCGACCAATAATTCGCTCGCCGTCAATGTCGCATCGACGTAACCGAGCGTGGCAGCCGTTCGGCGCAGCCCATCTTTGAGCGTGTCGTAGGTCGCGTGGTCGAGGCGATTCCCGTTCTTGAGGGGCGCCGCAGAGAGCAAGGCTCGAAAAGCCGGATCCTCGCTGCCCGCGCCCGTCACTCCGACCTCGACATTTTCCAGAATTACCGGTTTTCCCGGATCGATGTTGAGCCGAGCGCGCCATCGACCGTCGCTCACGAGTTCGACGGTTGAGGTGACTTGCGCGTCGTAGTAACCGAAGGGGCGTAGTGCGCTCGCAGCTTCGCGCTCGGCTCGCTCCTGTAGACGCTCGATCAAGGCTTGATCGAGATCGTCACGGCCTTTGTATCGTTCGAGGCTTAGAAAAGTGAGAACGTTGCGGCGCATCGCTCCCTCGACACCGTTGATTTCGATGTCGATATCCGCAACGGCCTGAGCGCTCGCGACAGCCAAGCTGGCGAGGCAGAACAACGTTCGGATGAAGGGGCGGCGGATCATGCGGATCACGCCCCTGATTCTACCCGCTTACCGCCTTTCCTCGGGGCGGAGTCGCGCCCCAACTACCGGACCGCATGGTGCGCAGCGGCACGGTTGATCCTGCGTCGAACCAGTTGGCGATCAAGCGATGCGAGATCGAGGTCGGTGGTGGGAGGACGACATCCCCCGAGGCGATTTCCTCGCGAGTGACCCAGCGAGCATCTTCGAGCTCGCTGCCTGCTCGGGCGATCGCGCCGGGTTCGGCGGTGGCCATGAACCCCAGCATCAGCGACGAGGGGAAAGGCCAAGGTTGAGACGAGTGGTAATCGCTTGCGACGACCCGAACACTGGTTTCCTCGAACACCTCGCGAGCGACCGCATCTTCGAGACTCTCACCCGGCTCGACGAAACCGGCGATCGTGGAATAGCGACCTTCGGGCCAAGACGCTTGACGGCCGAGCAGCGCCCGCTCGCCATCGCTCACGAGAACAATGATTGCCGGATCGATTCGAGGAAAGAATTCGGTTGCACAGGCCGGATCACGGCAGGTCATGACGTGGCCTGCGCGAGTCGGGCGCGTCGGCGATCCGCAGACGCCGCAATGCCGATGCCGCCTTTGCCAAAACGCAAGCGCTCGCGCATAAGCGAGCAAGCCTGCCTCCTCGGCCCCGAGCGTGCCGGCCAGGGGTCTTAATTCTTCGAAACGGAAGGCGTCGTCGCGCGAGCGATCGGTTGCTGGGTGCTCATCGAGTTGAACCAGCACACAGCGTCGATCACGAAACCAGCCGAGCAGTACCAGAGAGTCATCGGGGCTCAAACGCACGAGATCGTGCGAGTGATCGATGAACGCGGCGGTGGGCGGATCGCCCGTGACCCCGAGCGCCGTGCCTTGCGCCGGGAGAAAGAGCGTTTCGGCGTCGGCTCGCGCCGATTCGAGCCAACCCGGATCTTCACGTAGCTCGGCGCGCCGGTCGAGGTAAGACCCGGCGAGAAAATTGGCGGCGGAGCGTTCTGAAGATGACGGCATGAATGACGGCTTCGCGTGAGGAACGTGCTCGCATGGCACGCGCCTGCGGAGTGGCGGAATTCTAGCAGTCTGGCTAGGCGCGTGAGTGGGACGACGGCCGCGCCGACCCTCGGTTGCCGGTTGGTTTTTCGGGCATGGGCGCTTCGCAGGCTCGACACGCCGGATCGCGAAGGGTGACGGTTTCGACGATGTTGAGCGCCTGACAAGCCGGGCAGAAACGCAAACGAATTTCGTCTCCGAGGGTAAGCGCTTTGGCGAGAAAAGCCGCGTGCTCGAAGTCGATGCGGGGGCGAGGTGAAACCCGTCGGTAGGCTTCGTAGGCGTCGCAAAGTAGGCGACCCCGAGCGATGGTCGGAATTTTTTTAAGGGACGCGGGATCAGGCTGGTCGTTGATGGCGCCGAACAGCAGCAGGATGGAGGCGAGTGCGTGTGCCTCAGCACCCACGGTGGTGGCGCGGAGGAAATAACTGACTTGGGCCGGTGATTTGCCCCGATGCCTGCGAACGCCGGCACCGGGCTTGATGTAGGAACGGTAAAGCTTGCGGACTCGGTCGTCGCTTAGGCCCGTCCAGTGGCGGATGGTATGCGTGCGAGCCTCATGCCGGATGAGGCGCAGGGCGAGTTCGAGGCGCAGGCGGTCACGCTTATAGCGCTCATCGGTGACGTGCATGGGGGTGGCCTATCAAAGATTGTATTTCGATGGAAAATATCCCAAAACAAACGCTGCGTTCCAAGTTGGTTTGGGCGACCATTTCCGGCGAAAAAACGGAGGAATGCATGGCCACCGACAAAAAACCCTCAAACCCCGACCCCATCTCCCTCGCCACCACCGAGACCGACTTCGCACGAAGCGTCGATCGCGAGATCATCCGCCAAGTCGGCGGTATGAACCTGCGCGGCTTGCGCATCCTCCGAGACGCCCTCGAGAGTTCGAAAATCGTCCTGCCGTCGGCGGCTTCCATGCTCCGCGAAGAATGGCTTGGCCTCGAAGACGGGGTGCTCGCTTCGGTCGCCGACTGTCCTTACCTGCTATTCGATCTCTCCACCGACACGGCCTTCGCGTTGTGGCGGCGGGTACAGGCGGGGGTCGGTTTGCCGCGCTTGCCGCCGGGCTTGTGCGAGGGGCAGGCGGGCCAGGGCTTTGCGCGCATCGTGTGTTACTTCGCTTGGCAAACTGCACAGTCGCGCCCTGCGGCGGCGTCCCTATTGCTTGGTTTGTCCCCGGCAGGTTGCGCGGCGTTGCGTGCACTCGAGTTGCCGCAAATCGACGAGTTGGCTGAAACCGCAGGGCCCTGTGTGGGTCTGCGCTGGGGCGAAGACGTCCTCTTTTGGCGTCGCCGCATCCAAGCGGCCAAAGCGGGGAACCGCACGGCCCTCTGGGAAACCACGCTCTCCGGGGTTCAGCGTCTCGCGGCAGTTTCGCGTAGCTCTGCCTGACGGGCGCCGGGTACCCGCGGGCGTGCTATCTTTTGCCGCCTCTATGGAAGCGCTCGCGGTTCGCGGTCTCGTCAAGCGATACAAAAACGGTGTTGAAGCCCTGAAGGGCGTCGACCTCGATGTTCACGAGGGCGACTTCTTCGCGCTGCTCGGCCCGAACGGTGCCGGCAAGAGCACCCTCATCGGCATCTGCACTTCGCTCGTCACCAAGACGGCTGGCTCCGTCAGCGTGTTCGGTCACGATCTCGACTCCGACCTCGAGGCAGCGAAAGCCTGCATCGGCGTCGTCCCGCAGGAACTGAACCTCAATCAGTTCGAAACGCCCGAGACCATCGTCGTCAATCAAGCGGGGTTCTATGGCATTCCGAGGCGAGTCGCCCGCGAGCGCGCCGAAAAATACCTGACGAAGTTGTCGCTCTGGGACAAGCGCAACAAGATGACTCGAACGCTCTCGGGCGGCATGAAGCGCCGGCTGATGATTGCGCGAGCGCTCGTGCACGAGCCGCGTTTGCTCATCCTCGATGAGCCGACAGCCGGCGTCGATATCGAAATTCGTCGCTCGATGTGGGAGTTCCTCCGCGAGCTCAATGCCGCAGGAACCACCATTATTTTGACGACGCACTATCTCGAAGAAGCCGAGAGTCTCTGCAGGAACATCGCGATCATCGACCGCGGCCGCATTGCCGAGTCCGATCGCATGGACCGGTTGCTACTCAAGCTGCATACGGAGTCGTTCGTGCTCAGTCTGCGCGAGGCCGTCTCTGCCGTGCCTTCGGTGCCGGGTTACGACTTGCGCTTGATCGACCCGCATACCCTCGAAGTCGAGGTGAGCAAAGATCGCGATCTCAACGACCTCTTCGCGCGGCTCTCCGCCGATGGTATTCACGTGATCACGATGCGCAACAAGGTCAATCGCCTCGAAGAAATTTTCATGCGACTCGTCGATAAGTCGGGAGCAGCGGCATGAGCGCCGGGTTCGCGAGCGTCCGCTGGATAGGCTTCCAGACCATCGTGATGCGCGAGTTCGGGCGCATCCTGCGCATCTGGGGTCAGACGATCGTTCCCTCTGCCGTGACGGCAGCGCTCTATTTCGTGATCTTCGGAAGTCTGATCGGTCGACGCATCGGGCAGATGGATGGTGTCGATTACATGCAGTACATCGCACCAGGACTCATCATGATGGCGGTGATCACCAACGCCTATGCCAACGTGTCTTCGTCTTTCTTCGGCGCAAAGTTCCAGCGTTTTCTCGAAGAAATCAGTGTGTCGCCCCAACCTAATTGGGTGATCATCGCCGGGTATGTCGGAGGCGGTGTGCTACGCGGCCTGCTGGTCGGCCTCGCGGTCACGGTGATCTCCCTGATCTTCACGCATCTGCCAGTTCATCACCTGTTTCTGATCCTCGCAGCAGTTTTGCTCACCGCCGTCATCTTCTCGCTGGCCGGATTCATCAACGGCGTCTTTGCAAAGAATTTCGATCAGGTAAATTGGATCCCGACGTTCATCCTCACGCCGCTCACTTATTTCGGCGGAGTCTTTTATTCGATCAATCTGCTGCCTGATTGGGCGCGTGCGCTGTCTTTTGCGAATCCCGTGCTGCACATGGTCAACGCTTTTCGCTACGGCTTTCTCGGCCGCGCCGACGTTCCCGTAGGGTTCGCCTTTGCCATCATGACGCTCTCGGCGCTGGTGCTATTCGTCATCGCGCTCTGGTTGATGCAGCGCGGCACCGGTCTGCGCGATTGACGATCTCGTCTGTCTGACTATCGGTGAGACCCGTGTACGAGGACTTCACTCCACCGCGCTGGTTGCGCGGCGCGCATGTTCAATCGATTTTGCCGAGCCTGCCGCTGAGGCGGGTGATCGTCGAGCGTCGCGCCCGGCCCCTGATTTCGACAAGTCGTGAGCTGCTGCTCGACTGCGGCGACGGCGTTCGCTTGCAGGCGCTTTTCTCGCCAGCACCCGGCGCGCAGCAGAGGCGGGCGATGGTGGTGCTACTGCACGGATGGGAGGGGAGTGCGCAGTCGCTCTATGTGCTGTCTTTGGGGCAGACGCTGCACGAACACGGGTTCGACGTCGTTCGACTCAATCTGCGTGACCATGGCGATACCCATCACCTGAACCGAGACCTCTTCCACTCCTGTCGCCTGCCCGAGGTGGTCGGGGCGGTGCGCCGACTCCAGTTTCTGTTTCCTTCGCATCGACTGATGTTGGCGGGTTTTTCTTTGGGTGGAAATTTCATGCTGCGGGTAGCGGCCGAGGCGCCGACGGCTGGCATCGATATCGCCCACGCGATCGGCGTCTCCCCCGTGCTCGATCCCGCGAACTGTCTCGATGCCATGGAGCGCGGCTGGTCGCTCTATCACGACTATTTCGTCCGCAAGTGGCTGCGATCGTTGCGGCGCAAGCAGCGAGCCTGGCCGGGACATTTCGAGTTCGACGAGTTCATCGCTTCGCGCAACTTGCGTCAAATGACTCGGGAGTTGGTGTTGAGACACGCCGGCTATGACGACGTCGAAGATTACTTCCGCGGATATGCGATTACCGAGAGCCGCTTGGCCGACCTCGTCGTGCCCTCGACTCTGATCACGGCCCTCGACGATCCGATCATTCCGTCCAGCGATTTATCGCGACTTGCTCGGCCGCCCGCCCTGCGTGTGATCGTCACCGAGACAGGTGGTCACTGCGGATTTTTCGATTCCCTGAGGGGCCCGGGCTGGGCGGATCGGCTGATTCTGCGCGAGTTGCAGCAGTCCGCTGCGGCATGACCTAGAATCGAGACATGCTTCGCCGCCCGATCACCGTCGCGCTTTTGCTGATACTCGCTGCTCTTGGCGGTTGCGGCGAATTACAGGATTGGCGCAGCACGCAGCGCACCGACACGCTCGAGGCCTATGAATCGTTCGTCGCGCGCTATCCGCAAAGCCAATACGTTCCTGTGGCGCAGCGTCGCCTCACCGATCTCGTCGAACAGCGCGATTGGCTGATCGCCACCGAGTCGGACACCGCCGAGGGCTATCGCGCATTCATCAATGCCCATCCCAAAGGCCGCTGGACCCGTGAGGCGAGAGTGCGCCTGCAGAATTTTTTGACGACCCCGGGAGTACTGGGCCCCGCCGCACTCGAGCCCGCCGAGCCTCCGCCCGCGATGTTGCCGGAGGAGCCTGTTCCGATGATGTCGGGTGCAGAGCAAGACGACCTGCCGCCCGTCGCGGGCACGAATTCCGATGACGTACCGACTGCCGATGACAGCCCGCAGCCTGCGCCCGCCACCTTGGTCGAACCGGCGCCGGTGACGCATCGAATTCAGCTGGGTGCATACACGAGTCGTGCCAAAGCGCTCGATGCGTGGCGCGAGGCCCGCACCCGACATACGGAACTGCAAGGTCTCGTGTCTCAGGTGATCGTCGGTTCCAACGGTCAGGTCGATATCTACCGGCTGCAGGCCAGCGTCGTGAGCGAAGAGCGTGCGCGCGAGGTGTGCCGCGTACTCGTGGCCGCACGTCAGGGCTGCGTTTACGTTCCACCCGGTCGGTGAGACGGGCTCGCCTCGAGCGACATCCTCGTCATGTACGAAAATTTCTTTGGACTGACTGAGCCGCCGTTTTCGATCACGCCTGATCCGCGTTACCTCTTTCCGAGCAGCCGACACGTCGAGGCCATCGGTCATCTTTTTTATGGCGTCAGTGCTGCCGGGGGTTTCATTCAGCTGACCGGTGAGGTGGGCACCGGCAAGACGACGGTCGTGCGGTCGTTGTTGGCGCGAGAGCCCGCCGACGTCGATATCGCACTCATCCTCAATCCCAGACTGACCGTCACCGAGTTTTTACAGACGATTTGCGAGGAGCTCGGCGTTGCCCTGTCGTCGGAGTCCAAATCGAGCGTGAAGGCGTTGGTCGATGCCTTGACGGCCCGACTACTCGAGGCCCATGCCGCGGGTCGGCGCGTCGCAGTGCTCATCGACGAGGCTCACATGCTCGAACGCGATGTGCTCGAGCAGGTTCGACTGCTGACCAACATCGAGACCTCTACCCGAAAGTTGCTGCAAGTCATCTTGATCGGCCAGCCTGAGCTACGTGACCTTTTGGCGCGCGAGGATATGCGTCAGGTGGCGCAGCGGATCACTGGGCGGCTGCATCTCGATTCGCTTTCCGTGAGCGAGACGGCGGCTTATGTCAGGCACCGTTTGCGAGTGGCGGGCGCCACGCAAGAGATCTTCACGTCTCGCGCCTTGCGTGAACTGCATCGACAGGCCGGTGGCCTGCCGAGATTGATCAACGTCATTGCCGATCGTGCGATGCTTGGCGCCTACGCCAAAGATCGTCACGAAATCACGCCATCTCTGGTTCGCGCAGCGGCCGCCGAGGTGTCGGGTGTCGAGCCGAGACACCGCAAGTGGTTTTGGCTGGCAGTCATCTCGACTGCGATCGTAATCGCGATCAGCGCAACGCTGTGGCTTCAGGCCTGAAAAACGCGACCAGTAAAAACGCGATTAATCAAAGAAAAAACGCCCTCTGATTCAGCGCGCACGGCCCATTGCACGTTCTGCGCGCGACCCGCGCTCGCGCGAAACTCGACGGCCGTATGCCCGAGAGTGAGGCGCGACTCGGTTTCTACATCGACATGACACGGACGAAACTCGAACAAGTCGGGTTTCAGAAGCCAAGCGACGGGGCAGGGGTCGTGTAACGGCGACCCTTGCGCTCGCGGGCCGTTGGCGGGCAGCGCGTTCGAAAATTGGATGAGCTCTGCTGCGGCGCATGCGATCGGCGAGCCGATCGCCGAAATGGCTGCAGTGCGAGCCGGAGTGGCGCGCACCTGGTGGGTCGCATCGAGCCCGAACGCCCAGACCCGCGGACCTGCATTGAACACGGCTTGGGCCGCGTGGGGGTCGGCGTAAATATTGTATTCGGCCGAGGCGGTGATATTCCCACCCTCGCTCCGCGCGCCGCCCATGATGGCGAAATCTTTGATGCTCTTCAGGCATCGGGGCTCGCGAGCTAGAGCGGTGGCGATATTGGTCATCGGGCCCGTGATCACGACAGAGATACTCTCCGGGGCCGCATCGCACAACGTGCGAACGATGAAGTCGACGGCATGTTCGGGGGCAGCGCCTCGGTTGGGTGTGCCGATGGGCAAATCGCCCAGCCCCGACTCGCCATGAAAGTGCCCTGCCTCGACCGGCTCTCGTAAGAGCGGCTTCGTACAGCCGGCGAAAACCGGAACATCGGTTCGACCTGCGATATCACGGATCAAGCATGCGTTTCGTGCCGTCAGCTCCGCCGAGACATTGCCCGCCACGGTGGTGATGCCGAGCAAATCGATTTCCGTCTTGGCCGAGAACGCGAGCAGTAGCGCAACGCCATCGTCGACACCTGGATCGCAATCGAAGATGACTCGTCGACTCATCAGAGCAGGCCTGCAGGTTGCGGGGGTAGAAGATTCGGGGCGGCGACTTGCAACAACCCCCAGGCCAGGCACAGGTTGGACGACAACACCGGAATCTGCAGCTCGTTGCGCAGAACACGCAGGGCTCGAAGCGTCGGCATCCCGGTGCCGCTCATCACCAAGGCTTCGGCGCCCTCGAGCGCGAGCCCACGAGCCGCTGTCATCGCATGATCGCTCGTCATTTCATAGATGGCATGCGTATCCGTAAGGGTGGGGTCGACGCGAACTTTGGCGACGATGTCGATGCCTGCGCGCGCCCAGTAGTCGTAGCCCGCTTCAGCGAGCGAAACCGGATACGGCGAGATCAGCGCGATTCGTCGGACACGGAGTGTTTGTAGTGCCTGTCGGATCGCCTGCGCCGCGGTGAGGACGGGAACTCCATTTCGCTGACTCGCCTCGACGCACAGCCGATCTTCGAGCTCGGGCCCGGCTCTATAACTCGAGCCGGTACAACCGAAGCCGAAAGCGGCGAGTCGAAGATGACCGAAAGTTGCCATCGCCTCGGGGATATGGCGAATGTAGTGATCGAGTCGAGTCTCGACGTCCGGGGCTTGGTGTGTCAGCCGCGTGGCGTAGATCGCGACGCCCTCGGGCAAGAGGGCTCGCAGTTCAGGTTCAACCGTGGGATTGGCCTGCGGCACTGCCACACCCAAGCGGGCGTGAGCGCCGTAGTCCGGTGTCATTCGCAGAGGCTTTCGAGGTAGCCCTGCGCGACGGGCGACAGACGCTTCATGGCCAGAGCACGAGCCTTCGGCGCGTCGATCAAGTGCTCAAGCGGGCCCGAGACGAGCATGCGACGGACCTGCGGGTCTTTGCGGGACACAGCAGCCATCTTGTTGAGAACGGTGAAACCGCGGTAGATCTTGGAGCGCGGGGCGCGGCGATTTTCGATGGAACGGGCGAGGTACTGGCCGAAACGACTGTAGAGAAAATAGTCGTCGTCACCGACGTCGAAACGGGCTTCCGCGAAAAAATCGGGAAAATTCTTCTCGAGGTATTGGTTGACCTTGAGGAGACGGGGTCCAGGTTCGTCGGATTGCGACGCTACGTGTCTTTTCATCTCTACTTGTTACACCTCGCAATGCGCGCGAAAAGTAAGGCACACCGACCCCAAGTGCAATACCTTTGGAAAAATTTTTTTGGAGTGCTGGAGCATGACGAACGAGACGGCGCCCGAGCTCGGGAGTTTTGCGACGCCGATGCGAGCGCTGGTGTTTGGCGCCAGCGGCGGAATCGGTGCCGCTTGTGCCGCTATTTTGCGTTCGCATCCGCGCATGGGCCGTGTGTACGCCGCCTCGCGCAGCGCCGAGGCGCCTTGGCGTTTCGAGCTCGAGGACGAGGCGTCCATCGCTGCCGTGGCGGCTGCGGCGGGCGCCGAGGGGCCGCTCGATTTCGTATTCGTCGCGACCGGCGTGCTGCATTCCACCGACCAGCAGCCCGAGAAAAGCTGGCGGAGTCTCGATCCGGCTGCGTTGGCGCGGGCGTTTGCCCTTAATGCGACCGGTCCTGCGCTGATCGCCAAGCACACGCTCGGCCTTTTGCGTCGAGATGCGAAGTCGGTCTTCGCGTGCTTGTCGGCGCGGGTCGGGTCGATCGAGGACAACCGGCTCGGCGGTTGGCATGCCTACCGCGCCTCGAAAGCCGCCCTCAACATGCTCGTCCGAAACTTCGCCATCGAGTTGCGTCAGCGCAATCCGCAAGCCATCTGCGTCGGCCTGCACCCCGGCACGGTCGACACCCGATTGTCGAAACCGTTCCAGACGGCCGTTGCCCCCGGCAAGCTGTTCACGCCCTCGATGTCGGCCCTCGCACTGCTGCGCGTGGTCGATCAACTCACCGTCGCCGATAGCGGTCGGCTCTGGGCCTGGGACGGACAGCCGATCCCGTTCTGATCAGCGCAGGCGGGTCAGCCCCGGCACCCGATCGAAGGCCGGATCGAAGCTCAGGATCGTCTCGATGTCGTGACGCTGCATCGTGGCGACGTGCAGCGCCGCTCGAACCGGCAGCGTCGGGTATTGCAGCACCAGCTGCTTGGTTCGCTCGATGGTCTCGCGATCGACGGCGACGACTTCGTCGACGACGCCGAGTAGCGCATCGATCGCCGGTTGGATTCCGCCGCGGCGCTCGATCGAGGTGTACCGATGAAGGATCTCCGTCAGCACCTCGGCATCTGTGACGAGACGGACGCGTTGGGTGACGAGGGTTTCGAGTCGACGCTGGGCATCCGCCTTGTTGGGGTGAGCGACCCCGACGAGGTACATCGGGATGCTGGTGTCGATGAAGACCATCAGTAGCCCCCGTTGCCCGAGGTGGCCTCGACCCCTGCTCCGTAACCCCGCTCGGTTTCGGAGATCAGTCGCTCGACGGTGCCGGCGGGGGCGGTATGCCGAACGGCCGTGCGGATGGCGGCGAGTTTTCGGTCGACATCGGCGGTGGAGGCTTCTCGCCGTGCTGCCGAGAGCGCCTGCCGAACCCATTCGGCGACCGTCATGCCTCGGCTAGCTGCCGCCGCCTGCAAGGCGGCGTATTCCCCATCGTCGAAAAGAACTTGGAGTCGCTTTGTCATGCAAGTAGTTTGTTTGACTCATTTGCATGAGTCAAATTGAGTAAAAGCCTTTTATCGAGTCGGGACCGGTGGTTATAGTCGCCTCGAGGGGTTTGGAGAGACCATGACAACGCAAAACATTCCGGGCCACCGCGCCCGATCCGCCCGGCCCGCCAAACAGGGCTTGTACGACCCCCAGAACGAGCGCGACGCCTGCGGCTTCGGGTTCGTCGTCGACATCAAGGGCCGCAAATCCAACAAGGTGCTGCGAGATGCGATCGAGGTTCTGAAGAATCTCGACCACCGAGGCGCCTGTGGTTGCGAGGTCAACACCGGCGACGGTGCCGGCGTACTCCTGCAGATGCCGCACGCTTTCTTGAAAGACGCGGCGAAGAAATCACACATCACCTTGCCGGAGCCGGGCGACTACGCCTGCGGACTCATCTTCATGCCGCGCAATGCGACCCAGCGCCGTCGCATCGAAGAAATTTTTGCGCGAGTCGTGCAGTCGGAAGGGCAGATCTATCTCGGCGGCCGTACGGTGCCGACCGATAACTCCATGCTCGGCGAAACCGCTCGAGTGAGTGAGCCCTTCATGCGCCAGGTGTTCGTGCAGCGTGGGCCCGACACCGCCGACGCCGACGAATTCGAGCGCAAGCTTTATGTGATCCGCAAGCGGGCCTACAACGAAATTCGTGTCTCGACGATCGGCGGCGCTGAGTATTGGTATGTCGCGAGCCTTTCCCACAAGACGTTGGTCTACAAGGGAATGCTGCTCACGATGCAGCTCGATCAGTATTTCCCCGACTTACGTCACCCGTTGATGGAAACGTCGATCGCGCTCGTCCACTCACGCTTTTCGACCAACACCTTTCCGAGCTGGGATCGCGCCCACCCTTACCGCTACATCGCGCACAACGGCGAGATCAACACGCTGCGCGGCAACATCAACTGGATGCGCGCACGTGAGGCGTTACTCGAATCTCAGCTGTTCGGTGACGACACGCGCAAGCTCGCGCCCATCGTCAACGTGAATGGCAGCGACTCGTCGATGTTCGACAACGTGCTCGAGCTTATGGTGCTCTCGGGGCGATCGCTGCCTCATGCCATCATGATGATGATCCCGGAGCCTTGGTCGAAGCACGAGTCGATGGACCCGGCTCGCAAGGCGTTCTATCAGTTCCACTCGAGCTTGATGGAGCCCTGGGACGGCCCGGCCGCCATTTCTTTTACCGATGGCGTCCGTATCGGTGCCGTGCTCGACCGTAACGGTTTGCGTCCGGGTCGTTACTACGTCACCAAAGATGGCATGGTGGTCGTCGCTTCCGAAGCTGGAGTGCTCGACATTCCGGCAGAGCAGATCGAGAGAAAGGGTCGCCTGCAGCCGGGACGCATGTTCTTGGTCGACACCGACCAAGGAAGAATCGTCGAAGACGAAGAGATCAAGCGCTCGGTTTGCAATGAGTGGCCTTATGCCGACTGGCTTGCCGAACACCTCGTTTATCTAAAAGATTTACCCGCTGCGCCGCAATTGCCGGCGCCAGAACCCGACTTGCTGCTCGCGAGACAAGTCGCTTTCGGCTACAGCTTCGAAGATCAGCGCATCTTGATGACCCCCATGGCCCGAGATGGCGTCGATGCGGTGGGCTCGATGGGCAACGATACGCCGCTTGCCGTGCTCTCCAAGCGACCGCGTCTCATCTACGACTATTTCAAGCAGCTGTTCGCGCAGGTTACGAACCCGCCGATCGACAGCATCCGCGAAGAGATCATCACCTCATCCGATGTGTGGCTCGGTTCCGAGGGGAACTTGCTCGATCCGAAACCGACGGACTGCCGACGCATCGAGCTCAAGGCGCCAGTCGTCACCAACGAAGAGTTCGCGAAGATCCGTCGCGTGGCGTTACCGGGCCTCAAAGTGGGCACGGTGCCGTTGTTGTTCCGCGCGGCCCGTGGTGAAGAGGGTCTCGCCAAGGCGATCGAGCAGATGCGTGCCGAGGCCCGTCGGCTCATCACCGAAGACGAAGTCAACATCCTCATCCTGAGCGATCGTGGAGTGACGCGCGAGATGGCGGCCATTCCGTCTTTGCTGGCGGTTTCGGCGCTTCATCATTTCTTGATTCGCGAAGGCTTGCGCATGCGAGTCTCGCTCGCCATCGAAACCGGCGAGGCGCGCGAGGTTCACCACTTCGCGCTGCTCATCGGTTACGGCTGTAGCGTCATCAATCCGTATCTCGCTTTCGAAACCCTCGACGGCATGATCCGCGACAACCTGTTACCCAATGTCGATCACACACTGGCCTGCGCCAACTTTGCCAAAGCGGCGACCAAGGGTGTGGTCAAAGTAATGTCCAAGATGGGCATCTCGGCGGTGCAGAGTTATCACGGCGCTCAGGTGTTCGAAGCGATCGGTCTGCGTCAGGACGTGATCGACGAATATTTCACCGGCACGGCCTCACGCGTCGGCGGCATCGGGCTCGATACGATCGCAGCCGAGGTGCTGATGCGCCACAACGCGGCATTCCCCGATAGACCCGCCGGCGATCAAGTGCTGCCGACCGGTGGGCAATATCAGTGGCGTGCCGACGGTGAGTTCCACGTCTTCAATCCCGAGAGCATTCATCGCCTGCAAAAGGCTGTTCGCACGGGCAGCTATGCGACGTTCAAATCGTATGCCGAGCTGATCGACGACCGCGCGAAGAATCTCTCGACCTTGCGGGGGCTCCTCGACTTCAAGAAGGGTGAATCGGTTCCGATCGACGAAGTGGAATCGATCGAGAGCATCATGAAGCGCTTCAAGACGGGCGCCATGAGCTACGGCTCGATCAGCAAGGAAGCCCACGAGACGCTCGCCATCG